>NZ_CP027669.1:0-652869 GCF_003008595.1 Simplicispira suum | reverse complement strand
ATGACCAGCAAAAAGCCTGCGGCGTAGAGCACGCCCAGCATGGCCATGTCGCGCAGGCGCTGGCGCCCGGTACGAAACGCCACCAGCAACAAGGCCGGCGTGGGAAAGCGCCCCTGGCCGGCCTCGGCCGCAGCGACCATCATGGCCAGCGTTGCCGAGGGCAGCAGCGCCAGCGCCAGCGCCGGGCCGATGAGCGGGAACATCGAGACGATCGACATGGCCGCCATGGTCATGAAAAACAGGGCCGACAATGCCATGGGCTGGCGCCAGAAGACGCGAATGCCGCCTTTGACCCAGGCGATGCCGGTGCGTGCGGGGACGATTTGGAGTTTCATTCAGACAGGCAGGTGGAGGCGTAGGCAGAGGGGACAAGAGGGTGGGCGACGCGCTGGCGCAGCACGCGCTCGAAATGCTGGGGGTCGTGCGGCGTCAGCACCTCGGCTTCGCGCGGCAAATGCCAGTCCCACAGGCGCGAGATCCAGAAGCGCAGCGCTCCGGCTCGTGCCATCGCGGGCAGCAGGCCGCGCTCGGCAGCGGTGAGTGGCCGCACGGCCTCATACGCCTGCAGGAGCGCGCTGGCGCGCCGGGCGTCGTGGGCGCCGGTGGGCAGGTGGACGCACCAGTCGTTCATGCACACCGCCAGGTCGAACAGCCAGGTGTCGACACCGGCAAAGTAGAAGTCGAAGAAGCCGGTGAGCTGCTCGCCTTCGAACATGACGTTGTCGCGAAACAAGTCGGCATGTACCGGGCCGCGCGGCAGGGCGGCGTAGGCGGGGCTCTCGGCCACGTGGTTCTGGTAGGCCAGCTCGGCCTGCAAGAGCGCGGCCTCGCTTGCATCCAGTTCGGGCAGTACCAGCGGCGCCGTTTCGTTCCACCAGGCCAGAGAGCGCAAATTGGGTTGCTGGCGATCAAACCCGCGCCCGGCCAGATGCATGCGCGCCAGCATGCCGCCCACGGCTGCGCAGTGCACCGGCTGGGGCGCGAGCTGGCTGTGGCCGGTGAGGCGATTGACCAGTGCAGCGGGCTTTCCGCAGACGCTGTGCAGGATTTCGCCGTGCGCGTCGGCTTGCGGATCTGGCACCGGAATGCCGGCGTGCGCCAGGTGCTTCATCAAGTGCAGATAGAACGGCAGCTGCTCGGCCGTGAGGCGCTCGAACAGCGTCAGCACGTACTCGCCCGCCGTGCAGGTGACAAAGTAGTTGGTGTTCTCGATGCCGCCGGCAATGCCGCGCAACTCGATCAGTTCGCCGAGATGGAGCTTGTGCAGCAGCGCGCTGGCCGCTTCGGGGGAGACGGGGGTAAATACAGCCATGGCTCAGGGCACCACGAAAACGGGGCGTTCAAAAAGGGCGGACGCGAGGCGGGCCGCAGGGTGGGGCGGGGGAAGGCAGGCGTGGCTCAGAACTTCATCACGTTCCACACGCGCGGGCCGGTGGTGGATTCAGAGCCGTTCTGCGCCCGGTTGCGCACGCCGTCGGACGGAAGCACTTCATAGGAGGGCATGTTGCCAGCAGCGGGCTGCACCTTGATGCTGCGCGTCTGGCCACCAATGCGCAGTTCGTCCACCGTGCTGCCCTGGTCTTGCAGGTGAATGCGTTCGGTGCGCTGCTCCACACGCTTGTTCTTTTGCTCTGTATTTGAGAGCTGTTCACCCTTATCTGGTGAGCGCTGGGTGCCATTTTGACTGGTATTTTGAGCGACAACCGGGGCGCTGACAAAGGCCAGCAGCACCAGTGCGGCGAGGAGGGATGCAATGGGGGAAGTGGGGGCGCGCATAGCGCGATTCTAGGCGCGCCGCGCCGTGCCGCCTCGGCGCCAAAGGCGCAGCGCCGGCGGACTATACCGGCCCGGCCGCAAGCGCCCCATCGGCTCAGCGCGCCGGCGCGGCGGCCGCCTCGTCGTCCACCGCCTTCTGCACGGCCAGATAGAACGCCTCGCGCGCGTCGCTGGTGGCGCGGTCGCTGGCGCCAGCGGACCAGTTGGCGTTGGAGGCAATCACCAGCTTGCGCTTGGGGTCGATGAAGATGCCCTGGCCGAAGATGCCGCGCGCAGCGAAAGCGCCGGTGTCGTACGTCCACCACTGGTAGCCGTAGGCCCGGCCGGGCTGTCCGGTGGCGGCCTGGCCAGTGGTCGCCTCGGCCAGCCAGCCGTCGGGCACGATGCTCTGGCCGCCCACCTTCGCCCCGTCGAGGATGAACTGGCCAAAGTGGGCAAAGTCGCGCGTTGCGGCCTGGATGCAGCAGCCACTGATCTCGTTGCCGGTCTTGGAGAGCAGCCAGGTGGCCTGCTGCTCCATGCCGGCAGGGTTCCAGACCTTTTCGTACAGATAGTCGGCCAGCGGCTTCTTCGTTGCCTGCTGCACCAGGATGCCCACGAGATTGGTCTCGCCCGTGCTGTAGTGCCAGCGCGTGCCGGCCGGCGCCTCGCGCGGCAGCTTGCGCATGTAGCTCACCAGCGCGTCCACGCCGGGTTCGGGCTTGTGGTTGTTGAACTGGGCGACGTCGGATTGGGGGTCGCCGTAGTCCTCGTTCCAGCGCACGCCCGACGTCATGGTGAGCAGCTGGCGCACGCTCACGTCGTCATAGGCCGAGCCCAACATGCCCGGGATGTAGTCACTGACCTTGTCGTCCATGCTCTTGATGAAACCATCGCGCAGCGCCGCGCCCACCAGCGTGGAGGTGAAGGATTTGGCGACGGAAAAACTCGTCCAGCGCCCGTCCTTGTCAAAGTCCAGGCCGTAGCGCTCGACCCGCAGCTTGCCATCCTGCAGGATCACGATGGCAGCGCTGCGCTGGCTGGCCATGTAGGCGTCCAGGTCGATGGGAAGCTTGAGCGGCTCGCCCTGCGGCAGGGGCTTGGGCGCGCTGCTGGCGGGGATGTCGTGCCATTTGGCCAGCAGTGAAATCCGGTCGAGTGCGCGAAAGGCAGCGTCGCGCTGCGGCACGCTCCAGAACAGCAGGTCGCGGTTGGTGGGCGCGGTCTTGAGCAGGGCGCGCGTCTCCTTGTCCAGGCTGAACCAGCCGGCCGTGCCGGCAAGGATGAGCGCGGCGAGGGCTCCCAGGGCGATTTTTTTGAGCTTCAATGGATTGCTCCCAAGTAGGCAGTGGCGAACGAAATGGCAACCGGCGACATTCAACACGAAGCGCTGCCGGCGCGCCAGAGGGCAAGCCCCCTGACGGTCGACGCCGACGCCCGCTTCCTGTGCACAATCTGGCGCATGAGCGACAACAAAACCCTGCTGCTGGTCGACGGTTCGAGCTACCTCTACCGCGCCTTCCACGCCATGCCCGACCTGCGCGCCGTGCCCGGCGACCCGGCCAGCGCCGCCACGGGCGCCATTCGCGGCATGATCAACATGATGCAGTTGCTGCGCCGCGAGGTGCCTGCCGACTACGCCGTCTGCGTGTTCGATGCCAAGGGCCCCACTTTCCGGGATGAAATTTATCCGGCCTACAAGCAGCAGCGCAGCCCCATGCCCGACGACCTGCGTGCGCAGATCCCGCCCATCCACGAAGTGGTGCGCCTGCTGGGCTGGCCGGTGCTCGATGTGCCGGGCGTCGAGGCCGACGACGTGATTGGCACCCTGGCCGTCATTGCCGCGCGCCAGGGCATCGAGGTGATTGTCAGCAGCGGCGACAAGGACCTGGCGCAGTTGGTGGACGAGCGCATCACCATCATCGATACTATGAACGGCAAGCGCCGCGACATGGCGGGCGTCGAGGCCGAATTTGGCGTACCTGCGCGCCTGATGGTGGACTTCCAGACCCTGGTGGGCGACCAGGTGGACAACGTGCCGGGGGTCGAAAAGGTCGGCCCCAAGACCGCCGCCAAGTGGCTGCAGGAATACGGCTCGCTTGATGCGCTGATTGCCAGCGCCGACCAGATCAAGGGTGTTGCAGGCGAGAACCTGCGCAAGGCCTTGGCCTGGTTGCCCACCGGCCGCCAGCTCCTCACCATCAAGACCGATTGCGATCTGGCCGAGTGGATTGCGGACTTGCCCCGCCTGGAGGCGATTGCGATTGGCGCGCCCGACGCACCCAAGCTGAAGGATTTCTACGAAAAATATGGCTTCAAAAGCCTGGCGCGCACGCTGGAAGCGGCAGCGCCTGCCGCCGCAAGCGCGCCCGAAGTGGCGATGCCCGGCCAGAGCGGCGACCTGTTTGCCGACCACTCGGCCAGCCCCGTGGCCGAGGCGGCGCAGCAGCGCAGCGTGGTCTATGACACCATCCTGAACTGGACCAATTTCGACCAGTGGCTGCAGCGCCTGCAGGCCGCCGAGCTGGTCGCCATCGACACCGAAACCACCTCGCTTGACGCCATGCGCGCCGAAATTGTCGGCATCAGTTTCAGCGTGCAGGCGGGCGAGGCGGCTTACATCCCGCTCGCCCACGCCGGGCCCGATGCGCCCGAGCAACTGCCGCTGGCCGAGGTGCTGGCGCGCCTCAAGCCCTGGCTGGAAGACGGCAAGCGCCACAAGCTTGGCCAGCACATCAAGTACGACCGCCATGTGCTCGCCAACCACGGCATCGAGGTGCAAGGCTACGCGCACGACACCATGCTGCAAAGTTACGTGCTCGAAGTGCACAAGCCGCACAGCCTGACCAGCCTGGCGCTGCGCCACACCGGCCGCACGGGCATCAGCTACGAAGACCTGTGCGGCAAGGGCGCGCACCAAATTCCCTTTGCCCAGGTGCCGGTGGACAAAGCCGCTGCCTATTCGTGCGAAGACTCGGACCAGACGCTGGACGTGCACAACGCCCTGTGGCCGCTGCTCCAGGCCGACGACAAGCTGCGCTTCATCTACGAGCTGGAGATGGCGAGCAGCGAGACGCTGTACCGCATCGAGCGCAACGGCGTGCTGATCGACGCGCCCACCCTCGCCGCGCAAAGCCACGCCCTGGGCCAGCGCATCGTGCAGCTGGAGACCGAGGCGTACGAGATTGCCGGCCAGCCCTTCAACCTGGCGAGCCCCAAGCAACTGGGCGAAATCTTCTTCGACAAGCTCGGTATGCCGGTCGTCAAAAAGACCGCCACCGGCGCGCGCAGCACCGACGAAGAAGTGCTGGAAAAGCTGGCCGAGGACTATCCCCTGCCTGCCAAGCTGCTGGAGCACCGATCCTTAAGCAAGCTCAAGGGCACCTACACCGACAAACTGGCGCAGCTCGCCAACCCGCGCACCGGGCGTGTGCACACGCACTACGCGCAGGCGGTGGCCGTGACTGGGCGGCTTTCCAGCACCGACCCGAACCTGCAGAACATTCCGATCAAAACGGCCGAGGGCCGGCGCGTGCGCGAGGCTTTTGTGGCGCCGCCAGGCAGCGTGATTGCCAGCGCCGACTACAGCCAGATCGAGCTGCGCATCATGGCCCATATCAGCGGCGACCACGCCTTGCTGCATGCCTTCCACGCCGGCCTCGACGTGCACCGCGCCACCGCCGCCGAAGTGTTTGGTGTGGCGCTGGACCAGGTTTCAAGCGAGCAGCGTCGCTACGCCAAGGTCATCAACTTCGGCCTGATCTACGGCATGAGCAGCTTTGGCCTGGCGAAGAACCTCGGCATTGAGACCAAGGCCGCCGCCGCCTACATCGACAAGTACTTTCAGCGCTACCCCGGCGTCAAGCAGTACATGGACGAAACCAAAGCCCAGGCGAAGGCGCGCGGCTATGTCGAGACGGTCTTTGGCCGGCGCCTGTACCTGCCCGAAATCAACAGCCCCAACGGCCCGCGCCGCGCCGGCGCCGAGCGCGCTGCCATCAATGCGCCCATGCAGGGCACGGCGGCCGACCTCATCAAGCTCGCCATGGTGGCGGTGCAAAAAGAGCTGGACGCGCACAAGCCGGAAATCAAAATGATCATGCAGGTGCACGACGAACTGGTGTTCGAACTGCCCGAAGCCGAGGTGGATTGGGTGAAGGCAGAAATCCCGAAACTGATGGCCGGCATCGCCGAACTGAAAGTGCCGCTGCTGGCCGAAGTGGGCGTGGGGCCGAACTGGGACAAAGCACACTAGTGTCGGGAGTTGGAAGTACGTTGAAAAATGAAAAGGGGCGAAATCGTCGTCAGGCAAGGCGCAAACCACAGTGATAGCCGTAGCTATCGCGAGGATTTGCAACGCCGCATGGCGGCGATTCTCGGCACTTTTCTGAGACGAATTTCCAACTCACGACACTAGGACTCCCCCTGCGGCGCGCCTGTGGCACACAGGCAGTGGCGCGAGCGGCGCAGGTATCGGGGTCAGATCACGATTTCGCAAAGCGAAACTCGTGCTCTGACCCCGATGCCGGACTATCGAGCGCCGCGATGGCGGGCCGCACAACAGTCGGGCTCTTCGCCAGCAGCCATTGCGTGCCTGAACCAAGATAAAAAAATTTAATTGTTTTAGGCCTCTAGCGCTTATCCAGTAAGCGCTTCCAGCTATCAAAATTGACATCTGTGCGTCCCTCTCAACCCACCCTGCGCCCCGCCTCCTGGACCCCCGCCATCCGCATGGGCCTGTCCATCGCCGTCGCCACCGGCCTCTACGGCATCTCCTTCGGCGCGCTCGCCGTGGCGGCTGGCCTCACCGTCGGCCAGACCATGGCGCTCAGCCTGCTCATGTTCACGGGCGGCTCGCAGTTCGCCTTCATCGGCGTGATCGCAGGTGGCGGTGTCCCGTCTGCCGCGCTCGGCGCCGCAGCACTGCTGGGCGTGCGCAACGCCATCTACGCCATGCAGATGAACCACATGCTGCAGCCCCTGGGCTGGCGCAAAGCACTGGCGGCGCAAGTGACCATCGACGAATCCGTGGCCACCGCCGCAGGCCAGACCACGCTCGCTGAGCAGCGGCGCGGTTTCTGGACGGCCGGCCTGGGCATCTTCGTGCTCTGGAATCTGTTCACCTTCGTCGGCGCCTGGCTCGGCGACGCCCTGGGCGACCCGCGCCGCTGGGGGCTCGACGGCGCCGCCGTCGCGGCCTTTCTCGGTCTGCTCTGGCCGCGCCTGCGCCAGCGCGAGCCCGTGGCGCTGGCGGTGCTGAGTGGTGTGGTCACTGCGCTCGCCTTGCCTCTGCTGCCGCCCGGCCTGCCGATCCTCGTCGCCGCTGCGGTCGGTGCCGCCTGGGGTTGGTGGGTGCCGGAGCGCGCTGTGGCAGCGCCGGTGGCGCCCGACGCGGAAGAAGGGACCGCACCATGACGCTCTGGTTTGCCATCTTGGTTGGCGCCGCCGTCACCTACCTCACCAAGCTCTCGGGTTACGCCGTGCCTGCCCGCTGGCTTGCCAACCCGCGCATGACACGCGTGGCCGGGGCCATCACCGTGGCCCTGCTGTCGGCCTTGACCGTGATGAACACGTTCGCAGCGGGCGCTGGGCTGGTGCTGGATGCGCGGCTGGCGGCTTTGGTGGTGGCGGCGCTGGCGTTGTGGGCGCGCTTGCCGTTTTTGCTGGTGGTGGTGCTGGGGGCGGGCGCCGCAGGGGCGGTGCGGTGGTGGCAAATATGATGGGTTTGTTTTGCGTAGCGCAGCTTTGGACTGATGACTTCGATAACATCTGTCGGAAATGTTCAAACCCGCCCAAAACTCGGATCAAATCTCTCGGCTCGTCCTAAAAGGCTATAAGTCCATTGCCGAATGCGACATCGCGCTGGGTCGCATTAATGTACTGATCGGCGCCAATGGTGCAGGCAAATCCAATTTGATCGGTTTTTTTCGACTCATCAACCGCATCCTGGACCGACAGTTGCAGACGGCCGTAGGGTTGGCTGGCGGGCCGGATGCACTATTGCATTTCGGCCGGAAGAAGACGGAGGAGCTTCATGCTGAACTCTATTTTGGCTACAACGGATACCGCTTTACGTTGAAGCCTACTCAGGACAACCGGATGATGTTCTTCCGTGAAGCACTGTGGTGGAACGTCCATGGGGATTGGCGACCCACCTCGGGTCATTTCGAGTCTTACGCAGAGGAGCAAAAGGGAAAGACAGGCATTTATCAACACGTGGTACCAGCGATGCGCAGTTGGCGCCTGTACCACCTGCACGACACCAGCAGCAGCGCCTTAGTCAAGCAAATTCACAACCTCAACGACAACGAGTACCTTCGCGATGACGCCCGCAATCTGGCCGCATTCTTGTTGCGGCTGAAGAAGCACCACGAGGAGCACTACCAGCGAATCGTCAAGGCCATTCGACTGGTTGCGCCATTTTTCGGTGACTTTTATCTGCGTCCTACGGTCGACAACAAGGAGCGGATACAGCTTGAATGGACGGAGCGTGGACAGGATGAGCCGTTCACGGCGGCAGCCCTGTCTGACGGTACGCTGCGCTTCATCTGTCTGGCGACAGTGCTGCTGCAGCCAGAGGAGTTCATGCCCGCAGCTATCCTGATTGATGAGCCGGAATTGGGCCTGCACCCCTTTGCCATCACGGTGCTGGCAGGGTTGATGAAATCTGCAGCACAAAAGCACCAGCTCATCGTTTCCACGCAATCGGTAGAGTTGGTGAATGAATTTGATGCAGAAGATTTGATCGTGGTCGATAAGCGCGGTGGCTCTTCCACCTTCAAGCGACCTGACACCGAGGCGCTGTCCGAATGGTTGAATGAATACAGCCTCGGTGATCTTTGGAAAAAGAATTTGCTGGGCGGGAGACCAGGTCGATGAGTCGCGTCTACTTGCTCGTGGAGGGGCAAACGGAGGAAGCCTTTGTCAATGAGCTGTTGACTTCGCACTATGCTCGGCTGGGCCTGTATCTGGTGCCTATCATTGTCAGTACCAGCCCCGGCCATCGGGGCGGGGTGGTGCGCTATGCCAAGGTCAGACCACAGATCGAAAAGTTGTGCAAACAAGACGCTCGTGCCCATGTCACGACGCTGTTTGACCTCTACGCCTTGCCAGTCGACTTCCCTGGAAAGAGCCTTTCTGTTTATCCAGCGTCTGCCAAAGGTCAGGATAAGGCGAGGTTTTTGGAGGCTGCACTGGGTCAGGATATCGGACAAAAAAATTTCATCCCGCACCTGCTTGTCCATGAGTTCGAAGCTTTGCTATTTGCACAGATCGATGCCTTTGCGCAATGGACGGATGACGATCAGGCGCTGGAGCCCTTGCGGGCTATTTCGAGTAAAACCTTGCCTGAGGATATCAACGACAGCCCGCACACCGCGCCATCCAAGCGCATCTTGGCAGCCATGCCCGACTATCAGAAATCTTTTCATGGGCCGCTGATCGCCTGTGACATTGGGCTGGATGCCATAAGAGCTGTCTGCCCGCACTTTGACAGTTGGTTGAGAGCGATCGAAGCGCTAGCGTGAACGGATAGGCTTCGGTCGAGTCGTTCAGTCTCTGCTTAGGCCTGTGCGACGCCTGCGCTCAGAGCGCGCGCGATCATCGCTTGGCCGTCAGTTCCGGGTAGGTATCCCACAGCCCTAAACATCAGCAGTCGGTCGAACTATTTCGGCTTTGGGCACGAGGGGGCATGTCACATGTCCTCCGTTGATGCTCACGGTCTCGGCACTTCGGCACGCAAACCCCTACCGCCCAAGAAACATCGCATCTACCTTCGGCAACCCCTCGAAGCAAGCAAACGTCCCCCCATCCGCAATCTCTCTGGCCGCGTGCAGGAATCCCGCCCAGGCCGTGCGCGCCAGCGCCCCGCCGACGCTGATCCGGCGCACGCCCAGGTCCGCTGCCTCGGCAACGGTGATATACGGCGCGTTGATCAGCAGGTTCACCGGTTTCGGCGCCACGGCAGCGACGACGGCGGCGATATCGTCCCGCTTGTGAATGCCCGGTGCGTACAGGCAGTCGGCGCCGGCCTCTGCATAGGCCTGCAGGCGGCGGATGGTTTCGGCAATGTCCGGGCGCCCGCAGATGAAACCTTCTGATCGACCGGTGAGCAGGACGCCACTGCCCGTCTCGTCAATCGCCTGCCGCGCAGCCTGGATGCGGGCGACCGCGAGTTCGAAGTTGTACAGGGGATGGTCAGGGTCGCCCGTGGCGTCTTCGATGGAGAGCCCGGCAATGCCGGTGGCCACGGCGAGTGTCACGTTGGCGGCAACCTGGGTCGGCTCGATGGCGAAGCCGCCCTCGAAATCCGCGTTCACGGGCAGCGCAACGGCGGCAGCGATTTCGCGCAGGTGCTCAAGCGTCTGATCGAGGGTGATCTGGTTGTCTGCTCGACCGCGCGACCACGCGAAGCCTGCGCTGGTGGTGGCCAAGGCCTTGAATCCCATCTGCTCCAGAGCCCGCGCACTTCCCACATCCCAGGGGTTGGGCATGACGAAACAATGCGCTTCATGCAAGCGGCGAAACGTTTCGCGCTGATGTTGATTTGCTTCCATGCCATGGCTCCAAGAACGCAATCGATGGAATGATTTTGCCCCTTCGAGGGTGCCGGGTGCCGGGTGTCGGGGGGCAGATCGAGCGCGCTGTCCAGCCCGATTGGCACCACCTCTTGGCAGGTGGCTAACCGAGTTGCAAGACAGATTTCCGTTCGAAATCTAGAATTCCGGTGCTCCAGCCGCCGCATAGCTCCCATCTCCGCGGTTGGCGCGCCTCCTTCAGGAACCCCTCCCAATGTCCAGCCTTGCCGCCACGCTCAGCCCGCCTCAAGCCCCCAAGGCCGAGTACCGCGTTCTGGGCGCCATCAGCGCCTCGCACATGGTCAACGACATGATGCAGTCGCTGATTCTGGCGATGTACCCGATCCTCAAGGGCGACTTTCACCTGAGCTTTGTGCAAATCGGCTTCATCACGCTGACCTACCAGTTGACGGCGTCGCTCCTGCAGCCGCTGATTGGCCTGTACACCGACCGCCGGCCGCAGCCGTATTCGCTGCCCTTTGGCATGGTCTCCACCTTGTGCGGTCTGATTCTTCTGGCCTATGCGCCGACTTACGCGGTGTTGCTGCTGGCTGCGGCGTTTGTTGGGCTGGGGTCGGCCATCTTCCACCCGGAGTCCTCGCGCATCGCGCGGTTGGCGTCGGGCGGGCAGCACGGGCTGGCGCAGTCGGTGTTTCAGGTGGGCGGCAATACGGGCAGTGCGGTGGGGCCTTTGCTTGCCGCCGCCGTGATCGTGCCGTTTGGCCAGCGCAGCGTGGCCTGGTTTGGCCTGGTCGCCTTGATGGCCATCGTGATGCTGCTGCAGGTGAGCCGTTGGTATGCCGCGCACAACCTTGCGGCCGGGCCAGTGAGTCTGCGCGCAGTGCCAAGCTCGCCGCACCCGCGCGGTGTGGTGCTGTTTGCGATTGGCGTGCTGCTGGTGCTGATTTTTTCCAAGTATTTCTACATTGCCGGCATCAGCAGCTTCTATACCTTCTACCTGATCGAGAAGTTCGGGGTGTCGGTGCAGAGCGCGCAGGTGCATCTCTTTGTCTTCCTGCTTGCCTCGGCCATCGGCACGCTTGCCGGCGGGCCCATTGGCGACCGCATTGGACGCAAGCCGGTGATCTGGGCGTCGATCCTGGGCGTTGCGCCCTTTGCCTTGCTGCTGCCGCATGCCGATTTGTTCTGGACAACCGCGCTCACCATCGTGATTGGGCTGGTGCTGTCTTCTGCCTTCTCGGCGATCCTGGTTTATGCGCAGGAACTGATGCCGGGGAAGATTGGCGCGGTGTCCGGCCTGTTCTTCGGCTTTGCCTTTGGCATGGGAGGCCTTGGCGCGGCGGCGTTGGGGCTGTTGGCTGACCGCACCAGCATTGAGTTTGTGTACCAGGCCATCGCCTACCTGCCGTTGCTGGGCATCGTTGCTGCCTTGCTCCCCAAAAGTCAAAGACGCACGCGCTAAGGGCGCTTTGCCCGGCATCAGCGCCGGTCGCATCCCTTCAAGCGGGCTGCCCAGGCGGTTTTTGGCCCCGAGATACACGAAACGAGCAGCGTCGCTACACTGATTTTTGTTGCGCACCTGCGGGTCGCGCCTGTCTGATTTGTTCGAGGAGCTTGTTGCATGAGTGATTCCACCCCCTACACCCCGCCCGCCGTCTGGCAGTGGAACAAGGAAAACGGCGGCAAATTTGCCAGCATCAACCGGCCCATCTCCGGCGCCACACACGACAAGGAGCTGCCGGTGGGCAGGCATCCGCTGCAGCTTTATTCGCTGGCGACACCCAATGGCGTCAAAGTCACGGTGATGCTGGAGGAATTGCTGGCGACGGGCCACAGTGGGGCCGAGTACGACGCCTGGCTGATCAATATCCAGGAAGGCGCGCAGTTTGGCAGCGGCTTTGTGTCGGTGAACCCCAATTCCAAGATTCCAGCGCTGCTGGACCGCAGCGATGCGGGCAAGCCCGTGCGGGTGTTCGAGTCCGGCGCCATCCTGTTGTACCTGGCGGAGAAGTTCGGCGCCTTTGTCCCTGCCAGCGGCGCCGCGCGCGCCGAGTGCCTTTCATGGCTGTTCTGGCAAATGGGCAGCGGGCCGTTTTTGGGCGGCGGTTTCGGGCATTTTTATGCCTATGCGCCGGAGAAGTTCGAATACCCCATTGATCGCTTTGCCATGGAGGTCAAGCGCCAGATGGACGTGCTGAACAAGCGCCTGGCAGAGCACGAATTCATCGCCGGCAGCGACTACACGATTGCCGACATGGCGATCTGGCCGTGGTACGGCGCACTGGCCAAAGGTCAGTTGTACGAGGCAGGCGAATTTTTGCAGGTGCACGAATACACGCATGTGCTCCGCTGGGCCGAGCAGATTGCGCAGCGCCCGGCGGTGCAGCGCGGCCGCAAGGTGAACCGCACCTGGGGCGAACCCGCCAGCCAGTTGCATGAGCGCCATGACGCGAGCGACTTCGACACCCAAACGCAGGACAAGCTCAATCCAGCGAATTAGGGCCTGATAACACTATGCAAGGGGTCGCGAAGGTCATCAGAACCTGCCCATCAAGGCGCGCGACGCCGTGCGTGCGTCCGCACGCTCAAGGAGCGCAACGCCCAGGGGCGGGCTCTGATGGCCTTCCCTTCGGGTTGTCTCGCAAAGGGGCCGTCTGCGGCTTTGCCCGCGCTTGCAAGGCACCAGCCTTGCTGCGCACGTGCGCCTTGCATACAGCCCCTTTGCGAGACAACGCGATTGCCTTGCATAGTGTTAACAGGCCCTAGCCCCTCCACCCCGCCAAGGACATTGCCATGATCACGTTGTACGACTGCGCCACCGCCCCCAGCCCCCGCCGCGCCCGCATTCTCCTGGCCGAGAAGGGCGTTGCCCACGACACCGTGCCAGTGGATCTGCGCACTGGCGAGCAATTGGGTGAGGCCTACCGGCAGATCAACCCCCAGTGCACCGTGCCGGCCCTGCGCACCGAAAGCGGCGCGCTGTTGACCGACAACGCAGCCATCACCGCGTACCTGGAGGCGCGCTACCCCGAGCCGCCGCTGCTGGGCACCACCCCCGAAGAAAAGGCCGAGGTTGCCAGCTGGAACTGGCGCATGGAGTTCGAAGGCCTGCTGGCGGTTGCCGAGGCGCTGCGCAACAGTGCCCCCGCCATGGCGGGCCGCGCGCTGCCGGGGGCGGTGAACTACCCGCAGATTCCTGAACTGGCGCAGCGTGGGCTGCTGCGGGTGGAGCAGTTCTTTGTGTTGCTCAACGACCGCCTGGCGGGCCGCGACTTTGTTGCGACCGAGCGATTCAGCGTCGCCGACATCACGGCCGTGGTCGCCGTGGACTTCGCGCGTGTGGTGAAGCAAAAGCCGGGCGAGCAGCACCCGCACCTGCTGCGCTGGCGCGCCGCCATGGCGCAAAGGCCGTCGATGGCCTTGTAACCGCATGTCTGCGCGCAAGACGCTGCTAATCGTCTACCACTCCCTGACGGACGGCACCCGGCAAATGGCTGAGGCGGCGCGTGCCGGTGCGGCGGCGGACGACAGCTGCACGGCGCGGCTGCTGCACGCCGCTGAGGCAGGAGCGCAGGACGTACTGGCAGCCGACGGCTACCTTTTCGCCACTCCCGAGAATTTGGCGGCGATGAGCGGGCAGCTGAAGGATTTTTTTGACCGCAGCTACTACGCGGTGCTCGACCGGGTCAATGGCCGCCCTTATGCCGCACTCATCTGCGCGGGCAGCGATGGCAGCAATGCGGCGCGGCAGGTGGCCCGCATAGCCACAGGTTGGCGGCTCAAGGCGGTGGCCGAAGCGCTGATCGTCTGTACGCACGCCCAGACGCCAGAGGCCATTTTGGCGCCCAAGCGCATCGGCGCCGACGATCTGGAGCGCTGCCGGGCACTGGGCGAGGCGCTCGCCACGGGGTTGGTGCTGGGGGTGTTTTAGTTTGCTATCAAGTAGATAGCTGCTTGCGCTTATGTATCGGGCGCTAGGCCTTGAAATGATCTGATTTTCCAACCGCTGTTCAGGAGAAATCGCCATGGTGTACGAAGATATCCACGCCGACATCCACGCCCTGCTGCCGGGCCGCAGCACCGAGGCCGGCGCGCGCCGCCGCACGGTGCTGCACACGGCGCTGGGGCTTGGCTACGCGGCAGCGGCCGCGCCACTGATGGCGCAAACCGCCATTGCGACGCCGGCGGACGGGCTCACTGCAGGGGAAATCAGCTATACCGTCGATGGCTTCCAGGTACCCGCCTACCGGGCCGCACCTGCAGGCAAGAGCGGGCTGCCAGTGGTGCTGGTGGTGCACGAAATTTTTGGTGTGCACGCCTACATCGCCGACACCTGCCGCCGCCTGGCGCATGCGGGCTACCTCGCCATTGCCCCCGAGCTGTACGCGCGCCAGGGCAACCCAGCCAGCTACGGCGAGATGGCCAAGCTGATGAGCGAACTGGTGTCCAAGGTGCCCGACGGGCAGGTCATGGCCGACCTGGACGGTGCGCTGGCCTGGACTGCGGACCATGGCGGCGACCCAGCGCGCGCCGCGATCACCGGTTTTTGCTGGGGTGGGCGCATCGCCTGGTTGTACGCGGCGCATGGCCCGGTGAAAGCCGGCGTTGCCTGGTATGGCCGGCTCGAAGGGGCGGCCACGCCGCTCACACCCAAACACCCGCTGGAACTCGCGCCCATTTTGCGTGCCCCGGTGCTGGGCCTCTATGGCGAAGCCGACACCGGCATTCCTCAGGAATCCGTGGAGCGCATGCGCGTGGCGCTGGCGGCCGGCTCAAAGGCGGCCAAGGCCTCCCGCATCGTGACCTACCCCGATGTGCCGCACGCCTTTCATGCCGACTACCGCGCCAGCTACCGCCAGGCTGCCGCCCAGGACGGTTGGGCACGCATGCTCGCCTGGCTGCACGATCACGGCGTGCGCTGATGCCATAAAATCGCAGTCAAAAGCGCATCCAGCGCTTGTCTAATAATAAGATGCAGCTATGACTTTGATAGTTATCTTGCTCGCCACACTGGCGGCGGGCATTGGCAGCGTGTGGCTGGCCGCCCTGCTGATGCGGGCGGGTCTGGGCCGCAGCGGCGATGGGGTGGGGCCGCAGCACCTGCTCAGCTTGGCAGCGGGCGCATTGCTGGCCACGGCCTTCATGCTTTTGCTTCCCGAAGCTTTTGAAAGCGGCGTGAGCCCGCAAGCGCTGTTTGCCACGCTGCTGGTGGGCCTGGTGTTTTTCTTCTTGCTCGACAAGGCCGAACTCTGGCACCACGGGCACGAGCATGCGGACGGCGGCCACGGGAACGGCCACGCGCATGCGCATGAAGAGGGGCATGAAGAGGGGCATGAAGACGGGCATGGGGATGGACATGGCCACGCGCCAGCGACCCCGCGCGTCGGGGGCTGGGCCGTGCTCACTGGCGACAGCGTGCACTGCTTTGGCGACGGTGTGCTGATTGCCTCGGCTTTCGTCGCCGACATGCGGCTTGGGCTGGTGGCTGCGCTCTCTGTTCTGGCGCACGAGGTGCCGCACCATATGGGCGACCTGGTGGTGCTGCGCCAAAGCAGCACCAGCCGAAGCGCGGCGCTTGTCAAAGTGTCGCTGGCGGGCGCTGTCACGGCCTTGGGTGGCTTGCTGGGCTATGTCCTGCTTGAACGCCTCGATTTCGCGCTGCCGTATTTCCTGGTCATCGCATCCAGCAGCTTTGTCTACGTGGCGCTGGCCGATTTGATTCCGCAACTGCAAAAACGCTTGTCGGCGCGCCAAACCTTGCACCAGGTACTGTGGCTGCTTGCAGGCATGGTGCTGGTTACCGTTGTCGGTCATCTCGCGCACCAGCACTAGGGCCCGATCGCAAAGACCGCCGGCGTGTTGCGTCCCGGCGGCATGGCTCCGCGCCACCGGCTGGCGGGCAGGCTGCGAATGCTGGCGCTCTCCAGCGTCAGTCCACTGGCCACCGCCAGCCGGGTGTTCGACTTGAGCGTTTGCACCAGCGCCTGCAAGAGGGTGGCATTGCGGTACGGCGTTTCAATGAAGAGCTGCGTTTGCCCGGTGCGCAGGGCGAGCGCCTCGAGCGTGGCAATGCGCTGGGTGCGCGCGGTGGCGTCCTGCGGCAAATAGCCGACAAAGGCAAAGTTTTGGCCATTGAGCCCGCTTGCAGCCAGCGCCAGCAACAGCGACACCGGCCCGGCCAGCGGCACCACGGCGAGGCCCAGATCGTGCGCAGCCCGCACCACCGAGCTGCCGGGGTCGGCGACCGCTGGCATGCCGGCTTCGCTGAGCAGGCCCACGTCGTGCCCTGCCAGTGCGGGCGCCAGCAGGGCGCGCGTGTCGGCGCTGGCGTGGCCAGGGCCGCCGTGGTCGCCTTTTTTGTGCACGGCGCGCGGCAGCTCGGTGATCTGCTGCTCCTGCAGCGGGAGCGCCAGCGGGTGCACGGCGTCAATGCGTTTCAGATAGGCACGGGCGCTTTTGGCGTTCTCGCAGATCCAGTGCGTGGTGCGCGCCGCCGCGAGCAGCGTGCCGGCCGGGAGCGTTTCTTGCAGCGGGGTTTGTGTCTCGCAGCCGAAATCAAGCGGCGCTGGGACCAGCAGCAGCCTGCCGCGGGCGGTGTCCACCGTGCCGCCACTCATGGCAGCACCAAGCCGGCGGCGCGCAGCATGCGGCAGGTGCGGATGAGCGGCAGTCCGATCAACGCGGTGGGGTCGTCGCTGACGATGGCGTCGAGCAAGGCAATGCCCAGGCCCTCGCTTTTGGCGCTTCCGGCGCAGTCGTAGGGCTGTTCGGCGCGCAGGTAGCGCTCGATGCTGGCGTCGTCCAGCGGGCGAAAGCGCACTTCGACCGGGGCGATGTCCACCGCTTCGAACCCGCTGTCGGCGCAGACCACGGCCACAGCCGTCTGGAAGATCACGCTTTGCCCGCTCATGCGACGCAGTTGTGCTGTGGCGCGTTTGTGGTTGCCGGGTTTGCCCAAGGGTTCGCCGGCCAGGTCGGCCACCTGGTCGGAGCCAATCACGATGGCCTGTGGGTGCAGGGCTGCCACGGCGCGTGCCTTGGCCAGCGCCAGGCGCAGTGCCAGGGAGCGCGGGGCCTCGCCCGGCAGCGGTGATTCGTCGGTTTCGGGTGTGGCGACGGCAAAGGGCAGGCGCAGGCGTTCGAGCAGTTCGCGCCGGTAGCGCGAGCTTGAACCGAGCACCAGCGAGCGATTTTTCACAGGGTAGTCAGGCATCGCACGATTCTCTTACACTGCGCCCATGACCAAGGAATATTCCCCTGACCGACTCGACGTGAAGGCCTTCGTGCAGGCATCCGCGCATTTGGCCGGACACGATTCTTTGCTCAAGTACGAGCGCCTCGCGCAAGAGGCCAAGGGGCTGCACCCTGCTTTGCGCGTCGACTGGGAGGCGCGCGGCGAAATGCGCCCGGCTGTGGGCGGTGTCGGTGCGCCACAGTTTTGGCTGCACCTGCAGGTGCAGGCCACCTTTCCCATGCGCTGCCAGCGCTGTCTGAGTGGTGTAGACGTGCCGCTTGATGTGGACCGGTGGTTTCGCTTCGTGGCCGACGAGACCACGGCGGAGGCGCTGGACGACGATTCCGAGGAAGATTTGTTGGCGCTGAGCCGGGAGTTTTCGCTGCACGAACTGATTGAGGACGAGCTGCTGATGGCGCTGCCCGTGGTGCCGCGCCACGATGTCTGCCCGATCGAGGTGCCCATGAGTTCCTCTGATGAGGATTTCGAGGCCGCCAGCGCCGAACGCCCGAATCCGTTTGCAGCGCTCGCCGGCATACGTATCGACAAAGACAAGAAGTAGGCTGAACAGACCCTGACCGGCCTGCGTTATAATCGAGGGCTTCGCGCGAATCCCCTCGTGTCTTCAATGGGCTGATCGCGTTTTTACCAACCCCTCCCAAGACCAGGAGCCGATCATGGCTGTTCAGCAAAACAAAAAATCCCCTTCCAAGCGCGGTATGCACCGCTCGCACAACGCGCTGAACGTGCCCGGCATTGCGCTTGAGCCCACCACGGGTGAAGTGCATCTGCGCCACCACATCAGCCCCAACGGTTTCTATCGTGGCCGTCAGGTGCTGAAGAACAAATCCGAAGCCTGATTTTTTGCGCACCAGCGCAGGCCGAGGCCCGCAGCTACACAGCCTGTAGCGCGGGCCTTTGTTTTGCGCTCTGCGGTTCAGTATTGCACCCACATTGGCGACCGCGTCGCAAGGTTTCATGACTACATTGGCAGTCGATTGCATGGGAGGCGACCATGGCCCCCGCGTCACGCTGGCGGCCTGCCGCCGTTTCCTGGACTCGCACGCCGACGCCCGCCTGCTGCTGGTGGGCCTGCCCGAGGCGCTGAAGGATTTCAGCCACGCGCGCGCCAGCGTGGTTCCGGCCAGCGAAGTGGTGGGAATGGACGACCCGATCGAGGTTGCGCTGCGGCGCAAAAAGCAGTCGTCGATGCGCATTGCCATTGAACAGGTGCACAGCGGAGCCGCCCAGGCGGCGGTTTCGGCCGGCAACACCGGCGCTCTGATGGCGATTGCGCGCTATGTGCTGAAAACGCTCGATGGCATTGATCGGCCTGCTATCGCGTCCCAGCTCCCCAATGACAAGGGCGGCGCCACGACGGTGCTCGATCTGGGAGCAAATGTGGACTGCTCGGCCGAGCACCTGCTGCAATTTGCAGTCATGGGTTCGGCGCTGGTGGCAGCGCTGGGCGGCGCTGCCCAGCCCACGGTGGGCCTGCTCAATATCGGCGAAGAAGCGATCAAGGGCAGCGAAGTGATCAAGCGCGCCGGGGAACTGCTGCGCGCCGCAGGGGCTGCCGGCACCATCAACTTCTACGGCAACGTCGAGGGCAACGACATTTTCAAGGGCACGGCGGACATTGTGGTGTGCGATGGCTTCGTCGGCAATGTGGCGCTCAAGGCCAGCGAAGGCGTGGCCAGCATGATCGTTGGCGGCCTCAAGCAAGAGTTCAAGCGCAATCTGTTCACCAAGCTGGCCGCTTTGATTGCTTACCCGGTGCTCGCGGCCTTGATGAAGCGCATGGATTACCGACGCTACAACGGCGCGGCGCTTCTGGGTCTGCGCGGATTGGTCTTCAAAAGCCATGGCTCGGCCGATGAACTGGCCTTCGAGCTGGCCTTGGCCCGCGCGTATGATGCAGCCCGAAACAACCTTTTGGACCGTGTCCGCACGCGCATCGACAGCGCCGCGCCTTTGCTGAGCGCGGACACCGCCGAGCGCAGCACCGCCACGGCGCAGTAACCGCTCGATGAATTCCTACTCCCGTATCACCGGCACTGGCAGTTTCCTGCCACCACGCCGCGTCACCAACACCGATCTGGTGGCCCAACTGGCCGCTGGCGGTGTCGAAACCTCCGACCAATGGATCGTGGAGCGCACCGGCATCCAGGCACGGCACTTTGCCGCAGACGATGTCCAGTGCAGCGACATGGCGCTCGAAGCCGCGCGCCACGCCCTCAAGGCGGCGGGCCGCGACCCGAGTGAGATCGATCTCATCATCGTGGCGACATCAACGCCGGACATGGTGTTCCCCTCGACAGCTTGCATATTGCAAAACAAGCTCGGCGCGAACGGCTGTCCGGCATTTGACGTGCAGGCGGTGTGCAGCGGTTTTGTCTACGGCTTGAGCGTGGCCGACGCCATGATTCGCGCCGGCAATGCGCGCTGCGCCCTGGTGGTGGGCTCCGAGATTTTCAGCCGCCTGCTTGACTTCCGTGATCGCACCACCTGCGTGCTGTTTGGCGATGGCGCTGGCGCCGTCGTGCTGGAGGCCTCAGAGACGCCCGGAATTCTGGCCACCGATTTGCATGCCGACGGCAAGCATGTGGGCATTCTTTGCGTGCCGGGCCATGTCTCAGGCGGAGTCGCCAGCGGCGATCCTTTCCTCAAGATGGACGGGCAGGCCGTGTTCAAGCTGGCCGTTGGCGTGCTCGAGAAATCCGCTCGCGCCGCGCTCGAGAAAGCAGGCATCGAGCCAGACCAGATCGACTGGATGATTCCGCACCAGGCCAACATCCGCATCATGCAAAGCACGGCGCGCAAGCTTCATTTGTCCATGGACAAGGTCGTGGTCACGGTCGACCAGCATGGCAACACTTCAGCGGCGTCGATTCCGCTCGCGCTGGACCACGCCGTGCGTTCAGGCCAGGTCAAGGCCGGAGAAACCGTGTTGCTCGAAGGCGTGGGCGGCGGTTTCACTTGGGGTTCGGTACTCCTTAAAATGTAGCTGTTAGCGCTTGCTGCATAAGCGCTAGAGCCTGTTTTTATTGGTATTTTTCGAGGTGGCATGAATTCATTTGCGTTTGTCTTTCCAGGCCAGGGTTCGCAGGCTGTTGGCATGCTCGACGCCTGGGGCGACCATCCTGCCGTGGTCGCCACGCTGGCCGAGGCGTCTGAAGCGCTCAGCGAGGACATCGGGCGCTTGATTCACGACGGCCCCAAGGAAACGCTGGCGCTGACCACCAACACCCAGCCGGTCATGCTGGTGGCCGGCGTGGCCGCCTGGCGTGTCTGGTGCGCCGAGGGCGGCGCGCTGCCCATGGCCTTGGCCGGGCATTCGCTGGGCGAATATTCCGCCCTGGTGGCAGCGGGCGTACTGACCTTGGCCCAGGCCGCGCCGCTGGTGCGCTTGCGCGCTGCCGCCATGCAGGAGGCGGTGCCCGTGGGCACCGGTGCCATGGCAGCCATCCTGGGGCTCGACGCCACAAAAGTCATAGCTTTTTGCGCAGAAGTGACGGGCGTTGGCGGCCAAAATGAACAGGAAATTGTCGAGGCTGTCAATTTCAACGACCCATCGCAAACCGTGATTGCCGGCAGCAAGGCGGCGGTGGAGCGCGCTTGCGAGGCGCTCAAGGCTGCAGGCGCCAAGCGTGCGCTGCCCTTGCCGGTCTCTGCGCCTTTTCATTCGAGCCTGATGCGTCCGGCAGCCGAGGCGCTGCGCGAGGCGCTTGGCACGCTGGCGCTTGCGCCGCCCCAGATTCCCGTAGTCAATAACGTGGACGTCGCTGTGCAAAGCGAGCCCGAGGCGATCCGCGATGCACTGGTGCGCCAGGCTTTTGGTCCGGTGCGTTGGGTCGAATGCGTGCAGCAGCTGCGCACCATGGGGGCGACGCACATTGTCGAGTGCGGCCCGGGCAAGGTGCTGGCCGGTCTGGTGCGCCGCATTGACTCTGAACTGGTGGGCGCGGCGCTGTTCGATCCCGCCTCCCTCACCCAAGTCCAGGAGCTATTGGCATGAGTGATATTGAGGAAAAACAAGCCCCTGTGGCGCTGGTGACCGGCGCCTCGCGCGGCATCGGCGCCGCCATTGCGCTCGAACTGGCGCAGCGCGGCTACCGCGTGGTGGGCACGGCCACCACGGCAGAGGGCGCGCAGCGCATCGGTGCTGCGCTGTCGGCCCATGCCGGCTGCAGCGGTGCGGTGCTCGACGTGAACAATGCGCCCTCGGTCGACGCGCTGATCGAGACCATCGTGAAAGAGCAGGGCGGCCTGCAAGTGCTGGTCAACAACGCCGGCATCACCCGCGATCAGCTTGCCATGCGGATGAAGGACGACGACTGGGACGCCGTGCTCGGAACGAACCTGGGGGCCGTGTTTCGCGTGAGTCGCGCTGCCATCCGCCCGATGATGAAACAGCGTTTTGGCCGCATCATCAGCATCACCAGTGTGGTGGGTGCATCAGGCAATCCGGGGCAGGCGAACTACGCGGCCGCCAAGGCGGGCGTTGCGGGGATGACCCGCTCGCTGGCGCGCGAACTTGGCAGCCGGGGCATCACCGTCAACTGCGTGGCGCCCGGTTTCATCGATACCGACATGACGGCCGGTCTGCCCGAAGCGCAGCAAAAAGCCTTGCTCAATCAGATCCCGCTAGGCTTCCTGGGTCGCCCTGCCGACATCGCACACGCCGTCGCTTACCTCGCCTCGCCGCAGGCCGGCTATGTGACGGGCCAGGAATTGCACGTCAATGGCGGCATGTACATGTAAATGAACGAATTTCGCGTCGGATGAATGCAGATATTCTTGTATCAAACGGCACGATCTAAGCAGCTAGAATCCCCGATCAATCTACCAACACCCAGAGTGAAACCATGAGCGATATTGAAGCACGCGTCAAAAAGATCATTGCCGAGCAGCTCGGCGTGGAAGAGTCCCAGGTCACCAGCGAAAAGGCCTTCGTGGCCGACCTCGGTGCCGACTCGCTCGACACGGTCGAACTGGTGATGGCACTGGAAGACGAATTCGGCATCGAGATTCCCGATGAAGACGCCGAGAAGATCACCACGGTGCAAAACGCCATCGACTACGCCACGTCCCACCCGAAGGCTTGATCGGCGCGCTGCGCCGCGTTGAGCGAGTTAAGCACAAGGTTTACGAATGAGCCGTCGTCGCGTTGTCGTGACCGGCCTGGGTTGCGTTTGTCCCGTTGGAAACACGGTGCAGGACGCCTGGGCCAATCTCTTGGCCGGGCGCTCCGGTATCGGCCGCATCACGAAGTTTGATGCGTCGAACTTCGCCTGCCAGATTGCCGGGGAAGTGCGCGGGTTTGATCTGGACGCCTACCTCAGCGCCAAAGATGCGCGCGGGATGGATGCGTTCATCCATTTCGGCATCGCTGCGGCCGTGCAGGCGGTGCAGGACGCTGGTCTGCCCACCGGTGACGATCTGGCTGAAGACCTGGCCACACGCATTGCGTGCGTCATCGGCTCGGGGATTGGCGGTCTGCCGCTGATCGAGAACACCCACGCTGAACTCGTGGCCCGCGGACCACGCCGCATTACGCCTTTTTTCGTGCCAGCGTCCATCATCAATATGGTCGCTGGGCATGTGTCCATGCGCTTTGGCTTCAAGGGGCCGAACCTGGCAGTGGTCACAGCCTGCACGACGGGCCTGCACTGCATCGGCGAGGCTGGTCGAATGATTGAATACGGCGACGCAGACGTGGTCGTCGCTGGCGGCACCGAAGCGACGGTATCGCCACTGGGCATTGGCGGTTTTGCCGCCATGCGTGCGCTGTCGACACGCAACGACGATCCGCAGGCGGCCTCCCGTCCCTGGGACAGGGACCGCGATGGCTTTGTTCTGGGCGAAGGCGCAGGCGTCGTGGTGCTTGAAGAATACGAGCACGCCAAGGCCCGGGGCGCGCGCATTTATGCCGAACTGGCGGGCTTTGGAATGAGCGCCGACGCCGGGCACATGACGGCGCCCAACATGGATGGGCCGCGCCGCGCCATGCTCAATGCGCTGCGCAATGCCGGGGTCAATGCCGATCAGATTGACTACCTCAACGCCCACGGCACATCGACGCCACTGGGAGATTTGAACGAAACGCATGCCATCAAGGCGGCGTTCGGCGACGCTGCGCAAAAGCTGGTGGTCAGTTCGACGAAATCTATGACCGGCCACTTGCTGGGTGGCGCGGGGGGCATCGAGAGCATCTTCACCATCCTCGCGCTGCACCATCAGAAGGTGCCGCCGACGATCAATCTGGACAACCAGGATCCCGACTGCGACCTGGATTACTGTGCCAACATCGCGCGCGATATGCCGGTGGAGTTCGCCATGAAAAACAACTTTGGCTTTGGTGGCACCAACGGAACCTTGGTGTTCCGGCGCGTTTGAATCGCCCAAGCCGCTTGCAGAATGTGAATGAGCGCTGCCACCGAGCGCTACCCTGCGCCTGCGGTGCAGTTCCCGCTGCGGCGCAGTCCGGTCTTGGCAGGCGCCTTGGCCTTGCTGCAGGTTGCCGCCCTGCTCGTCCTGTTGGTGTGGCTGAACATCGGTGCAGGAGCGGAGCGACGCGCCGTTCTCCCGGCGCTGTTTCTGTGGATGGTTGCGGCTGTGCTGGCCGCGCGCTTCTGGGCTCGACTTCCCGTGGGAGCGCTCGTCTGGGACGGGCAGGGCTGGGAGTTGCGGGGCGCTGGCAGCGCGGTGGCGCCGCAGTCTTTGGGGAGGGTCGTGTACATTCAGTTTGATCTGCAGCGGTACATGGCCTTGGCGTTTCCCGAGGCGTGCCCCGCAGTCTGGCTGTTTGTCGAGCGATCTGAGGATGCCGCGCGCTGGCTTGATCTGCGCCGTGCGGTATATTCGCGCCCCACAGCTGCGCGGTCAGAGTCTGCGACGCAGGCCGACGCCACGCTTCCCGATCGCCGCTTGTGACAGTGCCTTCAGCCGGCTCCCCTGTGCCGCCGCCCGCTTGATTCATGACCGATCCCTCTTCCGCAGTTCCGCCCGAACCCCGCGCGCCCGATCCCGACTTCCTGCTGGTGCAGCGGACGGTGGCGGGTGACCAGCGCGCGTTCGAGTTGTTGGTCATCAAATACCAGCGGCGCATCGAACGGCTGATTGGCCGCATGGTGCGCGACACCGACCTGATTCCCGACATCGCGCAGGAGACCTTTATCCGCGCCTACCGGGCGCTGCATCAGTTTCGCGGGGAAGCGCAGTTCTATACCTGGCTTTACCGGATTGCGGTCAATACCGCCAAGAAGACCTTGCTGGACCTCAAGCGCAATCCGGTGGTCTACCACGCTGGTGCACCGGGCGGCGATGAAGACGATGAAACTTCCCGGCCCCACCACGAACTAACCACCGACGAAACGCCCGAGACGGTGTTGGCGGCCCAGGAAATTGCCGTCGCTGTCAATGCTGCGATGGAGGCACTTCCGGCCGATTTGCGCGAGGCGGTGACGCTGCGCGAGATCGAAGGCCTGAGCTATGAGGAAATTGCCCAGGCCATGGATTGCCCGATCGGCACCGTGCGTTCGCGCATCTTTCGGGCGCGGGAAGCGATTTCCGCACGTGTGCGTCCAATGCTGGAAAACCAGTCGGGCAAGCGTTGGTAGGTAGGCGGCTCCTTGATACTGCAGGTGGACACCATGGAAACGGAACTGAAGGCACAAGAACTGCTGTCGGCGCTGGCCGACGGGGAACTCGAAGGTGAAGAGCTTGCTCAGGCATTGGCCCTGTGCACGCAGGACGCCTCGCGCGCGTCCTGGCACACCTACCACCTGATTGGCGACGTGCTGCGTTCGCCCGAACTGGCGCGCGCCAGTGACAGCGAGCGTCTTTTGTTGCGCCTGCGCACCGAGCTGGCGCAGTCCCCCGCGCAGAGCACAACAGCGTCTTCTGACATTCCGATCAGCGCCGAACCTGTCGTCCGGGTGCCGGGAAGCTCTGCGGCCAATGATTCGATCTGGCGTTGGAAGCTGGTGGCCGGTTTTGCTTCGATGGCAGCGGTGGCAGCCATTGGGTGGAACTCCCTTTCGGTGCTGCGTGGCGAGCAGCCGCAAGCAGCGCAATTGGCAGCAGCGGCACCGCCCGCCGCCTCCGCGCCAACCGAGCTGGCACAGGCGGGGGCTCCGGTGATGATTCGCGACCCTCGGCTCGACGAGTTGCTGGCTGCGCACAAACAATTCGGCGGTGCCTCCGCTCTTCAAATGCCTGCGGGTTTCTTGCGCAATGCGACGTTTGAGGCTCCGGAGCGCTGAACCCGGCCTTGCCGCAGCACCGCTTGCG
The DNA here is from genome assembly GCF_003008595.1 of Simplicispira suum. Taxonomy (GTDB): domain Bacteria; phylum Pseudomonadota; class Gammaproteobacteria; order Burkholderiales; family Burkholderiaceae_C; genus Simplicispira; species Simplicispira suum. The sequence goes on along the minus strand of NZ_CP027669.1, from coordinate 627,048 downwards.
AGGGCGTGTGCAGGCGCTTTTGTGGCGCTGGCTGCGCTGTGCGTGGAGGCGCCGGCATGGGCAGCTGGCGCGGTAGATGCTGCGTCGAGCAGTTCTGCGCAGGCGCAGCTCCCCACGGATGTGGCCGGCTGGATTGCGCGGGTGCAGCGCGCGGCGCTGGAGCGGAGCTACGTAGGTACCTTTGTCGTGACGACCGACGCGGGAGCCACCACCGGCTCGCGCATCTGGCATGCCTGCAAAGGCGATCAGCACATGGAGCGCATCGAGGCGCTCGACGGTCCGGCGCGGACCATTTTTCGCCGCAATGGCGAAATGCGAACGTTTTTCCATGCCTCGCGCACGGTGGTGACTGAGCCGCTGCGAAGCGCTGCGCCTTTTTCGGGCGCGGTCCCGGCCCTTGCAGACCAGCTCGATACCCTGTACCGGGCCGAGCGCCTGGGGCGACAGCGCGTGGCGGGTCACGATGCGGACGTCGTCTGGCTGCGGCCGCGCGACGCGCTGCGATTCGGCTACCGCATATGGAGTGAGCAAGGCTCGGGCCTGGTGCTGCGCCTGCAGACCGTGCAGGCCGACGGCCACGTCCGCGAGCAAGCCAGCTTTTTGCAATTGGAACTTGACGCGCCGGTTTCACTTCCCGCACTGTCGCAGGCGATGGACGATATCCAAGGCTATCGCGCGCTTGCGCAGGTGCCTCAGCGCGACCTGTCGCAAGAGGAAAGTGCCTGGGCGCTGCGCGAAGCCGTCCCCGGCTTTTCGCTCCAGGGTTGCAGGGTGCCTCAGACACGCGGCAATGCCATGCAGTGCACGTACGCAGACGGTCTGGCCAGCGTGTCCCTTTTCTTTGAGACCAGAGGCGATGCGCAGCCCGTCAACGCGCTGGCTCGCTGGTCTGCTGGTGCCACGCAGGCGTTGGCGCGTCCGCTCGATGCGCATACCTGGTTGACGGCAGTGGGCGAAGTGCCTCCGGCCACGCTGGCGCTGTTTGCCGAACGGTTGGTCAGGGTACGCAAGTAGTCGTCCCAACGTGCTTGGGGAACCATTTGTTCCGGCGCGTTTCTGAAAGTCCATGCGCATGGCGCAGCCCCCATTTGAAAGGCCAGACATCATGAAAACTCAGTGGATGAAATTCAACACGTGGACAGCAGCGGGCGTGCTGGCTGTCGCAGGCGCGGTCGGGGCAGGCGCTGCCAGCCTCGCGCCCCTTCAGGCCCAGGCGCAGGCACCAGTGGCCAGCGTGCGAGGCTTGCCGGACTTCACCGATCTGGTGGAGCAGGTGGGTCCCTCTGTGGTCAATATTCGCACGCTTGAAAAAGTCTCGGCGCGCAACATGTCGGGTGGCATGGACGAAGACATGCTGGAGTTCTTCAAGCGCTTCGGCCTGCCGATTCCCAATATGCCCAAGGGCCAACGGCCCAACCCGCGCCAGCAGCCGGAGGAGGAGCAGCCGCGCGGGCTGGGTTCGGGCTTCATCCTGAGTTCTGATGGCTATGTGATGACGAACGCCCACGTCGTCGAAGGCGCTGACGAAGTCATGGTGACGCTCACCGATCAGCGCGAGTTCAAAGCCAAGATCATTGGCTATGACAAGCGCAGCGACGTGGCCGTGGTCAAGATTGACGCGACGGGCCTGCCGGCCGTGAAGATCGGTGACGTCAGTCGCCTGCGCGTGGGCGAATGGGTGATGGCCATTGGTTCGCCATTTGGCCTTGAGAACACGGTGACTGCTGGCATCGTCAGCGCCAAGCAGCGGGATACGGGCGACTATCTGCCCTTTATTCAGACCGACGTGGCCATCAATCCCGGCAACTCGGGAGGCCCGCTCATCAATATGCGCGGCGAAGTGGTCGGCATCAACAGCCAGATTTATTCGCGCTCGGGTGGCTTCATGGGTATTTCCTTCTCGATTCCGATCGACGAAGCGATTCGTGTCAGCGACCAGTTGCGCGCCACGGGCCGTGTTACGCGTGGCCGAATCGGCGTGCAGATTGGCAGCGTCACCAAGGACGTGGCCGAATCGCTTGGCTTGGGCAAGCAGCAGGGCGCGCTGGTGACCGGCGTCGAAAAAGACGCGCCTGCCGATAAAGCAGGTGTCGAGGCTGGTGACATCATCACCAAGTTTGATGGCAAGCCGGTGGACAAGATTTCCGATCTACCCCGCATGGTGGGAAATACCAAGCCCGGGACGCGCAGCACCGTCACAGTATTCCGGCGTGGCCAGACGCGTGATCTGACGGTGACCGTGGGGGAAATTGAAGCCGACAAGACCGAAGCCAAGGCCAGCGCTGCGGATGCGACGCCGAAGTCGTCTCCCGCTGCTCAGAAACTGGGACTTTCCGTGTCCGAACTGACCGATGCGCAGCGACGCGAACTCAAGGTAAAGGGCGGCGTGCGCGTCGAAGCTGCCAGCGATGCTGCAGCGCGCGCAGGCCTGCGCCAAGGCGACGTGATTTTGTCGGTAGACAACACCGAGGTCAGCGGTCTCAAGCAATTCGAAGCCGCGCTCGCCAAGGCCGACAAGAGCAAGCCCATCAACGTCCTGTACCGTCGCGGCGACTGGGCGCAATACGCGCTGATTCGTCCCTCGCGTTGAGCCGGCAGGGCGTTTGGGACGCCCTGCATACCTCCTCACAGCGTGTGATGGCGCGGACTCGGGCGGTCTGCGCCTTTGCGTTTTACAGGCAATGGCACCGGTTATCGCCTGTAAAACGCGCCAGGCATCCCATCCCGAGCCGCACTACACCCACTCGCGTAGAGTGATGCAGGACATCCCATACGGGCTTTTGCCTACAATACGCGCCCAAGCATTGCTTATGTGACAGGGCGCGTCCTCTGAGCGACGCGCCCTTTTTCATGTCTGCCGCGCTGCGCCCGCGCCACCCGAACTCTCCTGTCGATGAACCACATCCGAAATTTTTCGATCATTGCCCATATTGATCACGGCAAATCCACGCTTGCCGACCGGCTGATTCAGCGCTGTGGTGGCCTTTCCGACCGGAAGATGGAGGCGCAGGTGCTCGATTCGATGGACATCGAAAAGGAGCGCGGTATCACCATCAAGGCGCAAACGGCAGCGCTGCAATACAAGGCGCAGGATGGACAGGTCTACAACCTGAATCTGATCGATACGCCCGGCCACGTCGACTTCTCTTACGAGGTGAGCCGTTCGCTCTCGGCCTGTGAAGGTGCGCTGCTGGTGGTTGATGCCTCGCAGGGCGTGGAGGCGCAGACAGTGGCCAATTGCTACACCGCGCTGGATCTGGGTGTGGAAGTGCTGCCTGTGCTCAACAAGATGGACCTGCCGCAGTCCGACCCCGAAAACGCCAAGGCCGAGATTGAGGACGTGATCGGCATCGACGCTGAGCACGCGATTCCCTGCTCGGCCAAGACTGGCATGGGCATTGATGAAATTCTGGAGGCCATCGTCGCCAAGGTGCCGGCGCCGCGCGGCAACCCGGACGGCCCCCTGCGCGCCATGATCATCGACAGCTGGTTCGACAGCTACGTCGGCGTGGTCATGCTGGTGCGGGTGGTCGATGGGCGCCTCCTCAGGGGCGAACGCTTCAAGATGATGGCCACGGGAACGGTGTACAACGCCGACAACCTGGGTGTCTTCACTCCCGCCAACGAGCCGCGCGACCGGCTGGAGGCGGGGCAGGTGGGTTTCATCATTGCCGGCATCAAGGAACTGCAGGCCGCCAAGGTGGGTGACACCATCACCCTGGAGAAGAAGCTTCCGAACAACGCGGGCCCTGCCGCCGAAGCATTGCCTGGTTTCAAGGAAATCCAGCCGCAGGTGTTTGCTGGCCTGTATCCGACCGAAGCGAGCGAATACGACCAGCTGCGCGATGCGCTGGAAAAACTCAAGCTCAACGACGCTTCGCTGCATTACGAGCCTGAGGTGAGCCAGGCACTGGGCTTTGGCTTTCGCTGCGGCTTTCTGGGCCTGTTGCACATGGAGATCGTGCAGGAGCGCCTGGAGCGCGAGTTCGACCAGGATCTGATTACGACGGCACCCAGCGTGGTGTACGAAGTCGTCATGCCGGGAGGCGAAGTGGTGCTGGTCGAGAACCCGGCCAAGATGCCCGACCAGGGCAAGCTGCAGGAAATCCGTGAGCCCATCGTCACCGTGCATTTGTACATGCCGCAAGACTATGTGGGGCCGGTAATGACGCTGGCCAACCAGAAGCGCGGTGTGCAGATGAACATGGCGTACCACGGTCGCCAGGTCATGCTGACCTACGAGATGCCGTTGGGTGAGATCGTGCTGGATTTTTTTGACAAACTCAAGTCGGTGAGCCGGGGCTATGCATCGATGGACTACGAGTTCAAGGAATACCGCGCCTCCGACGTGGTGAAGGTGGACATCCTGCTCAACGGCGAAAAGGTCGACGCGCTCTCCATCATCGTGCACCGCAGCCAAAGCCAGTACCGTGGCCGCGCCGTGGTCTCCAAAATGCGAGAAATCATCAGCCGCCAGATGTTCGACGTGGCCATCCAGGCCGCGATTGGCGGCAACATCATTGCGCGCGAGAGCATCAAGGCGCTGCGCAAGAACGTGCTGGCCAAGTGCTACGGCGGCGACATTTCGCGCAAGCGCAAACTTCTGGAAAAACAGAAGGCGGGCAAGAAGCGCATGAAGCAAATCGGTTCGGTGGAAGTGCCGCAAGAAGCTTTTCTTGCCATATTGCAGGTGGAAGATTGATGCAGCTGGTTCAGATTTTTACGTCGTTGTTGCTGGCTGCTTTTGCCGGGTATATAGGTGCCTGGTACTTCGGCGCCATTGAGGGCAACTTCGCCTTGCTGTTGTTTTTGGCCAGCGTCGTGACGGGCTGCTATTGGCTCGCCGAACGTTTCTATTTCTTGCCGCGCCGTCGCCAGGCAGCGCTCGCCATCGAGCAGGCGGCTCAGGCACGGCGTGCGGAGCTGGATCGCCAGGGCATTGCGCGCATCGATATCGACACAGGCGAGGCGCAGCAGCGTGTGCTTGCGCAGCCCTGGTGGCTCGATTGGACGGCGGGACTTTTCCCAGTCATTGCTGCAGTCTTTCTGCTGCGCTCGTTCTTGTTCGAGCCTTTCAAGATCCCTTCGGGCTCCATGATTCCCACGCTGCTGGTGGGCGACCTTATTCTGGTCAACAAATTCACCTATGGCTTGCGCTTGCCCGTCATCAACACCAAGATCACCGAAGGCAATGCACCGCAGCGCGGCGACGTGATGGTGTTTCGCTACCCACCGCAGCCCACGCTGGATTACATCAAGCGCGTGGTCGGCGTACCGGGTGATGAGGTGGCCTACATCAACAAGCGCCTTACCATCAATGGCGAGCCGGTTCCTACCGACGCGCTTCCAGACTATTTTGAAGAAGACGCCATGCGCTACTTCAAGCAGTTCCAGGAGGAGCTGGGCGGTCACCCGCACCGCTTGCTGAACAACGACAGCGTTCCGGCGTTCGTGCAAGGGGCGAGTAATTTTGCCTACCGCGACAACTGCCGCTACAGTGTCGAAGGCGTCGTCTGCAAGGTGCCGGACGGCCACTACTTCATGATGGGCGACAACCGCGACAATTCGCTCGATTCACGCTACTGGGGCTTTGTGCCCGAGGCCAATATCGTGGGCAAGGCATTTTTCGTATGGATGAATTTTGGCAACTGGAAGCGCATTGGCGGGTTCCAGTAAGCGCTCCGGCAAGAATTGCAAACAAGAACGGGAGATTGAATACCATGAAACTGCATCGCACAGCCAGCCGCTCGCGCCAGCGCGGCCTGTCCTTTATCGGCGTCATCTTCATCGGCTTGCTGGCCGTGGCGGCCTTTGCCATCGGCGGCCAGTCGGTGCCGGTCTTCCTTGAATCGCACGCCATTCAAAAGGCCATCAACAAGGCCGCGAAGGAAGGCACCACTGTGCCGGAAATTCGAGGCAGCTTTGATCGGGCCGCCGCAATTGATGACATCTTTACCATCGGTGGCAAGGATCTGGAAGTTGGCAAGCGTGGCGACAAGGTGGTGGTTCGCGCCAAATACTCGCGTGAGATTGCTCTGGCTGGGCCAGCTTACCTGGTATACCGCTTCGATCTGCAGTCCGAATAGGTGCTTCCGGCACTGGTTTCGCTGCAACAGCGCTTGCAGCATGCATTTTCCAACCCGGCTCTGCTGACGCGCGCGCTCACCCACCGCAGCGCCAGCAGCGACCACAACGAGCGACTGGAATTTTTGGGCGATTCGGTGCTCAACCTGGCGGTCTCCAGCCTGCTGTATGAGCGCTTGGCCAGCCAGCCCGAGGGCGATCTCTCGCGCGTTCGGGCCAACATGGTCAAGCAGGATACCTTGCACGGCTTGGCTGTGAAGCTCGGTTTGCCGCAGGTGCTGCGCGTGGGCGAAGGCGAGGCACGCTCGGGCGGCAAGACGCGGCCTTCCATGCTCGCCGATGCGCTCGAAGCCGTTATTGGCGCGGTGTATCTGGATGCCGGCTTTCAGGCCGCCACCGAGTTGGTATGGCGTTTGTTTGAGGGTGTGGAGATCAGCCCCCAGATGCAGGCAGCTTCCCGAGACGCCAAAACGGCCTTGCAAGAATGGCTGCAGGGCCGGCGCATGAAGCTTCCAGAGTATCGGGTGGTAGAGACCACCGGCGCGGCGCACCGGCAATCTTTTGAAGTCGAATGCCGCATTGGCGAACTCGCGCTGGCTGCGCGCGGCAGCGGGGCTTCCCGCCGTGCGGCCGAACAATCTGCGGCCGCTGCCGTGTTGGCCCAACTCCAGGCGAAAAAATAATGACCGATGCTACAAACAACGAAGCGGCTCCTTCCGATGAGATAAGCGCTGGAGGCCAAAACGACCTTGAATCCATGCTGGCGGCCAGCCGACCTGCGGCGGTGGGTGAAACGGGTGGGGCGAGTGAAGCGGCTGCAGCCGGCCAGCGCTGCGGCGTGATTGCCATTGTCGGCAAGCCCAACGTGGGCAAATCCACGCTGCTCAACACCCTGGTGGGGCAGAAGATCAGCATCACGTCGCGCAAGGCGCAGACCACGCGCCACCGCATCACCGGCATCCATACGCGCGAGCGGACGCAGTTCATCTTCGTCGACACCCCGGGCTTTCAGACGCGCCACGCAACGGCGCTCAACAAGTCGCTCAACAAAACGGTGATGGGCGCCATCGGTGACGTGGATCTGATCTTGTTCGTTGTCGAGGCCGGCAGCTTTACCCTGGCCGACGCCAAGGTGCTCTCGCTGTTCAAGCCCGGCATCCCGACCCTCTTGATTGCCAACAAGCTCGACAACATCCACCGCCGCGCCGAGATTGCGCCCTGGCTCAAGAGCATGCAGGAGCGCCATCCATTTGCCGAGTTCGTGCCGATGTCGGCCAAGAACAAGGGCGACGTCGAGCGGCTGTACGGCATTTGCGCGAAGTACCTGCCCGAGCAGGCCTGGTGGTACGGCGAGGACGAACTGACCGATCGCAGCGAAAAATTCCTTGCCAGCGAGACGGTCCGCGAAAAGCTGTTTCGCTTTACCGGCGACGAGCTGCCCTATACGTCCACGGTCGTGATCGACCAGTTCAGTGAAGAGAAAAGCAAGCAGCACAAGCGCCTGGTGCGCATTGCCGCGACCATCGTCGTCGAGCGCGACAGCCACAAGGCCATGGTGATCGGCGACAAGGGCGAACGCTTGAAGCGCATCGGCACCGAAACCCGCCAGGAGCTGGAAAAGCTCATGGACGCCAAGGTGTTCATCGAAATCTGGGTCAAGGTGCGCAGTGGCTGGGCGGACGACGAAGCGCGGGTGCGGTCCTTCGGGTATGAATAAGAGTCACCCCCTGAGCGGCTGCGCCGCGTCCCCCTCTCCTGCGGGAGGGGGACGCCACCGGCGGCCCGGCAAAGCCGGTTCCACGGTGTCACTGGCATGGCACCGAGCGAGTGCAGGCGCCGCAAACGTGTTTCGGGTTTGAATGATATTGGCCTCTAGCGCCTATGTAGTAAACGCTGTTAGCTACTGAAACAATAGCGTAATGCCTCCGCGCCGCTTTTCCAATGAACCCGCTTTCGTCCTGCACCGCTATGACTGGAGCGAGTCCAGCCTGATCCTGGAAGTGTTCACCCGCAACCATGGGCGCACTGCACTGGTGGCCAAGGGGGCGAAGAAACCCAGTTCCAACTTTCGCCCGGTGCTGCTGCCGCTGCAGCCCCTGCACCTGGGCTGGACGCAAAGCGCCGGGGGCGAGGCCGAGATCCACACCTTGAAGGGCGCCGAATGGGTGGGCGGCCACATCATGCCCACGGGCGACGCGCTGCTCTCGGGCTTGTACCTGAACGAATTGCTGCTGCGCCTGCTGGCACGCGGCGACCCGCACGCGTTCCTGTTTGACCACTATGCGGCCGTAGTGCAGGTGCTGGCCAGCGAGCATGGCGAGGCGCTGGAGCCGGTGCTGCGCCTGTTCGAGCTGGTGCTGCTGCGCGAAGTGGGCCTGCTGCCTGCGCTCGACGTGCAAACGCTGACGCAGCATGCGCTTGACCCTGCTGGGCGCTACGCACTGGTGGCCGAAGGGGGCCTGCGCACGGCGGGGCAAGGCGAGCGCGCCAGCCTGCGCGGCGCCCAGTGGCTGCTGCTGGCGCAGGCGCTGCAGGAGGGGGCGGCATTGACGGCCCTGCTGCATGCCTGCGCGCCGGTGGCCTTTGAACTCAAGCCCCAACTGCGTGCGCTGCTGCAATACCATTGCGGTAGCCCGCGCTTGCGCACCCGCCAATTCATGATGGACGTGCAGGCGCTCTGACCTTGCGCCAAAGCCTCTTGGCCCACCTGCTCTATGACCTCTTCTTCTACACCCCACCGCACCGCGCTTTCGGTCAACGTCAACAAGGTGGCGCTGCTGCGCAATACGCGGCATCTGGGCATTCCCAGCGTTTTGCGCGCCGCGGAGATTTGCCTGCAGGCGGGTGCCCAAGGCATCACGGTTCATCCCCGCCCAGACGAGCGCCATATTCGCGCACATGACGTGCATGATCTTGCCCAACTGCTCAAGTCCTGGCCGCAGCGCGAATACAACATCGAAGGCAATCCTTCGCACAACCTGATGGAATTCATCCGCCAGGTGCGTCCGCAGCAGGCCACCTTCGTGCCCGACAGCGAAGATCAGTTCACCAGCGACCACGGTTGGAGCTTTCCGCAGGATGCCGAGCGCCTGGCACCGCTGATTGCCGAATGCCACGTGCTGAGCGTGCGTGTGAGCCTGTTCATGGACCCACTGCCGGAGGCCATGGCCGCCGCACGCGCCGTGGGGGCCGATCGGGTGGAGCTCTATACCGAACCCTATGCGGCTGCCTGGGGCACGCCGCAGCAGGACGCCGAGCTGGAGCGCTACCGCGCCGCCGCCCAGGCGGCGCTGGACGCAGGGCTTGCGGTGAACGCCGGACACGATCTGAACCAGGACAACCTGGCCGCGTTTGTGCGCGGCGTGCCGGGCCTGCAAGAAGTTTCCATTGGCCACGCCCTGATTGCCGACGCGCTGGAGCTGGGCTATCACGCTACCGTCCAGGCCTACCTGGCTTGCATCTCAGAGGGTTGCAATGTTCACATTCAAGATTGATAGCGTGAAACTCATGTGGAACGAGCGCTGGAGCCCGATTTTGTTTGAAATCTCATGATCTATGGTATCGGCACCGACATCTGCGACGTGCGCCGCATCGCGGCCAGCCTCTTGCGCCACGGCGAACGCTTTGCTGAAAAAGTGCTCGCCGATGGCGAACTGGCCACCTGGCGCGAACGCCAGGCGCGCTGGCCCGATCGCGGCGTGCGCTACCTTGCCACGCGGTTTTCTGCCAAAGAGGCCTTCAGCAAGGCCGTGGGCTTGGGAATGCGCATGCCCATGACCTGGCGTGCCTGTGAAGTCGCCAAGCTGGCGAGCGGCCAGCCCGTCATCGTGCTGCACGGGGGGCTCAAAGTTTGGTTCGATGCGCGTGGCCTCACGGCGCACCTCAGCGTGACGGATGAAACCGACTACGCCGCCAGCTTCTGCGTCGTCGAGCGCATGGCGCCGCAGCTCCCATCTGCGGTCGATCCGCTCCAACAAAACAACTTGCAAACATTTCCATGACTGAACATGCACCGCTCCTCATTGATGTTGCCGGCACGCAGCTGAGCGCCACCGACCGCCGTCGTCTCGCCCACCCGTTGGTCGGCGGCATCATCTTGTTTGCCCGCAATTGGGACAACCGCGCGCAATTGCTCGACCTCACAGCGGCCATCAAGGATGTGCGCGGTGATCTGCTCATCTGCGTGGACCACGAGGGTGGCCGCGTGCAGCGCTTTCGCAGCGACGGCTTCACCCAGTTGCCGCCCATGCGCGCCTTGGGCACGCTGTGGATGCAGGACGGCAAGACCGGCCCCGGCAGCGGCGCCATGCGCGCGCAGGACGCCGCCACGGCGGCCGGCTATGTGCTCGCCAGTGAGCTGCGCGCTTGCGGTGTCGATTTCAGCTTCACGCCGGTGCTCGATCTCGACTGGCAGCAGGATGGCGGGGGATCCCGCAGCGGCGTAATCGGCAACCGGGCGTTTCATCCGGACGCGCGCGTGGTGGCCACCCTGGCGCGCGCGCTCATGCTGGGCCTGCTCCAGGCGGGCATGGGCAATTGCGGCAAGCACTTTCCCGGCCACGGTTTTGTCACGGCCGACTCGCACACCGACCTGCCCGTGGATCGGCGCAGCCTCGGCGCCATCCTGCAGGACGACGCCGCGCCCTATGGCTGGCTCTCCAGCGTGCTCAGCGCCGTGATGCCGGCGCACGTGGTCTATTCGCGCGTCGATGCGCGACCGGCGTGCTTTTCGCAGCGCTGGATTACGGACATTCTGCGCACGCGCCTGGGTTTCGAGGGAGCGGTCATTAGCGACGATCTGAGCATGGAGGGCGCCCGGCGTCTGGACGGCCAGGTGGTTTCACACGCAGAGGCGGCCCATGCCGCTCTGCAGGCCGGTTGCGATCTGGTGTTGTTGTGCAACCAAAGCGAGGGGCAGGGCGAGCCTGTGGATGCGCTGCTCGATGGGCTCATGCAACTGCAGCAGCAGCGCGCCTGGCAGTGCAACCCGGCCAGCGAGGCACGCCGCCTGGCCTTGCTGCCGCAAACGCCGCCCGTGGCCTGGGATGAGCTGATGTTTGAGGCCCGCTACCAACGTGCGCTGGAACTCCTCCCCTGAGGGCCTACTCCAGGGTGTCGGCAGGCTTCTTTGGCATCGGCTCTAACACTGCCTGGCCCGGCCGCCAGCGCCGCACCACACGCTGAAAGACCATCGTGTTCGGGATTTGCAGCAAGGTGCCCGCAGTGCCCGGCGCCACGTCTTCCAGCGTGGTGTAGAGCAGGTTAATGTCGATGACCCGGCCGCGCGCGCCGCCCGTGTCCTGCGTGTCCAGCACCTCGATCACGTCGCCGACACGAAACGGCCCCACCGTGAAGATCAGCATGGCGCAGAAGAGGTTGGAAAGCACGCTCCACGCGGCAAAAAAAGCCACCGCCGCCACGGTGGCAAAGCCGGTGAAGGCGGTCCACATGACCGCAGCCGAAACCCCCAGGCGCTCCAGCACCAGCAGTGTCGTCGCCAGCAAAATCGCCCAGCGCAGCACGCCGTTGGCCAGCATGCTCATGTCGGCGGGTAGGCCGTAATGCGCGCTTGCGCGGCGCACCAGTCGGCGCAGCATGCGATGCAGCAGCCAGGCGCAGAAAACGATCAGCGCGATCTGCAGCGCAGGAACGATGACGTCTAGCCAGTCCTGCGCCCACTCGGGCAGGTAGAGCCTCAAAGAATGCCGCATACCGTAGCAAAGTCGCTGCCGCGCCGCAGCATCAGGCCTCGCGCCGCAGAGCGGGGAACAAGATCACGTCGCGAATGCTGGGGCTGTCGGTCAGCAGCATCATCAAGCGGTCAATGCCGATGCCACAGCCACCGGCCGGCGGCATGCCATATTCCAGCGCACGCAGGAAGTCGTGGTCAAAGTACATGGCTTCATCGTCGCCGCCATCTTTGGCCTCGACTTGTGCGTGAAAGCGCGCCGCCTGGTCCTCAGCGTCGTTCAGCTCCGAAAAACCGTTGCCGAATTCGCGGCCGGTGATGTACAGCTCAAACCGCTCGGTCACTTCGGGGCGCAGATCGTTGGCGCGCGCCAGGGGCGAGATTTCGGTCGGGTGCTCCATGATGAAAGTGGGTTGCCACAGCTGGTCTTCCACCGTTTCCTCGAAGTACAGCACCTGCAGGCTGGCCAGGCTGCGCGCCGAGAGCCGGTTCTTTTCCTCGTTCATGCCCAGTTTTTTCAGCGCGCTGATCAGCCAGGCGGCGTCGTCCACATGGGCGCCGGCTTCGGTGTACTGGAAGATGGCTTCGCGAATCGTCAGGCGTGCAAACGGTTGGGCCAGGTCGACGGTGCGGCCCTGGTACGACAGCTGCAGGCTGCCCACGGCCTTCTGTGCGGCGTCCCGCACCAGTTCTTCGGTGAAACCCATCAGGTCCTGGTAGTTCCAGTAGGCCGCGTAGAACTCCATCATGGTGAACTCGGGGTTGTGGCGCACCGAGATGCCTTCGTTGCGGAAGTTGCGGTTGATCTCGAACACCCGCTCAAAACCGCCCACCAGCAAGCGCTTGAGGTACAGCTCAGGGGCGATGCGCAGGAACATTTCCTGGTCGAGTGCGTTGTGGTGTGTGGTGAAAGGCTTGGCGTTCGCGCCGCCGGGAATCGGATGCAGCATCGGCGTCTCGACTTCCAGAAAACCGTGCTGCACCATGAACTCGCGGATGCTGCTGACGGCCTTGCTGCGCGCGACAAAGCGCTGGCGCGCCACTTCGTCCATCATCAGATCGACATAGCGCTGGCGGTATTTGACTTCCTGGTCGGCAATGCCGTGGAACTTGTCGGGCATGGGGCGCAGGCTTTTGGTCAAGAGGCGCAGCTGGCTGACCTGAATCGACAACTCGCCGGTGCGCGTCTTGAAGAGCTTGCCTTCGGCGCCAATGATGTCGCCCAGATCCCAATGCTTGAAAGCAGCGTACAGGTCTTCGCCCAGTGCGTCGCGCGTGATGTACAGCTGAATGCGCCCGCCGTGGGCGCCGAGCGAACCATCCTGCACGGTGGCAAAGCTCGCCTTGCCCATCACGCGCTTGAGCATCATGCGGCCGGCCACGCTGACCTTGACAGGCGCCGCCTCCAGGGCTTCGGCCGAGCTCTGACCATGCAGCGCGTGCAGGTCGGCCGCATGGTGAAGCGGCTTGAAATCGTTCGGAAAGCTCACGCCGCCGCCCTGGGCCTGGGCTTCGCGCAGGGCGCGGAGCTTTTCGCGGCGCTCGGCGATCAGCTGGTTTTCGTCGATGGCAGGGGCGATGGGGGCGGGTTGGGTGTCAGACATGGGAAGCGCTGGTGATGGGGCAGCCTGGCTGCAGGCAGGGGCATGGCGCGTGCGCCAAACCCGACATTTTAAGTTTGCTGGCGGCCCAGGTTCCGAACGAGCTCCATGTGGTGCACCGGGCGGGTCAGGAGTCGGGGGCAATCCCCGTGCTCTCCAGCATGTCGGCCACCAATTCAAGTCGTACCAGAGGGTTCTCCAACTCCATCATCCGCTGCTTCAGGTCCATCGGCATGGGCAGCAGCTCACACCAGCGATTGGCCACCCAGCCACTGTCGGCCAATTGCCCGGCCGTCGCATTGGCTCCAAGTGTTGCTCCCTGTCGTTCGTGCAGGCTGCTGAGCACGGGAGCCAGCAGCCGGGCAGTGGCAACCAGATGTTCGGGGATGGTCGTAGGCATGTCGTCGGGAATCTGTTCCACGTCGGCAATCCACAGGCCATGGGGCAGCTGCGTCTGGCGTTGCAGGCGAAAGCGCTGGCTGCCGTGGCAGCGCGCCAGCAGCAGGCCGGCCTGGGGTGATTCGAGCAATTCGACATGGGCGAGGGTGCCTACCGCGCAGAGCTGGTCGGTCGGGGCTCCGGCACGGCGCACCTCTGTGCCGCTTTGCAGGCACACCACGCCAAAGGGTGCGCCCGCCTCAAAGCATTTACGCACCATGGTGAGATAGCGCACCTCAAAGACGCGCAGCGCCAGCATGCCGCCAGGGAAGAGCACCGATTCCAGCGGGAACAGCGGCAGTGAGGTCAGCGAGAGGGGCTTGGTCATGCTTGTCGATATCATCCCATGCCGCAGCGAACTAGAGGAAACCCGCCCCCATGCTTTATCAGATTGTTTCGTTCTTGCTCGACGTAGTGGGAGGCCTGCTGACAGGTGCTTGCCTGTTGCGCCTGTATATGCAGTGGCAGCGCGTGCCCTTTGGCAACCCGGTCGGCAGACTGGTGTTTGCACTGACCGACTGGCTGATCCTGCCGCTGCGCCGCGCCATTCCGCCCGCGCGCGCCTTCGACTGGGCCAGTCTGGTGGCCGCCATGCTGGTGCAACTTGTGCAATACCTGGTGCTCTGGATCGTCTTGGGTGCAGGGGCAGCCTGGGCCTGGTTGCCCTGGATGGCGCTCTTTGGTCTGTTGCGCGTTGCGATCAGCGCCACCATGGGCTTGCTCATCGTTCATGCCGTGATGTCCTGGATGCAGTCGCGCTCGCAAATGACGGACGTGATTGATCGGCTGGCGGCGCCGATTCTGCGTCCGGTGCGGCGCCTGCTTCCGCCTTTGGGCGGCGTCGATTTGTCGCCGTTGGTGCTGCTCGTGCTGCTGCAGGTGCTGCTGATGGTGTTGGGCAATCTGCAGGTATCGCTGTGGCGCTGAAAATCTGAATAAAAATTGGCTCTAGCGCTTTGCCTGTATGCGCTAACAGCTATTAATTCAGTAGTAATCCTGGATCGGTCTCAGGCCACCGCGTCCGCAGGCAGGCGCTGCAGAATCGCCAAGCTTTGGGCGATGGTGTTGCGCAGTTCACGCCGGTCGCTGATGAGGTCCACCGCACCCTTTTGCATCAAGAACTCGGCGCGCTGGAAGCCCTCGGGCAGGGTTACGCGCACGGTCGATTCGATCACGCGGGGGCCGGCAAAGCCAATCAGCGCTTTGGGCTCGGCAATCACGATGTCGCCCAGAAACGCAAAGCCCGCGCTCACGCCGCCCATGGTCGGGTCGGTCAGCACGCTGATGTAGGGCAGGCCCTTCTTGGCCAGGCGGGTGAGGGCGGCATTGGTCTTGGCCATCTGCATGAGCGACAGCAGCCCCTCCTGCATGCGCGCGCCGCCGGTGGCGGTGAAACAGATGAAGGGCACTTTCTGTTCAATGGCGGTCTCGACGCCGCGCACAAAGCGCTCGCCGACCACGCTGCCCATGGAGCCGCCCATGAAGTCGAACTCAAAGCAGGCGACGACGACGTTGATGCTTTTGACCGCGCCGCCCATAACGATCAGCGCATCCGTCTCGCCGGTGTTCTCCAGCGCTTCCTTCAGGCGCTCGGGATACTTGCGGCTGTCCTTGAACTTGAGCGCATCGACCGGGATGACTTCCTGACCAATCTCGTAGCGGCCTTCCGGGTCCAGGAACGCGTCGAGCCGGGCCCGCGCGCCAATGCGGTGGTGGTGGCCGCATTGCGGACAGACGTTCTGGTTCTGCTCCAGATCGTTCTTGTAGAGCACGGCTTCGCAACTAGGACACTTGATCCACAGGCCTTCGGGCATTTGCCGGCGCACGTTGGGGTCGGTTTGCTGAATCTTGGCGGGGAGGAGTTTTTCTAGCCAGGACATATGTATACCTCTGTATGAATGAGCCAGTGGCGACGCGGCCTTGGAATTGGCGTGCCCCAGATCAGGGCCACCGCGCAAGGGCCGCCCCGCCGCGCTGGTGGCGTCCCCCTTCCCATCGCGCAGCGATGAGAGAAGGGGGAAGCGGCGCAGCCGCTCAGGGGGTGCTGCTTATTATGCGTCGAGCGCCTTGCGAATTCCCCGCAGGAAGTCCACCGCGACCGGCACGACTTTTTCGTGCGGCTGGCCATCCAGCAACTGGATGATGCGGCTGCCAATCACCACCGCATCGGCCACTTTGCCGATGGCCTGGGCCGTGGCGGCGTCGCGAATGCCAAAGCCGACACCGACTGGAATGCTGACTTGCTTGCGAATGCGCGGCAGCATGGCCTCGACGGCGGCGGTATCAAGCGTGCCGGAACCGGTGACGCCTTTGAGCGACACGTAGTACACGTAGCCGCTGGCGACCCGTGCCACTTGCGCCATGCGCTCGTCGCTGCTGGTGGGGGCCAGCAGGAAGATCAGGTCCATGCCCTTTGCCCGCAGTGCAGCCGCAAAGTTCTCGCACTCTTCGGGTGGGTAGTCGACGATGAGCACGCCATCGACGCCGGCCGCCGCTGCATCGTTCACAAAGGCGCCGGAACCGTGGATCTGGTCGTAACGCTCCACCGGGTTGGCGTAGCCCATCAGCACGACGGGTGTGGCTTGGTTCTCTTCACGAAATTCGCGCACATAGCCCAGCACCTGCTTGAGGCCGACACCGAGCGCCAACGCCTTCTCACCCGCCTTCTGGATCACCGGGCCGTCGGCCATGGGGTCGGAAAACGGCACGCCCAGCTCGATCACGTCGGCACCCGCCCCCACCATGCCGTGCATCAGTGCGGGGGTGATGTCGGCAAAGGGGAATCCGGCGGTCACGTAGGGGATCAAGGCCTTGCGGCCTCGGCTTGCCAGTTGTTCGAACGTGGTTGCAATGCGGTTCATGGTTTGCCTCCCGCACCCTTGACGCTCAAGCCGCGCATGGAAGGGCGGTCATAGAAGTCTTCTCCCGACAGGTCGGCGACGGTGCCGATGTCCTTGTCGCCCCGGCCAGAGAGGTTCACGAGGATGGATTGGTCAGGGCGCATGGTTTTGGCAAGCTGCATGGCGTAGGCAAAGGCGTGGCTCGACTCCAGCGCCGGGATGATGCCTTCGGTGCGGCACAGGTGGTGGAAGGCGGCGAGTGCCTCGGCGTCGGTGATGCCAACGTATTCGGCGCGGCCAATCTCCTGCAACCAGGCGTGCTCGGGGCCGACGCCGGGGTAGTCGAGCCCGGCGCTGATGCTGTGTGTCTCGGTAATCTGGCCGTTTTCGTCCTGCAGGATGAAGGTGCGGTTGCCGTGCAGCACGCCGCTCGACCCACGCTGCAGGCTGGCCGAATGCTTGCCGCTGTCCAGGCCCTCGCCCGCGGCCTCAACGCCAATCAGGCGCGTCTTTTCGTAGGGGATGTAGGGGTGGAAGATGCCCATGGCGTTGCTGCCGCCGCCGACGCAGGCCAGCACCACATCGGGCTGCTCGGCAGCGACTTTTTGCTCGGCCAGCATCGGCGGCATCTGCGTCAGGCATTCGGTGCCAATCACGCTCTGGAAGTCACGCACCATCATGGGGTAGGGGTGCGGGCCGGCGACGGTGCCGATGATGTAGAAGGTGTTGTCCACGTTGGCCACCCAATCGCGCATGGCCTCGTTCAGCGCGTCTTTCAGCGTCTTGCTGCCGGAATCGACCGGCACCACGGTGGCGCCCAGCAGCTTCATGCGGTAGACGTTGGGGCTCTGGCGCTTGACGTCTTCGGCGCCCATGTAAACGATGCATTCGAGCCCGTAACGCGCGCAGATGGTGGCCGTGGCGACGCCATGCTGGCCGGCGCCGGTCTCGGCAATGATGCGCGGCTTGCCCATGCGCTTGGCGAGCATGGCCTGGCCGATGACGTTGTTGATTTTGTGCGCGCCGGTGTGGTTCAGGTCTTCGCGCTTGAGGTAGATCTGCGCGCCGCCAAGCTCCTGGCTGGTGCGCGCTGCGTGGTAAACCGGGGAAGGGCGACCGACGAAGTGGTTCAGTTCGTAAGCGAATTCGGCCAGAAAGGCAGGATCGTGCTGGTAGCGCGCGTAGGCGTCCTTCAGTTCCTGCAAGGCAAAGGTCAGTGTTTCGCTGGCAAAGCTGCCGCCATAGCTGCCGAAATGGCCCGACGCGTCGGGCTGCTGGTATTCAAACATGGGTGTTCCTGGCAAAGAGTTCGTCGGCCGCACGCACGGCGGCGACGAAACGTTGGATCTTTTCGGCGTCCTTGATGCCCTTTTGGGTTCCACCCTCAGGAGCATCGCATTCCACGCCGGAGCTGACGTCAACCGCGAGCGATGTGCAGCGCGGCCGGAGCGCCAAAATCCCATCGCCCACGTTTGCAGGCGAGAGTCCACCACTTAAGACGAGGTGAGCGTTTACGCTTGGAGGAAGAAGTGACCAATTGAATGCCTTGCCGCTGCCGCCATAGGCTTCGACATGGGCGTCGAGCAAGATGGCATGAGCGCGGGAGAATTGCTGGGCATATTCTACGAGGGGGAAACGTGCCCCGCTGTCGCCCAGGGGTATGCGCGCGGCGCGCAGGAAAGTCCGGGCTCCCTGATTGCTGGATGCCCAGCAGTCTTCCGGCGTTTCATCTCCATGAAATTGGAGCGTAGCGCCTGGTACATAAGCGCTTGCAGCTATCACGTTGATAGCACTCTCGTTGACAAACAGCAGCACAGGTGTGACAAACGGCGGCAGGCGTGCCGCCAGTTTGGCTGCGCGCGCCGGTGTCACGAAACGTGGGCTCGGGGCATACATCACAAAACCGATGGCGTCGGCCCCTGCGGCTACCGCCGCATCCACGTCTTGTTCGCGCGTCAGACCGCAGATCTTGATGCGCGTGCGGGCCGGAGCGGGCGTGAGGGCAAGTTGTGCTTTCATGGCAGCCAATCATACGCAGCGGTTCGTGCGGGCAGACCCCACGATTGCGCGTACACCGGCCCCAGAAAATACAAGCCATCGGGCGAAAAGGTAGGCGCCGCCATCTTGCGCGAGCGTGCCTGAAGTACCTCGGCGATCCATTCGGGCGGCTGGCTGCCCTGGCCCACAGCAATCAGGCAACCCATAATATTGCGGATCATGTGGTGCAAAAACGCGTTGGACTCGAACTCGAAGTGCCAATAGCAACTCTCTGCGGCCGCAGCACCACGCCGCGTGATGCGAATGGGCTGCAGCGTCTTGACGGGCGAGAGCGCCTGGCAGGCAGCAGCGCGAAAGGAGCTGAAATCGTGTTCACCTTCCAGCATGCGCGCCGCCTGAGACATGGCATCGCCGTCGAGCGGGCGAAACACCCAGCCCACGCGCCCGGTCTCCACGCTTGGGCGCACCGGCGACTGGAGTAGCACATAGGCATAGCGGCGCGCCGTGGCACTGGCGCGGGCGTGGAAGCCCTGGGGTACGGCCCGTGCCCACTGCACGGCGATGTCGGGGGGGAGAAAACGATTGGTGCCGCGTACCCACGCAGAGTCGGGGCGCCGCACCGGGGCATCGAAATGCACCACCTGCATCAGGCCGTGTACGCCAGCGTCGGTGCGACCAGCGCAGATGGTCGAAATGCGAGCCTTTCCGTCTGCGGAGAAGCGGGCCAATGCCGCTTCAAGCTGGTCCTGAACCGTATTGCCCGAGCTCTGGCTCTGCCAGCCGCTGTAATGCTGGCCGCTGTAGCTCAGGCCCAGGGCGATCCGGCAGCTCAATGCCGTGCGCTTAGTTCAACTCGCTGAGCATGCGCTGGGCACGCGCCTTGAGCTCGCCGCCCGATTCTGCGATGACTTCTTCTATCAGCGTGCGTGCACCGTCGCTGTCGCCGATCGCGTTGAATTCATGCGCAAGAGCAAGCTTGGTGGCGAGCGGGTCTTCCGGAACTTCGGGCGAAGCTTCCGCCGGCGCGCGTTCTGTCGCAGCTCCTGCTGCATCGGTGGCGTTGAGATCCAGCGACAAATGGTCCAGATCAAAATCCATCAGACCCGAATCAGATGGAACGAAGGGCGCAGGTGCGCTAACGTCCAACGGTTGAGGCTGTGTGTCGAGTGAAGGCAGGTCCATCGGGAAATCGAGATCGTCGGATTGCACGGAAGGTGCTTGTGCCAAGGGCGCCGGTCCGGTGGGAGGCGTCCACGCGGGCTCTTGTGCCGGTGGAAGTGTCTCGGCTGGCTCGCTTGCAGTGGCCGCCGCCGCTGCCGCTGCTGCAGCAAAGCTCCCTGCAGCAGCAGGCGTGCCCGTCGCCCCCGCAGCCGGGGTGTGTGCGGGCGGCGCATCCGTCAGAGCATCGTCGGGCAAGTCGAGATCCAGATCAAGGTCCAGATCGGCCGGCAGTGACGGTGGCCCTTCGGATGCCCCGTAGGTGCTGGCAAAACTGCTGGGGGGCGTGAACTCGGGGGCCTCAACCGTCTGGCCACCGGGTTGGTAAAACCGATTGTCCGGATCAAGCTCGCGCCCAAGTTCGCTGACGCGGTTCCAGTCCGTGCCTTGGCCGTTGGAAATGCGGTAGATATCTTTGGCGACAACTTCCAATGCTTTGCGGTCCTGGCGTTTGGCATAAATTTCAGCCAGCTTGGCATGTACGGAAATTCGGTCCGGATTGTGACGGATCGCTTCCTTCAAAATTTCTTCGGCCTGCAGATCGCGGCCATAGGCCAGGTAGACGTCGGCCTCAGCCACCGGATCCACATCACCGCCTGCGTCAAGCTGGCTGGGAGAATAGGCCATCGACGAGCCGGTCGAGCTGTCGCTGCCGGCAGTATCCACACGCTGACCGCCGCTGGCGCCAAAGAATGAGTCGGGCTGAAGCTTGCTTTCCAGGAACGAGCTGTCAACGCCCGCGCTGGACCGCCGGTTTTGCGCCACGCGATAGCCGCCATAACCGAGCAGCAGGAGCAGGAGCAGGGCTGCTGCGGGAATCAGGGGCTCCTCCAATAGGCCATCGATGAAGCTGGGCTCTTCCATCGGGGCTGCGGGTGCCGGAGGTGCGGCTTCGGGTTGGGAGGCGGGTGTTGCTGCCGGCGCCGGCACCATTTCACTGGTGGCGATGGTGCCGGGAGCAGACGCTGTTTCGGCGGGCGATGAACTGCTGGCTGCAGGGGCTGGCGAAGCGGCCTCGGGCGCGGATGCGCTGGCAGCTGCCGCAGGAGCCGCAGGGACGTCAGTACCTGCTGTGGCCGTTGTCGACGTTGCAGGCAAAGCGGCAGCGCCGGGAGCAGTGACGGCTGGGCCGGGCGCTTCGGTGCCGACCGCACCGGTCGCGGCAGAGGGTGAGCTGCCCGCATCTGCGGCAGCAAGTTTATTCAGTTCGCTGATGTTCTTGGAGAGCTCTTCGACGCGCGCCGAGGCTTCGTTGGCCTGTTTGCGAGCGGCCAGAGCCTCGGGCGTGGCCTTGCTGCCCTTGACCGCACCTTTGGACAGCGTGAGTTTGTCGGGCGATGTGCTGGCGGGAGTTTGCTCCTGCACCTGTGCCTGCACGCGACCGCTTTCGCTGCGGCCTGCGGCCGCAGTCTCCGCCGTTGCGGCAGCACCCGCCAGTTTTCGTCGGTAGTCGTTGAAGTCACGACTTTGAGCGGCAATCGTCTGGCGCGCTTCGGCTGCTGGCGTAGCGCCAGCTTGTGCGGCGTCGGGCAACTGCAGCACGGCGCCGGCCTTGAGGCGGTTGACGTTGTTCCCCATGAAAGCGTCCGGGTTGGCGCGAAGCAGGGCGACAAGCATCTGGTCAAGTGAGACATTGCGTGGCCGATGCGCGTTGGCAATGCGACCAGCGGTGTCGCCCGCCTTCACGCTCACGCTGTCCGGCGATTCGGTGTCAACCGTTGGAGCCAGGCGCGCCGGGGCGGCCGGGCGCGGAGCCATCACGGCCGACGTGCGTGCTGCGGGCTGCTGCGGCGCACTGATTTGCGGCGCCGCAGTGACTGCGGGCGCAGCGCGGCGCAGCGCAGGCGGGTCAAACAGCATGGTGTAGCTGCGTGTGATGCGACCCGTGGCCCAGGTCGCGTCAATCACCAGATCGACAAAGGGCTCGTTGACGGGCTTGTCGCTGCTGACTCGAAGCACAGAGCGGCCATCTGGCAGGCGCTGCAGTGCGATCCGCAATTGGGAAATGGCGCTGGAGTATTCAAGCCCCTGGCTGCGGAAGGTTTCCGAACTGGCCGTCGTGGCCTTGAGCGACTCCGCTTCCGCCGGCGTGATGCGCGGCAAATCGATTTCTGCGCGCAAGGGTTCACCCAGTGCGGACTGTACCGTGATGGGCCCCAAGGCGAGTGCAAGAGCGTCTGGAGCGTACAGAGCCACAGACGCAAGCGTGGCAGCCGCCAGCGCAGAGAATTTCCAACGATGCATGGTTGCCATTAACTGATGGGAAAGGGTGGCGCCGCCGCGCGGATTGTCGTTTTTCATGGTCTTTTGCCCGCTCCGCTCCGGCGTTAGAAAATGTGTAAAAGCACCATAGCAGCAATGTTTTGCAGTGACAAGCTAAGGGAATGGGGAAGCTTCAGGCAGGCACCGCGAAGGCGTCGCGATGCCTCAGGCTGTTGTCTCGCGACAACGAGCGTAACCAGGTGCTTCTGTGTTGCGGCGCTTTTTCGGGCTCCGTCAGGCGTCCAGAAGGATGCGCAGCATCCGGCGCAGCGGCTCGGCGGCGCCCCACAACAACTGATCGCCCACCGTGAATGCACCCACGTAATCCGGCCCCATCACCAGCTTGCGGATTCGGCCTACGGGAATCTGCATGGTGCCGGTGACGGCCACCGGCGTGAGGTCCCGGATGGTGGCTTCGCGGGTGTTGGGAACGACCTTCACCCATTCGTTGTCGGCAGCGATCATGGCTTCGATGTCGGCCACGGGTACGTTTTTCTTGAGCTTGAAGGTCAGCGCCTGGCTGTGGCAGCGCATGGCCCCCACGCGCACGCAAAAGCCATCGACGGGAATGGCAGCCGAGTCAAACCCTTCGCCCATGCCCAGGATCTTGTTGGTCTCGGCCATTCCCTTCCATTCTTCTTTGGACATGCCGTCCCCCAGATCCTTGTCGATCCAGGGAATCAGGCTGCCGCCCAGGGGAACGCCAAAATTGGCCGTCTCGGCGCTGGTGAGCGCGCGCTGCTTGGCGATGACCCTGCGATCGATTTCCAGAATGGCACTCTTGGGGTCGTCGAGCAGCGCCTTCACTTCAGCGTTCAGCGTGCCGTACTGCGTCAGCAGCTCGCGCATGTGCTGCGCGCCGCCGCCCGATGCGGCCTGGTAGGTTTGCGTGCTCATCCATTCCACCAGGCCGGCCTTGTAGAGGGCGCCGACGCCCATCAGCATGCAGCTGACGGTGCAGTTGCCGCCAATCCAGTCTTTGCCGCCCTGGGCCAGGGCGTTCTTGATGACCGGCATATTGACCGGGTCGAGAACGATGACGGCGTTTTGCTCCATGCGCAGGGCGGATGCCGCGTCGATCCAGTGACCGTTCCAACCGGCGGCGCGCAGCTTGGGATAGACCGCGTTGGTGTAGTCGCCGCCCTGGGCAGTGAGGACGATGTCGCAGCGCTTGAGGGCGTCAATGTTGAACGCGTCCTGCAGCGTGGTTTCGTTCCTGGCCATCGCCGGGGCTGTGCCGCCAGCATTCGATGTGGAGAAGAACAGCGGCTCGATCAGGTCGAAGTCCTTTTCTTCGGACATGCGGTCCATCAACACCGAGCCGACCATGCCGCGCCAGCCGACGAGTCCTACCAACTTGCTCATTTCAACGCCCCTTATCGAAGTTAAAAACAGTGTCAAACCAGACTGTTTTGCCCCGGCTCGTCTGGCCAGGGAGGGCGCACGACGAACCGGAGCTGGATCAGCCCTTAATGGTCGTGGTTTTGCTGGTGCTTGCGCGCACGGCCACGCCTGCCGAGATGGCATTCGCGGTGTTCAGAGGGAACGGGCGGGCGGCAAACATAGAGCCAGATTCTACTGGACTGGAGTCTTGCGAGACTTACAGTGGTGGCGTGCGTGTGGCCGACAAATGCTCCAGCAGGTCGGCACCTGATGTTCAGCCACAGCTCACGGGGAGTCAAAATGACTGGAACCGAAACTTTCAAGGATTTGCCATGGGCAGATTGACGCGGCGTCTCGTGCTGGCTGGCGGCGGCGTGGCTTTGGCTGCGGTTGGCGTTGGCGGCTATCTCATCAAGCATCCCAGGCCTGCGCCCATTGGCTTTGACATCACGCCGGAAGAGTTGGTACGGGCGCGCGCATTGCTCTCGCACCATCCGTCGATTGATGCCCACGCCCACCCGGGCCGGACCTTTGTGGATGGAGCAGAAAATCTGTCTGGGCTGGTCTGGGTCTACGCCAAGCTGGGAACGTTTGAGAAAAGAACGATTGCCGATATGCAAGCGGGCGGTTTGACCGCCGCTGCTTTTGCCGCCGTTTCAGATTTCCAGACGCTTGGCACCGCAGGCGAAGGATTGACGGCGGTACGCAACTTCGCCCCTGGCGAAGCCTGGACGAGCTACAAGCGGCAAATTGGCAAGCTCCAGGCACTGACCGAAAGTGGCCTGGTTCGGCCCATCAAAACCTTGGCGGATTTTCAGGCCGCCAAGGCTTCGGGCAAGCCCGGCGCGTTCCTGACCGTCGAAGGCGGAGATTTCCTTGAAGGCAAACCGGAACGTGTGGCCGAGGCCTACGCAGACGGGGTGCGGTCCATCACGCTCATGCACTACCGCAACAACGAGTTGGGCGACATCATCACCGGTGCCCCCGTCCACGGAAAGCTGAGCGATGCCGGCGTGGCTGTAGTCAAGGCCATGAATGCCATTGGCATGCTGGTGGACGTTGCCCACGCATCGGAAGCCACCGCCATGGGCGCCATTCGTGCGTCGTCCAAGCCCGTGATGGCCTCGCACGTACACGTGCAGAGCGAAAAGCTGCACCACCCGCGGTTCATCTCCCTCGATCTGGCCAAGGCCGTAGCCGAGACAGGCGGTGGCGTGCTGGGGGCCTGGCCTGCCGGAATCGGCATCGTGGATCTCAACGGCTTTGTGGATCGCACCTTTGAACTGGTGGACCATGTCGGCATCGACCACGTCTGTCTGGGAACCGACATGGATGCCAACTACAAGCCGGTCTTCGATACCTATGCGAATTTGCCGGTCTATGTGGCCGGATTATTGAAGCGCGGCATGCGGGAGCCCGAGGTGGCGAAATTGATTGGCGGGAACTTCCTGCGCGTGTTTGCTGCGGTGCAGAGCACTTGATCTGCACCGGGCAGCTGGGTGCGCTTTGCGCTCTCAGCCCAGTGCCTTCACCACCGCATCGCCCATTTCTGCCGTGCCCACCTTGGTCGTGCCTGCACTAAAGATATCCGGCGTGCGCAGGCCTTGGCCCAGCACACTTTGCACGGCGGTCTCAATACGCTGGGCGGCGGCTTCCTGGTTCAGGCTGAAGCGCAGCATCATCGCGGCGGACAGGATGGTGGCCAGCGGGTTGGCCACGCCCTTGCCCGCGATGTCCGGCGCGCTGCCGTGGCTGGGCTCGTACAGGCCCTGATTTTTGGCATTCAGCGACGCCGAGGGCAACATGCCAATGGAGCCGGTGAGCATCGAGGCTTCGTCACTCAGGATGTCGCCAAACATGTTGCCGGTGACGATCACGTCAAACGCCTTGGGCGCCTTCACGAGCTGCATGGCGGCGTTGTCCACGTACATGTGGTCCAGCGCGACGTCGGGGTATTGCTGGCCGACTTCCGTCATGACGTCTTTCCAGAACTGGAAGGTTTCCAGTACGTTGGCCTTGTCCACGCTGGTCACGCGCTTGCTGCGCTTGCGTGCCGCCTGAAACGCCACGTGGGCGATGCGTTCGATTTCCGGCTTGCTGTAGCGCATGGTGTCGAAGGCTTCCTCGGCACCGGGGAAATGGCCGTCGGCGGCCACGCGGCGGCCGCGCGGCTGGCCGAAGTAGATGTCGCCGGTGAGCTCGCGGATGATGAGGATGTCCAGGCCTGCAATCAGCTCGGGCTTGAGGCTTGACGCCCCCACCAGCTGCTCGTAGCAGATGGCAGGGCGGAAATTGGCGAACAGGCCCAGGTTTTTGCGCAGACCCAAAATGGCCTGTTCGGGGCGCAGTGGCCGGTCGAGCTTGTCGTACTTCCAGTCGCCCACGGCGCCAAACAGGATGGCGTCGGCCTCCTTGGCGAGCTTGAGGGTGGATTCGGGCAGGGGGTGGCCGTGCGCTTCAAAGGCGGTGCCGCCCACCAGGGCCGATTCCATCTCGAAGGGGAGGTCAAGCGCATCGAGCACCTTGATGGCCTCGGCGACGATTTCTGTGCCAATGCCGTCACCCGGCAACACTGCGATTTTCATTATTTACTCTGTTTTTAATAGCTAATTGCGCTTATCCAGTAAGCGCTAGAGGCCAATTTGAATGGTATTTTTCAGTTAGGACGCCATGCTGCGTGCCAGCCAGGGCTTGGTAGCCAGGCGCTCGGCTTCAAAGGCTTTGATCTTGTCCGTCTGGCGCAGCGTCAGGCCGATGTCGTCCAGCCCGCCCAGCAAGCAGTACTTGCGAAACGCCTGCACTTCAAACGGAATTTCCTGCCCCTGCGGGCGCACGACCACCTGGCGTTCCAGGTCGATGGTGAGTTGGTAGCCGGGGAAGGCCAGCACTTCGTCGAACAATTGGGCCACGGTGGCTTCTGGCAGCTGAATCGGCAGCAGGCCGTTCTTGAAGCAGTTGTTGAAGAAGATGTCGGCATAGCTGGGCGCGATCACGCAGCGAAAGCCGTACTGGTCCAGCGCCCAGGGCGCGTGCTCGCGGCTGGAACCGCAGCCGAAGTTCTTGCGCGCCAGCAGGATGGAGGCGCCCTGGTAGCGCGGCTGGTTCAGCACGAAATCGGGGTTGGGGCGGCGAGCGGCCGGGTCCTGGCCGGGCTCGCCGTGGTCCAGGTAGCGCCATTCGTCAAACAGATTGACGCCGAAACCGGTCTTTTTGATGGATTTGAGGAACTGCTTGGGAATGATGGCGTCGGTGTCGACGTTCTCGCGGTCCATGGGGGCGACGAGGCCCTTGTGGGTAGTGAATTTCTGCATGCTGGGCTTTCTTATTTGGCGGCGCGCTCAATGGCGCTGCCGGCGCGGCCGATGTCCTGGCCCACGCCCTTGACGGTGTTGCAGCCGGCCAGCACAAAGGCCAGCGACAAGATGAAGAGGATTGCGGTCTTTTTCATGACAAGCTCCTTCAGTCGAATGGGGAGTGAGAATCAGGCGAACTTGCGAATATCCACGAAGTGGCCGTGCACGGCAGCGGCTGCGGCCATGGCGGGACTCACTAAATGGGTGCGTCCGCCCGAGCCTTGGCGGCCTTCAAAGTTGCGGTTGGACGTGGACGCGCAGCGCTCGCCGGGCTCCAGGCGATCGGCGTTCATCGCCAGGCACATCGAGCAGCCCGGTTCGCGCCATTCGAAGCCGGCGGCCTTGAAGATGGTGTCCAGCCCCTCCCGCTCGGCTTGCTGTTTCACGAGGCCTGAGCCTGGCACCACCATGGCAAGGCGAACGTTGGCTGCCACTTTGCGGCCGAGCTTCTTCACCACGGCTGCGGCTTCGCGCAAGTCTTCAATGCGGCTGTTGGTGCACGAACCGATGAACACTTTGTCGATGGCGATGTCGTCCATGGCCTTGCCCGGCTGAAGACCCATGTAGGTGAGTGCCCGCTCAATCGCACTGCGTTTGCTGGCGTCCTTTTCCTTGTCGGGGTCCGGTACGTGGCCGTCCACGCCCAGCACCATTTCGGGCGAGGTGCCCCAGGTGACTTGTGGAACGATGTCGGCGGCGTTCAAGTTGACTAACGCGTCGAAATTTGCATCTGGGTCGGAATGCAGGGTGCGCCAATACGCTACGGCCTGATCCCATTCAACGCCTCCAATGAAGCGTCCGGTTTTGGCGTCGTAGCCTGGCGCCATGGGCCTGCCGCGCAGGTAGTCGATGGTTTTTTCGTCCACCGCGATCAAGCCGGCGCGGGCACCGGCTTCGATGGCCATGTTGCATACCGTCATGCGGCCTTCCATGCTGAGCGCGCGGATGGCTGGGCCAGAAAATTCAATCGTATAGCCCGTGCCGCCGGCGGTGCCGATTTTGCCGATGATGGCCAGCACGATGTCCTTGGCGGTGATGCCGGGTGCCACCTGGCCGTTCACCTGCACCAGCAGATTCTTGGCCTTCTTGGCCAGCAGCGTTTGCGTGGCCATTACGTGCTCGACTTCGCTGGTGCCGATACCGTGCGCCAGTGCGCCAAAGGCGCCGTGGGTGGAGGTGTGCGAATCGCCGCAGACAACGGTCATGCCGGGCAGGGTGGCGCCGTTTTCCGGGCCGATGACGTGCACGATACCCTGGCGCTGGTGCATGAACGGGAAGAACGCTGCCGGCGAAATTTTCGCCATGTTGTCGTTCAGCGTGGTGATTTGCTCTTTGCTGATCGGGTCGGTGATGCCGTCGTAACCCTGCTCCCACCCCGTCGTGGGGGTGTTGTGGTCGGCGGTGGCCACGATGGAGTTGGCTCGCCAGACCTTGCGTCCGGCCTGGCGCAGGCCCTCAAACGCCTGGGGGCTGGTGACTTCGTGCACCAGATGGCGGTCAATGTAGAGGATGGACGTGCCGTCCTCCTCGGTATGGACGACGTGCTCGTCCCAGATCTTGTCGTACAGGGTGCGTCCCATGGGGTGCTCTTCTTTCTGGTGGGGAGATGAATTTTAGGTTTTGTCGGGCTCGATTGGGGCAGCGGGGGCCAAGTGCTGCGCCAGCAAGTGGGCGGTAACGGGGAGGGCGTCAAAATCGCGCGCTACCAAGCTGAGGGCGCGCTCCGCCCAAGGCTCCAGCAGCGGCACGGCGTGCAGCTCGCCCACACCGCGCAGCAGGTCAAAGGCACGGTCGGGCAGCAGACCGATGCCCAGTCCGTTGTCGATCATGCGGCACATGGCGTCCACGCCCGTCACCTGAATGCGCTGGCGCAGCGTTCGGCCCACGGTGGCGGCCGCTGCGCGCATTGCCAGGCTGATGCTGCTGTTGGCGTGCAGGCCGACGATGTCGTAGTCAAGCATTTCGCTGAACTGCACGGCGTCCTGTGCCGCCAGGGCGTGTCCGTCAGGCACCACCAGCACCAGCCGGTCGCTGCGGTAGGGCCGGGTTTGCAAGTCGGCGGCGGTGCTGCCGGTGCCCAGATGGCAGATGCCTAGATCGGCCGCGCCCTCGCTTACAGCGTGCTGCACCGCGCCGCTCAGGTGTTCCTGCAGGTCGATCTTGATATGGGGGTGGGCGCGCGCAAAATCACCCAGGTCTTCCGGCAAAAATCCCACGATGGCGGAAATGTTGGCGTGCACGCGCACGTGGCCGCGCACCCCACCCGCGTATTCGCCCAGCTCGCCCTGCATGCGTTCCAGGCCGAACAGCACGGTGCGCGCATGGTGCAGCAGGCTCTCGCCGGCTGGCGTAGGCCGCACGCCTCGGCTGTGGCGGTAGAGCAGGGGGGTTTCCACGGCCGCTTCCAGGTCCGCCAGCCGTTTGCTGACGGCCGAGGCCGCCAGAAATTCGCGCTCTGCCGCCCGCCCGATGCTTCCCAGCTCGCATACCGCAACAAAGAGCTGCAGCGAGGTCAGGTCGATACGGCGCGCAAAGTTGCGCTCAGAGCGGGACATGGGAGAAAAGACCCCTTGAAAAACGAAGTCTTTGTATTTTCTTTTAAGAAATGCGAGTAAGCCATCGCAAAGTGCGATGTCTGGGGAATGCAAATACGCGGTGACGGAGCCGCCCCTAAAGCGAGTGAACGGCGCCTTGCTCGGGCACCAGCGCTCGCCAATGGAGTTCGTGGGCAATGCGTTCGCGCAAGCGGTCGGCCGCAGCCATCTCTCCATGCACCACGAACACCTTCCTGGGAGCGTGGTCCAGGCGCCGCAGCCAGGCCAGCGTCTGATCGCTATCGGCATGGGCGGAAGCGGAGTCGATCTGTGCCACCTGGGCGCGGATAGCCACGTCCTGGCCATGGATACGAATGCTCTTCTCGCCCGCAGCGATTCGGGCGCCCCGGGTTCCGGGGGCTTGGTGGCCCGTGAGCACGATCAGATTGCGGTGATCGCCCGAGTACAGCGCGAGATGGTGCAGCACGCGCCCACCTGTGGCCATGCCGCTGGCGGAGAGAATCACCATGGGTCCGTGGCGCTTGGCCAGGGCTTTGGAGTCTTCGGTGGTCTGCACCATGGTGGCGCTGTGTGAAAGCGCATGCACTTCTTGCGTGCTGAGGCGGTGCGCCTGTGGATGCTGGGCAAACAAGGCTGTGGTGTTGACGGCCATGGGACTGTCAAGAAACACGGGCAGCTGTCGTGGCAGCGTCCCGCGCGTTTTGAGCAGGTTGATGGCGTGCAGTACCGACTGCGCGCGGCCTACGGCAAACACCGGCACCACGGCGACGCCCCCACGCTTTGCGACGGGTGCCAACACTGCGCCCAGTTCGTCCACCATGTTTTCCGGGGGGTGCTGGCGGTCACCATAGGTCGATTCAACAAGAACCGTGTCGGCCTGCGGCGGCGCCTCGGGCGGCGCCATCACAAGATCGTCGTCCCGGCCCAGATCGCCAGAAAAAAGAATGCGGTGGCCGCCAACTTCCAGCAGGATGCTGGCGGCGCCCAGAATGTGCCCGGCGGAACTGAACGTGGCGCGCCAACCCGGCACGGGCTCGAAGCTGCGGTGCAGCGCGTGGCTGTGGAACTGACGCAGGCAGCGCTGCGCGTCGAGCCGCGTGTACAGCGGCAGCGCGGGCGAATGCTTGCTGAGATGGTGGCGGTTCAGATACGCCGCATCTTCTTCCTGCAAATGGCCGCTGTCGGGCAACAAAATGCCACAGAGTTCGCGGGTGGCGGCGGTGGCATGGACCGCGCCGTGAAAGCCATCACGCGCCAGCAACGGCAGGTAGCCGCTGTGGTCCAGATGTGCATGGGTCAGCAACACCGCATCGATTTGTGCAGGGGCGACGCCGAGGGGCTGCCAGTTGCGCAAGCGCAGCTGTTTGTAGCCCTGGAACAGGCCGCAATCCACCAGCGCGCAGTGCCCTTCGTGTCGAACAAGGTATTTGGAGCCAGTCACGGTGCTGGCAGCACCGAGAAAAGTAATGCTGGGGGCCATGGGGTGCTCCGATGCGCTTTGGAGCCCCATGGTAGCGAACTCATTCCAGTTCTAAATCAAACGCGCACGCACTGGGTCAGCTTCGCCTCCCTGTTCACGCCTGATCTGGAGACGGAATCAACTGAAGAAACTCTTGAGCTTGTCGGTCCAGCTCTCGCCGCTCGGTGAGTGGCGAGCGCCGCCCTTTTTCAGCGATTCTTCGAGTTCACGCAATAGCTTGCGCTGGTGTTCAGTCAGCTTGACCGGAGTTTCCACCGCAATGTGGCAATACAGGTCGCCGGGGTAGCTGGCGCGCACGCCCTTGACGCCTTTGCCGCGCAGGCGGAACTGCTTGCCGGCCTGGGTGCCTTCGGGGATGTCGATGGCAGCCTTGCCATTGAGAGTAGGTACGTCGATCTCGCCGCCCAGCGCCGCCGTGATGAAGCTCACAGGCACCTGGCAGTGCAGATCGTCACCGTCGCGCTCGAAGATGTCGTGCTTCTTCATGCGGATTTCGATGTACAGGTCGCCGGGCGGCCCGCCGTTGGTGCCGGGCTCACCGTTGCCGGTGCTGCGGATACGCATGCCGTCATCGATACCGGCCGGAATCTTCACTTCGAGCGTCTTCTGCTTCTTCACGCGCCCCTGGCCCTGGCAGCTCGCACACGGCTCGGGGATGATCTTGCCGGTGCCGCGGCAATGCGGGCAGGTCTGCTGCACGCTAAAAAAGCCCTGGCGCATCTGTACGGTGCCGGAACCACTGCAGGTGCCGCAGGTTTTGGCGCTGGTGCCGGGCTTGGCACCGCTGCCGTGGCAGGTGTCGCAGGCTTCCCACGAAGGGATGCGGATTTGCGCGTCCTTTCCACGCGCAGCTTCTTCCAGCGTGACCTCCATGGCGTAGCTCAGATCGCTGCCACGGTAGACCTGGCGCCCGCCCGGGCCGCGCCCGCGTCCGCCCTGGTTGAACATGTCGCCAAAGATGTCGCCAAAGGCTTCGGCAAACCCGCCAAACCCCTCCGTTCCCGGGCCTCCGGGGCCGCGCATATTCGGGTCGACGCCGGCGTGCCCGAACTGGTCGTAAGCCGAACGCTTGCGCGCATCCGACAACATTTCGTAGGCTTCTTTGGCCTCTTTGAAGCGGTCCTCCGCTGCCTTGCCCGCATCGCCCTGGTTGCGGTCAGGGTGGTGCTTCATCGCCAGTTTGCGATAGGCCTTTTTGATCTCGTCCTCGGAGGCGTTCTTGGGAACGCCGAGAACCTCGTAGTAGTCTCTTTTCGACATGAGTTGTCAGCCCGGTTGGAACAGGAACGCCGCGCGAAAGCCTTTGGGGCTCCCAGCACGGCGGCTCGGTCGGTCTGGCTGCGCCCGGTGCGCAGCCCTGACGGGCTTAGCCCTTCTTTACTTCCTTGACTTCGGCGTCCACCACGTTGTCGTCGTCGGCAGGTGCCGAGCCCGACGCTTGTTGCGCCGCCGCGTCCGCACCAGCAGCACCTTGCGCAGCCTGAGTCGCCTGCTCGTTCGCGTACATCTTCTCGCCCAGCTTCTGGCTGGCCGTCATCAGGGCTGTGGTCTTCGTCTCGATGTCGGCCTTGTCTTCGGTCTTGAGCGCTTCTTCCAAAGCTTTGACCGCTGCGGTGATAGCGTCTTTCTCGCCAGCATCAAGCTTGTCGCCATGCTCAGTCAGGCTCTTCGTCACGCTGTGCACAGCGGCCTCACCCTGGTTGCGAGCCTGCACCAGTTCGAGTTTCTTCTTGTCGTCGGCCGCGTTCATCTCGGCGTCCTTCACCATCTGCTGGATCTCGGCTTCGGACAGGCCAGAGTTCGCCTTGATGGTGATCTTGTTTTCCTTGCCCGTGCCCTTGTCCTTGGCGCCGACGTGCAGGATGCCGTTGGCGTCGATGTCGAACGACACCTCGATTTGCGGTGTGCCACGCGCAGCTGGCGGGATGCCCTCAAGATTGAATTCGCCCAGCAGCTTGTTGCCCGAGGCAATTTCGCGTTCGCCCTGGAATACCTTGATGGTCACCGCCGGCTGGTTGTCGTCTGCCGTCGAGAAGGTCTGTGCGAACTTCGTCGGGATGGTCGTGTTCTTGGTGATCATCTTGGTCATCACTCCGCCCAGGGTTTCAATGCCCAGCGACAGCGGCGTCACGTCCAGCAGCAGCACGTCCTTGCGATCGCCCGAGAGCACCTGGCCCTGAATGGCAGCGCCCACGGCCACGGCTTCGTCGGGGTTGACGTCCTTGCGCGGCTCCTTGCCGAAAAACTCCTTGACCTTCTCCTGCACCTTGGGCATGCGTGTCATGCCGCCAACCAGGATCACGTCGTTGATGTCGGAGACGCTGATGCCGGCGTCCTTGATGGCCGTGCGGCAAGGGCCGATGGTGCGCTCGATCAGCTCGTCCACCAGGCTCTCGAGCTTGGCGCGGGTGAGCTTGATGTTCAGGTGCTTAGGTCCCGAAGCGTCGGCTGTCACGTAGGGCAGGTTGATGTCGGTCGCAGCCGAGTTCGACAGCTCGATCTTGGCCTTTTCCGCCGCTTCTTTCAGGCGCTGCAGGGCCAGAACGTCTTTGGACAGATCGACGCCCTGGTCCTTTTTGAACTCGGCAATGATGTAGTCGATGATGCGCTGGTCGAAGTCCTCGCCACCCAGGAAGGTGTCGCCATTGGTCGAGAGCACCTCGAACTGCTTTTCGCCGTCGACGTCGGCAATTTCAATGATGGACACGTCAAACGTGCCGCCGCCCAGGTCGTACACCGCAATCTTGCGGTCACGCTTGTCCTGCTTGTCCAGGCCAAAGGCCAGCGCCGCTGCGGTGGGCTCGTTGATGATGCGCTTGACGTCCAGACCTGCAATGCGGCCGGCGTCCTTGGTAGCCTGGCGCTGGGCGTCGTTGAAGTAGGCAGGCACCGTGATGACGGCTTCGGTGACGGGCTCACCGAGAAAGTCTTCCGCCGTTTTCTTCATCTTGCGCAGGATGTCGGCACTGACCTGCTGAGCCGAGAGTTTCTTGCCGTGCACTTCCACCCACGCGTCCCCGTTGTCGGCCGCCACGATGGAATAGGGCATCAAGTCGATGTCCTTTTGCACTTCTTTTTCGGTGAACTTGCGGCCGATCAGGCGTTTGACGGCGTAGAGCGTGTTCTTGGGGTTGGTCACGGCCTGGCGCTTGGCCGACGCGCCCACCAGCACTTCGCCGTTCTCCAGATAGGCAACGATGGACGGCGTGGTGCGTGCGCCTTCGCTGTTTTCGATCACTCGGGTCGTGTTGCCCTCCATGATGGAAACGCAGCTATTGGTCGTGCCGAGGTCAATACCGATGATTTTTCCCATTTTTTTCTCCGCGAGGCAGTTGATTGGTGTGAATGGCTGTTATTTGTGGCCTGCGTGGCAGGCTTCAAGCGGGTCGGCGCATTTTTGTGCCTACTTGGGCGCGGCCACCGTTACCAGAGCAGGGCGCAACACCCGATCGGCAATCAGGTAGCCCTTTTGCAGCACCGAGACGATGGTGTTGGCTTCCTGGTTGGCCGCCACCATGCTGATGGCTTGGTGGCGGTGCGGATCGAACTTTTCGCCCGGAGGTGGGTTCACGACGACCACACGATTGCGCTCCAGCGCCGAGATCAGTTGGCGCAAGGTGGCTTCAGTGCCTTCGCGCAACTGCGCCGCAGTCGCGTTTTGAATGGCGAGTGCCGCGTCCAGGCTGTCGGCCACGGGCAGCAGACCCTCAGCAAAATTCTCGATACCGAACTTGCGCGCCTTGGAGATTTCGTCCTCGGCACGGCGGCGGGCGTTTTCGGCCTCGGCCTTGGCACGCAGAAACTGATCGGCCAGTTCGGCACTTTTGGCCTTCAACTCAGCCAGTTCGTTCTGCAAGCGCTGCATTTCATCGTTGGCATTGGCAGCCATCGCGGCTTCAAATTCTTCGGGGGGCAGGTTCGGAGCCGGCGCGGCGGGATTGTGGTTGTTGTCTTGCATGTCGGTCGTCTCAGAGGCGAAGGAGCGGATGAAAGGAAGGTATGTCGGCGCACATGGGGGCGGCAGGGAGCAATTCAAGGATTGCGCATGGTGTGATCTGCACAGACGCGCTTCAGCGCCAAGCGACAGCTGCGTACTATAATTGCCGGCTTTGCCTTGCCACACTGCTACGGACGCAGCGGGTGGCGTTTAACCACAAGGAGTATGCATGCGTCACTACGAAATCATTTTGTTGATCCATCCGGATCAAAGCGAGCAGGTTCCCGCCATGCTCGAGCGCTACAAGGGCATGATCACCGCTGGCGGTGGTCAGGTGCACCGCGTGGAAGACTGGGGCCGCCGCCAGCTGGCATACCTGATCAACAAGCTCGCCAAGGCGCACTACCTGTGCATCAACATCGAAGCCGATCAGGCTGTGATGGCCGAACTGGAGCATGCGTTCAAGTTCAACGACGCCGTTCTGCGCCACCTCACCGTGCTGAAGAAGAAGGCCGATACCGGCCCTTCGTCGATGATGAAGACCGTCGAGCGCGAAGAAGCCCGCAAGGCCAGCCAGGCCGAATACGCTGCTTCCGGTGAGCGCGGAGAGCGCCCCGACCGTGGCGAGCGCAGCGAACGTACTGAGCGCGCATAGCGCCAGACGCGGCGTTTGCCCCAAGGAGTGCAGAACCACGTTGTCTTGACCGCCTGTATCGCCGAGGCGCAGCCTTTGCGATTCACGCCCGCCGGTCTTCCCGCCATCGAATTGCGGCTTGAGCACAGCTCGCAGCAGCAAGAGGCAGGACAGAACCGCGATGTCAAGGCAGCGATGAAAGCGGTGGCTTTTGGTGCGATGGCCGAGCGATTGGCCAAGCAATCCATAGGCAGCCTCTGGCGCTTCACTGGTTTTTTGGCAACACCCCGCAATGGCAAGCACGCTGTGCTGCATGTTCAGGATATTCAACCCGATTAATTTTCAAGAGGTCCGTCAATGGCCACGTTCAAGAAATTCAATAAAGACAAGCGCCCCAAGCGCAACACCCAGTCGCTGCTGTTCAAGCGCAAGCGCTTCTGCCGTTTCACCGTCACTGGCGTCGAAGAAATCGACTACAAGGATGTCGACACGCTGCGCGACTTCATCGCCGAGAACGGCAAGATCATCCCCGCGCGCCTGACCGGCACGCGCGCGATCTTCCAGCGCCAGCTCAACACCGCCATCAAGCGCGCACGCTTCCTGGCACTGGTGCCTTACAGCGACCAGCACAAAATCTAAGGAGCACCCGTCATGCAAATCATCCTGCTCGACAAGGTTGCAAACCTTGGCATCCTCGGCGATCTCGTCAAGGTCAAAGACGGCTACGCCCGCAACTTTCTGATTCCCTCGGGCCGTGCCCGCCGTGCCACGGCTACCGCCAAAGCCGAGTTCGAAGCCAAGCGCGCCGAACTGGAAAAAGCTGCAGCTGAAAAGCTCGCCGTTTCGCAAGCTGAAGGTGCCAAGCTTGAAGGCAAGGTCATCAAGCTGACGCAAAAGGCCGGTGTGGACGGCCGCCTGTTTGGTTCTGTCACCAATGGCGACATCGCCGAAGAGCTGAACAAGCTGGGCTTCAAGGTGCTGAAGTCGCAAGTGCGTATGCCCGCCGGCCCCATCAAGACCATCGGCGATAGCGCCGTGAGCGTGACCTTGCACCACGACGTGGCTGTGGAAGTCACCATTTCCGTGTACGGCGAAACCGTCTGATCACGTAGCGCAGTGCATCCCTCGCAAAGACCGCCTTCGGGCGGTCTTTGTTTTTTGACCGGCGAGAACAGGGCCGGTCTGCCTGGGAGAGTGAGCCAATGGGTAGGCGTCGTCGGGATCTAAAAAATCAAGTGTTTTTAGGCCCCATCGCTTGTGAAATAAGCTTGGATAGCTATATTGTTAATAGCAAAGTTTCAAGACGTTCTGCCATGCCATGTGCATACATCAGTGCGAATGCGGCTGCACAAGCAGGTTGCGACCTGCCCCCCAGCCGCTCCAGGCCATGACAACGGAGAGCAGCACCAACAAAGTCGCTGCCGATGCATAGCCGCCGGTCCAGCCGCGCAGCAGCCCCACCAGCAGCGGACCAACTGCCGCCAAGGTGTAGCCCCATCCTTGCGCCATGGCCGAGAGCTGGGCGGTGACTTGGGCGTTGGCGCTGCGCATGACGATGAGGCTCAGTGCGAGCGCAAAGGCGCTTCCCAGACCGCAGCCCAGCAGCACGGCCCAGACCCATCGGCCGCCAAGCGGGGCAAAAATCAGTGCCAACAAAGAGCTCAGTACGAGCAGCGCCAGACCGACGGCCAGCGCTCGCTGGTCCCGGCAGCGCGCCGCAATGGAGGGTGTCAGCAGGCTGGTGACCAACTGTGTGAGGATGGCCGTGGCAACCACGTAGCCTGCCTCCGTGCCGTTCAGGCCCCGCTCGCGCAGGATCGGAGCCAGCCAGCCCATTACGACATAAGCCATGGCCGATTGCGAGCCCATGAAGATCGTCACTTGCCAGGCAAGGCGATCGCGTCCCAGGCTGCCCAGTCTCCTGCCCGACAGGGGATTCGGTACGGGAGAAATCGCCTCATGCGGGGCCGATAGCGCCAGCGGCGCCCAGAGCAGCATGACCAAGCCTGCGGGCAGCGCCCAACTGGCCAACGCTGGCGCCCACGCGCCGCCAAACAGCTGTTGCGCCAGCGGCACGGTGAAGGCTGTGGCAACGGACGCCCCCGCGCAGATGGCCAGGGTGTAGAGCCCGGTCATCATCGCCGAGCGGTGCGGGAAGTCGCGCTTGATCAGGCCCAACACCAGCACATTGCCGATGGCGATGCCTGCCCCGGCGAGCACCGAAGCGGCAAACAGCAGCGGCAAATGGACCCAGCCACGCAGCAGGGTGCCGATGCAAATGAGCAGCATGGCGCCCAGCAGCGTGCGCTCGATGCCAAAACGCCGCGCCAGAGCCGGCGCCGGAGCCGAAAAAACGCCCAGGCAAAGAATCGGCAGGGTGGTCAACAGGCTGGCGCCAGTAGCGCCAAGACCGGTATCGCGCATGATGTCCGGCAATACCACCGACAAACTGCCAAATACCGGGCGCAGGTTGAAGGCAATCAGCAGCAGGGAAATACCGAGCAGCAAGGATTGCCGGCTCTGGATCTGCTCGGGCACGTGGCGTGCTGTTTGTCTCGTATCGCCGGGCGCGAGAGACACAGGAAGTTCAGAGCGAGGCAGGGGCGATGGCAAAGGCATGGAACTGGGACTGTAGGTCGGTTCGAAAGCCATTGCTGGGAGTGGGGCGCCACCTTTGCGGCGGCTGGACTAGACTATTTATGCGAATACTCCAGCTTTTATTTGTGGAACCGTTTTTTCAAATATAAAAATAACTTCGTCTTCATTTTTTACAATTAATTTTGTCTCAAATGATAGGTCGAAATGAGATTTTATTCTCAAAAATAGCTCTTGCATGCCATCCATTGTCCAGGCGTGAAAATGAATGCTGAAATCGGCTTTCTCCAAAATTTGTGCCTGCTGCCCGACAAATGCTTTGAGTTCGCTGCCATGTACGCGGGGAAAAAGGCCTTTGTCCATTCCATGCGAAGCAAAAATCTCCGCGAACTCCTGATATGCCGTGCCTCGAGACCACGTGGGACTGTGCTCGTAGTCTCTCAGTAGATGCTCAAATGATGTAGGCTTCCGCGTTCTGTCAAAACTATGACGCATTTCTGGTAGGCTGAGATAAAGAATGCCCCCATGCCTAAGAATGCGCAACATATTTTTAAATCCTTTAATCGGATCTTCAAAATGTTCGAATACATGGTTTGCAATAACAAAGTCTTGGGAGTAATCCCCCACTTTTGCCAAAGTTTCCCCGCTATCAACAATATCTGGAATGACAATCGAATTGATGTCGGTGCCAAAATCTTCCAATGTTAATCCGGATATATTGAATGGCTTTCCAATGTCTTCGGCGCTGTATTTGTCGATGTATTGAACTCGTGCTCCCTCCGGCAATTCCAGTGGAGAGGCAAATGCGCCAATCTCCACGCCTTGGCCTCGCAAATAGCTCCGTGCAACCAGCAGTCTGACCTGTGCTCTGGCGTCGCATAGCGTGGCGCTCTTCGGTGGCTCGGCGTCGGGTGCTGCAGGCTGGGCCAGACTCGCCATCTGCTGCTGAACTTGCAGCAACGTTTCCTGAAGCATGGTGGTTCCCAGAATTCTGCGCAGCAAATGGACAAGGTATCGCATCGGTTTTAGGATTCGCATTTTTGCTGGTAGCAAGTGAGTTGCTCCACGCTTTTTTGATCTGAGCGGACAAGTGCGTGAGCAGGTTTTTCGCCGCGCTTTGGGAAGTTTCTACAGCCGCTCTTTCACATACGATGGCCGGTCCATGTCCACGATCTCGACGCTGAGTTGAACCAGCATGCCTTCGGGTTGCGGCGTGCGTCGGCGCAGGACGGCGGCGACGCGTTCGGCCAGGTCGGCCTTGGCGTCGGGCGTGCGCCCGGCCAGCAGGCGCAGCTGGGCGTGCACAAAACCACGCGGCGAGGACTCGGTGCCCACGGCAAAACTGTTCTGTGAGATGAAGCGGGTTTTGAGGTCGGCTTCCGTCTGCACTTCGGGGCTGGCGCAAACGGCTTCGTTGAGTTCGACCAGGGTTTTGCGCTCGGGGAAAGGCGCCAGGTTGGCAGAGTATTCGACAATAAGGTGCGGCATGGCAAGCTTCCTCAAGAACAGGCTTCAGAGTGACTGGGTCGGCACATGGTCGCGCAGCGCGCACTGGCGGTTCTGCGCGTCGACAAACACCAGTTGCGGGCGGTGCGTCGCCAGTTCGGCTTCAGTGACCTGCGCAAAGGCCGCAATGATGAGCAGGTCGCCGACGCTGGCGCGACGCGCTGCCGAACCGTTGACCGAGACCATGCCGCTGCCGCGCTGGCCCTTGATGGCGTAGGTGACGAAGCGCTCGCCGTTGTCGATGTTCCAGATGTGTACCTGTTCGTTCTCGACCATGCCGGCCGCGTCGAGCAGATCTTCGTCGATGGCGCAAGACCCCTCGTAGTGCAGTTCACAGTGGGTGGCGCGGACGCGGTGGATTTTGGAGCGGAGCAGGGTGCGGAGCATGGTAGTTTGGCTGTGAGTCACTGGCTGACGGGGGGCACGAGAAAGGTCGAGGCCGCAGGCGCGGCGAGGTTGGGGTAGTCGCGGCTGTAGTGCAGGCCCCGGCTTTCGCGACGCAGTTGCGCCGAGCGCACGATGAGGGCAGCCACCTGCACGAGGTTGCGCAGCTCCAGCAGATCGCGCGTAACGTGGAAGTTGGCGTAGAACTCGTCGATCTCGGCCAGCAGCAGCGTGATGCGGTGTGTGGCGCGCTCCAGACGCTTGTTGGTGCGCACGATGCCCACGTAGTCCCACATAAAGCGGCGCAGCTCGTCCCAGTTGTGCGAGATCACCACGCATTCGTCGGCATCGGTCACGCGGCTGTCGTCCCAGCGCGGCAGGGCCGGGATCTGCATGCGGGGCGCGCTGGCAATGTGCTGCGCGGCTGCCCGCGCAAACACCATGCATTCGAGCAGCGAGTTGCTGGCAAGCCGGTTGGCGCCGTGCAGGCCAGTGCAGGCCACTTCGCCTACTGCGTACAGGCCCGGCAGGTCCGTGCGGCCCGAGAGGTCGGTCAGCACGCCGCCGCAGGTGAAGTGCGCCGTGGGCACCACGGGAATCGGTTCCTTGGTGATGTCGATGCCCAGCTCGGCGCAATAGGCTAGGATGTTGGGGAAATGCTCGTGCAAAAACTCGGGACTCTGGTGCGAGATGTCGAGCAGCACGCAGTCCAGACCGTGCTTTTTCATTTCGAAGTCGATGGCGCGGGCCACCACGTCGCGCGGGGCCAGTTCGGCGCGCGGATCGTGGCTTGGCATGAAGCGCGTGCCGTCGGGCAGCAGCAAGCGCCCGCCTTCGCCGCGCACCGCTTCGCTGATCAGAAAGGATTTGGCGCGGGCGTGGTACAGGCCGGTGGGATGGAACTGGATGAACTCCATGTTGCCCACGCGGCAACCAGCGCGCCAGGCAGCGGCAATGCCGTCGCCAGTGGCCGTATCGGGGTTGGTGGTGTAG
Source organism: Simplicispira suum (assembly GCF_003008595.1). Taxonomy (GTDB): domain Bacteria; phylum Pseudomonadota; class Gammaproteobacteria; order Burkholderiales; family Burkholderiaceae_C; genus Simplicispira; species Simplicispira suum. The sequence goes on along the minus strand of NZ_CP027669.1, from coordinate 586,098 downwards.
AGGTAGACCTTGCCGGCGCCGCCGGTGGCCAGAATGGTGTGGGGCGCGCGAAAGGTCACGACTTCGTCGGTGGCTTCGTCCAGTGCGTAGAGCCCCAGGCATTGCTGGCCCGCAAGGCCCAGCTTGGCACTGGTGATCACGTCGACCAGCGTGTGCTGCTCGAACACAGTGATGCCGGGCGTGCCGCGCACCACGTCGATCAGGGTGCGTTGCACGGCGGCGCCGGTGGCGTCCGTCACGTGGGCAATGCGCCGTGCGCTGTGCCCACCCTCGCGCGTGAGGTGTAGTTCCTCTCCCTCCTGTGTAAAAGGAACGCCCAGTTCGCGCAGCCAGTTGATGGCAGCGGGGGCGTTTTCCACCACAAAGCGGGTAGTGGCCAGGTCGCACAGGCCGGCACCAGCCACCAGGGTGTCCTGGATATGCGCTTCAAAGCTGTCGTCGTTGGCCAGCACGGCTGCGATGCCGCCTTGCGCCCAGGCGCTGGAGCCGTCCTGCATCTGGCGCTTGGTGATCACAGCCACGCGGTGTGTAGGCGCCAGGTGCAGCGCCGCAGACAGTCCAGCCAGGCCGCTGCCCACAATGAGTACGTCGAAATCGTGTGAAGCCATGGGGACTATTGACTCGGTGCAAATGCACGGCATCCGGCCGGTGCGGTGGCCCGCAGGTGCTGCGGGCAGAGGCAGACAAGTTTAGGCGGGCTTATATGCGAGCCTGACGTAAATCGGGGAAAAGGCTTCGGCCTGCGTGATCTCGATCAGCGTTTCCTTGGCGAGTTCGAGCAGGGCGATGAAAGTAACCACCAGCACCGTGCTGCCGCGCGAAGGGTCAAACAGGGATTCAAACTCGACAAAACGTCGGCCCTGCAGCGCCTTGAGCACGTGGCCCATGTGTTCGCGCACGGAGAGTTCCTCGCGCGTGATCTTGTGATGCTGGACCAGGCGCGCGCGCTTCAGGATGTCCTGCCAGGCCTCTTGCAGATCGGTCAGTTGCACGTCGGGAAAGCGCGGCTGCAGGCTTTGCTCGATAAATACCTGGGCACACAGAAAATCGCGGCCCTGCTGTGGCAAGGCCGAAAGCCGCGCGGCGGCCATCTTCATCTGTTCGTATTCAAGCAGGCGGCGCACCAGCGCGGCGCGCGGGTCCTCGGCCTCGTCGGCGCCTTCCTGTTTGCGCTGAGGCAGCAGCATGCGCGATTTGATCTCGATGAGCATGGCCGCCATTAAAAGGTATTCGGCGGCCAGCTCCAGGTTGCGGCTGCGGATCTCTTCGACGTACACCAGATACTGGCGCGTCAACCCCGCCATGGGGATGTCGAGAATGTTGAAGTTCTGCTTGCGGATCAGATAGAGCAGCAGGTCCAGCGGGCCTTCAAAGGCTTCCAGGAAGACTTCCAGTGCATCGGGCGGGATGTAGAGGTCGGTGGGTAGCGCGAACAGCGGCTCGCCGTATAGGCGCGCCAGCGCCACCTGGTCAATGACCTCGGGCATGGCACCTGGTGGAGGAACCATGCTGGTGTCTCTCACCGTGACCATATTTACTATACTATTAATAGCAATTAAGTCTTTCCAGTATTGCGCTGGAGTCGATTTTATTCGTCGCTGTACGAGTAGTAAACGTAGGACTTTTGCGGCACCCGCCCGGCGCGGTATTGCTCCCACAGACTGCGGTCTACGGGCTTGTCCCACAGCAGGGCACGGCCAGCGCGCTGCTGGGCATCGAGCTCGGGGCGTTCCTGCTTGAGCTTTTCGATGAACTGGGTGGCGTCGGAGGTGTAGTGGGGGCGGGCGAAGATGGACATGGCTTTGGGTTACGCTTGTTCGCATGATTTTACCGGGGACTGCCATGCCACTTGCCAAACTGCTTGGCGCCACGCTTTTGGGGCTGCTCTTGCTGTCCGGATGTGACGCCCAGCGCATCAGCGAACTGCAGCCGGGCCAGTCCACCGAGGCCGATGTGCGCGATCGTTTTGGCATGCCGGAAAACACCTGGCCCGAGCCCGGCGGTGGCCATACACTGGAGTACAACCGGCAGCCCGCCGGCACCGAGAACTTCATGATCACCCTCGGAGCCGACGGCAAGCTCGTCGCGGTGCGTCAGGTGCTTACCCAGGAGACTTTCGCCCGCGTGCAGCCCGGCATGGGCATGGACGAAGTGCGCAGGCTGCTGGGCAAACCCGCCAAGACCATGCGTTTTGATCTCACAGGCGAAACGCATGTGGACTGGCGCTTCATGCAGGACGCCACCACGCGCAAGGTGTTTACCGTGGTCACCAAGGGCGACGGCAAGGTGCTGCGCACGCAGTTCGGGCCCGATCCGCAGGCCAGCGAAAACCTGGGCGGCGGGCGGTAGCGCCAATATCCATTCCCGCCTTCAGCGGCGGGCATGCTTTTCAAACCAGTGGCACTGTGGATTTGGCTTTGCCAGTCCACCGGAGCCGTACCCTTCCCGCGAAGCGAGAGAAAGGGGATGCGGCGCAACCGCTCAGGGGGTTGTGCCCTATTCAGGGGGCGATCTTTTTCTTGAGCGCCCGCGCCACCGGCCGAGGCAAATTCGCCAGCGATTCCAGCAGACTCGGCAGGATGCGCAGCTTGAGGCCGGCGAGCGTCGGCGGCACGATGGCTTCGATCAGGTGCGGGCCGGGTGTGCGCAGGGCATGCTCGAACGCCGCCAGAAACTCCTCCGTCGTCGTGGCGCGCCGGGCCCGCACGCCCATGCCTTCGGACAAGGCCACGAAGTCCAGCGGCGGGTGCTTGAGGTCGAGCTGCGCGCGCGCCTTGTCGCCCGCGCCCGCCGCACCCACGCGGCGCAGCTCGACGTTCAGGATGGCGTAGGCGCGGTTGTTGAAGATGATGGAGATGATGTCGAGCTTCTCGCGCGCCATGGTCCACAGCGCCTGGAGGGTGTACATCGCCGATCCGTCGCCGGCCAGCGCAATCACCTTGCGATCCGGGCAGGCGATGGCCGCGCCCACGGCGTTGGGCAGGCCTTGGCCGATGGCGCCGCCGGTGAGGGTCAGCACGTCGTGGCGCGGAGCCCCGGCCGTGAACATCGGCAGCATGATGCCGGAGGTCTGCGCTTCGTCCACCAGGATGGCGTTGTCTGGCAGCAGGTGACCTATTGCCTTGCACACCTTGTCGGCGGTGAATTTGCCGCGTGGTCGGGACGGACGCTTCGCGGACTGCAGCACGGGGGCCGTCTGGCTGGCGTCCACAGCGCTGCAGAGCTTGGCGAGGCAGCTCGCAACGTCTTGTGTGGGTGATGCCAGTTCGTGCAATTGGCAGCCTTCCGGCACTAGGTAGCTCTTCTTGCCGGGGTAGGCAAAGAACGAGACCGGCGCTTTGGCGTCCACCAGAATCAGGTGGTCGATGCCGGTCAGCTGCACCGAAGCGAGTTCGGCCAAATAGGCGATGCGCTCGACATGCGGCAGTCCGGCGCCACGTTCGATGCGGGTAGGGAAGACCTCGGCAAACAGCTTGGCGCCGGTTCTGGCGGCGATGCGTCCCAGCACCATCAAGGTCTCTGCACGCAGGGCGCGGTCGCCCAGCAGAAAGGCCTTATTGCCGGGGCCTTGCAGCGCGTGCGCCACCGCAGCGACCACGGCGTCGTCGGCAGCGGACGGCGGGGCTTTGGGCGGCATGGTCTGCGGCACGCCCCCTTCACCCCACGAGACATCGGCCGGAAGGATCAGCGTGGCCACGTTGCCCGGTGGTCCCATGCACTGGGTGATGGCCTCGGCCGCGTCTTGGCTCAATGCGGCGGTGCTTTGCGAGGTGCGTACCCACGGCGACACGTTGCGCGCCACGGTTTCAATGTCGGACTGCAACTGGGCGTCGTACTGCACATGGTGGGTGGCGTGGTCGCCCACGATATTGAGCACCGGCACCTTGCCCTTGCGCGCGTTGTGCAGGTTGGCCAGCCCGTTGCCCAGGCCGCAGCCCAGGTGCAACAGCGTGGCGGCGGGCTTGCCGGCCATGCGTGCGTAGCCGTCGGCCGCGCCGGTGGCCACGCCCTCAAACAGGGCCAGCACGGCGCGCATGCGCGGCTCGTCGTCGAGCGCGGCGACGAAATGCATTTCGCTGGTGCCAGGGTTGGTAAAGCACACGTCGATGCCGGCGTCGGCCAGCGTGTGCAACAGGGCTTGGGCGCCATTCATGGGGTGTCTCCTGCTCGGTGGGGTGGGTTCGGCGGCTGCGCCAGTGCTTTGCATCAGTCGCGCAGCAAGTCGGCGCATTTCTCGCCAATCATGATGGTGGGGGCGTTGGTGTTGCCGGTGGTGATGGTCGGCATGATGGACGCATCGGCCACGCGCAGGCCGTCCACACCGTGCACGCGCAGGTCGGGGCCGACCACGGCGGCGGGGCTGCCTGCCGGCCCCATGCGGCAGGTACCCACGGGGTGGTATTCGGTGTCGGCGCTGCGCTGCAGTTCGCGTTCGATGCCTGCCGGGTCGCCGGCGTCCAGGGGCGAGAGCATCTGGCCGCGCCAGGGTGCCAGTTCTGCGTCGTTCATGATGGCCAGCGCGCGCTGCACGCCCTTGACCAGGCGCGGCATGTCGTCCGGGTCGCTGAAGTAGCGCGGGTCGATCTCCAGGCTCTGGCGCGCGTCGCTGCTTGTCAACCGCACCTCGCCCCGGCTGCGCGGGCGTGCCAGCGTCACATGCAGGCCAAAGTCGTGGCCCCAGTGCAGCTTTCTGCTGTGGTCGTCGACGATGGCGACGACGAATTCGAGCTCGATGTCGCTGGCATGCAGGCCGGGTTCGGTGCGCAAAAAGGCCCCGGCCTCGGCCACGTTGCTGGTGATGCAGCCGCTGCGCTGCTTTTTCCATTCGCGCATGCCGCGCAGCAAGGCCAGTGCGCCTGAGGGGCAGACGCCAATGCCGGCATCGGTACTGGCGCTTTTCCAGTTGAGCGATGCGGTCACGTGGTCCTGCAGGTTCTGGCCCACCCCTGGCAGGGCCTGCACCACGGGGATGCCGTGCTGCTGCAGGTGATCGGCGGGCCCCACGCCCGAGCACATCAAGAGCTGGGGCGAGCCGTAGGTGCCGCCGCACAAAATGATTTCGCGGCGCGCGCGCAGCAAGCTTTGTTGCCCGCCGCGCGAAATGTGTACGCCGCTGGCGCGCTTGCCGTTCCAATCGATCCGCAGGCACTGGACGCGGGTCAGCACAGTCAGGTTGGCGCGGCCCAGATGCGGTGTGAGGTAGGCGCGCGCCGCGCTGCAGCGCTCGCCGTTGCGCTGCGTCACCTGCGCGGGCCAGCAGCCTTCCTGGTGCGCGCCGTTGTAGTCGGGGTTTTGCGCCAGGCCCTGCGACGCGCAGGCGCGCAAGAACGCTTGCGATGTGACAAACGGGCTGCGCAGGTAGGCCACGCCCAGCGGGCCGCCCTGGCCGTGGTACTCGGTGGCGCCAAAACATTCGCTGTCTTCGGCCCGTTTGAAATAGGGCAGCACGCTGGCGTAGTCCCAGCCGGGGTTGCCCTCGGCCGCCCAGCCGTCGTAGTCGCTGCGGTGGCCACGGCAATAGACCATGGCGTTGATGGCACTGCTGCCGCCCACCACCTGGCCGCGTGGTTGAAAGCCTTTGCGGCCATTGAAGCCTGGCTGCGGCACCGTGTGGTAGTGCACGGCGTTCATCTTCACGGTGGCACCGGCGGCAAAGCCCAGTGGGGCGCGGATGAAAACGCTGTCGTCCGGCCCGCCGGCTTCCAGCAGGCAGACGCTGACGCCAGGGTCTTCGCTCAGGCGGCAGGCAATCACTGAGCCCGCCGAGCCGGCGCCGACGACGATGTAGTCAAACTCCATGTCGCGTTCCTGGTGAGTGGCCTGACGTGATGGAGCGCGCCGCAGCGCGCGCCGTGAGGATGCAGCCGGGCAAAAACGTACCTTCCAGCGAGCGCTTTCCGCTGGCGCCGCCGCCGCCAAATCCTGCCGCCTCGCCCACGCAGTACAGACCGCCGATGGGCTGGCCCGCGCCGTCCAAGACGCGGCTTTGCAAGTCGGTCTGCAGGCCGCCCAGGCTTTTGCGCGTGATGAGCTGCATCTGGATGGCGATGAATGGCCCAGCGCCTGGCTTTTGCAGCGGGGCTGGCTCGCAGGTGCGCAGCTTGTCCGGCCCCCACTGGCGAGCGTGCAGGATGCGGCGGATCTGGTCGTCGTTGTGCAGCTTGGCGGCGTTGGCAAAGTTGGCGTCGAAGCGGTCGGCAGTGGCCTGCAGTACGCCGGCGTGCACATCGCTCGTGCCGGTGAGCGCGTTCATCTTGGCGGCGAGGCCGGCCAGGGTGTCGTCCACCAGGAAATGCGGGCTCTCGCCTGCCATTTGCTTGACCAGGCGGTGGTTGCCGAGCAAGGTTTCTTTCACAAATGCCGGAAACTGCTTGTCGCGGATGCGCTGGTTGTGCTCGGCGCCGGATATGGCAAATTCCTTGACGGCGATGCGCCAGTTGAGCAAATGCCAGGTCCAGGGCTTTTCCTGGGCTGCTACGCGCTGGCACAGCCAGTGGGTGTCAAAGCCCGTGACCAAGGGTTCGGGGCCGATGCGCTCGCCCCGGTGGTTGAGCCACAGCGCAGATTTGCAGGGAATGGCCGACAGGCCGTGGCCCTCGAAATGGGGGTGTGGATGCGGGAAGCCCGCGGCGTAGTTCCACATCTCGCCGGCGTGGGTGATGCGGCCTTGCATCGCATCGGCCACCCAGTGGTGCAGCTTGCCGTCGGCGTAGGGGTGCGCGCCGTTGAGCATGGCGCTGGGGCGCGGGCGGCCATTGGGCCAGTTGGCGCGCGCCTCGTGGTGGCTGCCGTTGAGCCCGCCCATGGCCAGCACGACGACGGGCGCCTGGATGCGCACTTCGGCGCCGGTGTCGTCATTCACCGCCACAGCGCCCGACACCTGGCCGGCGCCGTGCTCCAGCGCGGTCACGCGGTGGCCGTGCAGCAGCGTCAGGCGGCCGGCGCCTTTGCCGGTGGCCGCGGCCGCCTGTAGCGCGGCCACCATGCGGCGCGTGAGTTCGCGCGAGGTTCCCCATACGATGTGGTAACGCGGCACGCTGTTGCCGTCGCCGTGCATGCCGCGCTCCACCCAGTTCACGGCGGGCATGAAGGTCACGCCCTCCTGCAGCAGCCAGTCGTGCACCTGGCTGCGCGAATGCTGCACGTAGTGCTCGGCCCATTGGCGTGGCAGCACGTCGGATTCGCCCAGTTCGCCAAAGCGCAGCCAGTCGGTGAGCGCCCGCTCGGGCGTATCCGGAATTTTCATGCGCGCCTGCAGCGGCGTGCCTACCAGCGCCATGCCGCCAAACGCCCACAGCGCCAGGCCGCCGAAGCGCTCGGGCGTGTCGCGGTCGATGAGCGCGACAGATTGGCCGGCGCGCAGGCACTCCAGCGCCGTGACGATGCCAGCCAGGCCGCCGCCAACGACCACCACATCGTGCTGTGATTGCATCGCTTGTCTCCTTTTTTTATGGCCGAACCATAGCGCCTTATCATGCGGATGCCCTTGACCTTGGAGCCACCGCATGTTGACTTCAGCGCCCAGCGTGTCGCTTAGCTGGGTCAACACCGTCGTCGCCGCCGCCGAGCGCCAGGGGGTGTCCAGCGCCGAGCTGCTGGCGCGCGCCGGGGTTGCGCACGAGCGCCTGAGCGCGCCGCGCTGGCCGGTGGACGACATCACCCGCCTGTGGCGTGCGGCTGCCGAATTGACCGGGGACGCGGCCTTTGGCCTGAACACTGGGCGCCAGGTGGGGCCGGGCAGCTTCAACGTGGTCAGCTTCATCCTGCTGTCGTCGGCCACCCTGCGCAGCGCCATCGCGCAGCTGCAGGAGTACCAGCGCCTGATCAGCGATGGGGGGCGCTTCCAGACCCTGGCCGGGGATCAGCGCAGCTGGCTCATTTACCACCCGCTGCAAGGCAGCCTCGCGTTCAGCCCGCACCAGGTGGAGTCGGTGTTGGCTGCGGCCGTGTGCTTTAGCCGCTGGGTGACGGGCAAACCCGTGCAGCCGGTGCGCGTGCAGTTCAGCCACGGGCAAATCGGGCCTTTGCCGGCCTATGCGCGAGCGCTGGGAGCCGAGGTGCAGTTCGAGCAGGCCTTCAACGGCTTGCTGCTGGAAAACGCCGTGCTCGACGCCCCCTTGCCCCAGGCCGACGCCGAACTGGCGCAGCTGCACCGCGCCCACGCGGCGGCGCAGCTCGCGGCTTTGTCGGCGCCCGCGCTGCTGCGCAGCCAGGTGGAGCAATGGCTGAGTGGCGCTCTGGCGGGCAGCGTGCCCGGCCGCGCGCAGGCGGCGCAGCAGTTTGGCCTGGGGGAGAGGGCGTTTGCGCGCCGCTTGCAGGGCGAGGGTGTGCGCTACGCCGAGCTGGTCGATGGCGTGCGCCATGCGCTGGCGTGCCAGGCGGTGGCGGGCGGCGGGGAGTCTTTTGCCCGCATTGCGCGGCGCCTGGGGTTCTCGGAGGCCAGCGCCTTCAACCGGGCGTTTCGCCGCTGGACGGGCCGCACTCCTGGGGATTGGCAGCAGCATAGGGCTGCATCGGCGCAGACTGCGCCGCCAGTCGGGCGTTAAAGCCCGAACGCTCCATCAGCGATGCAGGCTGCGCCTGCGCGCCCTGCAGCACCAGCCGGCCAGCCTGCCGCTCTGTGGCCTTGAGGATTTGTTCAAGCGCCTCCAGTCCTGTGGTGTCCAAGGCAAAGAGGTCGCTGGCGTCCAGAAGCACCTGCACGCCTTGGGGTGCGGCCTCGATGGCGTTCACCAGCGGGTCGATCTTGCTCGTCGCGCCAAAAAACAGCACGCCGTGCAGTCGCCAGGCCAGGGTGGGCACAACCGCGTCTGGCAGCACTTCGGACTCGGCACGAAACAGCTCGCCCATGCGCCGCACGAACAGTACGCAGGCCAGCACCAGACCCACTTGCACCGCCACGGTCAGGTCGAACACCACGGTCAGAAAGAAGGTGCCCAGCAGCAGCAGGCGGTAGTGGTGGCTGAATTTGCGCAGGCGAGCGAATTCGTGCCACTCGCCCATGTTCCAGGCCACGTGCAACAGGATGCCGGCGAGCACGGCGAGTGGAATGTGCAGCGCCAGCGGGGCGGCGGCCAGCACGATGACGGCGAGGGTGGCCGCATGCACGATGCCCGCCACCGGTGACGTGGCGCCCGCGCGCAGATTGGTCACGGTGCGGGCAATGGTGCCGGTGACCGGCATGCCGCCAAAAAACGGCACGACGAAGTTGGCAAGGCCTTGCGCCATCAGCTCCTGGTTCGGGTCGTGTTTGCGGATGTGCGGGTCGGTATTGAGCTGGTCGGCCACGCGCGCGCACAGCAATGACTCAATGGCGCCCAGCAGCGCGATGGTGATGGTGGGCGCCACCAGCAGGCGCACCGTGTCCCATGAAAACTCGGGCAGCGCAAACACCGGCAGGCTTTGCGGAATGCCACCAAAGCGCGTGCCCAGCGTTTCCACCGGGTAGCCCATGAAATGCGAAAACGCAGTCAGCGAAATCAGCGCCACCACCGGTGCTGGAATGCGTGCAAAAGAACGTACCGAATAGCCGCCGGGCATGCGCAGTACGGGCGCGTTGTGCATGAACAGCCGTGGCCACAAAAACAAGCCCGCCAGGCAGGTCGCGCCCAAGCCGAGTGCATAGGGGTTCACAGTGCCCGCGTGCTGCGCCATCACGTCCAGTTGTGAGAAGAAGTTCCCAGGCATCTTGGCAATCTGCAGACCCAGAAAATCCTTGAGCTGGGAAACGGCAATCAGCACCGCGATGCCATTGGTAAAGCCGATGACGATGCTCACGGGCACAAAGCGCACCAGGTTGCCCAGGCGCAGCAGGCCCAAAGCAAACAGCAGGACGCCGGCGCAAGCGGTGGAGATCAGCAGGTTGGCAACGCCATAGCGTTCGACGATGCCGTAGACGATGACGATGAAGGCGCCCGCCGGCCCGCCAATCTGTACGCTGGTGCCGCCCAGCAGTGCCACCAGAAAGCCGCCGATGATGGCGGTCCAAAGCCCCGCCTGGGGCGGCAGACCGCTTGCAATGGCAAACGCCATGGCCAGCGGCAGCGCCACCACGCCCACGGTGACGCCCGCGCCCAAATCGGCCAGTGCCCGGCTATGGTTGTAGCCCCGAAGCGCATCGACGATCCGGGGGCGGAAGGTGTGCAGCGCCATAGCAGAGCTTGTGTCTAGCGCACGCGCATGCCGGGCTGTGCGCCTTCAGTGGGCTCCAGCACGTAGATGCCCGGCTGCGCTTTCTCATCGCCATGGCTGGCGGCCAGCACCATGCCTTCGGATATGCCGAACTTCATCTTGCGGGGCGCGAGGTTGGCCACCAGCACAGTGAGCTTGCCGGTAAGTTGTTCGGGCGCATAGGCGCTGGCAATGCCACTGAAGACATTGCGTGTCTTGCCTTCTCCAGCGTCCAGCGTCAGGCGCAGCAGCTTGGTCGAGCCTTCGACGCGTTCGCACCGCTCGATGCGGGCAATGCGCAGGTCGATCTTGGCGAAATCGTCAATGGTGATCGTGGGCGCGATGGCTTCGCCGCCGGGGAGAGAGTGGGTCTTGGATGCTCCTGAATCAATAGCTTCATCCGCTTGATCCGCCTGCGCTGGAGGCTCAAAAAGTGCCTCAAGTTGCTTGATGTCCACGCGCTGCATCAAATGCTGGTAGTTGCCTATCACGTGGCCCGCCCCAAGGCGCTGCTGCACGCTCGCAAAGTCAAAGGGTGGGACGTTCAGGAAGTTTTCGACCTGGGCCGCAAGTGCAGGCAGTACCGGTTTCAACACAATGGTCAGCAGGCGGAAAGCCTCGATGCAGGTGCTGCAGACGTCTTGCAGGCGGCCGTCCATGCCCTCTTGCTTGGCCAGTTCCCAGGGCTTGTTCTGGTCGACGTAGGCGTTAACGCGGTCGGCCAGCAGCATGGTCTCGCGCAGCGCCTTGCCGTATTCGCGCTCGGCCAGCAGCTCGATGATGCTGGGGGCCACGGTCTTCAAGTGCTCCAGCAATGCGTCGCCGTCGGCCGACACCTCCGCCAGCTGACCGCCAAAGCGCTTGCTCAAGAAACCCGCCGCGCGGGATGCAATGTTGATGTATTTGCCCACCAGGTCGCTGTTGACGCGGGCCATGAAGTCGGTGGCATTGAAGTCGATGTCTTCGTTGCGCGCCGAGAGTTTGGCTGCCAGGTAGTAACGCAGCCACTCGGGGTTCATGCCGAGTTCCAGGTATTTGAGCGGGTCCAGGCCCGTGCCCCGGCTTTTGCTCATCTTCTCGCCGTTGTTGACAGTGAGAAAACCGTGCACGAACACCGAATCGGGCACCTTGCGGCCGCTGAACTTGAGCGTGGCGGGCCAGAACAGCGTGTGGAAGGTGACGATGTCCTTGCCGATGAAGTGGTACTGCTCCAGCGCCGGGTCGGCCATGTAGGCCTCGTAGTCCTCGCCGCGCTTGTCCAGCAGGTTCTTCAGCGAGGCGAGGTAGCCGATGGGCGCGTCCAGCCACACATAGAAATACTTGCCGGGCGCGTCCGGAATTTCAATGCCGAAGTAGGGCGCATCGCGCGAGATGTCCCAGTCGCCCAGGCCTTCGCTGGTGGTGCCGTCCGGGTTGGTGCGCACGCTGAACCATTCCTTGACCTTGTTCGCCACCTCTGGCTGCAGGCGGCCATCCTGCGTCCAATCCTCCAGGAACGCGACGCAGCGCGGGTCAGAGAGCTTGAAGAAGAAATGCTCGGACGACTTCAGCACCGGCTTGGCGCCCGAGAGCGTGGAATAGGGCTCGATCAGGTCGGTCGGCGCATACACCGCGCCGCAGACCTCGCAGTTGTCGCCGTACTGGTCCTTGGCGTGGCAGCGCGGGCACTCGCCCTTGATGTAGCGGTCGGGCAGGAACATCGACTTTTCGGGGTCGAAAAACTGGTCGATGGTGCGCGTCTCGATCAGGTTGTTGGCTTTGAGATCGCGGTAGATGTCCTGGGCCAACTGGTGGTTCTCGGGCGCATCGGTGCTGTGCCAGTTGTCAAAGGCAATATGGAAACCGTCGAGGTACTGCTGGCGCCCGGCGGCGATATCGGCCACGAACTGCTGCGGCGTCAGGCCCGCCTTCTCGGCGGCAATCATGATGGGCGCGCCGTGCGTGTCGTCGGCGCCGACAAAGTTGACTTCGTTGCCCAGCATGCGCTGGGTGCGCACCCAGATGTCGGCCTGGATGTATTCCATGATGTGGCCGATGTGGAATTTGCCGTTGGCGTAGGGCAGCGCGGTGGTGACGAAGAGTTTGCGGGGCATGGGCAGGGCTTTTTCAGGGACGCCGCTCCAATCGGTGCGCGGCGCAACCAGCAATTTTAGGACCAGGCCCTGCGCCGCCTGTTCCGGGGCGTGCGAGGCCGCCCGCAGAGAGATCTATGCGGCTTTGCGTACGAGATCCGCTTCCGCTCTTTGTGCCTCGGCCGGAACCGATGCGCCTGTGTCCTGCCAGCCAAAAAAGCGGCAAACTTCATCGCGCTTGGCCAGGGTGTCGGCACGGCCCAGCGCCATCAGGTCGCGGGTGTACGACGCTTCAAACAGCAGGTAGCTGGCCAGTGCCGCGCCGCGCACGTCCTGCATGTCGGAGGTAACTCCCAGCGCGCCCAGCATGGTGCGCACCGACGGTGGCAGGTCGCCCACGTGGCGCGCCGCCATGGCGTCGAGTCGCTCTGAGGGAGCGATTACCAGCAGTTCGATGGGCCGCAGCAGGCTGCCGCTGCGGGACGCCTGGGGAATGAGCGAAATCGTCTTGTTGATGCGCTCCATGCGTTCGATGTCCACGGCAAGCGCGTCCAGGAAGATGTTCGACAGCGCATGGCCCGCTATCTGCGCCAGCGAGGGGTAGGCGGGAATTTCCGTCTCCAGCGTGGGATCTTTGGGTTCGTGCATGCGCCCGGCGCCCACCACCAGAATGCGCTCGGCCCCCAGGTGGATGGCGGCGGCAATCGGTGCCGACTGGCGCATGGAGCCGTCACCAAAGTATTCGGTCCGCTCTTCGACGTCGATGGCCGTGGCGGGAAAGACGAAGGGAATAGCGGCTGAGGCCAGCAAATGCTCGTGGGTGATGCGGTCGCGCACGGCGCGGCGCTGCGAGCGCACCCAGGGATCCTGGCGCTCGCCGGCCTCGAAAAATGTGACGTGGTCACCCGAGGTGTAGCTCGATGCCGTGACCGCCAGTGCGTCGAGATGGCCCTTGCGAATGACCATTGGCAACCGCACCAGGGGCACCATTTGCCGCAGTAGCCTGGCCAGCGGCGCATTGTCCAGCAAAGATCTGGGCCGCAGCCGCCGCCAGCGTGCCAGCACCCAGCCCAAGGACAGCAGCGTCAGCCAGCGTGCACCGCTTTGCGCCACGCTGAACGAGTCGGCGCGATAGATTTGCCGAGCTTGCATGTGACTCCAGGCGCGGACGATGCGCCGCACCGCCCGATCAAACTGGTCGGCCCCGCAAGCCAGGGCGGCGGCGTTGATGGCGCCTGCCGAAGTGCCGGTGATGATGCGAAAAGGGTTGGGCTGTTTGCCCGCGCCGCAGGCCAGGCGCAGATCGGCAATGGCTTCGAGCACGCCCACCTGGTAGGCAGCGCGTGCGCCGCCGCCGGTCAGCAGCAAGCCGGTGCGGCCCACGGTAGCGGCTGCATCGGCCGCTGCAGCAGCAGGAACGTCGCTGGGTGGCAGGGAGTTCAACGGGATATTCATCGTGGTGGTGCTGCGAAGCCGAAAAGGCGAGGATGGCGTTCGCAAATTTTCTTGCAGTGTGCGGCAGCTGCGCTGCACCTGCGCCACGGGAAAACCCAGGCTATCGTGCTTGTTTCAGCAGCATGCTTGCCAGTGCGTCGCCTTCAATCAGCGCCACGCCTTCACTGCGCGCCAGCGCGCGGGCCGAGTCGCTGACGCTGCCTTGGCCCACCAGATACTGTCCCGCAGACAGTTCGCGCTTGCGCATGGCCGCCACCAGTTGCGCCACGGGCTCGGTGCCGTGGCTGGCCGCCTTCCAGCGGCGTGCGCTGACCAGCACGGTGCGGCCGTTTTGTTCGACGCAAAAATCGGCTTCCAGCCCGGTGACCGTCTGCACGCTGGCACCTTGTGCGCGCCAGGCCTGCTCGAGCGCTGCCGAAAACTCGCGCCAGTTCATGGCGCGCAGCGCTGCCGCCTTTTCGGCCAATTGTGCGGCTGAAGGTGCTTTCCACTGGCGCCAGGCTGCCACGCAGCCCACGCCATACAGCGGCAGCGAAGCGACGGCACCAAAGGCCTTGAAGCGATCGGGCGCCAGCGCGGCCACCACCGCAGTGATGGCGCCGGCCACCAAAAAGCTTACCCACCAGGGTGAGCGCAGCAGGATTGCAAACAGCGAGTTGTCGGCCATTTTCAGTTTCACGGGGTTCCTCTTCTGCCATTTCACGGGGGCGGCTGCCCCACTGCCCACATTGTCATTGCTCCACGCAATAGACTTGTGCCAGTTACTTGGAGAGTTTGAATGGCTGTTTCCGAAAATGACCTGCTGGCCGCGTTGGCCACCGTGCAGGATCCGCACACCGGCAAGGACTTTGTCAGCAGCAAGGCTTTGCGCAATCTCACGATCAGCGCGGGCGATGTGGCCTTCGACGTGGAGCTGGGCTACCCCGCCAAAAGCGTGGTGCCAGCGCTGCGCACCCAACTGGTGGCTGCGGCGCGTGGCGTGGCCGGCGTGGGCAATGTGTCGGTCAATATCACGAGCAAGATTGCCGCGCACGCGGTGCAACGCGGCGTGCAGCTTCTGCCGCAGGTGAAAAACATCATTGCCGTAGCCTCGGGCAAGGGCGGCGTGGGCAAAAGCACCACCGCAGCCAATCTGGCGCTGGCGCTGGCGGCCGAGGGCGCCAGTGTGGGCGTGCTCGACGCCGACATCTACGGCCCCAGCCAGCCCATGATGCTGGGCATCAACCGCCGCCCCGAGAGCGTGGACGGCAAGAACATGGAGCCGCTGGAGAACTACGGCATCCAGGTCATGTCCATCGGTTTTCTGGTGGACCAGGACGAGGCCATGATTTGGCGCGGTCCTATGGCCACGCAGGCGCTCGAACAACTGCTGCGCCAGACCAATTGGCGCGATCTGGACTATCTCGTGATCGACCTGCCGCCCGGCACGGGCGACATCCAGCTCACGCTGTGCCAGCGCGTACCCATCACGGGCGGCGTCATCGTCACCACGCCACAGGACATTGCCTTGCTCGACGCCAAACGCGGCATCAAGATGTTTGAGAAAGTTGGCGTGCCGATTTTGGGAATTGTTGAGAACATGGCGGTACATGTGTGCAGCAACTGCGGCCATGTCGAGCATATTTTCGGCGCCGACGGTGGCAAAAAGATGGCGGCCGAGTACGGCATGGAGTATCTTGGTGCGCTGCCGCTCGACATGCAGATTCGCCTGCAGGCCGACAGTGGCAAGCCGACCGTGGTGGCCGACCCCGAGGGCGATGTGGCACAGATTTACAAGCGCGTGGCGCGCAGCGTGGCGGTAAAGATTGCGCAGCAGGCCAAGGATTTTTCCGCCAAATTTCCGACAATTTCTGTCTCCCAGGACACCTGAGCTTCTGACGGGCCGGCCCACCGTTTCCCTGTGTGGGTATTTTGTTGATTGCAGGAGGTTTTTCATGAAGAACTGGATCCTCGCGCCGATCCTGGCCATTTCGGGGCCGGTGCTGGCGGCCTCCGCATGCGACAAGCCACACAACGACTTTGACGGCCTGTACTGTCTGAACAAGATTTACCAGGAGGCCGATACGGAGTTGAATACCAACTACAAGGCCCTGGCGCCGCTGCTGGATGCAGATGGCAAGGCCCGGTTGAAGGCGGGCCAGTTGGCGTGGATGAAAACGCGCAATGCCAATTGCTCGCGCCGGGACGGCAACAGCTTTCTCGTGGACTTGCAATGCGCTACCGACACCACCATTGCCCGTTCGCAGTTTCTCCAGGATCGCCTGCGCGAGTGCAAGAGCGCAGGTTGTCTCAATAGCCGGCTCTGAAGCGTCTCGGGCGTGCCGGGCTGGCCCTTCTCTTGAACTACATGACTGCTTCTTCGCCTGCTGCCGCCCGGGTCATCCCGCTCGCCACTGCCGAGCAGCTGCTTGAGCGCAAACGCCGCAAGAGCCAGCTCAAAGGGCGCCAGCCGGATGGCGCCTCGCTGCACCAAGTGCGCGCGCTCATTGGCCCGCCGCCTACTGAGGGCCATCGGCGCGATGGGCTGATCGAGCACCTGCATGCCCTGAACGACGCCTACCGCGGCCTGCACGACCGGCATCTGGTGGCTCTGGCATGCGAAATGCGTATTCCGATGGCCGAGGTGTATGAGGTGGCAAGTTTCTATCACCACTTCGAGGTACTGCGAGGCGCGAGCGAAGCGCCGGGCCTGACGGTGCGCGTTTGCGATTCGCTCTCCTGCCAGCTGGCGGGTGCGCAGGAACTGCTGGCGCGGCTACCGCAGTTCTTTGCCGGACAGGATGTGCGCGTCGTGCCCGTGCCCTGCGTCGGCCGGTGCGAGCAGGCGCCGGTCGCGGTGGTGCACCAGACGCCTGTTGCGCGCGCCACGCCAGAAGCCGTGGTTTTTGCATCAAATGGGCCTCTAGCGCTTATTCCACAAGCGCAAGCAGCTATTTATTTCGTAGCAGCAGACTGGGCAGAGCGCAGCCTGCCGGAATACGCAGGTCCTACCGACTACGCCAGCTACCGCGCCCACGGCGGCTACAGCACGGCGGCGGCGCTGGTCAATGGTGAGATGGACACCGAAGAAGTCCTCACCATGATGGAGGATTCCGGCCTGCGCGGCCTGGGTGGCGCGGGATTTCCGGCAGGGCGCAAGTGGCGGATTGTGCGCGGGCAAGCGGCACCCCGCCTGATGGCTGTGAACATCGACGAAGGCGAGCCTGGCACCTTCAAAGACCGCACCTATCTGGAGCGCGACCCGCACCGCTTCCTTGAAGGCGTGCTGATTGCGGCGCAAGTGGTGGGCACCGAGGCGGTCTACATCTACCTGCGCGACGAATACCACGGCTGCCGCGCGCTCTTGCAAGCCGAACTTGGCAAGCTGCTGGCCGACCCACCGTGCCCGCTGCCGCACATTGAGCTGCGGCGCGGCGCCGGCGCCTACATCTGCGGCGAAGAGTCGGCCATGATCGAGAGTATCGAAGGCAAACGCGGTATGCCGCGCCTGCGCCCGCCCTACATCGCCGAGCGCGGCCTGTTTGGCCGGCCGACGCTGGAGCACAACTTTGAAACGCTGTACTGGGTGCGCGACATCGTCGAACGCGGCCCGCAGTGGTTTGCCGGGTTTGGCCGGCGCGGACGCAAGGGCCTGCGCAGCTTCAGCGTCAGCGGGCGCGTGGCGCAGCCGGGGGTCAAGCTCGCGCCGGCGGGCATCACGCTGCGCGAGCTGATCGATGAATACTGCGGCGGCATGCAAGCCGGGCACGAGCTCTACGCCTACCTGCCCGGCGGCGCCTCGGGCGGCATCCTGCCGGCGCGGCTGGCCGACCTGCCGCTCGATTTCGACACCTTGCAGCCCCACGGCTGCTTCATCGGCTCGGCCGCCATCATCGTGCTCGGCCACCACGACCGTGCGCGCGACGCGGCGCTGAACGTCATGCGTTTCTTCGCGCACGAGAGCTGCGGCCAGTGCACGCCCTGCCGCGTCGGCACGGACAAGGCGGCGACCCTCATGCAGGCACCCCGCTGGGATGGCGATCTGTTGGACGACCTGGCGCAGGTCATGCAGGACGCCTCCATCTGCGGCCTGGGCCAGGCGGCGCCCAACCCGATTCGCTGCATGCACCAATACTTCGCGCACGAGGTGGGTGAAAACGCTTGGCCGGGCGATTTGCCGCACCCGCGCAGCGGGCCACTCAGCAAAACGCTGCCGCCGGAGCGCGCGCCATGAACGCCCCCGACCTGATTGCCTTCGAGCTTGATGGTGAAACGCTGCGCGCTTGGCCGGGTGAGAGCCTGTGGCAAGCCGCGCTGCGCCACGGCGTCGAAATCCCCCACCTGTGCCACACGGAAGGCTTGCGGCCCGATGGCAATTGCCGCTCCTGCGTGGTGGAAATCGACGGCGAACGCACCCTCGCGCCCAGTTGCTGCCGCGCGCCCACGCCCGGCATGCAGGTGCGGGCGCAGAGCCCGCGCGCCCGCGCAGCGCAGCGCATGGTGGTGGAGCTGCTGCTCGCCGACATGCCGGATGCGGGTTGCCAATGGCTCGATGAACCTGAAGACGAAGATGCTACTGAAACAATAGCTTATAACGCATATGGGACAAGCGCTGGAGGCCAAAATGACCATAAATTTATCGGCCAGCATGGCGAACTGAGCCAATGGGCCGAGCGCTTGCAAGTGCAGGTGCGCCCTGCGCTGGCAGCCTTGCGCCGCGCGCCGCTGGCGCCAGACCTCAGCCACCCCGCCATGGCGGTGCAGCTCGACGCCTGCATCCAGTGCGGACGCTGCGTGCGCGCCTGCCGCGAAAGCCAGGTCAACGGCGTCATCGGCATGGCGCTGCGCGGCGCCGACGCCCGGCCGGTGTTCGACCTGGACGATCCCATGGGGCTGAGCACCTGCGTAGGTTGCGGCGAGTGCGTGCAGGCCTGCCCGACCGGTGCGCTCAGCGCCAAGCCCCTGGTAGGTTCGCAGGCCATGGACCGCAGCGTCGATTCGGTCTGCCCCTTCTGCGGCGTCGGCTGCCTGGTCACCTGGCAGGTGCGCGGTGAAAAAATCGTCGGCGTGCAGGGCAGGGACGGCCCGGCCAACGAAGGCCGGCTGTGCGTCAAGGGCCGCTTTGGTTTTGACTACATCCACCACCCGGATCGGCTCACCGCGCCGCTCGTTCGCAAGCCGGGTGTTCCCAAGCGCATGCCCGAGCCCGGTGCCGACTGGCGCGATACCTTCCGCGAAGCCTCCTGGGACGAAGCGCTGGCGCTGGCCGCTGGGGGTTTGCTGCAGCTTCGGAGCGCCCACGGCCCCAAGGCACTGGCCGGCTTTGGTTCGGCCAAGGGCAGCAATGAAGAGGCTTATTTGTTCCAGAAGCTGGTGCGCATCGGCTTTGGCAGCAACAACGTCGACCACTGCACGCGGTTGTGCCATGCGTCGAGCGTGGCCGCGCTGCTTGAAGGCGTGGGCTCGGGGGCGGTCAGCAACCCGGTGCGCGATGTGGAATTTTCGGATCTGATCTTCGTCATTGGCTCCAACCCCACATCGAATCACCCGGTGGCCGCCACCTGGATGAAGAACGCCGCCCAACGCGGCGCAAAAATCGTATTGGCCGACCCGCGCATCACCGATCTGGGCGCGCACGCCTGGCGCACGCTGCAGTTTCGCGCCGACAGCGACGTGGCGCTGCTCAACGCCTTGCTGCACGCGGTCATCGACGAGGGCTTGGTCAACGAAGCGTTTGTCCGCGAGCGGGTCGAGGGGTTCGACGAACTGCGTGCGCACCTCGCCGCGTTCAGCCCCGAAGCCATGGCGCCGATCTGCGGCATTGCTGCGCCGCTCTTGCGCGAGGTGGCGCGGGCCTTCGCCAGTGCCAAGAACGCGATGATTCTGTGGGGCATGGGGGTCAGTCAGCATGTGCACGGCACCGACAACGTGCGCTGCCTGATTGCACTGGCCGCCATCACCGGCCAGATCGGCCGCCCCGGCACGGGCCTGCATCCGCTGCGCGGCCAGAACAACGTGCAGGGCGCCAGCGACGCGGGCCTGATTCCCATGATGCTGCCGAACTACCAGCGCGTGGACGATCCGGGGGCACTGGCCTGGTTTGAGAATTTCTGGGGCCAGCCACTCGACGGCGAGCCGGGCTACACCGTCGTCGAAATCCTGCACAAGGCCTTGGCGCCAGACGCCGACCCGCACAAGATTCGCGGCATGTACATCATGGGTGAGAACCCCGCCATGAGCGACCCGGACCTGAACCACGCGCGCCATGCACTGGGCAGCCTCTCCCACCTGGTGGTGCAGGACATCTTCCTGACCGAAACCGCCTGGCTGGCCGACGTGGTGCTGCCGGCGAGCAGCTGGATGGAAAAAACCGGTACCGCGAGCAACACGGACCGCATGGTGCAGCTCGGCCGGCCGGCCGTCGCTCCTCCAGGGGACGCGCGCGCTGACCTGTGGATCCTGCAGCAAATGGCGGCTGGCATGGGGCTCGATTGGCATTACCCCGGCGATGAATCTGGCGTGGCAGCGGTGTACGAGGAAATGCGGCTTGCCATGCATGGCGCGATTGCCGGCATCACCTGGGACAGATTGCTGTGCGAGGGCAGCGTGACCTACCCCTGTCTGTCCCTGGAGGATCCGGGCCAACCCATCGTTTTCAGGGAGCGCTTCCCCACCGCCAGCGGGCGTGTGCGCCTGGTGCCTGCCGGCCTGGTGCCCGGCGACGAGCAGCCCGATGCCGACTACCCGCTGGTGCTCATCACCGGGCGCCAGCTTGAGCACTGGCACACCGGCAGCATGACCCGGCGCAGTGAGGTACTGGATGCAATCGAGCCGGTGGCCACAGCATCAATGAATGCAGCAGAAATGGCGCGGCTGGGCCTGGTGGCCGGTGGGCGCGCACGCATCGCCTCACGGCGCGGCAGCGTCGAGCTGATGTTGCGGCGCGACGATGGCACACCGGACGGTACCGTGTTCTTGCCCTTTGCCTACCGCGAGGCGGCGGCCAATTTGCTGACGAACTCCGCGCTTGACCCGTTTGGAAAAATTCCCGAATTCAAGTACTGCGCGGTTCGGGTGGCGAAGGCATAAAGTCTGAGGACGTCTCTTCGGACACCGCGGCTGTATAGGGCACCACGGTGTCGCGCCCGACCGATTTGGCCGCATATAGCGCATCGTCTGCCTGGCGAAAGAGCTGCTGCGACTCGCGTTCGGCACTGGCCCGGACGCTGGCACGGCTCGGCTCGGCGCCTTGGCTGGCAGAAAGGTGGGGTTGGGGTGTGATGGTGGAAACACCCACGCTGACCGTGACCACGGCGGCGACGCCCGAGGCGGCATGCACGATGGCCAGCTTGCGCACGGCCAGGCGCATCTGCTCGGCAATCACCATCGCATCGCGCTCATGCGTTTCGGGCAGCAGCACCGCAAACTCCTCACCGCCGTAGCGTGCCACGAGATCGCTGGCACGCGTCGCCGCACGCGCCATGGCCGTGGCCACTTTGCGCAGGCATTCGTCACCCGCCAAATGGCCATAGCGGTCATTGAACGCCTTGAAATGGTCCACGTCGATCATCAGCAAAGACAGGCTCGAACCCGAACGCGCCGCACGCTGCCATTCGACCGCCACGGCTTCGGTGAGCGCGCGGCGGTTGGCCACGTTGGTGAGCGGATCCTGGCGCACCAGGGCCTCCAGCGCGATGCGGTACTGGTCCAGCTTGGTCTCGGCGCGCTGGCGCTCCGTAATGTCCTGAACCGTGCCGGTCATGCCAGCCCTGGCACCTGGCTCGGTACGCTCGCCCCACATGTCCACCCAGCGTTCGTTGCGTGTGTCGGCAATGCGGTATTGCATTCGCAAAGGGGGCCCCTCGCCGAGCGAGCTCTCAAGACTTGAAAGCACATGCGGGCGGTCGTCCGGATGGACCTGGGCCAGCCATTGCTCGCGCGCCACCGGCGCATCGCCCGGCAAGCCAAACAGCTCGGCCGCCATCGGTGAGAGGGTGAATTCGCCTGTTTCAAGCCGGTAAGCGTAGTAGCCCACCAAAGCCGACCTTTGCGCACTTTCAAGCCATTGCATGTTGCGCGCCAGGCTTTCCTTGAGGGTGCGTTCACGCAGCCAGGCACGCCGCTGCCACGCCACCAGAAACAGCCCCCCCAGCAGCAGTGCAAGGCTGAGCGGCAGACTCAGTGCAATCAATTCGCGTTGGGAGGCGTCGCCAAACGCCTCCGCCACATCCACCTTGGAGACCAGAAACCACGGCGATTCCGCAATGGCATTGACCACGGCCAACACCTCTTTGCCTTCGGCGTCGCGCGCGTGAATCAGGCCGCGAGCCCCCGCCACGGCCTGGATCAGCAGATTGCCCTGCTGGGGCCCGTGTACCAGAGGAACCGGCACTGCAGTGGTGTGGTGACGCAGCGGGCTGAGCAATACGGCATCCGCGCCCTCCGCACTCACCAGCGCAGACTCGGCGCTTTTGCTGGCGGTAGGCCAGGGCGTGAGCAGCGAATACAGACTGCTGCGCACGTCGATCACTAGCCAAACGGCGCCCAGAGGCCGCATACCGTCGTAGATGGGGGCGATCAGACTGAAGAACGGGAACGCAAAAAACGGGTCGCTTCTGGGTTCTACGACGCTCGGTGTTGCGCTCTCGAGTGCTTCCTTCAAAGCATTCCTTTCCAAGGTGGGCAGCGCGGCACTTGAAGAGCCTGCGGGCAGCAGCAGCGTGCCTTCGGGGCTGACGAAGAACACCGCCGTATAGCGCGCGCGTTCCTGAAGAATACGCAGCCGGTCGTGCACCGGCGCCTCAGCCTCGGAAGAAGGTGCGTCGCGCCAGCGTGCCACCGCCTGGGCAAACAGGTCATCGTCGGTCAAGGCGCTGGCGTCGGCCAGGCGACGCTCGCGCCAGTCGGATACAGCACTGGCCTGCAGGCGGCTGATGGTTTGCAGTTCACGTTCGGCCTGATGGCGGTACATCGCCGTGCGGTCCTGGTACACCGTGGTCAATGCCCACAGCAGCCCCAGGCTGGCCAGCACTGCGATGCCGATTGCCAGTCGCGCAAGCAGTGCGCGCTGGGGAAATCGAAGCATTGGGTGACGGTCAGACATGGTGTGGAGAGACTTGGCGCAGTGCGTACAGAGCAGTGATGGCACACTATGTCAGATTTTGTAAATTCACCGCGCTCTCCCTCCCAGCGTCGAATCGGGGTTGCGGGGTTTCAAGGACCGCTTGTGTTGCGCCCGATCTTTCATTTCTTGCTTGCCGCGTTCCTGGCGCTGCCCGCAATGGTTCTGCCTGTACATGCAGAGGTGGGCAGCGACCAGGTGGTATTCAGTATTTCGCTTGAGCCAGACGGTCTTGACCCCACGGTGGCCGCAGCGGCGTCCATTGGAGAGGTGGTCCATTACAACGTGCTGGAAGGGCTGGTGAAAATCGAGGAAAGTGGCGCCACCACCCCCTTGCTCGCCAGCGGCTGGCGCCTGGAGAATGGCGGCACGACCTACCGTTTTGCGCTGCGCAAGGGCGTGCGCTTTCATGATGGGGCTTCATTTGACGCGTCGGCAGTGCGCTTTAGCTTCGAACGCGCCATGGCGCCTGGCTCGACCAACAAGGCAAAAAAGGCCTTGTTTGACAATATCGCCGCCATAGAGACGCCCGACGCCTACACCGTGGTGCTGCGACTGCGCCATGCCGACGCCAATACCTTGTTCCGGCTGGGCGAGAGCACTGCCGTGGTACTCCACCCGGACACAGCGGAGCAGGCCGCCATTCGCCCGGTGGGCACCGGCCCTTATCGCTTTGAGCGCTGGGATCGGGGCAGCAGCATCGACCTCGTGAAATATGCCGGCTACCGAAACGCCAGCCAGGTGTTCATGCGTGCGGTGAAGTTTCGCTTCATCAACCAGCCTGCGGCCCAGGCCAACGCAATGGCAGCGCGCGAAGTGGATGTCTTTTTCAACATCGCCACGCAGACCGTGGAGCGCTTTCAGGCAGACAGGGCCTACCAAGTGCTGATCGGTGCGTCCAGCGGCAAAGGGATGCTGGCGCTGAACAACCGCCGCAAGCCACTGGACGACGTGCGGGTGCGCCGTGCCATCACCCATGCCATCGACCGTGAGCGCTTCATCCAGAAGGTGCTCGATGGCCGGGGCAAAGCCATTGGCAGCCATTTCTCGCCCACCGATGCCGGCTATGTGCATCTGGCCGGTCTCTACCCCTACGACCCCAAGCGCGCCAAGGCCCTGCTGCGCGAGGCGGGAGTCAAATTGCCAATTTCGCTGACCTTGACGCTGCCGCCCACGCCTTATGCACGCGATGGTGCGCCGGTGATCGTGGCAGCGCTCGAGGCGATTGGTATCCAGGTGACCACCGAGTCGGTGGACTGGGCACACTGGCTGTCGGGAGCCTTCAAAGGGGATTTCGATATCACGCTGATCAACCACGTTGAGCCGCTGGATTATCCGATCTACACCGACCCGGACTACTATTTCGGCTATGAAAGCGCCGAGTTTCGTCAATTGGTTGAGCGCCACGCGGCCAGCAGCAGCGCCCGCGAACGCCAGGTACTGTTTGCGCAGATGCAGCGCAAGCTGGCCAACGATGCGGTCAATGCCTGGATCTTTGCCCCCCAGCTCAGTACCGTGGCGCGCAAGCGGCTCAAAGGTCTGTGGATGAACTACCCGATTTTCGCGCACGATGTGGCGGCATTGCGATGGGAGTGAGCACGAACGGGCCAGAGGAGGTCGCGCACAGCGCACGGCCGGGCCTAGACGTGGCCGTGGTGATGCGGCGCAGGGCGGTGTCAGGCCCCCTGAGTCGCTGGCAAGCATGGCAGTGGACTCCGGTGGACGTGGTGCCCAACGAAGTGGCGTTTGGCCGCGCCGCGCGGCCCTTGCTGCAATCGAGCGACGAGCAGCGCTGGCTGTTTCCGCATTTGCGCGTGGAGTTGTTTCGAGACGATGCCGAGGGCTACCATCTCAATCTCGTGTCCCCCGCACCCTGCTGGTTCGTCCTTTGGCGTCTGGACGAAGAGTCTGCGTCAGACACGCTGCAGCTGGCCCGCCCGGTGGCTGTCAGCTTGAGCTACCACGATGCCGGGCGTTGGCTTGATGCGCAGGAGTCGGTAGACCAGCTGCCTGCCGACCCAGACGTCGTCGAATGGCTCCAGGCCTTTGCGAGCCAGCACTACCAGCCCGAACCGCGCAGGCGCCGCAGGCCGCAGAGCTTTCAGGCCTTGACCGATCGTTTTGGCAAACCGGCTTCGGTATCTACCTCCAAGACGCGGGGCGAGCCATGAGCGATGGATTCCTCGGTCGCTGGTCCCGGCGCAAACAAGAGGCACGCGCCGGGCTGCCCGAGCCCGAGCCGCTGCAGGAGCCAGAGGGTTCCTCCCGTCCGATTGAGCCCGACACGGCAACTGCAACGCCTACGCCCCCGCTGCCCACGCTGGCCGATGCGCGCGCTCTGACACCGCAGTCGGACTTCGCGCCATTTGTAGCCCGTGCCGTGTCGCCCGAGGTGCGCAATGCGGCCATGAAACAGTTGTTCCGCGATCCGCATTTCAACGTGATGGATGGTTTGGACACCTACATTGACGACTACAGTGTGGCGGACCCGCTGCCTCTGGAGACACTGCGCAAGATGGTCAGCGCTGAGTTTGTCGGCTTGCTGCCTCCGGATGACAGCATTGAAAGCGATGCGCCGCCTTCAGACCCGTTGCCGGCTTCGGCGCAAGCCGATGCCGACCGACTGGCCATGCCGGGCAAAGACCCTGATGCACCAACCGTGGCACAGTGGGAGCCCAACGTCGGTGCTGCGCCAGCAGCACTGGTTCCTCCGCCAGCAGACGCCAGCCAGACGCACCATGCCCACGCTCATTTGCGATTGCAACCGAACGATGCCACTCCAGAAGAACGATCTGGGGACAGCAATCGGTGAAGACATCACGCTTCATTCCACCCTGTGCCGACGCGAGACGGGGGCCTTCCAAAGCGCCATCCGGTCCGGGCAAGAGGTTCTGGTGGCGTGCACCCAGGAGCGCCGACTTTTCTCCGAGCTGGCAGCGCAGACCGAAGGTGCCATATCGCCACTGCGGTTTGTCAATATTCGCGAGACAGCGGGCTGGAGTGCGGATGCAGTCCGAGCCACACCCAAGATCGCTGCCCTGATTGCGGCTGCGCGCCTTCCCGACTTTGAACCCGTTGCCACCGTCGCTTTTCAAAGTAGCGGGCGCTTGTTGATTCTGGGCGCCCTTGATGCCGCCGAGCGCGCCGCCGCCTTGTTCGGCGACGGTTTCGATATCACCCTGTTCGCTACGGGTCCGGGCAATGCAGGCGGCATGCAGGAGCGCCGTTACCCGGTTCTGGCGGGCCGCATTGAAAGCCTGCAGGGCTGGCTGGGCGCGTTCCAGCTGGCATGGCAGTCGGACAACGCGATTTCGCTCGACCTGTGCACCCGCTGCAATGCCTGCGTCCAGGCCTGTCCCGAGGGCGCCATCGGGCTTGACTACCAGATCGACATGGCGCAGTGCAAGGCGCACCGCGCTTGCGTCAAGGCGTGCGCGGTGGCCGGTGCCATTGATTTTCAGCGGCCATCGCATCTGCATGGCGAGCAGTTCGATCTGGTGCTGGATCTGCGCGGCGCTGCGGCAAGCCCGACGTTCAATCAGCACGCGCCGCCCCAAGGCTATTTGCGCTGGGATGGAAATGATCTTGCCGCACTGCTTGCCTTGCGCGACCTGGTGGGTGAATTCGAAAAACCGCGTTTCGTCGACTACGACCAAAAGCTGTGCGCCCACAGCCGCAATGGCACGGTCGGGTGCAGGGCCTGCATCGATATTTGTTCGGCCGAAGCCATCAGCAGTGATACCAAGCGCCAGCGCGTCGAACTCAATCCGCATTTGTGCGTAGGCTGCGGCGCCTGCAGCACCGTGTGTCCTACCGGAGCGATGGCATTTCGCACGCCGGGGCTCGCTGAGCAGGGCTTGCGGCTGCGCACCGTACTTGCGCGCTATGGCGCTGCGGGTGGGCGCGATCCGGTGCTGGTATTGCACAGCCAGGTGCGAGGCCAGGCACTGGTGGACGAACTGGGCCGCGCGGCGCAAGTGGGAATCGCGCAGGGCCTGCCCGCGCGCTGCATCCCTATGCCGTTATGGCACAGCGCCAGCACCGGGCTGGAGCTGTGGCTCAGCGCACTGTGCTTCGGTGCCGCACAGATCGTGATCGTGGTCACTGCCGAAGATGCGCCGCAGTACCTTGATGCGCTGCAGCAGCAGATCGACGTCGTTGAAGCGCTGTGCGTGGGACTGGGCTATCCAGCTGGCGCAATGCAACTGTTGCGCTGCAAGACCCACACCGATCTCGACGTCGCCTTGCAAGCGCTTGAGCGCAGCCCGCGCGCTGCCATGGAGGTCCCGGCGCGCTTTGCCACCACGCCTGAAAAACGCAGCACCCTGGAACTGGCGCTGGACCACTTGCTGACCCAGGCGCCAGGAATGCCGACGGGCCGCACGGCCATCGAGCTGCCGGCCTTGGGCGCACCGCTTGGGGACATCGTGGTCAATAGGGAGCGCTGCACCCTGTGCCTGAGCTGCGTCAGCGCCTGTCCCGCAGGCGCGTTGCTGGACAACCCGCAGTTGCCGCAGCTGCGGTTCATCGAGAAAAATTGTGTGCAGTGCGGGCTGTGTGAGCGCACCTGTCCGGAAGACGCAATCACGCTGCACCCACGCCTGTCCTTGCTCGCTGAGCGCAGCCAGGCGCGGGTGCTCAACGAGTCCGCGCCTTATGTCTGCATTCGCTGCCATGCGCCGTTTGGCACGCTGATGGCGATTGAAGCCATGCTGGGCAAATTGGCTGGGCACGCAATGTTCCAGGGAGATGCACTGCAGCGGCTCAAAATGTGCAGCGATTGTCGGGTGATTGATCTCTACTCGTCTTCCAATGAAAGCAAGGTGACCGATCTGTGAGCACGCCCCAACTCCAATCCCAGTCTCTGTCGATGCCGCTCAGCCCGGCGATGGATGAGGAAACCGCACGTGCGGAGGTGTACGGGCTGTTGGCCCAGCTGTATTACGCAGCCCCTGATGTTGCCTTGTTGGAGGCCCTGCGGGTGGCTGCGACACAGGCGCCTGCGGCTGGCGGCGTTCTTGAAGAACCTTGGCAGCAGTTCGTCGGTGTGGCCCGGGCCATGTCTGCCAGCGAAGTGGCCGCAGAGTTCGACGCCCTGTTCGGCGGCTTGGGCAAGCCTGAGGTCTATTTGTACGGATCGCACTACCTCAGTGGCTTTCTGAACGAGCGCCCATTGGCCAAGTTGCGCGGCGATCTGGCCGCGCTGGGCCTGGCGCGGCACGATGCCATGTCCGAGTCGGAGGACCATGTTGCCTATGTCTGCGAAGTGATGCGCTATTTGATTGCCGGTGACGACGGTGCCGTGTGCCACCTTGGCGGGCAAAGCCGCTTCTTTTCCATGCATTTGCAGCCTTGGTTGCCACAATTGTGCGAGCAGCTCGCCACGCACCCCAAGGCGCGCCTGTACCGGGCGCTGGCAGCGTTTACGCAGGCCTTTGTGGCGGTGGAAGCGCAAGGGTTTGATCTGCTCGATCGCTGAGCAAGCATTCATCGGACGACCCACGATAGCCCGCGTCACGAGGGTTTTCCCGGTATCCGTGCTGTCTGTGCGGCTTAGACTGCGTATGCAAGCCATTTCATACAAAACGCACGCCCCCGGAGATCCGTATGTCCGACAACGATGCAAAGCCCTCTCGCCGCCGCTTTTTTGCCGGCGCAGCCACAGTGGGTGCTGCTGCGGCCGCCACCTCTGTTTTGCCTGGTCTTGCAACCAACGAACTTGCAAAGGCCGAACCGGCTCGGCCTGCGCCTGAGCGTGGCGGCGGCTACTGGCTCTCCGAGCACGTGAAGCGCTATTACCAGACCACCCAAATTTGATCGGCGGAGTGCAGCCATGTTGTTGACCCGAAAAATCCCCGCCCACGGCCCGAACACCACGGAGTCGAATTTCGTTCACAGCCTGCGGCGCGGTCTTGCGCACGCCATTCCCACCATGGACCGCCGCGCATTTTTGCGACGTTCGGGTCTGGGTGTGGGCGTGGGCCTTGCTGCCTCGCAGCTGAGTCTGGTCAAAAAGGCCGATGCCGCCGAAGCGACCGCAACCGGCAAGGCAGCCGGAAATATCGTGGTGCGCCGCACTGTATGTACCCATTGCTCGGTGGGCTGCGCGGTGGACGCCGTGGTGGAGAACGGCGTCTGGATTCGCCAGGAGCCGGTTTTCGATTCGCCAATCAACATGGGTGCGCACTGCGCCAAGGGCGCTGCACTGCGCGAGCACGGGCACGGCGAATACCGGTTGCGCTATCCAATGAAGCTGGTCAATGGCAAGTATGAGCGCATCAGCTGGGATACCGCGCTCAATGAAATCACCGCAAAAATGCTGGATCTGCGCAAGGCCAGTGGGCCGGACAGCGTGTATTTCGTGGGCTCTTCCAAGCACAACAACGAGCAGTCGTACCTGCTGCGCAAGTTCGTCAGCTTCTGGGGCAGCAACAATTGCGACCACCAGGCACGCATCTGCCACAGCACCACGGTGGCCGGCGTGGCCAATACCTGGGGCTACGGCGCCATGACCAATTCGTACAACGACATGCAGAACAGCAAGTGCGCGTTGTACATCGGCTCCAACGCCGCCGAAGCGCATCCAGTGTCGATGCTGCACATGCTCCACGCCAAGGAGGCGGGCTGCAAGTTGATCGTTGTGGACCCGCGATTTACCCGCACGGCAGCCAAGGCAGACGAGTATGTGCGCATCCGCTCGGGCAGCGACATTCCCTTTCTTTTCGGCTTGCTGTACCACATCTTCAAGAACGGCTGGGAAGACAAGCAGTACCTGCACGACCGCGTCTATGGCATGGACGCGGTCAAGACCGAGGTGATGGCCAAGTGGACGCCGGACAAGGTGGAAGACGCGTGCGGCGTAACGGAAGAGCAGATGGCGCGCGTGGCCGAAATGATGGCCAAGAACCGCCCCTCGACCCTGGTGTGGTGCATGGGCCAGACGCAGCACAGCATTGGCAATGCCATGGTGCGGGCATCGTGCATCGTGCAACTGGCGCTGGGCAACGTGGGCAAGAGCGGCGGCGGCGCCAACATCTTCCGCGGACACGACAACGTGCAGGGCGCCACCGACATTGGCCCGAACCCCGACTCCCTGCCGGGCTACTACGGCATTGCGGAAGGCTCCTGGAAGCACTTTGCCAAAGCCTGGGACGTGGATTTCGAGTGGATCAAGGGGCGTTTTGCCAGCCCTGAGATGATGACCAAGTCGGGGCTAACGGTTTCGCGCTGGATCGATGGGGTGTTGGAGAAGAACGAACTGATTGACCAGGACTCCAACCTGCGCGGCGTGTTCTTCTGGGGCCATGCACCCAACTCGCAAACGCGCGGCCTCGAGATGAAGCGCGCCATGGACAAGCTCGATTTGCTGGTAGTGGTAGACCCGTACCCATCGGCCACGGCGGCCATGGCCGCCATGCCCGGCAAACCCGAGGATCTGAACCCCAACCGCGCCGTGTATCTGCTGCCGGCCGCCACGCAGTTTGAAACCAGCGGCTCGGTCACGGCGTCCAACCGCTCGCTGCAGTGGCGCGAAAGGGTCATTGAGCCATTATGGGAAAGCCGCAGCGACCACATGATCATGTACCAGTTTGCGCAAAAGCTCGGCTTTGGCCCAGAGCTGGTCAAGCAGTACAAGATGCAAAAAGTCAAGGGTCAGGACGAACCCGTTATCGAAGACATCCTGCGCGAAATCAATGGCTGCACCTGGACCATTGGGTACACAGGGCAAAGCCCGGAACGCCTCAAGGCGCACATGCGCAACATGGCTGCGTTCGACGTAAAGACGCTCAAGGCCAAGGGCGGCAAGGACAAGGAAACAGGCTATGACCTGGCGGGTGATTATTTTGGACTTCCGTGGCCGTGCTATGGCACGCCGGCCCTCAAGCACCCGGGGTCTCCCAATCTTTACGACACCTCCCACCACGTGATGGACGGCGGAGGAAATTTCCGCGCCAATTTTGGGGTCGAACGAAACGGCGTGAACCTGCTTGCCGAAGACGGTTCCCATTCGCTTGGTGCCGACATCACCACCGGCTACCCTGAATTCGACCATGTGCTGCTCAAGAAGCTCGGCTGGTGGAGTGACCTGACCGACGCTGAAAAGCAGGCGGCCGAGGGCAAGAACTGGAAAACCGATTTGTCGGGCGGTATTCAACGCGTGGTCATGCAGGTGCATGGTTGCCACCCCTTTGGCAACGCCAAGGCGCGCGCTGTGGTGTGGAATTTCCCCGATGCGATTCCTCAGCACCGCGAGCCGATTTATGGCACCCGTCCCGACCTGGTTGCCCAGTACCCGACGCACGACGACAAGCGCAACTTCTGGCGTCTGCCGACGCTTTTCAAGAGCTTGCAGGACAAGAACATCGCAGAAAAAGTGTATGAAAAATTCCCGTTGATTCTCTCGTCCGGCCGTCTGGTGGAATATGAAGGCGGTGGCGAAGAAACGCGCTCCAATCCCTGGCTGGCGGAGTTGCAGCAAGAGGCCTTTGTGGAGATCAACCCGAGAGCCGCCGCCGACCGTGGTATTCGCAATGGCGACCGAGTTTGGCTCAGCAGTCCCACGGGCGCGCGTCTCAATGTGCAAGCCCTCGTAACCGAGCGCGTCGGACCCGATACGGTGTGGATGCCGTTCCACTTCTCCGGCCGCTGGCAGGGCGCCGACATGCTGGCTTACTACCCGAGCGGCGCTCACCCCGTGGTGCGCGGCGAGGCGGTGAATACGGCCACCACGTATGGCTACGACTCTGTGACCATGATGCAAGAAAGCAAGACCACGGTGTGCAACGTGGAACGTGCGTAACCGGCCCGCCCGCCAGCAGGAGATTTGCAATGGCAAGAATGAAGTTCATCTGCGACGCCGAGCGCTGCATTGAGTGCAACGGCTGCGTCACGGCGTGTAAGAACGAGCATGAAGTCCCGTGGGGGGTGAACCGCCGCCGTGTGGTCACGCTGAACGACGGAGTGCCTGGCGAAAAGTCGATCTCGGTGGCCTGCATGCACTGCAGCGACGCGCCATGCATGGCGGTTTGCCCGGTCAATTGCTTCTACCGCACTGACGAAGGCGTGGTGCTGCACGACAAGGACGTTTGTATTGGTTGCGGTTACTGCAGTTACGCCTGCCCGTTTGGTGCGCCGCAGTTTCCGTCACAAGGCGCTTTTGGTGTCCGCGGCAAGATGGACAAGTGCACCTTCTGCGCTGGTGGTCCGGAGGAGAGTGGAAGCGAAGCCGAATTTGAAAAGTACGGCCGCAATCGTCTGGCTGAGGGCAAACTGCCGGTGTGCGCGGAAATGTGTTCGACCAAGGCGCTGCTTGCGGGCGACGGCGATGTTGTCGCTGACATTTTTCGAACCCGCGTTGTGCAGCGTGGCAAGGGCGCAGAAGTGTGGGGCTGGGGCACTGCCTACGGCGCGCGTCAAAAGGGCGAAGGTCCGGGCCAAGGGCCGCACAAGCCGAAAGAAGGAGTCTCATCATGAGCCGGCTTTTACTTGGCGTTGGCGCGACTTTGTGCCTTGTCGCTCTGGGCGCCTGCGGCGAGCGGCCGCAGGCGAACCGGGGAACTCTGGATACTGCCGCCTACGAAGGTGCGAAGAACGCCTTTGTTGACGCGGGCTGGAAGCCCGGCGAAAAGAACAGTTGGGAGCAGCATCTGCGCACGCGGATCCAGCGCGGGCAAAACGACTATTCGCGCATACCGTGACCGGAGGCGGGCCATGAACCAGTTCCTCTCGACCCTCGTGTTTGCTGCGGCTGCGCTGCTTGTTGCGCTGGGGTTGGCGCAGCCGGCCAATGCACAGCCGGCAGGTTCTCAGCAGTCGGGTCCGGTAGGCGCGGTGGCGCCTGCCCTGAGCGAGCCCGCCACCGGCGCGGTCCGCGGCCAGAATATTTTTGACGTCCAACCTGACGCCAGTACCGAGGCGGGGTACCGAGACCAGACCAACGGCGAGCGCGCCAAGGTGCAGCCGGGCAACAATGCGCCCATGTGGCGTCAAGTAGCGGCTGGTGCCACCGGCTACAGCAGTCTGCCTGTGAGCGAGGCGCCGGAGGCAGGCAACCTCATTCAGGGTTTTGTCAAATACCCGTTCATGCGTGAGACCAACGCCGGCGAGGCTTGGCGCCAGGTGCGCAATCGCTGGATACTTCCCTACGGTGCGGCCTTGCTGGGCATCGTGGTGCTCACGCTGGCCTTGTTCTTCGTGGCCAAAGGTCCGCTGGGCCGCAAACACCCTGAGTCAGAGCGCAAATTCGAGCGCTTTACCCCCTTCGAGCGCGCCGCGCATTGGTCCAATGCCTTTGCATTCGTTGTGCTGGCCATCTCGGGGCTGGTAATGGCGTTTGGCAAGTTTTTCCTGCTGCCTGTGCTCGGCTTG
This sequence comes from Simplicispira suum, assembly GCF_003008595.1. Taxonomy (GTDB): domain Bacteria; phylum Pseudomonadota; class Gammaproteobacteria; order Burkholderiales; family Burkholderiaceae_C; genus Simplicispira; species Simplicispira suum. Next base: position 552,933 of record NZ_CP027669.1, on the reverse strand, counting down.
TCCATCACCGGCTGGTTGGCCTATGCGCTCAAGTATGTGCACAACTTTATGGGACCTCTGTTTGCGGTGTCGCTGGCGATCATCATCGTCATCTTCGTCAAAGACAATATCGCCACGTTGGCCGATTTCCGTTGGTTGACGAGGCTGGGGGGCCTGCTTGGCGATGAACAGCTGCCGTCGCACCGCTTCAATGCTGGAGAAAAGGGGCTTTTCTGGTGGGGCGTGACCCTTCCTGGGGTCGTCGTTGTCGGATCAGGTCTGGTGCTCGACAAGCTGATTCCCGGACTCGGTGAACTGCGCGGCCAGATGCAACTGGCCCACATGCTTCACGCCAGCCTGGCGCTGTGGATGGTGGCGCTCATCATCGGCCACATCTACATGGGCACCATCGGAATGCGCGGCGCCTACCGGGCCATGAAGACGGGCTACGTGACCGAAGGCTGGGCCGACGAGCACCACAAGCTGTGGGCTGACGATATTCGGGCTGGGCGCATCCCCGCGCAGCGCAGCAATGACTTGAACCCTGCGCCAGAGCGGCCCGCCGCACCGCTGCAAGCTTGACGCTGGAAAGGCCCGCCATGATGAAACGCACCCTCTCACTGCTCGCGCTCTCTTGCATGCTTGGTTCGGCCTCGGCCAAGCTACCGCCGCCGACGCCAGAGCAAGCTGCAAAGGCCGCTGAGAATGCGGCACGGGCCAAATGGACAGGACAGGTCAGCGCCTACCAGGTTTGCGAGGTTCAGGACCGTATTGCCGCCAGGTTTGGCAAACCTCGGCCGGCTGATGCACCCTCCATGCCCGCCTGTGTGGAACCGGGGCCGTTTGCCTATACGCCGCCTGCGGAAAAACCCATAGAAGCCTCTGGTGCTCATTCGCCACCGAGCAATGCCAACAGCCCGCCCAGCACGGGCGGATCTACCCCACCGACGCAAGCAGAGCCCAAATCCTGAGGGTATTGCACTTGGCCGGCGGCGGCGCGGCACAAATGGCGCTACGCTGACGCCATGCTGCACACGTCCGACATTGCTGAGCCCCGTGCAGCCGCGCCAAAGCGCAGCGGCCTGCCACGCCTGACCACTGCAAGCGCGCCGCTCACGCACGCGGTACAGGCCACCAACGAGCGGGGTGAGACAGAGCTTGTGCACATTCCCGCCGAGCGCGCGCTGACGGTTTACGTGGACAAGCGCGAACTCGTCACCTTGATGACGCTGGGCGCGCAGCCGGAATTGCTGGTACTGGGCTATCTGCGCAACCAGCGCCTCGTGGCCGATGCGCGGGATATTGAATCCGTCACGGTGGATTGGGACGTCGGCGCCGCTGCGGTAAGAACCCGGCGCGGCATAGAGCGCATTGAAGAGCGCACCGCCAGCCGTGTCGTCACCACGGGTTGCGGGCAGGGCAGCGTATTTGGCGCTTTGATGGACGACGTGGCCAGTATTTCCCTGCCGCCCGCATGCATTACCCAGGGTGAGCTCTATGGTCTGGTCAACGCCATTCGCCTCAAGGAAAGCACGTACAAGTCGGCCGGCTCGGTGCATGGCTGTGCGCTGTTTAGTGGCAGCGAGCTGCTGGTCTTCGTCGAAGACGTGGGCCGGCACAACGCGATCGACACCATTGCCGGCTGGATGTGGATGCAGCCCGATACAGTGCAGGGCGGCGACAAGGTGTTCTACACCACGGGCCGACTGACCAGCGAGATGGTCATCAAATCGGCCCAGATGGGCGTACCCATCGTCGTTTCGCGCAGCGGCATGACGCAGATGGGGCATGCGGTGGCTGAGCAGCTGGGGCTTTGCGCCATTGGCCGCGCCACCAACCGCCGCTTTGTCTGCTACGCCGGTGCCGCCCGTTTGGTTTTTCAGCCCGAGCTGGCGGGGGAACCGAACCCTTTGCGTGCATAAGGCAATGCTGAACAAGTCGCTCACGCGCGGCGCATCTGTGCTTCGGGCGGTCTGCGGCATTGCAAATCCTCGCCATAGCTGCGGCTATGGTTGCCGTTTGCGCGCGGGGGGCCGCCCCCTTGCATCCCATCTCCTCGCATGGCGCGTGTCAACGCGGCGACTTGTTTCGCATCACCTTTACTTTTTTTGCAATCCCCGAATTTCATGAACTTTTCCTTTGCGCGCCTCGCCTGGCGCACCTTGCTGCGCGACCTGCGCGCCGGTGAATTGCGTTTGCTCATGGTGGCAGTCACGCTCGCCGTCGCCGCGCTGACCGCCGTTGGCTTCTTTGCCGACCGCCTGCAGGGCGGCCTGCAGCGCGACGCACTGCAGCTTCTGGGGGGCGATTTCGTCGTCGCCAGCGACCACGCGACACCGGACGCCATCGTCGAGCGTGCCCGCGCGCTGGGCCTCGCCATGGTGCGCACGGCGAACTTTCCGACCATGGCGCGCGCCGACGACGCGCAGGGCGGCGCGAGCCGGCTGGTCGCCTTCAAGAGCGTGACGCCAGGCTACCCGCTGCGCGGCAGCGTCAGCGTGGCCGAGGCGCTGAACGCGCCCGGCCAGCCCACGCGCGAGATTCCGGCGCGGGGCGAAGTCTGGGTTGATGCCTCGTTGCTGGACTCGCTGGGCCTCAAGCTGGGCGACCGGCTTTTGCTGGGCGACGCCAGCCTGCGCATTGCCCGCATCATCACGCTGGAGCCCGACCGTGGCGCCGGTTTCATGAGCTTCTCGCCGCGCGTCATGGTCAACGACGCCGATGTTGCCGCGACCGGTCTGGTCCAGCCCGCCAGCCGCATCACCTACCGGCTGGTGGTGGCGGGTGCAGCGGCGGCCGTGCGCCAGTTTCAGGGTTTTGTCGATGCGCAGTTGCAGCAGCCGGACATGCGCGGCATGCGCGTGGAATCGCTCGATTCCGGGCGCACCGACATGCAGCAGACGCTGGAGCGTGCGCAGAACTTCCTGAGCCTGGTCGCGCTGCTCGCGGCCATGCTGTCGGCGGTGGCCGTGGCGCTGGCGGCGCGCGCCTTTGCCGCCAGCCACCTTGATGCTTCGGCCATGCTGCGCGTGCTTGGCCAGAGCCAGCGGCGCATTGCCGCCAGCTACACGGCGGAATTCGCGCTGGTCGGCCTGCTGGCGAGCCTGCTGGGCGTGGTGCTGGGTTTTGCCGTGCACTACGTGTTCGTCTATCTGCTCTCTGGCCTGGTAACGGCCGGGCTGCCCGCTGCCAGTGTGTGGCCGGCGCTGCTTGGGGTGGGCGTGGGCATGACGCTGCTGCTTGCCTTTGGCCTGCCGCCGGTGCTGCAGCTGGCGCAAGTGCCACCGCTGCGCGTCATTCGGCGCGATGTCGGCGCGCTGCGGCCGGCCTCGCTCGCCGTGCTGGGCCTGGGCGTGGCCGGCTTTGCTGCGCTGCTGCTGGTGGTCAGCCGCGACCTGCGTCTGGGCCTCATTGCCATCGGCGGCTTTGCCGCTGCCGTGCTGTTGTTTGCGCTGCTCAGCTGGCTGGCGGTGCGCCTGCTGCGCCGCACCGTGAACGAGGCCACAGCGCCGCGCTGGCTGGTGCTGGCGACGCGGCAGATTTCGGCTCGCCCGGCTTATGCGGTGGTGCAGGTCAGCAGCCTGGCCGTGGGCTTGCTGGCGCTGGTGCTGCTGGTGCTGCTGCGCACCGACCTGATTGCGAGCTGGCGCGAGGCCACGCCGCCGGATGCACCGAACCGCTTTGTCATCAACGTCCAGCCCGACCAGGCGCAGGACTTTCGCGCCATGCTGGAGGGCGCTGGCGTGGCGCGCTACGACTGGTACCCGATGTTCCGTGGCCGCCTGGTGGCCATCAACGGCAAGGCGGTGAAGGAGGACCACTACGAAGACGAACGCGCCCAGCGCCTGGTCGAGCGCGAGTTCAACCTGTCGAACAGCGCGGTGCAGCCGCCGCACAACCTGGTGGTCGCAGGCGAGTGGAAAGAAGGCGAGAGCGGCGCTATCAGCGTGGAAGATGGCTTGGCCAAAACCCTGGGCCTGAAGCTTGGCGACACGCTGCGTTTTGACATGGGCGGCGTGCAGTCCGAGGCGCGCATCACCTCGCTGCGCAAGGTGGACTGGGGCTCGCTGCACGCCAATTTCTTTGTCATGTACCCGGTGGACGCCATGCCCGATGTGGCCATCACCTACCTCGCCGCCTACCGCGCGCCCGAGACGCCGGGGTTTGACAACGCGCTGGTGCGGCGCTTTCCGAACGTGACCAACGTCGACATGGGCGCCACGCTGGCGCAGATTCAGGGCGTGCTGGATCAGGTGATTCGCGCCGTGGAATTCCTGTTCGCCTTCACCCTGGCCGCAGGGCTCGTGGTGCTGTTTGCCGCCGTCACCGCCACGCGCGAAGAGCGCGCCCGCGAGTTCGCCATCATGCGGGCGCTGGGCGCGGGCAGCCGCCTGCTGCGCCAGGTACAGCGCGCCGAGCTGGCGGGCGTCGGCCTGCTCGCCGGCCTGCTGGCGAGCAGCGCCGCCGTGGCGGTGGGCTGGGCCCTGGCGCGCTATGTCTTTGGCTTCACCTGGGCCCCTTCGCCCTGGGTGCCGCTCGCCGGCAGCGTGGCCGGAGCCTTGCTGGCGCTGCTGGCGGGCTGGTGGGGACTGCGCGACGTGCTGGCGCGGCCGGTGGTGGAGACCTTGCGCAGGGCGGCCGAGTAACTATGATTTTGATAGCTGTTAGCGCTTATAGGTAGTGCGTTATAGGCATATTTCACTTGTTTTTTGTATGCCTGGGTGTTGCCTCTAAGATGGTGCCTCCAGAAAACCAAAGCGAGGGAGCGACATGACAACAACAGGCTGGATCCTTCTTGCCATTGCGGTGGTGCTGGTGTGGTGGGCGATTGCCGCCTACAACCGGCTGGTGGAGCTGCGCAACCGCATTGCCAACGCCTTTGGCCAGATCGACGTGCAGCTCAAGCGCCGCTACGACCTGATTCCCAACCTGGTGGAAGTGGCGCGCGGCTATCTGCAGCACGAAGCCAGCACGCTGCAGGCCGTGATCGAGGCGCGCGGCCAAGCGCAGGGCGCAGCTGCCATCGCGCGTGCAGCGCCCACCAACGCCGGTGCGGTGGGCGGCCTGGCGCTGGCCGAGGGCGTGCTGGGTGCGAGCCTGGGGCGCCTGATGGCCGTGTCCGAGCGCTACCCGGAACTCAAGGCCGACGCCACCATGCAGCAGCTCTCCGAAGAGCTTGCCAGCACCGAGAACCGCGTGGGCTTTGCCCGCCAGGCGTTTAACGACCAGGTGCTCGACTTCAACAATGCGGCCCAGCAGTTCCCCACGCTGATCGTCGCGCGGCTGGCCGGGTTTACGCCGGCAGCGATGCTGGAGGCCACGCAAAGCGAAGAGGAGCGCCGCGCGCCGCGCGTGCAGTTTTAAGCGGCGGGCCGATGCGCTTTTGGGACCAACAACACGACGCGCGCAGCGAAACGCGGCGCCTGCTGCTGGCGTTCGCCGTGGCGACGGTGGTGCTCGTCTTGGCGGTCCATGCCTCGCTGGTGCTGGCCTGGTGGCTGATGGCGCTGCTGCTGCCGGTGCGCCTGCCGTTCCCGGCCGGCTTTTTGGTGGCGAACGTGGGCGTCTCGCTGTTGCTGGTGCTCGGCGGCTGGTGGGTGGAGACGTCGAACCTGCGCGCCGGCGGCGTCAAGCTGGCCAAGCGCATTGGCGCGCGCGAACTGCGGCCCAGCCTTTCGCACGCCGAGCAGCGCCTGGCCAACGTGGTTGATGAGCTGTGCATTGCCGCGCAGATGCCGCGCCCGCAAATCATGGTGCTGCCGCGCGTGGACGCCATCAACGGCTTTGCTGCGGGCTGGGACGAGCAGGATGCCGTGCTCGCCGTCACCCAGGGCGCGCTCGACCACCTCACGCGCGAGGAAATGCAGGGCATGGTGGCGCATGAACTGAGCCACCTGCACGAGGGCGATACGCGCCTGAAGATGCGCCTGGCCGGCATGGTCTTCGGGTTGGAGCTGGTCTACAACTTTGGCGACGAGATGCGCGAGCGCGGCGGCCTGGCCTGGTGGTTCGGCTCGGCCGTCATGCTCGCCGGCCTGGCCGGCTGGCTGACCGGGCAGATTCTCAAGGCCGCCGTGTCGCGCCAGCGTGAATATCTGGCAGATGGCCGCGCTGTGCAGTGGACGCGCAGCAAGGACGGCCTGGGCGGCGTGCTGCGCAAGGTGCTGGGCCAGCGCCAGGCGGCCGAGCGCGCCGGGCAGCAAGAACCACGCCGCGGTGGGCTGGCACACCCAAGCGTGCAGCACATGCTGCTGGTCGATGTGGAAGCCACCGGGCGTTGGGGCGATGGCCTTGCTGCGCGCCTCGCTGGCCGGCTCGACTCCCACCCCAGCCTTGAAGACCGCGTGCAACGCGTCTACGGCAGACGCATGGCGCCGCTGCCGCTGACGCCGGTGAACGAACCGCCCGAGCGCGCGCACCGAAACGCCGGCCCTGTGGCCGATGCCCAAGGGCCTTCGCTGGCTTCGTTGGTCGACCCCTTTGCGCGGCTGTGAATGCCTTGGGTCAGAACCTGATGGAGGCATGCCGCACCATGGATAGATTCTTGGGTCGGCGAAAGAGCGGCGGCGCGCCTGCGGGTGCGCGACAGACATGAACGAGCAGCCGCAAGACACCACGCAGAGTTTGGATCGCCCACTGGACGTTGAACAGGCGCCGTCGCTGCACGCGCAGTCGCACCGGCTGCGCGACGCCGAGCTCGATGCCATCGTTCAGATCGTGCCTACCCCAGGGGGCGTGTGCATGTACTTTCCTTACTTGCGGGCGTGGCGGCGCCATGTCCTCTGGCCAGCGATTGGAGTGGTCTTTGCGGCAATTGCCCTGTTTACCGCCAGGTCGGGTGCACCGTTCGGGGTGTTGCTTGGATTGGGCGCGGTCGCGACAGGAGCAAACTTGCTCGCCTGTTATGCGCTGGGCAACAGCTTTCGCGTGGTGATCGATGGGCGCGGCGTGCAGACCGAGCGGCGTCTGTTCGGGCTGAGGCTGGCGCAGCGCAGCGTGCCTGCGGGCGACATCGCCGGTCTGGCGATCAAGCTCAGCTACACCACCGAGACCAACGAGAAGGAAGAGGCGTTCTACCGGATCTATGCGGTCCTCAAGAACGGCAAGCGCGCCATGGTGGCGGACAGTCTGCGGGGGCGGCCCCTTGCCGAGCGCCTGCTGAGCCTGCTCGCATTCAAAACGCCCTACGACCGCACCGATCCTGGCTGATGGTCTGAGCGCCGGGTGGGTGATGAATCGGGCGCTGCCAAGTGCGCGTTGGGGTTTGACTTTTCGTTTTCTGCGGCTTTGAATCCGCCCAACCCGTCCGCAGGAGGCAGCAGCATGGCAACCGTGTCCGCACCGTTTTATCCGATCATCTATGTGCGTGGTTATGCCATGACTCCGGGTGAAATCGCCGATGCGGTGTCCTCGCCCTACATGGGTTTCAACACCGGGGCCACCAAGCTGCGCCAGGCCTGGGACGGCCAGGTGCGCCGGCATATCTTCGAGTCGCCCCTGGTGCGCCTGATGAAGGACTGTGGCTACCGCGATGTCTATGCCGACGGCAGCGAAATGGTGGGTGCGGTGCCCGCGCGCAGCGTCGTCATCTACCGTTACTACGACAGCGCCGACCGCGATCTGGGCGATGGCAAGGCCTTGTCCATCGTGGCTGCAGCCGAGGGCTTGCGCGACCTCATCCGCCAATTGCAGGCGCAGGTGTGCGGCACCGACGCGCAGGCGCTGGCCCAGTTCAAGGTGCATCTGGTCGCGCACTCCATGGGCGGTCTGGTGTGCCGCTGCTTTTTGCAGAACGACGCCATCAGCACGCCGGGCGACCGCGCGCTGGTGGACAAGGTGTTTACCTATGCCACGCCGCACAACGGCATCGACATGGCGGGCTTCAACGTGCCTGGGGTGCTGGGTTTGTGGGACATCAACAATTTCAACCGCAAGCACATGGCCGAGTACCTGGGCCTGCCTGCGGACAGCGAGCGCGTGGATTCGCTCGGCGGAAAGTTCAACCCGCAGCAGTTCTTCTGCTTTGTCGGCACCAACTACCGCGACTACGCCGCCGCCATGGGGCTGCCGCGTGCGCTGGCCGGTGAAATGAGCGACGGCCTGGTGCAGATCGAGAACGCTGCCGTGCAGGGCGCGCCGCGTGCCTTTGCCTACCGCAGCCACAGCGGGCCGTATGGCGTGGTGAACTCTGAGGAGGGCTACCAGAACCTGGTGCGCTTTCTGTTTGGCGACCTGCGCGTCGATGGCGTGCTTGAGGTCGATGCACTGCCCTTGCCGCCCTCGGTGCAGCGCGCCAAGGATGCGGGCCACGAAGTCCGCGCTTCCTACTATTTCGAAGCCACGGTGGCGCCGCGCGGCGCTACCCATTTCACGCTCAGTGAGCGTCGCTGCGACACCTTCAGCGCGGTGATGCGCAGTTTTGACGAGCTGCTGCGCCTGGGCAAGGCGCAGCGGGAGGCGCCGCGTTCCCCGGTGCTGTTTTCGGCCTTTCTTGATACCTCCAAGGTGACCGCCGGAACGACGGTGGTGTTCAGCCTGGAACTGGCGGTCTCCACCACCGGCTACACCATCGACCACAAGCTCTGGCTCGACCAGCATGTCGAGGGCGAATACCTGTTTCGCGACACGCTCACGCTGCGGGCGACCCCCAGCAAAGACGGCTGGAAGGTGCGCTACCTGCGCACCGATGAGCGCTGGAGCGAAGGTGTGGGAACGCTTGCCGAGTGGGACGGTGCGTACTACTGGATTGCGCTGAGTTCGAAAAAGGGCTTCAAGGCGCGGCTGCGGCTGGAGCTACAGCGCAGCCAGCGGTAGCAGCGCGGTCAGGCGACCGGGCGCGGCGGGTGCACGGGCAGCGCGCCGCTGTCACCTTCTTTCTTGATCATCTTGAGCCGCACTCTCTCAATCGCATGCGAGGGCTCCAAGCCCTTGGGGCAGACCTCCGAGCAGTTCATGATGGTGCGGCAGCGAAACAGGCGGTAGGCGTCGTTCAGGTCGTCCAGGCGCTCTTCGGTCGCCTGGTCGCGGCTGTCGAAGATGAATCGGTAGGCCTGGATCAGGCCCGCCGGCCCGACGAACTTGTCGGGGTTCCACCAGAACGAAGGGCATTGGCTGCTGCAGCAGGCGCACAAAATGCACTCGTAGGCGCCATTGAGCTTGTCGCGCTCGGCGGGCGACTGCAGGCGCTCGCGCTCTGGCGGCGGGTCGTCGTTGATGAGGTAAGGGCGGATCGAGTGGTATTGCTTGAAGAACTGCGTCATATCCACGATCAGGTCGCGCACGATGGGAAAGCCCGGCAGCGGCCGCAGCACCACGGGCCCCTTGAGGTCGCGCACGCGGGTGATGCAGGCCAGGCCGTTGCGGCCGTTGATGTTCATGGCGTCCGAGCCGCACACCCCTTCCCGGCACGACTTGCGCATGGACAGGCTTTGGTCCTGCTCCTTGATCCGCAGCAGCACGTCCAGCAGCATGCGGTCGCTGTCCTGCAGGTCAATGTCGTAGTGCTGCAGCCAAGGGGTCTCGTCTCGGTCGGGGTCAAAGCGCGAGATGGAAAATCGCATGGTGGCCTCTCTGGCCCTTTCAAGGGCGTTGGCGTGGGATGGGCGTGCAGGGCTTCAGGTTGGAATTCGCAGCAAGATCAACACAGCCCACACTCCCAGACCACACAGCGCCGCAGCGAGTGCAGCGAGCAGGTAGGGGCGAATGCGCACGGGCTGTGCGTAGTCGAGCAGTACATCGCGCAAGCCCACCCACATATGCGCCAAAAGCGCTGCAAAAAATACGGCCAACGCCAGGCGCATCGCCGGGTGTGCCAGCCACTGCAACCACTCATTTCGGCTGTGCGGGGGCGCAAGCGCGAACGAAGCCAGCACGAAGATCAGAAACAGCAGCAGGTACACGGCGCTCGCACGTTGCACCAGCCACGCCGGCAAGCCGGTGAGGCCGCGCTTCACAAGACAACTCCCGCTGCGAGCACGGCGATGGCCATAGCCGCGAGGTTCACGCCCCATGCAGTGCGCCGCGCCTTGCCCAGACTTGAGCCGACGTCAATGTCGGTCAGCATGTGGCGCACACCCGCCAGCATGTGGTGCGCCAGCGCCCAGGCCAGCGCTATCAAAAATATCTTCACGACAGGCTGCCTCAGCAACGCCGTGGTGTCTGAAAAATCGCCGGCATCGCCCAACGAGCCTTGCAACAGGTACAGCAGCGCCGGCACCCCGGTGGCCAATAAAACCCCGCTCAAGCGGTGAAGAATGGAAGTAAGGGCGCCCACCGGGAGCGTGATCTGCGCCAGGTTCAGAAACACCGGGCGCGAGCGGGGGGTGCGTGCAGATCTGGACATGATGGATTCAGTGGTAGCCGGCGCCCATGACGTACTGGCGCACCAGGGATTCTTCGTATTCGCCTTCGCGCACCAGCAACTGCAATGCGTCGCGCGCAGCGACGACGCCGATCGGGCGGCGTGTTTCGTCCAAGACTGGGAGATGCACCAGGCTGTGCCGCTCCATCAAAGCCAGTACGTCCGATACCTGGTCTTGTGGTTCGCAACAGACTGGTTCGGCCGTCATCAGTTCGCAGGCCAAGGTCTGGCAGGCGCTGCCGGCACAGTGGCCAATTTGTTTGACAACGTCGGTCTTGCTGACCACGCCGGCAATCGTGCCATCAGGGTGGCAGACCACCACCAGATCGATCTGCGGGCGAGAAAGCAGCCGGGCCGCCTGCATCAGCGGGGCTTTCAGTGTGATGGTGGCGAGCCGCGCTTGCGCTGTGGCTACCAGGCCGGTGATTCGCAGGATGTTCATCCGGGTCCCCCTGACGGCCAGTGTAGGACGCAGTCCGGCAAAAGCAAGCCATCGGGACAAAGCCCTTGCACCGTGACGGAATGCCTGCTGCGTTCCCTGCCAGTATTGGCGGCACGCTTTGTTATAAGCTATCGAAACAATAGCTGTTATCGCTTGCCAAATAAGCGCCAGGTGCCAATTTGACCTGGTTGTGGGGCAGCCTCAAAAAAGCCGACAGACAACAATGAGAGCGCGGTTTTGATGGGATCGTGCCTCGTGGCAAACGGCGGATGCCGGGATGTGCGCCCGGCGGCGCAGTCACTTTTCTCATGCCGAAAAAAGTCACCAAAAAAAGGCTCACCCTGCTGTCTGCGGCTTCTTCGCTGCGCTACGTTGAGGGACGGCTCTGGTGTCCTTCCCTTCGGGTTGCCTCTCAAAGGGGCCGCTTGCGGCGTTGCCCGCGCTTGCAAGGCATCAGCCTTGCTGCGCGCGCATGCCACCCCGCAAGCACCCCGCCACAGGCGTATCCACAAGGGCCTGGACAGCCACACGGGCCGCGCGCAGCGATAGTAGGCCCGTATCGCTGTTTGGTTTTCCGATGTCTTTGGTCCATGTAGACAACGCAAAGAACAAGTACCTCGCCCGCCGGGGCGAGACCCGGCTCCTGCCCTGTGCGAAATCGCGTTTACCAATCTTTGTCTGAGGCGGCTACATCGTCAGGCAATGTGATGGATAAATTTCTTGTGTCGGGGGTTGGAAGCAGGTTGAAAAAGCGAATGGCGGCGATTCTCGGCAGCATTCTGAAACGCACTTTCAACTCACGGCTTTAGGACTCCACCCGCTGCAAAAGCACCACCAGCGCCCCAGCACCGCCGTCGGCTGGGCGGGCCTGGACAAACGCCAGCACCTCGCTTTTTTGGACCAGCCAGCGCTGCACGCGGCCCTTGAGCACAGGCGCCTTCCCCGGCGAGCCCAGACCCTTGCCATGCACCACGCGCACGCAGCGCAGGCCGGCCTTGTGGGCGTGGCGGATGAACTCGCCCAGGGCTTCGCGCGCTTCATGAACGCGCAGGCCGTGCAGATCAAGCTGGCGCTGGATGCTCCAGTGGCCTGCGCGCAGGCGCGCGGTCACGTCGGCACCGATTCCGGGCCGCCGAAAACTCAGTTGATCGTCGGTGTCGAGCAGCGTGCTTACATCAAACTCGTCGCTCATGGCCTCAACCAGCACGCGCGCTTCGTCCAGCCAGTGCTGCATCGGCAGTGGCTCGGGCAGAGCGGGTTCGTGCTGCGCGCGGTTGGTCCAGCGCAGTGCCGTGACGGCGCCCACGCTGTGTGCAAACAGGTGCCGCTCTGCCTCGCGCCGGGCGGCGGCTTCGCGCGCGGCTTGCTCCTGCGCCGCGAGCAGCGCCTGCTGCTCGCGCAGGTGGCGCGCCAGCGGGCCGAGCGATGCCAGGCTGAAAAAGCGCTCGCCCGGCTGGCTCACACCAGTCCTTTCGCGGCCATCGAAAGCCACTGCCCGGGCGCGACGATGACGTGGTCGAGCACGCGCACATCCACCAGCGCCAGCGCGCTTTTGAGGGTTTGCGTCAGTGCCTCGTCGGCACGGCTCGGTTGTACGCTGCCGCTGGGATGGTTGTGCGCCAGCACCACGGCGGCCGCCTGCAGGTGCAGGGCACGCAGCACCACTTCGCGCGGGTAGACGCTGGTTTGCGTCAGCGTGCCGCGAAACAGCTCTTCCAGCGCAATCAGCCGGTGCTGGCTGTCCAGGAACAGCACGGCAAACACTTCGTGCCCCTTGGCGGCCAGCTGCAGTTGCAGGTAGTGGCCCACAGCGTCGGGCGAATCGAACACTTCGCGCTCGCGCAGTTGCTGCGCCAATGCGCGGCGGGCGAGCTCGAGCACCGCCACCAGCTCCGCGCGCTTGGCAGGGCCCAGACCTTTTATGCGCGCCAGGTCCGCCATGCTCGCGTGCAGCAGGCCGGAAATACCGCCAAAACCGCCCATGGGGCGTTTGGTTTCCGGGCAGGTGCGCGGGGCATCGAGCAGTTCCTGCGCCAGTTGCAGCACGCCCTTGCCGACGATACCGGTGCGCAGCAGCAGCGCCAGCAACTCGGCGTCGCTCAGCGCCGCAGGACCGCGTGCGAGGAGTTTTTCGCGCGGGCGGGCGTCGACAGGCAGGTCTTTGAGAGGCATGAATCAGGGGTTTCCCGAAGGGATAAGCGCAGCAATCCTAAAATGGCAGCAGTTTATAGAGGCATGCATGGCAATCGTTCAACAAGGCTCCTTTCTCACACTGCATTACCGCCTGGCCGGTCCGGCGGGTGATGTGATCAATACGTTCGAAGACAAACCCGCCACGCTCACGCTGGGCAACAGCGAACTCTCGCCTGCGCTGGAGGCGCGCCTCATCGGCATGCAGGAGGGCGCGCGTGCCACTTTTGAACTGGCCGCTGGCGAAGCTTTTGGCGAGCGCAACCCGGAAATGCAGCAGTGGGTGCCCGGCAAACTCCTCGACGCCCTGGCCGACCCTGATGAGCAATACCACGTCGGCGAGGTGGTGGAGTTCCCCACGCCCGACGGACACGGCACCTACGCCGGCGCCGTGGTGCGCGTGGGCAGCGAGGGCGACGCGCGTGCCATGCTGGTGGATTTCAACCACCCGCTGGCGGGCCGCGCGGTAAGTTTTGAGGTCTATGTGATTGGCGTGCTGTGAAGTTGCCGCAAGAAGTTCTTTTGGCCGAGCCGCGCGGCTTCTGCGCGGGGGTGGACCGGGCGATCGAGATCGTCGAGCGGGCGCTGGCCAAGTTCGGCGCGCCCATCTACGTGCGTCACGAAATCGTGCACAACACCTATGTGGTCAACGACCTCAAGGCCAAGGGCGCCATCTTCATCGAAGAGTTGTCCGACGTGCCGCCCGGAGCCACCCTGATTTTCAGCGCCCACGGTGTGAGCAAGGCGGTGCAGGAGGAAGCGAAAGCGCGTGGTTTCCACATTTTTGACGCCACCTGCCCGCTGGTCAGCAAGGTGCACGTCGAAGTGGCCAAGCTCGCGCAAGAGGGCTACGAATTCATCATGATCGGCCACAAGGGCCACCCCGAGGTGGAGGGTACGCTCGGCCAGCTCGAAGGGGGCATTCACCTGGTGGAAGACGTGCAAGACGTGGCCCACGTGGCGCCGTCGCAGCAGGAAAAGCTGGCTGTGGTGACCCAGACCACACTCTCGGTGGACGATGCAGCCGAAATCATGGCCGCGGTGCGGGCCCGCTTCCCGCAGGTGCGTGAACCGAAACAGCAAGACATCTGCTACGCCACGCAAAACCGCCAGGACGCGGTGAAGATGATGAGCGGGCAAGTCGACTTGGTGATTGTGGTCGGCAGCCCGACCAGCTCCAACAGCAACCGCTTGCGCGAACTCGCTGAGCGCCTTGGCACGACGGCCTACATGGTCGACAGCGCTGAGGAGCTGCAACCAGCATGGTTCGAAGGCATTGCCCGCGTGGGCTTGACGGCCGGCGCTTCGGCGCCAGAGGTGCTGGTGACCGAGGTGATCGAGCGCGTCAAGACGCTTGGCGCAGTGTCGGTGCGCACGCTCAGTGGCATTGAAGAGTCCATCAAGTTTCCCTTGCCCAAGGGTTTGCGGATGGATGGGGTTGCACCGGCGGCTGGCGAAGAAAGCTAAACGCTCTCTTTTTAAGAGCTGACAGCGCTTATGCTGTCAGCGTTAGAGGCCTATTTGGCCTAAAGTTTCGTCTCAGGTCCACAGGTCGAGCGGCGGATCTGCCGCCACTGCGCGCAGGATGTCGGTGCGGGAGATAAAGCCCTCCAGCAATCCCAGTTCGTTGGTCACCGGCAGCCCGGGCAGGCCGGTGTCAAGCAGCACCGTCGCCACGCGTCGCAGGCCTGTGGTCGCTGTTGCGGTGGGCACCGGCGAGATCATCACCTCGTCCACCAGCCGGCGGGCACGCGCAATCGCGGCGGGTACGCCACCAGGCTGCGGTATCAGCTCCAGCGGCACCATGTCGGCGCGCAGCAGCATGCCAATGACGCGGCCCAGCGTATCCACCACCGGGGCCTGCGCCACGCCGTGTTCGGCCAACAAGTGCCAGGCTTCGCTGACCAGCGCGCCCTGCGCAACAGTGAGTGCGCCGCGGGTCATCACGTCGCGCACCAGAGTCAGCGGCTGGCGCACCACGCTCGGGCCCTGATCGGTCTGCGCATAGGCGCTGACGGCGTCTTGCGCCCGCAGGCTGCCAAAGGCGCTGTCGTATGCGGCCGGCGCTACGGGTTCTGCCTCCGCCGTCCCGCGCGGGCCGGTGGCACGCAGCGCCTGCGGACGCCGCACCCTGCGTACGGATGCAATGCGCGAAATCTGCTCCGGACCGCCCCGTAGCATCTGCCCTGAAGGACCAAAAACAAAAAACATGGCGCTCTCCTGCACGCGGGATGCGTCGCCCCCCATGTTATCGGCATCTGCCGCGCCGACTTCAGGCAGGGCGCCGCCTAAAATCTCGACATGCTCGATATCCTTCTTCTCCGCAAAGACCTTCCCACCGCGATTGCCGGCCTGGAAACCCGCAAAAGTCCACAGGCCTTTCTTGATGTCGCCGCTTTTCAGGCGCTCGAAGCCGAGCGCAAGACCCTGCAGACGCGTACCGAAGAGCTGCAGGCGCAGCGCAACCAACTCTCCAAGCAGATCGGCCAGCTCAAGGCCAAGGGCGAGAGCGCCGATGCGGTGATGGCACAGGTCGGCGCACTCAAAGCCGAACTGGAACAATCGGCCGCACGGCTTGAACAGATTCAGCCCGAGATCCAAGCCCTGCTGCTGGCCGTGCCGAATCTGCCGCACGTCAGCGTGCCGGTGGGCGCGGGTGAAGAAGACAACGTGGAAGTGCGCCGATGGGGCACACCACCGAGCTTTGACTTTGCGCCCAAGGATCACGTCGATGTCGGCACGCCGCTGGGCCTGGACTTCGACATGGGCGTGAAGCTCTCGGGCTCGCGCTTCACGGTCATGAAGGGACCGATTGCCCGCCTGCACCGCGCGCTCAGCCAGTTCATGCTGGACCTGCAGACGCAGGAGCACGGCTACACCGAGTGCTACGTGCCCTATGCGGTGAATGCCGATTCGCTCAAAGGCACCGGCCAGTTGCCCAAGTTCGAGGGCGACCTGTTCGCGGCGCAAAAGGGCGGTCAAGACGCTGAGCCCGTGCCGGACCACGCGGCGCTGTACCTTATTCCCACCAGCGAAGTGCCGTTGACCAACTTCGTGCGCGACGTGGTGCTGGCCGAGGCAGAACTGCCCATCAAGCTCACCGCCCACACGCCATGCTTCCGGTCCGAAGCCGGCAGCTACGGCCGCGACACCCGCGGCATGATTCGCCAGCACCAGTTCGACAAGGTGGAAATGGTGCAAGTCGTTCACCCCGACCACAGCTACGAAGCACTGGAAGAAATGACCAGCCACGCCGAAGCCGTGCTGCAAAAACTCGGCCTGCCCTACCGCGTGATGAGCCTGTGCACCGGCGACATGGGATTTGGCGCCGCCAAAACCTACGATCTGGAAGTCTGGTTGCCCGGCCAGAACAACTACCGCGAGATCAGTTCGGTCAGCAACTGCGAAGCCTTCCAGGCGCGCCGCCTGCAGGCGCGCTTCAAGAACGCGCAGGGCAAGAACGAACTGGTGCACACCTTGAACGGTTCCGGCTTGGCGGTGGGCCGTACGCTGGTGGCGGTGCTGGAGAACTATCAGCGGGCGGATGGTTCGGTGCAGGTGCCTGACGCGCTGCGGCCGTACATGGGCGGCATGGAAGTCTTGACGTCTTGAGCGAAAAATCTGCTGCTAGAATCGCAGGCTTCGAGCGGAGAGGTGGCAGAGTGGTCGAATGTACCTGACTCGAAATCAGGCGTAGTAGCAATACTACCGTGGGTTCGAATCCCACCCTCTCCGCCAAAAACAAAAAACCCCTGTAACTCAACGAGTTACAGGGGTTTTGCGTTTTAAGGCGTCAGTGACGGATCAGCGCGGTGCCAAGCGTATCGCGCCATCCAGGCGGATCACCTCACCGTTGAGCATGTCGTTCTCAATGATGTGTTGCACCAGCTTGGCGTAGTCCTCGGGTGTACCCAGGCGACTGGGGAACGGGACGCCAGCGGCCAGGGCGTCCTGTACTTCCTGAGGCATTCCAAACAGCATGGGCGTGCCGAAGATGCCGGGGGCAATGGTCATGTTACGGATGCCGTTGCGGGCCAGGTCGCGCGCGATGGGCAGGGTCATGCCCACCACGCCGCCCTTGGAAGCCGAGTAGGCGGCCTGGCCGATCTGGCCGTCGTAGGCGGCGACGCTGGCGGTCGAGATCAACACGCCGCGCTCGCCGGTGTCCTCGGCTTCGTTCTTGGCCATGGCATCGGCTGCCAGGCGGATCATGTTGAAGCTGCCAATAAGGTTGACCGTGATGGTCTTGCTGAACACAGCCAGCGAATGCGCGCCGTTCTTGCCGACGGTCTTTTCTGCGGGTGCGACGCCTGCGCAGTTGACGAGGCCCATGAGTTTTCCCAGGGACACGGCTTTGGCCACCACGGCCTGGCCGTCGGCCTCGCTGCTGACGTCGCACCGCACAAAGGCGCCGCCGATGTCCTTGGCAACGGCTTCGCCCTTGTCTGCCTGCATGTCAGCCACCACGACGGTGGCGCCTTGCGCGGCCAGGCGCCGCGCCGTGCCTTCGCCCAGGCCCGAAGCGCCGCCCGTGACGATGAATACCTTGCCCTTGATCTGCATGCTGAGTCTCCTCTTAGTGACGTTGATATTGACGTTGACGTAAACGTCAATTATGCGGGAAATGGACGGACGCAAAAAAGCCGCCTCTCGGGTCGAGGCGGCTCTTGTGCAAGCGCTTGCGAATTACTTGAAGCCCACGCGATCCAGCATTTGCTGCACCGCACCTACGTGGGCACCCACTGCGCTGATGGGAATATTCTCGCTCTTGAAGGGCTTTCCACCGGTCATGGCTTGGAGCGCTGGGTTCTCTGGGTGGATGCCGTTGGCAGCGGGCCATTCGTTGTTGCCGTTGGCAAAATAGTTCTGCGCGTCAGGCGTTGCGAGGTATTCCAGGAAACGGACCGCGTTTTCCGGGTGCTTGGCATAGCGTGCCACCGCGCCGCCGGCAATGTTGACGTGCGTGCCCCAGCTTTGCTGGTTGGGAAACACCGCTCCCACCTTGTTGGCGACGGCCACGTCTTCGGGCTTGGAGGATCGCATGAGACGGGCCAGATAGTAGCTGTTGGTCACGGCGATATCGCATTCGCCCGAGGCCACGGCCTTGATCTGGTCGGTATCACCGCCCTTGGGGTCGCGGGCCAGGTTGGCTACCATCCCCTTGAGCCAAGCTTCCGTCTTCTGCGGCCCCAGGTGCTCATTGACGGCGCCAAACAGACTCAGGTTGTAGGGATGCGAGCCGGATCGGATGCACAGCTTGCCCTTGTTTTTTGGATCGGCCAGTTCTTCGTAGGTGTCGACGTCGTCCCGCTGCACCTTGGCCTTGTTGTAGACAATGATGCGGGCGCGGGTTGACAAGCCAAACCAGGAAATGCCACCGTCGGCTGCAGGCTGGCTGCGCAGGTTCTCCGGAATGGCGCTATTGAGTGCTTTGGACTGGACGGGCTTGAATAACCCATCTTTTTCGCCACGGTACAGGCGCGCCGCGTCCACCAGCAGGATCACGTCGGCCGGCGATGCTTCGCCTTCGGCTTTAAGACGCGCGATGATGCCTGCGTCGTCAGCGTCGACGCGGTTGACCTTGATGCCGGTCGCCTTGGTAAATCCGGCGTACAGGGCTTCGTCGGTTGCGTAGTGGCGGGCGGAATACAGGTTGACCACAGCTTCTTCGGCGTGCGCAGAAGCAGCCAGGCCGGTCAGCACCATCAGGGGCGCAATCCAGCGGGTGAGGGCGTTCAGGGACATCATGGTTTCTCGTGCAAGGAAGAGGGTGGATGATAACGCAAACGCGACGCATTCCTATCTCTAAGTTGCTGAATTCGGCGTCGCAAACGCACTGAAGCGGGCTGCAGAAAAGCGCAAGACGAAAAAAAGGCCCGACGGGTCGGGCCTTTTTGGTGTGGATCGCAGCGGTGCGTGCACCGCTCGATGCAAATTAACGCTTGCGCGGGGCAGCCGACTTGGCAGCGTCTGCAGCGGTAGCGGCGACGGCGTTGAAGTTGGCTTCGGCAGCGTCGGTGGCCTGCTTGACGGCCTTTTGAACCGACTCAAACGCGTTGTTGGCTGCAGAAACGGCGCTCTTCATCACGGCAACCGAGGTCTCCGAGCCGGCCGGTGCGTTCTTGGCAGCGGTCTCGACGAGGTCGGTGAAGTTCTTTTGGGCTTCAGCCGTCTTGGCCTGCACCGCGTTACCGAACTCATTGCCGGTACCCGAAGCGATGTCGTACAGGTGGCGGCTGTAGGAAGCAGCCTTTTCAGCCAGGGGCTGGAACAGGCTGGCCTGCAGAGCCACCAGTTCTTGTGCGTCTTTCACGCTCAGGACGGCGCGGGTGTGCGTGGCGGCTTCGTTCAGGGCGGCGCGCGATGCGGTCAGGTTCAATTCAACCAGCTTTTCCACGCCTTCAAACGCCTTGTTGGTCAGACCAAACAGGGTTTCGATGTTGGCTTTGTGGGCGGCGAGCATTTGTTCAGGGGTCAGGGACATGTCATTTCTCCAGTAGATGTAGGGGCCCGGCAAAAAACGGGACTCGAAATATCTGCGCTGGTCATTCCGGATGGCATGTTGCAGTGCAGCATAAGCGCTATTTTAGGGTAATCCCGCGCAAAAGCAAGTGTTTTGTTGCATTGCAACATACTGAAACACCTTGCTGCGTTCGATGAGCCGCAAAGCCGCTTTCGGCTTTGCGAAAGGGTGGCTGGCAGAATGACGCTCCATGAGTTCCAATGCCTCTTCCTCCCGCGCGGCGCCCGAGCCGCGCAGTGCGTACCGGGTCTTTCGCAGCATCAGCACGCGTTGGATGGACAACGACGTGTACGGCCATGTCAACAATGTCGTCTATTACAGTTGGTTTGATACGGCGGTCAACGCGCATTTGATCGACGCGGGCGCGCTCGATATCCATGCCGGCGAGACGATTGGCCTAGTGATCGAGACCCAGTGCAACTATTTTGCGCCACTGGCCTTTCCGCAGCAGATCGACGCGGGTATTCGCGTCGCCCGCATCGGAAATTCAAGCGTGCGTTACGAGGTGGGTCTGTTTGCGCAGGGGGAGCCGCTGACGGCAGCGGCCGGTCATTTCATCCACGTCTATGTGGATCGCGACACGCGCCGTCCTGCCGTTTTGCCGGCACGCTTGCGGGCTGTTTTGGAGCCGTTGACAGTCGCCTGAAAGCCGCTACTCAGCGTCCGCCGCCTACACTTGCACAGGGGCAGCCCCGCTCCCGAGCGCTCGGGAGGATTTTTTAATAAGACGAATGGAGACAGACCCATGAAATTTCTGCGCAGGTGCGCCTTGCTGGCGCTGCTCGTGCTTCCGACACTGGCCCGTGCGGCCGACATCGACGGCGCTACGCTGGCTCTGTGGTGGGGCGTTCCTTTTGCTGGTCTCCTGCTTTCGATTGCGCTGGTGCCGCTGGTCGCCCCCATTTTCTGGCACCACCACTACGGCAAGGTGACCGCAGCCTGGGGCCTGGCATTTCTCGTTCCGTTTGCACTGGTGTTTGGCGGCGGCGCTGCCGGGGTGAGTCTGGTGCATGCCTTGCTGGCCGAATACGTGCCGTTCGTGATCTTGCTGACGGCGCTCTTTACCGTGGCGGGGGGCATTTATATTCGGGGCAATCTGCACGGCAATCCCCTGCTCAATACCGGCATTCTGGCGATTGGTGCGGTTTTGGCGAGTTTCATGGGGACCACAGGCGCATCCATGCTGCTCATTCGCCCTCTGATCCGCGCCAACGACAACCGCGTCCACAAAGCGCATTTGGTGGTGTTCTTCATTTTTATCGTCTCCAACGCCGGTGGCTCGCTCACACCGTTGGGCGATCCGCCCCTGTTCCTTGGATTCTTGAAGGGTGTAGATTTTTTCTGGACCGTGAGCCACATCTTTCCTGAAACCCTGTTTCTGGTGGGCGCGCTGCTGGCGCTGTTCTTTGCCATCGACAGCTGGTTTTTCCACAAAAGCGGAGAAACCGTTGCTGCCGACCCGACCCCCGACACGCGCGGCATCGGTTTTGATGGCAAGGTCAACTTTGCCCTCCTGGGTGTCGTGGTGGGGCTGGTGCTGCTGAGTGGTTTCTGGAAGTCGTCGGTGGTGTTCAACATCGCGGGAACCGAAGTGGGCCTGCCCGGCGTCGTGCGCGACATCGGCTTGCTTGTCGTTACCGGCATCTCGCTCTGGCTGACCCCTGCGCGTGTGCATGACGCCAACCAGTTCGGCTGGGCGCCCATGCAGGAGGTGGCCAAGCTCTTCGCCGGCATCTTTCTTACCATCATCCCGGTGATCGCCATGCTCAAGGCGGGTGTGAGTGGCCCGTTTGGCGGAATCGTCAGCGCCGTGACGGGCCCCGACGGCGCGCCGCTGCCGGCCATGTATTTCTGGGCTACGGGCGTGCTCTCGTCCTTCCTGGACAACGCGCCGACCTACCTGGTGTTTTTCAACACCGCAGGGGGCGACCCCGCCGCGCTGATGACCACGCTGGCCCCTACCTTGGCGGCGATTTCGGCCGGCGCGGTGTTCATGGGGGCCAACACCTATATCGGCAACGCGCCCAATCTGATGGTCAAGGCCATTGCCGAGGACCGCGGCGTGAAGATGCCCAGCTTCTTTGGTTACATGCTGTGGTCGGGTGGCATTCTGGTGCCGCTGTTTATCTTGATCACCTTCATCTGGTTTTGATGCAGCGCCCTAGCATTCTTGTCGCCCGGGCGGTGTTTCCCGAGGTGCTCGAGCGCCTGCGTGCAGCGTTCGATGTCGAAGCCAACCAGGAGGACCAGGTTCTGGCGCCGGCCGAGCTGGCGCGCCGACTGGCCGACAAGCATGGCGTGCTGACCACGGGTGCCGAGCGCATCGACGCCGCGCTGCTGGCTGCCTGCCCGCGTCTGCGCGTGGTGGCCAACATGGCGGTGGGCTTCAATAATTTTGATGTGGATGCCATGACCGCAGCGGGCGTACAGGGCACGAACACGCCCGATGTGCTCACCGAAACCACGGCCGATTTCGGTTTCGCGCTGCTCATGGCCACCGCGCGGCGCATGACCGAGGCCGAGCATTTCCTGCGCGCCGGGCGCTGGACGCAATGGCGCTACGACCTGTTTGCCGGCGCCGAAGTGCACGGCAGCACCCTGGGCATCCTGGGCATGGGTCGAATCGGCCAGGGCATTGCCCGGCGCGGGGCGCACGGCTTTGGCATGCGGGTGATCTACCACAACCGCTCCCGCCTCGCGCCCGCGCTGGAGGCGCAGTGCGCCGCGCAGTATGTCAGCAAGGACGAGTTGCTGGCGCAGAGCGACCACCTGGTGCTGGTGCTGCCCTACAGCGCAGAGTCGCACCACGCTATTGGGCCGGCCGAGCTTGCGCGCATGAAGCCCACGGCCACGCTGGTCAACATTGCCCGGGGTGGCATCGTGGACGATGCGGCCTTGGCCGCAGCCCTGCGCGCGCGCCGCATTGCTGCCGCCGGTCTGGACGTGTTTGAAGGTGAGCCGCGCGTGCATCCCGACTTGCTGGCGCAACCCAATGTGGTGCTCACGCCGCACATCGCCAGCGCCACGCTCGCGACCCGCCGCGCCATGGCCAACAAGGCCGCCGACAACCTGCTGGCCTTTTTTTCCGGGCAGCCATTGCCGAGCCCGGTGAACGCGCCGGTACATAAGAAAATTCGATAAAAATTGGCCTCTGGCGCTTTATTCATAAACATTAGTAGCTATTAAAAATGTAGTGAAATGAGTTCCGATACCTGGCTCATCCTGGGCGCTCTGGCCGGGGTGCTGTTGCTGCTGTTGGCATTGCTGCTGCGCCAGCCACGCGTGCAATTGCCGCCCGAATGGCTGGCGCGCCTGCAGGCGTTGGAGCAGGCAGGCCTGGCCACGCAATTGGCCGTCGCCAAAAACGACGGTGCACTTGATGCCATGGGCCAGCAGCTTCGCGGCTTTACCCAGACCACACACGCGGCGCAGGAGGCGCTGCGCAAAGCCGTGGACGAGCGTCTGGCGCAGGCCGTGGGGGAATCGCGGGAGGCGCGCGGTGAATTGGCGGTCACGCTGGCGGCGTTTCGCACCGAACTGGTGGCGACCACCGGCGCCTTGGCCGCCGAGAGCGTGAAGTCGCGCGAGGCGCTGGTGCACAGCAGCGCGCAGGCCCAGGAGCGCATTCAGGAGCGCTTCGAGGCACTGACCCAGGCTACGCGCCAATCGCTCGATTCGCTCAAAGCCGACATCCACACCCAGCTTCTCGGTATGGCAAACACGCTACGCGACCAGCTCGGTGACAACAGCCAGCAGCTGCGTACGCAGTTCTCTTCCCTGCAGGAATCGGTGCACCAGCAGCTGAGCAGCCTGGTGCAGGGCAGCCAGCAAAGTGCCGAACAGTTGCGCACGGCGCTCAACGAGCGCCTGGCTGCCATCCAGACCGACAACGCGACCAAACTGGAAGAAATGCGCCGCACGGTGGACGAAAAGCTCCACGCCACGCTGGAGCAGCGCCTGGGCGAATCCTTCAAGCTGGTGAGCGACCGGCTGGAGCAGGTGCACAAGGGCCTGGGCGAGATGCAGACCCTGGCCGGCAGCGTGGGCGACTTGAAGCGCGTGATGACCAACGTGAAGTCGCGCGGCACCTGGGGCGAGATGCAGCTGGGCGCCATCATCGACAACGTGCTCACGCCCGAGCAGTTTGGCCGCAACATCAAGACCGTGCCGGGCAGCGACGAAATGGTGGAATACGCCATCCGCCTGCCCGGCAAGTCGCACGAAACGCCCGTGTGGCTGCCCATCGATGCCAAGTACCCGGTAGAGCAGTACCAGCGCCTGCAGGATGCCCAGGAGGCGGCGGACAAACCGGCCATCGCTTCCGCTGGCAACGCCTTCGAGGCGTCCATCCGCCTCGAAGCCAAGAAGATCTGTGCCAAATATGTCTCGCCCCCGCACACCACCGACTTTGCCGTGCTCTACCTGCCGTCCGAAGGCCTGTTTGCCGAGGTCATGCGCCGGCCCGGCCTGGTCGAAGCGGTGCAAAACGACTGCCGCGTCATGATTACCGGCCCGGCCAACCTGGCGGCCATGCTGAGCAGCCTGCAAATGGGCTTCAAGACCCTGGCGATCGAGAAGCGATCGTCCGAAGTCTGGGCGCTGCTGGGCACGGTGAAAACCGAATTCAGCAAGTTCGGCGAGGTGGTCGAAGCCACCAAAAAATCCATCGACGCTGCCGCCAAGCGCTTCGAGCAGGTGGACGTGCGCACCCGTGCCATTCAGCGGCGGCTGCGCGACGTGCAGGATTTGCCTGCGCCCGAGGCACAAGGCATCGCTGTGCCGGGGCCTGGCGCGCTTGCGCTGCCCGACACAGACGAGGATTTCTAGCCGCGAAGTGCTGCGCGGGGCATCCCAAGGGCTTGCAGCAGTAGCAAATTGCCGGGAAAAGAGTAGATTGTTTCCACCCGTCACATTCAGGGGCTGGAAATGATCATTCCTCGGGGTTTGCCGCGCAGCCGCTGGCTGTTTTTTGCGCCCTTGTTGGGTTTGGCACTCTCGCAACCGGCGCAGGCCGATGCCCTGCTGGACGATGCGCAGACCCTGAGCGCTCAGGGCAATGCCGAGCAGGCGTTTGTGCTGCTGGGCGAGCAAGAGCCGGTGCGCGCTGGCGATCCAAGCTTTGATGCAGCCATGGGCCGCGCCGCCCATGCTGCCGGCCATTACACCCGGGCCGTGATGGCCTGGGAGCGCGTGCTGGCGGCGCAACCCGACGATTTGGACGCGCAGGTGCAATTGGGCCGTGCACTGCAGGCGGTAGGAGACCGGCGCGGCATGCAGGCGCTTTCGGCGCAGGCGCGTGCCAGGGTGGTTCCAGTAGATGCCGCACTCAGCATCGACCAGTTCCTCGAGTCCTACGACCGCAGGGATGCCAATGGGGGTTCCAGCGCAAAAGCTTACGTCGAGCTGGGTGCGGGGCACGATTCCAACGCCAACGCAGGGTCTGCCACGATGCTCGCGAGCATCCCGAATCCGGCGGCGGTGGCGTGGTCGCTGGACCCGTCGGCACTGGGCCGTTCGGCCAACTTTGTGAACGCGGCAGCGTCGCTGCGTGGGCGCTACGTGCTTGACGCGCGCTGGTCCCTGGTGGGCGCCGTCACCGCAGCGGCGCGGCGCTATGGCGAGCGAGCCCGTCCCTGGGATTTTCAGCATATCGATGGCTCTGCCGGCCTTGCCTGGCGGTCTGAGCGCAACGAGTTCATCGTCTCCGGCCAAGGTGATTTCTACGCGCTGGACGGCGCGCACCTGCGCAGCTTTGGCGGCGTGCTCGGCGAATGGATCTATCACATCGACGGCTTTCGCCAGTGGGACAGCTTCGCGCAGTGGCTGCAACTGAACTACCCCACGCAGTCGGCGCGCGACGTGCAGCGCAGCGTCTTCGGTACCACCTATTCGCAGGTGTTTCGCAACGGCAGCATCGGTTGGGCGGGTGCCTGGGGTGGCCGCGAGGAACCGCGCGGGGCGGGGCAGGCGCAATGGGGGCACCGCCTGGTGGGGCTGCGCGCGGGCGCCCAGTTGCCGCTGGGGCGCCAGTGGGCGCTGTATGCCCACGCAGAGTGGGAACAGCGCCACTACGGCGCGCAGGACCCCTTCTTTGCGCAGCAGCGGCGCGACCGGCAGACCGATGTGTCGCTGGGGCTTTCGTGGGTGCCTGCAGCGAACTGGCGCATCACGCCCGAGTGGACGCTGACCCGCAATGCATCGACGCTGGCCGTGAATACCTATGAGCGCAAGCTGTTTTCGGTCACGGTGCGGCGCGAATTTTAGGGGGCATGCGTTCCCTTGCCGGTACCGTTCCGATTCGTATCCCACAAGCCCAATGGGTGATGCCATGAAACCTGTCCCTCCGTCCTCGCCTTCGCGCCTTGGTCTGCTGGTCGCTCTCCTGGCGGCCTGGCCCTTGCAAGCGCTTGCCGCTGCCGGCCTGGTTCAGTTCTCCGCTGGAGAGGTGAGCATGCGCCGGGGTGCTGCCAGCAGCCCTTTATCCAAAGGTGCCGAGCTGGACACCGGCGATGTAGTCTTGACCGGCGCTACCGGTCGCGCACAAATCCGTTTTACCGATGGTGGGTTGGTCGCACTGCAGCCTGACTCGCAGTTCACCGTCACCCGCTATGTCGACAGCGGCGATCCGGCCCAGGACAGCTTTGTCGTGCACCTGCTGCGCGGAGGCATGCGCGCCGTCACGGGGCTGATTGGCAAGCGCAATGCTGCGAACTACCACGTCGTCACACCGACCGCCGTGGTGGGCATCCGGGGTTCTGCTTTTTATGTCACGTTCAATGCCCAAGGCCAGGTGGTGGTGGCCGGGGAGCAGGATGAAATCGAGGTGTGTACCCAGGCCGGCTGTGTGGGGGTGAAGGCGGGTGAATCTGTGCTGGTGCTCTCAGATCAGAAATTGCCGGTGTACACCCACACCCGCGCGGTCGTGCCCGTGCCGCAGCCAAAGCGCCCTGACGTGGTTGGAGAGCAAGTCCAGGCCGATGGAAGCCGCAGCAGCGTGCAGGTGACCCGGCCAGCGCCGCCACCACCGCCCCCGCCACCGCCAAGAGGACAGGTGCCTACGCCGCCGCCACCGGCTTACACGCCGCCCCCGACAGGCGGCACGCCGCCACCACCGACCACCAGGCCACCAAAAAGTCCCTGAAATTTTGGGGCTTGGAAATCGTGCGCCGGCATGAACCCGGCGTCGCGCCGCTCACAACTGATAAAAGTCGCGAATCCGCTGCCAGGCCTCCTGCGGATCGTCGGTGATGTGAAACAACGCCAGGTCTTCCTCGGCGATGGTTCCCGCGTCTACCAGCACCTGGAAGTTGAGCAGGCTGTTCCAGAACTCGGTGCCGAACAGCACGATGGGCACAGGCTTGGCCTTGCCCGTTTGTACCAGGGTCAGCACCTCAAACAACTCGTCCATGGTGCCAAAACCGCCGGGAAACGCCACCAGCGCTTTCGCTCGCATCATGAAATGCATTTTGCGCAGCGCGAAGTAATGGAACTTGTAGCTCAGCGTGGGCGTAATGTAGGGGTTGCTTCCTTGCTCGTGCGGTAGGGCGATGTTCAGGCCCACCGTCAGCGCACCGGCTTCGCTGGCGCCGCGGTTGGCCGCTTCCATGATGCCGGGGCCGCCGCCAGTGCATACGTAGAGTCGGTTGGCCAGTTCCTGTCGGTTGCTGTGCTGGGCCACGATGCTGGCGAACTCGCGCGCTAGTTCGTAATAGCGCGCGTTGCGCACGGCGCGCTCGGCCAGGGCAATGGCTGGTGCATCGCCAGCGGTTTGTGCAGCGGCCAGAAGCGCTGCGGCTTCGTCGGCCGCGACAAAGCGTGCGCTACCGTAGACGACGATGGTGTTTTCAATGCCTTGCGCTGCCTGGCCGAGGTCGGGCTTGAGCATTTCGAGCTGAAACCGGATCCCGCGCGTCTCGCGGCGCAGCAAGAATTCGGTGTCGGTGAAGGCCAGGCGGTCCGAGTGCGGCTGCATCGCCGCTGTGTCGTTGGGGTCGGTCTGCAGTTCGGCCAGCGCGTCGGTGAGCCTGCGATCGCTGATGTGGGTGGTGGCATCCATGGAATTTCTTTGAAGGTCTTGCGCTCCCGAGAGACACAAAGCGAGGGAAAACTAAGCAAAAAATGCCCTCTGCGCGTAACAGCAAAGCGCTGCCAGCTATGAAAGAGATAGTGATTTTGCACTTTTCTCCATGCGGGCCTTGGCCTCGGAAAGCTGACGATAGCTGCACGGCGCTCGGTGTGGGCGCGGATATGCCTGAAAATACCTTCATGCCAAGCCATCCAAAACCCGATTGGGACCCGCTCTCGCCCCAGGCGCAGCACGATCCGCAGGCCACTGCCGACGGTATGCGCGAGCATTGCCCGGTAGCCTGGAGCCAGGCGCTGCACTGGTCGCTGTTTCGCCACGCTGATGTGCTGCGCGCCGTCAAAGACCACACCACATTCAGCAGCGTCGTGTCGCGCCATGTGGCGGTGCCCAATGGCATGGATCCGCCCCAGCACACGGTCTACCGGCGTGTCATTGAACCGTACTTTTCAAAAGCACGGGTGGATGCTTTCGAACCCCAGTGCCGTGCCATGGTGCGCAGTTTGGTCGCAACTCTGCCACGCAGCGCGCCCATCGAATGGATAGACGCGCTGGCGTTGCCGTTCGCGGTCTGGGCGCAGTGTGACTTTCTGGGTTGGCAGGACGAGGACCACGCAGCCTTGGCACAGTGGATGCAGGCCAACTACGCGGCCACGTTGGCGCAGGACCGCGCCGCGCATACCGAGCTGGCGGCGCGCTTTCAGGCCGTCGTGACGGCGCAACTGGAGCGGCGCCGCGGCATCGGTGCTGCAGCAGCGCCGGGCGACCTGACCTGGGCGCTGATGCAGGAGAAAGTCCATGGTGTGCCTCTGACCGATGCAGAAATTGCCAGCATCCTGCGCAACTGGACGGTGGGCGAGATCGGCACAATGGCTGCGTCCGCCGGCATTCTGTGCGATTGGCTGGCCCACCATGCGCCGGTGCAAGCGCAGCTGCGTGAGCACCCGTCTGCCATTCCTGCGGCCGTGGAAGAAATTCTGCGCCTGCGCGGGCCGCTGGCCACGAACCGGCGTATCACCACCTGCCCGGTGGATATCGGCGGCCGGCATTTGCCGGCCGGTTCGCGCGTGACGCTGCACTGGCCGGCGGCCAATCGCGATGCGCGCGCCTTTGACGCAGCGCTGGAATACCGCCCCGAACGCGATCAAACGGCCAATCTGCTGTGGGGCGCAGGCGTCCACGTGTGCCCCGGCGCCCCGCTGGCGCAGATGGAGCTGCGCGTACTGCTGGAAGAAGTGTTGGTCAGCGGCGCCAGCATGGAGACGGTGCCGGGCGAGTCGCCCGAGCCGGCCATGCACCCGGCGAGCGGCTGGGCGCGGGTGCCGCTGCGATTGGTTCCGCTGCAGGCATAGTGCTAACAGGCCCTAGTGTCGCGAGTTGGAAATTCGTTTCAGAAAAGTGCCGGCAATCGCCGCCATGCCGCGTTGCACATCCGCGCGATAGCACCGGCTATCGCTGTGGTTTGCGCCTTGCCTGACGACGATTTCGCCCCTTTTCATTTTTCAACGCGCTTCCAACTCACGACACTAGCTACGCAGGACCAGAGTTACGGTCTGCAAACCCAGCCAGGTCAGCAGCAGCGAACCGCCCAGGTGCATGGCCACGCTGGCGAATGCGAGCAGCGCGCGCTGCTGCTGCAGCATCTCCACGATTTCCACAGAAAAAGTGGAAAACGTGGTCAGAGCACCGAGAAATCCGGTGATCAGGGCCAGCCTCCAAGCCGGATCCAGCTGCGGCAGTACCTGAAAAACGCCCACTGCGATTCCGATCAAGTAGCCACCCACCAGGTTGGCCGCCAGCGTGCCCCAGGGCAGCAGCCCGCCGGGACTGAGCCAGAGGCCCAAGCGCCAGCGGGCCAGGGCGCCCAGACTGGCACCGGCGCAAATGGAAAGCACGTTGAGCATGGAGCGCGATGGTAGCTTGCCTCAGCGAGCGCTCATCTGCTGCGGCAGCCAGGTGGCGATGCCGGGGACAAGGTAGACGATGGCCACGGCCACGCACATCAGCAGGAACATGGGCAGCGTGACGCGCGCGATCCAGGGGAGCTGGCGGCCCGTCATACCCTGCAGCACAAACAGGTTGAAGCCCACGGGTGGGGTGATCTGCGCCATCTCGACCACCAGCACCACGAACACGCCAAACCACAGAGGATCGATGTTTGCCGCCTGCACCGTGGGCATCAGCACGCCCATGGTCAGCACCACCATGGAGATGCCGTCGAGAAAGCAGCCGAGCACGATGAAGAAAACCGCCAGTGCAGCCACCAACTGCGCCTGGTTCAGGCCCAGCGAGGCAATCCATTCGGCCAGATGGCGCGGCAGGCCGATGTAGCCCATGGACAGCGTCAGGAAGGCTGCACCGGCCAGGATCAGCGCAATCATGCAGTACAGGCGCGTGGCGCCCATCAAGGCGTCCCTGAAGGTCGCCCAGTTCATCGATCCCTGCAGGGTAGAGAGAATGAGCGCGCCGGTCACCCCCACGGCCGCCGCCTCGGTGGCGGTGGCAATGCCGGTGTAGATGCTGCCCAGCACGGCGGCAATCAGGAGCACCACCGGAATCAGGCTGCGCGAAGCGGCCAGCTTTTGGGTGAACGACAGGCGCTCGTCCGCTTGAGGAATCTGCTCCGGGTGGCGCAGCGCCCAGAGGGCGATGTAGCCCGAGAACAGCGCGGCCAGCAGAATGCCCGGCAGCACGCCGGCAATGAAGAGCTGCGAGATCGATACGTCGGCCGCCACGCCGTAGACGATCATGATGATCGACGGCGGTATGAGCAGCCCCAGGGTGCTCGAACCCGCCAGCGTGCCCACTACCATGTGCTCGGGATAGCCCCGGCGGGTGAGCTCGGGCAGCGTCATCTTGCCGATGGTGGCGCAGGTGGCAGCGCTCGAGCCCGACACGGCGGCAAAAATGGTGCAGCCGATGACGTTGGTGTGCAAAAGCCGCCCCGGCAAGGCCTGCACCCAGGGCGCTAGCCCCTTGAACATGTCCTGCGACAGGCGCGTGCGAAACAGGATTTCGCCCATCCAGATGAACAGCGGCAAGGCGGTCAGCGTCCAGCTCGACGACGAGCCCCAGATGGTGACCGCCATGGCATCGCCTGCGGGGCGGGACGAAAACAGCTGCATGCCGATCCAGGCCACGCCCGAGAGCGTGAGGCCGATCCACACGCCGCTGCCCAGAATGACGAACAGCGTGGCAATCAGCAGGCCGGTGATGGCAAGGTCGCTCATGGCGTGCGGGACCTATTCGTTGCGCAGCGCTTCGCTGCTTTGCGGCGGCTCGCGCCGGCCCAGAAGTTCAAGCACCAGCTCATCGACAAAGGCGATGGCCAGGACCACCGTGCCCAGCGCCATCGCAATTTGCGGCAGCCAAAGAGGCGTGGCGTCGTTGCCGGTGGAGATGTCGTTGAATACGTGCGATTGCCAGGCCAGCTTGCAGCTGTATACGGCGAACAGCAAGGCGAGCAGCGTGGCGGCGGAAAGCGCCCACAGCTCGGCGCCCTTTTTCCAGCGCCCACGCAGCAGGTTGAGCACCAGCGTGACGCGAATGTGCTCGCCGCGCTTGAGCGTATGCGCCAGCGCCAGAAACCCAGCGCCGGCCATCAGGTAGCCGGCATAGGCGTCGATGCCGGGGGTCTGGAAGTGCAGCTGCCGGCTGGCAATCGACAGCAGCACGGCCAGGAGCAGCAGCACCATGCACAGCGCCGCCAGCGCCGCAGCGCCGCTGTAGATTCCCTCGAGCAGGCGGCGCATGCGCGGGCTTTACTTGCTGCGGTAAGCGTCTACCAAGGTCTTGCCTTCGGGGCCGGCTTTGTCCAGCCATTCCTTGAGCATGGTCTCGCCTACCTTGGCCATGTCGGCTTTGAGCTGGGGCGAAGGCGGCAGCACCTGCATGCCATTGGCCTTGAGCTTGGCCAGGGTTTCGTCGTTCACCTTTTCTGCCGCTGCCCAGCCACGCTCTTCGGCGTCCTTGCCGGCTTTGAGCAGCGCTTCCTGGTTGCCCTTGTTCAGACCGTCAAACGCCTTTTTGTTGACGATGACCGCGTTCTTGGGCAGCCAGGCCTGCAGGTCGTAGTAGTACTTGAGGTGTTCGTAGAGCTTGCTGTCCACGCCGGTGGCACCCGACGTCATGGTCGAATCGACGACACCGGTTGCCAGGGCCTGCGAGAACTCGGCCGCCTGCACCGTGACGGGCTGGGCGCCCACCAGTTCGGCAATGCGCGCCGTAGCCGGGCTGTAGGCACGCCACTTGATGCCCTTGAGGTCGGCAGCCGACTCAATCGGCTTCTTGGTGTAGAGGCCTTGGGGTGGCCATGGCACGGAGTACAACAGCATCATTCCCTGTTCACCGAGCTTTTTCTCCAGCATGGGCTTCTGGGCTGCGTAGAGTTTTTTGGCGTCGGCAAAACTCGCTGCCAGGAACGGCTGGCCGTCCGCTCCGTAGATTTGCCATTCGTTCTGGAAGTTGACCAGCAGGATCTCGCCCATCTGCGCCTGCGCGCCCTGCACGGCGCGCTTGATCTCGGGCGCCTTGAACAGCGAGGCATTGGCGTGCAGCGTGATCTTGAAGGCGCCGCCTGTCGCCTTGTCGACATCGGCCACCAGCTGCGCCATGTTTTCCGAATGGAAATTGGTGGCGGGGTAGGCCGACGCGAGATCCCAGCGAGTTTGTGCGAAAACCGGGCCGCTGGCCAGGCTGCCTGCCAGCGCAAGACCGAGCGCTGCGGTGCTAAAGATTCGACGCTTCATAGAAAGTACTCCACGGCAAGGGGTTGTGGGAAAAGAGCGTTTGAATGTAGTGCGCGTGTCGCCCTGGGCCTCTAGGTGTTTGTACTAAACGTCGATAAATTATCGACAAATTATCGCTGTCCATCCCTACAATCCAGCCCTCAGTGACCGCCTGCACACCCCGTGCCAGCGCCCAGCCGGAGTTTTTCCATGAAGCCTCTGAAGCGCCCGAAACCCGAGTCGAGCCCCATTGTTTCTTCGGCGCACCTGGTGTCGGCGCACAGTGCCGAGATGAGCGAATTCGAATTCGGCCTGATCGTGGCCGGCAATGCCTTTCATCGCTGGGTGGTCCACTGCATGGCAGCAGCGGGGCTCAAGGAGCTGACGCCGCTCGATGTGCTGGTGCTGCACCATGTCACGCACCGTGCGCGCGACAAGCGCCTGGCCGACATCTGCTTCATCATGAACGTCGAGGACACGCACCTGGTCAACTATTCGCTCAAGAAGCTGCTGGGCCTGGGCGTGGTGCAGTCCACCAAGAGTGGCAAGGAAGTGACCTACGCCGCCACCGACCAGGGCCGCGCCTATGTGCAGCGCTACCGAGAAATCCGCGAGAGCTGCCTGATCGACGCGCTCAACGCGGACGAGTCGCTCAACCGCGACATTGGCGAGCTGGCGCGCTTGCTGCGCGTGCTCTCGGGCATGTACGACCAGGCGGCGCGCGCAGCGGCGTCCATGTAGACGAATTTCAAGCAAAATCGGCATCTAGCGCAAACTGGTAAAGCGCTACTAGCTATAAATACAAGAGCAAAACCCATGACCGAACCCACCCATTCCCCCGCTGGCAGTTCTGGATCGACCGTGGGGGCACCTTCACCGACATCGTTGGCCGGCGGCCTGACGGCAGCCTGGTGACGCACAAACTGCTGTCCGAGAACCCCGAGCAGTACCCGGACGCAGCCGTGGCGGGTATTCGCCACCTGCTGGGGCTCGCGAGCGACCAGTCGGTGACCCCGGAAATCGTCGAGTGCGTGAAGATGGGCACTACCGTGGCGACCAATGCGCTGCTGGAGCGCAAGGGCGAGCCCACGCTGCTCATCACCACGCGGGGCTTTCGAGACGCCCTGCGCATTGCCTACCAGAACCGCCCGCGCCTGTTCGAGCGCCACATTGTTCTGCCCGAGTTGCTGTATGAGCGCGTGGTCGAGGCCAGCGAGCGCATCGGCGCGCAGGGCGAGGTCGTGACGCCGCTGGATGAGGCGCATCTGCGCGAACACCTCTGGGCCGCGCGCGACGCTGGCCTGCAAAGCGCGGCCATTGTCTTCATGCACGGCTACCGCTATACGCAGCACGAGCAAGCTGCGGCGCGCCTTGCGCGCGAACTGGGTTTTACGCAGATCAGCAGCTCGCACGAGGTCAGCCCGATGATGAAATTCGTTGGCCGGGGCGACACCACCGTGGTAGACGCCTATCTTTCGCCCATCCTGCGCCGCTACGTGGCCCAGGTGGCGCGCGAGATGCCGGGCGTGCCGCTGTATTTCATGCAGTCGTCGGGCGGTCTCGCCGATGCCGGAGCGTTTCAGGGCAAGGATGCCATCTTGTCCGGCCCGGCCGGCGGCATTGTGGGCATGGCGCGCACGGCAGAAATTGCCGGGCACACCCGCGTCATCGGCTTTGACATGGGCGGTACCTCCACCGACGTGAGCCACTACGCCGGCAGCTTCGAGCGCGAATTTGAAACCCAGGTGGCCGGCGTGCGCATGCGCGCGCCCATGATGAGCATTCACACCGTGGCGGCGGGCGGCGGCTCCATTCTGGGCTTTGACGGCGCGCGCTTTCGCGTCGGGCCTGAGAGCGCAGGCGCCAGCCCTGGCCCGGCCAGCTACCGGCGCGGCGGGCCGCTCGCGGTCACCGACGCCAATGTGATGGTGGGCAAGATCCAGCCGGCGCATTTCCCCAAGGTGTTTGGCCCGGCGGCGGACGAGGCGCTCGACGCCGACGCGGTGGCGCGCCAATTTGGCGTCCTGGCCGCGGAGACCGGCCGCAGCGCCGAGGACGTTGCCCATGGTTTCATCCAGATCGCCGTGCAGCAGATGGCCAACGCCATCAAAAAGATCTCGGTGGCGCGTGGCTACGACGTCACCCGCTACACGCTGCAGTGCTTTGGCGGGGCGGGTGGCCAACACGCCTGTCTGGTGGCCGATGCGCTGGGTATGGAGCAGGTGCTGGTCCATCCACTCGCCGGTGTGCTGTCGGCTTACGGCATGGGCCTGGCGGACCAGAACGTGATCCGTGAGCAAGCCATCGAGCGCTTGCTGGACCCGCAGGCCCTGAGCGAGGTAGAGGCCAGTCTGGTGCAACTGGGCCGTGCCGCAGCCGACGAGCTGGCGGCGCAGCGCCCGGCCGGCGACCCGGACGGGGCACAGCAGCACAAGGCAGAGGCGCTGCGCATCCACCAGCGCGTGCACCTGCGCTACGAGGGCAGCGACGCCGCCTTGGTGGTGCCGCATTTGCCGCAGGCTTCGGACGATGTGGCCATTCGCCAGGAACTGCTGGTAGCAGCGTTCGAGGCCGCCTACCGCCAGCGCTACGCCTTTGTGATGCAGGGCAAGCGCCTGGTGGTTGAGGCGGTGTCCGTCGAAGCCGTGCTGCCTGGCGAAACGCCGACCGAACCTGATTTGCCCGTACACCCCGAGCGCGAGGTGCCGCGCCGCGCCAGCACCCGCATGTACACCGCCGGCACCAATGGGCTGCCCGCCTGGCAGGACGCCGCGCTGGTGGTGCGGGGTGACCTGCGTGCGGGCGATGTGCTGGCCGGTCCGGCCATCATTGCCGAGCAGAACGCCACCACCATCGTCGAGCCGGGCTGGGAGGCGCGGTTGACCCGCCACGACCATTTGCTGCTCACGCGCCGTGTGCCGCGTGCCCAGCGCCACGCGGTGGGCACGCAGGTGGATCCGGTGCTGCTGGAGGTGTTCAACAACCTGTTCATGAACATCGCCGAGCAGATGGGCCTGCAACTGCAGAACACCGCCTACTCGGTCAACATCAAGGAGCGGCTTGATTTTTCTTGCGCGCTTTTCGATGCGGAGGGGCAGCTCATTGCCAATGCCCCGCACATGCCGGTGCACCTGGGCAGCATGGGCGAGAGCATCAAGACGGTGATTCGTGAGAACGCAGGCGCCATGCAGCCGGGCGATGTTTTTGTGCTCAACGACCCCTACCACGGCGGCACGCACCTGCCCGACATCACCGTCATCACGCCGGTGTACCTGGACCACAGCGGCGAACCGAACTTCTATGTGGGCAGCCGCGGCCACCATGCGGACGTGGGCGGCACCACGCCGGGTTCGATGCCGCCGTTTTCCACGCGCATCGAGGAAGAGGGCGTGCAGATCAACAACTTCAAGTTGGTGGATGCCGGCGTGCTGCGTGAGGCGGAGATCCTGGCGCTCCTGGGGTCTGGCGAATACCCCAGCCGCAACCCTGAGCAAAATCTAGCCGATCTGAAAGCGCAAATTGCCGCCAACGAAAAAGGCGTGCAGGAACTGCGCCGCATGGCCGAGCAGTTCGGATTGAGCGTGGTGCAGGCCTACATGGGCCATGTACAGGACAACGCCGAAGAATCGGTGCGCCGCGCCATCACCCGCCTGGCTGCACGCATGCAGGACGGAAGCTTCACGCTGGAACTCGACAACGGCGCGAACATCACCGTGTCGGTTCGGCTCGACGCCGCTGCGCGCAGCGCCGTGGTGGACTTCACCGGCACCTCGCCGCAGCAGAGCAACAACTTCAACGCGCCCACGGCGGTGTGCATGGCGGCGGTGCTGTTTGTGTTTCGCTGCCTGGTGGACGACGACATTCCGCTCAACGCCGGCTGCCTCAAGCCGATTGAGGTGGTGATCCCGCCCGGTTGCATGCTCAACCCGAATCCGCCGGCCTCGGTGGTGGCGGGCAACGTGGAAACCTCCACCTGTATCACCAACGCCTTGTTCGGCGCGCTGGGCGTAATGGCGTCGAGCCAGCCGACGATGAACAACTTCACCTTTGGCAGTGAACGCCACCAGTACTACGAAACCATCGCGGGTGGCAGCGGCGCAGGCGGTGTTTTTGACGATGCCGGCCGCTTGATCGGCGGCTTCCCCGGCACCAGCGTGGTCCAGGCGCAGATGACCAATTCGCGCCTCACGGATCCTGAGGTGCTGGAGTTTCGCTTTCCGGTGCGGCTCGAGAGCTTTGCCATTCAGCGCGGCTCGGGCGGCGCCGGACGCTGGCGCGGTGGGGACGGCGGGCTGCGGCGGGTGCGGTTCCTGGAGCCCATGACGGCCAGCATCCTCTCCAACGGTCGCATTCATCCGGCCTTTGGCATGGCGGGCGGCAGCGCGGGCGCACCCGGCCGCAACCGCGTGCTGCGTGCGAACGGCAGCGTGGAGATGCTGGCGCACATCGGCCAGGCGCAGATGCAGGTGGGCGACGTGTTTGAAGTCACCACGCCCGGAGGTGGCGGTTTTGGTGCACAGGAAAAATAGCGAAAACGGCCTCTAGCGCTTATCCAGTAAGAGTTGGCAGCTATCAAATCAGGAGACTTCTTCCTTCCATGCAGGGCGAACTGCTGCCGCCGCCTTGCCACCCTCGCCGGTCCCGCTGAGCGGCGGTGGCACGTCCTGGCCTGCCAAGCGGGCGCGAAACAGCCCGGTACGCATCAGAAAGATATTGGTCACCGGCACCGTGACCGCCAGAAATACGGCAATCAGCATGCCGTGCGCAGCGACTGCGTGGCTTTGCAGCGAGAAGTACAGCACCGTGCCGTACATCACGCACCAGCAACCCAGCGTGGCGATTACCGCCGGCGCATGCACGCGCTCGAAAAACGTGCGCAGGCGCATCAGGCTGAAAGATCCGATCAGCGCAATCAGCGCGCCGGCCAGCACCAGCAGCGACACCGCCACATCGGCCCACAGTGGCAGCGCGATCACTCGATGATCTCCCCGCGCAGCAGAAACTTGGCCATAGCCATGGAACTGACAAAGCCCAGCAGCGCAATCAGCAGCGCCGCTTCAAAATAGTTGCTGCTGCCTTGGTGGATGCCGAGTACCAGCATCAGCAGCATGCCGTTCAGGGCCAGGCAGTCGAGCGCCAGCACGCGATCTTGCGCGGTGGGCCCGCGCAGTACGGGAACCAAGGTGCAGCCCATGGCCAGCACCAGGATCACGAGTGCAGCGGGCAGGGCGTAGGAAAGGACCGGATTCATTCGAATATCTCCATGAGCGGGCGCTCATAGCGCGCCTTGATATGGGCCACAAATTCTGGGCGGTCATCCAGCTCCAGTACATGCAGCATCAGCATGCTGTGGTCGCTGGAGAGTTCGGCCCAGGAGGTGCCGGGGGTGATGCAGACGATCATCGCCAGGACCGCCAGCGCGTTCGGATCGCGCAGCTGGAGCGGAATGTGCACGAAGCCGGCAGGATGGCGGCGCAGGTGTGGAAACAGAAAGACGCGCAGCGTGCCCCAGTTGGATTCCACGGTGTCGGCTGCCACACGCAGACCCAGCCGAAGAATGGTGATGGGGTGGCGCACGCGCACCGGCAGGGGGCGCAGGCCCCGTGTGAGCAGCGGAATCGACACGCCCAGCACCATGCCGATGAGCGCGTCGGCGAGGCCCAGGCTGCGGTTGAGCACCATCCACAGCACGAACAGTGCAAATGAGAGCAGCGGGGCTGGCAGCAAGCGCTTCATGGCGTGGCCTCTGCGGTTTCGTCGAGCGTAGAGCCCGCAGCCACGCTGGGCACGGGCTCGGCGCCCAGGATGGATTGCACATAGCCGCTGGGTGCATGCAGGGCATCGGCCGTGGCCTGTGCGTAGCGCAGGGCCGGCCCTGCGGCCACGGTCAGCAGCACGCAGGACAGCAGGAGTGCGCCAATCGGAACGCCCTCGGCCAGGCCCACGCGCAAGGGGCCGCGCCCTTGCGCGGTCCAGAAATGCGCGATGCCGGCACGCACCAGCGCGGTGAGCGCCAAAAATCCACTCGCTATCAGAACCAGCACGAAGACCCAGCCGGTGAGCCCCGGTTGCGCCCCTGCCGAAGCAGCCAGCCCCAGCGGGTTGAACAGCGCATTGAGCATGGCGAACTTGCCCACGAATCCAGGCAATGGCGGCAGGCCCGAGAGCATGAGCGTGCACAACAGAAATGCAAGCCCGACGAAGGCGGTGGCGGCCGGAATGGGGCGACCGACCAGGGCTTGTTCTTCTTCGTCCAGGTTGAATCCCCGCGTGGGCTCGAGCCGGGCGTTGAGGAACGGTGCCGCCTCGCTTGTGGGTTCATAGGGATCGGCGCCGTCGACCGGGCTGCGCCAGCGGTCCATCACGTCGCCCAGCAAGAACAGGGCGCTGATGGCCAGTGTGGAAGCCGGCAGGTAGTACAGCATGGCCGCCGTCAGCAGGTTTTGGCCGAAGCCGGCGACGGCCAGAACCGTGCCCGACGACAGCAGGGCCGCGTAGCCCGCCAGGTGCCCCAGGCGCTGCGAGCCCATCATGCCGATAGCGCCAAAGGCCATGGTGAGCATGCCGGCGCCGATCAACCACAGGCTGCCGAACTGTGCCGATGCCCCGGCCTCGTCACCAAACAACAGCGACCACAGGCGCAAGATGGAATAGACGCCCAGTTTGGTCATTAGCGCAAACAGCGCGGCCACCGGCGCGGTGGCCGCGCTGTAGGCGGGCACCAGCCAGAAGTTGAGCGGCCAGACGGCCGCCTTGATGAGAAAGGCCGTCGCCAGGATGCCCGCCGCCGCGTGCAGCAGGCCCCGGTCGGACGCGCGCAGTGTCGGAATGTGCTGCGCCAGATCGGCCATGTTCAGCGTGCCGGTGATGCCGTACAGCATGGAGACGCCGATCAGAAGGAGCGCCGACGCCGCCAGGTTGATGGCAATGTAGTGCATGCCCGAGAGCACCCGCGCGCGCCCTGAGCCGTGCAGCAGCAGGCCGTACGAGGCTGCCAGCGTCACTTCGAAAAACACGAACAAGTTGAACAGATCGGCCGTGAGGAAGGCGCCGGCCAGCCCCATCAGCTGCAGCTGGAACAGCACATGGAAATGCACGCCCACCCGGTGCCAGCGTGCGCAGGCAAACAGCGCTGCGGCCAGCGCCACCAGACTGGTCAGCACCAGCATCAGTGCGCAGAGCCGGTCGAGCGCCAGCACAATGCCAAACGGCGCCTGCCAATTGCCTGGCAGGTACACCCCCACGGCTTGGGGCGCGCCATCGTGTGATGCGCGCAGCAGGAGCAGGCAAGAGACGGCCAGCAGCGCGGCGCAAGAGCCTACGTTGAGGGCCATCTTGAGGCGGTGGCGCTCTTCGCCCAGCAGCATCATGAGCGCCGCCACCAGGAGCGGCAGCAGCACCGGCACCAGCATCAGGTGCTGCATCTGGGCGGCATCGGCGAGGCCGATCATGGCCGCGCTCCGTCATCGTCGGGCTCCATGCCTTCGGGTGGCTCCACACCGTCGACGTGGTCGGTTCCCGAGAGGCCGCGTGAGGCCAGCAGCACCACGAGGAACAGCGCCGTCATGGCAAAACCGATGACGATGGCGGTGAGCACCAAAGCCTGCGGCATGGGATCGGCATAGTGCGCCAGGTCTTGCGGCACCCCGGCGCGCAGCACGGGCTCCTTGCCGGTGGCCAGGCCCAGGCGCCCCATGCTGAAGATGAACAAATTGACCGCGTAGGAAATGAGGGAGAGTCCCATGATCACCTGGAAGGTGCGCGGGCGCAGCAGCAGCCAGACGCCCGAGCCGGTGAGCACACCGATCGACAGAGCCAGGGTGAGTTCCATCAGTGGCCCCCCGCCTGGACTGCTGCGGCTTCTTCCATGCGACGGGCATGCGCGCGGTGACCGCGAATCGATTGGTGGGCGATGGAAGTGAGAATGAGCAGCGTGGCCCCCACCACCAAAGCGAACACGCCGGTGTCAAAGAACATGGCGCTTGCCACATGCACCTCGCCCAGCAGCGGCAGGGTGAGGTGGGCGGTGTGCGTGGTCATGAACGGATAGCCCCAGACCAGCGAACCCAGGCCGGTGGCCAGCGCAGCGAGCAGGCCGGCTGCCATCCAGCGGCGCGGGTACAGCGTGAAGTGGGCCTCCACCCACTGCGTGCCCGAGATCGTGTACTGCAGCACGATGGCGGCGGAAAACACCAGCCCAGCGACAAAGCCACCGCCCGGCGCGTTGTGCCCGCGCAAAAAGAGGTAAACCGCCACCAGCGTGGCAAAGGGCAGCAGCAGGCGCACCAGCACGGCGGGCACGCGCAGGTAGCCCACGGCGGTGTCGGCTGCCAGGCGCGGGTTGATCAGGTCGGTATCCAGGTCGGCCGGCAGGGCGCGTTGCTGCGGCGGCAGATCGAGCATCTCGATGGCGGGGCGAAAGCGCCGCAGCAGGGCGTAGACAGTGAGTGCCACCACCCCCACCACCACGATTTCGCCAAAGGTATCGAAGGCGCGGAAATCCACCAGCATCACGTTGACCACGTTGTTGCCGCCACCGCCCGTGAGCGCGTGTTCCAGGAAAAACGTCGAGGTGCTGCGTGGAAACGGGCGGCTCAGCATGGCAAATGACAGCAGGGCCATGCCGCCGCCCGTCGCCACGGCCAGGACAAAGTCACGTGCGCGGCGCCGCCTCGCCCGGCGGCGCACGGACGCCTCGAGCGTGTGGCGCAGCGCCTCGTTTCGTTTGGGGAGCCAGCGCAGTCCCAGCAGAAT
Source organism: Simplicispira suum (assembly GCF_003008595.1). GTDB lineage: Bacteria > Pseudomonadota > Gammaproteobacteria > Burkholderiales > Burkholderiaceae_C > Simplicispira > Simplicispira suum. Next base: position 511,875 of record NZ_CP027669.1, on the reverse strand, counting down.
GAGCAGCGTGGTGACGGTCTCCACCGCCAGCTGCGTCAGCGCCAGATCGGGCGCGGAAAACCACAGGAAGGTGATGCAGGTAATCAGCCCCGTGGCGCCCAGCAGTGTCAGGGCCGCAAGGCGGTGGTACTTGGCCTGCCAAGCCGTGGCCAGCGCGCAGCCCATGCCCAAGGCCCAGAGCAGGGAAAAAGCTGGCTCGAATGGCAGTGCGGCGCGGTCGCCAATGGGCAGGCCGCGCGTCCACAAGGGCAGCGCGGCGGCGACCAGCACGAAGACCACAAGCCACAGCATTTGCCACTGCAGCTTGTGCGTGCCCAGCAGCGTGCGCCCCCGCCGGCCCGCCTGCGTCAGCGCGGCAAGCAGGGACTCGAACAGCTCCCTGCCATCGAGACCTGCGAGGCCCGGTGCGCGGCTGGACGCATTGCGGTTGCTGCGCCGGCGCAGCACCAGCAGGTACAGCAGCGTCCCGCCTACCAGGGCCACCAGGCTCATCATCAAAGGCGTGTTGAAGCCGTGCCAGACCGCCAGACTGAAAGGAGGCAGTTCGCCGCCCACCACCGGACGCGCGGCGGCGTCCAGAAAAGCGCCCACTGTCCACTGGGGCAGCACCCCGACGAGCAGGCAGATCAGCACCAGCAGTTCCACGGGCACGCGCATCCAGTGGGGCGGTTCATGGGGCTGGCGCGGCAGATCGGTCGCAGGGGGACCGCCAAAGGTCTCCACGCAAAAGCGCAATGCGTAGGCCACGCTGAACAGGCCCGCCAGCGTAGCGGCCCAGGGCAGGAATTGTTCCACCAGCGGATTGGCCTGTACGAACACGGTTTCAGCAAAGAACATTTCTTTGGACAAAAAGCCGTTGAGGAGAGGAACGCCCGCCATGGCGGCGGCGGCGACCGCAGCCAGCGTGGCCGTCACTGGCATGCTGCGCGCCAGCCCGGAGAGCCTTCGCATATCGCGCGTGCCGGTTTCGTGGTCGATGATGCCTGCGGCCATGAACAGCGAGGCCTTGAAGGTCGCATGATTCATGATGTGAAAGACGGCCGCTACAGCGGCCAGCGGACTGTTGAGGCCCAGCAGCAGCGTGATCAGGCCGAGGTGCGAGAGCGTCGAATACGCCAGCACACCCTTGAGGTCGTGTTGAAACATGGCCACATAGGCGCCGAGCAGCAGGGTAATGAGACCGGCCCCGCCGACGATCCAGAACCAGGGCTCCGTTCCCGAGAGCACCGGCCAGAGCCGCGCCAGCAGAAAAACCCCGGCCTTGACCATGGTCGCCGAATGCAGATAGGCGGATACGGGGGTGGGCGCCGCCATGGCGTGCGGCAGCCAGAAGTGGAACGGAAACTGCGCGCTCTTGGTCAGTGCGCCCAGCACGATGAGGCACAGCGCCACCGGGTACATGGGATGGGCGCGCACCAGCGCTCCGGCGGCCAGCACGTTGTCGAGTTCGTAGCTGCCCACGATGTGGCCGAGCACGATCATCCCGGCGAACAGGCACAGGCCACCCGCGCCCGTCACAGTGAGCGCCATGCGCGCGCCGCGCCGGGCATCCTTGCGGTGGTACCAGTAGCCGATCAATAAAAACGAAAACAGGCTGGTCAGCTCCCAGAACAGCGCGAGCTGAATCAGGTTGCCCGACAGCACCACGCCCGCCATCGAGCCCATGAAAGCCAGAAAGAAGGCAAAAAATCGCGGCACCGGATCCTGCGGCGACATGTAGTAGCGCGCGTACAGCACTACCAGCGTGCCAATGCCCAGCACCAGCATGTAGAACATCCAGGCAAAGCCGTCCATGCGCAGCACCAGCTTGAGGCCGAGCGCCGGAACCCAGGCGAATTCCTGGCGCAGCACTTCGCCCGCAGCGATCTGCGGGAACAGCAAGGCCGCCTGCACCGTGCACAGCAGGGCAATCAGCCCCGCCAGGGTCGACTCGGTGTTGCGCGCATTGGACGGCAGAAAGGCCGCCAGCAGGCTTGCGGCGAAGGGCAGGGCGACGAGCGTGATGAGCGGCAACTGCGGCAAATCCATGGGCCTGACAATGCCTTCCTACCGTGCCGGGGCCGACGCCGCAGTGCGTGCGCCCGCATACGGTTGGCCATTGACGGTATAGCCTTGTGCCGAAAAGCTGGCCGCGCTGGCACGACCAATGCCGTGCACCCGCGCTACCAGATCGGCCCAGTCCTTGAAAGGCTGGTGCGCGCGCTCGGTCAGAATGCGCCGCGTGGTGGCTGGGCCGACGCCGCGAATGGCGTCCAGCTCGGCTTCGGTGGCCTTGTTGATGTCGATTTGCGCGAACGCAGTGCCCGAGCAGAGCAGTGCGGCGCTCAACAGCAGAGATCGGATGCCCATGGCCTATAGCTCCTCCACCCGCTGCGCTGGGTAGCTGTCCCAGGCCTGGCAGCCTGGGCAGTGCCAGAAATGCTGGCGCGCTTCGAACCCGCAGGCTGCACAGCGGTAGCGCGTGAGCGGGCGGGCGGCGGTGTCGAGCGCGGCCTGAATTTGCGGATGAAACTCCTCGTGCTCGAGCCGCTCGCCGGCCAACCACTTGGCCGCAGCAACCAGCGAGGGTTCGTGCTCAAGATGGCGCAGATACCACATGCGGCTTTCGTTCTGCTCCGTTGGCGCGGCGCCTGCGCGCTCTGAGAGCGCCACGATCGCGTCGAGGACGTCCAGCGATGGGCCTTGTGCGTAATGCGCCTGCAACAGGGCGAGCACCTCGGCCTCGCGTCCACTGTCGCGAGCGATCTCGGTCAACAAGGCGGCGGCGAGCGGCAGTGCGGACGGGGCCTGTACGCCCAAGGCGCGCAGCAGCTCGAGCGCGCGCGCGCTGTCGCCCGTCTGCTCTGCAAGCCGTGCCAGCTCGATGTGGGGGCGCGCTGCCTGGGGTGCGGCGCGCAGGGCCTGTTCCAACAGGGCCATGGCGGCGCTGCTGTTGCCGGCAGCGCGTTCGCTGTGGGCCTGCTCACAAAGATAGTGCGCCTGGCGGGTACTGAAGTCCCCCTGGTCGGCAGCGTGCATCTTGCGCGCCACTTCGGCGGCCTGGGGCCAGTCGCGCGATCGCTCGAAAATGGCAAGCCGCGCGAGTCGGGCCTCAGCTTCAAACGCCGTGCCCTCCAGGCGCGCCAGCGCGTCTTCGGCGCGGTCGAGCAGGCCGGCTTTGAGGTAGTCGAGCGCCAGTGCGTGCTGGGCGCGATCTCGGTCGGTGCTGCTCAGATCGCCGCGCGAGAGCAGGTGTTCGTGCACGCGCACCGCGCGGTCGTACTCGCCCCGGCGCCGGAACAGGTTGCCCAGGGCGAAATGCAGCTCGGAGGTGTCTGGATCGTTCTGTACCGCCTCGATGAAGGCGTCAATGGCCTGGTCTTGCTGCTCGTTGAGCAGGAAGTTCAGGCCCTTGAAATAGGCTTTGGGCGCATCGCGGTTTTGCCTGCGCAGCTGGCGCAGATCCATGCGTGAGGCGGCCCAGCCGAGCATGAAGACCAGCGGCAGCCCCAGCAGAAGCCAGGAGAGGTCAAATTCCATGCGGCGGAACGGACTCGGGGGTGGGGCTGGGTACGGGCGCGGCGGCGGGGGGCGTCTGCGCGGCTTGCACGCGCCGCGCGGCACTGCGGTGCTTCCACCAGCGCGGCACCATGCCCAGCACGCCAGCGACGAGGCCGAAGGCAAAGGCCGTCAGTACGATGAGAACCTGTGGCGCACGCCACTGCGTACCGAAGAACAAGTGCACGGTGGCGTCTTGCTGGTTGTTCAGCGCAAAGGCGAAAAGCGTAAAGAAAATGGCTGCCTTGAGCAGCCACAGGAAGTATTTCATGGCGTCCCCGGTGGTGGGACGATTCTACGAAGCGATCGCCGCAAAGCGCAGGATTCGTCGCATTCTGCCAAATTTTAGGTGCTTTTGGCCGCTGGCGATTATGCAGAAAGCGTTATGCGCTATCAAAAATATAGCTTTATCTGCCTGTGGCAGGGCTGCGGAGTTCTTGGGTACGTTGATCTACGGCTTCGCGCAGTGCCTTGCCTGGCTTGAAGTGTGGCACGCGCTTGGCTGGAATGGCTACGGCTTCGCCGCTGCGCGGGTTGCGGCCCAGACGCGGAGGCCGGTGGCTGACAGAAAAACTGCCAAAACCCCGTACCTCAATGCGATGGCCGCGCACCAGCGCCTCGCCCACGGCGTCAAGCAAGGCTTTCACGGCGATTTCTGCGTCGCGGTGCGTCAGCTGGGGAAAACGCTCAGCCAAGGCTTCAACGAGATCGGATCGGGTCATACGTTCATACAAAAAAATGCCGGGTGGGCGCATTGTGCACTCACCCGGCCGCCATCCTGGTCGGCGCCCAGGGCGCCGACAGCGATCGCTTGGATTACTTGTCCGAGTTGTCCAGCTTGGCGCGCAGCAGGGCGCCCAGGCTGGTCGTGCCGGCGCTCTCGCGGCTCGACTGCTGGCTCAGGTTGGCCATGGCGCCTTGCTCGTCGATCATGTCCTTTTGCTTGATGGACAGCTGGATGTTGCGCGTCTTGCGGTCCACGTTGACGACCACGGCGGTGACTTCGTCGCCTTCCTTGAGCACATTGCGTGCGTCTTCCACGCGGTCGCGCGAGATTTCCGAAGCGCGCAGGTAACCGAGGATGTCTTCACCCAGGTCGATCTCGGCGCCACGGGCGTCCACGGTCTTGACCTTGCCGGTCACCGTCTGGCCCTTGTCGTTCACGGTCACAAACGTGGTGAACGGATCGCCGTCGAGCTGCTTGATGCCCAAGGAGATGCGCTCGCGCTCCACGTCCACAGCCAGCACGATGGCTTCGACTTCCTGGCCCTTCTTGTAGTTGCGCACGGCGGCTTCGCCGGGCTCGTTCCACGAGAGGTCAGACAGGTGCACCAGGCCGTCGATACCGGCAGCCAGACCGACGAACACGCCGAAGTCGGTGATCGACTTGATGGGGCCCTTGACGCGGTCGCCGCGCTTGGTGTCCTGCGCGAACTCTTGCCAAGGGTTGGCCTTGCACTGCTTCATGCCCAGGCTGATGCGGCGCTTGTCTTCGTCGATCTCGAGGACCATGACTTCGACTTCGTCGCCCAGGGTGACCAGCTTGGAAGGAGCGATGTTCTTGTTCGTCCAGTCCATTTCCGACACGTGTACCAGGCCTTCAATGCCGGGTTCGAGTTCCACAAACGCGCCGTAGTCGGCGATGTTGGTGATCTTGCCGAACAAACGCGTGCTCTGTGGGTAGCGGCGGGAGACACCCATCCACGGGTCGTCGCCCATTTGCTTGAGGCCCAGCGAGACACGGTTCTTCTCGGTGTCGAACTTGAGGATCTTGGCGGTGAGTTCCTGGCCGGCCGTGACCACTTCCGAAGGGTGGCGAACGCGGCGCCATGCCATGTCGGTGATGTGCAGCAGGCCGTCGATGCCGCCCAGGTCCACGAAGGCGCCGTATTCGGTGATATTTTTGACCACACCGTTGACAATGGCACCTTCCTTGAGGGTGGCCATGAGCTTCTCGCGCTCTTCGCCCATCGAGGCTTCGACCACAGCGCGGCGGCTCAGCACCACGTTGTTGCGCTTGCGGTCGAGCTTGATGACCTTGAATTCCATGGTCTTGTTCTCGTACGGCGTCAGGTCCTTGACCGGGCGCGTGTCGATGAGCGAACCGGGGAGGAAGGCGCGGATGCCGTTGACCAGAACCGTCAGGCCGCCCTTGACCTTGCCGCTGGTGGTGCCGGTGACGAATTCGCCGGATTCCAGGGCCTTTTCCAGGCTCATCCAGGACGCGAGGCGCTTGGCCGTATCGCGCGAGAGGATGGTGTCGCCGTAACCGTTTTCGATCGAACCGATGGCCACGGAGACGAAATCGCCTACCTGGACTTCGACTTCGCCCTTGTCGTTCTTAAATTCGTCGAGCGGCACATAGGCTTCAGACTTGAGGCCGGCGTTGACCACGACGAAGCTGTGCTCGACGCGCACCACCTCTGCGGTGATGACTTCACCGGGGCGCATCTCGGTGCGTTGCAAGGATTCTTCGAAAAGGTCGGCAAAAGATTCAGACATGTATTTCCTTGCCACGTACAGGTTTGACAGCAGCACTATTGCTGCGGTTTGAAAGGCTGTCCGTGGTGGTTGGTGTACGGCGTGTGCCGCGGGTTAGGGTGAAAAAACCACACTGCCAATGCGCTGCGGCGCGGCTGGGGCGGTGTGGACCAGGGTTGGAGCCTTGCGGCCCCGGCTTTTTTAAGCCATTCAGCCCTTGGCGCTGGACGCAAAGGGCTGGCGCTGCTGCCACCAATCCAAGACCTGGTTCACAGCCTGTTCGACCGTGAGTTCGGAGTTGTCCAGCGTCAGCGCGTCCTGCGCAGGCTTCAAAGGGGCAACGCTGCGGGTCATATCCCGCGCGTCGCGCGCCTCCAAGTCTGCGCGAAGGTCTGCTATTTTAGCGTCCAAACCCCGTGCAATCAACTGTTGATAGCGCCGCTCGGCCCGCTGGGCTGCGCTGGCGGTCAGATACACCTTGAGTGGCGCGCCCGGAAAGATCACTGTGCCCATATCGCGCCCATCGGCCACCAGGCCGGGCAGCGCGCGAAAAGCCAGCTGCACGTCCACTACGGCGGCGCGCACCTCGGGCAGCGCGGACACGCGGGACGCGTCCATGCCGGCCTGCTCGGTGCGGATGGCGTCGCTTACGTCCACACTGGCGAGCAGCACCCGCGCACCGTCAAAGTGCAGCGCCATGCCGCGCGCGAGGTTCGCAATGGCGACGGCATTGGCGGGGGCAATGTCCAGGCCGGCATTCCGCGCCGCCAGTCCCGCCACGCGGTAGATGGCGCCCGAATCAAGCAGGTGGTAGCCCAGGCGCTGCGCCACTTGCGCAGCCAGCGTCCCCTTGCCAGACGCGGTCGGACCGTCGATGCAGATCACCGGCACCTTGGCCGCAGCGGTTTGCACCACGGAAAACAGCGTTTCGAAATAGTCTGGAAAGGTCTTGGCCACACAGCGTGGGTCTTCAATGCGCACCGGCAGAGCGGCGGGGTTGAAGGCAGCGAGCGAGAAGCACATGGCAACGCGGTGGTCGTCGTAGGTGTGGATGCTGGCTGTCGTCCAGTGCTGTGGCGTTGCGGGCGGTGCGATGCGGATGAAGTCCGCGCCTTCCTCCACCGTTGCCCCGAGCTTGCGCAGCTCAGCCGCCATGGCGGCGATGCGGTCGGTTTCCTTCACGCGCCAGCTGGCAATATTGCGCAGCAGCGTCGGGCCGTCGGCGTACAACGCCATCACGGCGATTGTCATCGCGGCGTCGGGGATGTGGTTGCAGTCGAGGTCAATCGCCTTGAGCGGCCAGGCACCGCGCTCGACCTCGAGCCAGTTGGGCCCGCCGCTGACGCGCGCGCCCATGGCCTGCGCCGCGTCGAGGAAACGGATATCCCCTGAATCGAGTCGAGCCCTACACCACAGATTTTTATGCCTTTTTGACCCTCAGCGCTTGCTGCAATTGCGCCTAAAGCTATGAAATAACTAGCAGAAGAGGCGTCCGCTTCGACATGGATGCTGCCGGGCGATCGGTAGCGGCTGCCCGCGGGGATGCGAAAGCGCTGCCAATGTTCGTTTTCGACTTCAATGCCAAAGCGCTTCAGCAGCGCCAGCGTGATCGCTATGTAGGGCTTGGAGATGAGCTCGCCCACGACCTCGATCACCACGTCCTGCTGCTTTGCCGCCAGCGGCAGTGCCATCAGCAGAGCAGTCAGGAACTGGCTGGAAACATCGCCGCGCACGCGCACCGGCTGGTCCAGCGCCAAGGCCGGCACGCCACAGCCCTGCGCAATGTGCAGCGGCGGGTAGCCCTCGGTGCCCAAGTAATCGATGCCGCAGCCCAGCTGGCGCAGCGCATCGACCAGGTCGCCAATCGGGCGCTCGCGCATGCGGGCCACGCCATCGAGCGTGAAGTCGCCGCCCAGCAGGGCGAGCGCGGCCGCGAGTGGGCGCATGGCCGTGCCAGCGTTGCCCAGAAAGAGCTGCAGCGGTATCGCAGGGCGGTTGTCACCTATACCAGTGATTCTGGTTTCCCCATCGCTCTGCTCAACCCGACAACCAATCGCGCCCAGGGCGTCGAGCATGACGCGGGTATCGTCCGAATCGAGCAGGTCGTGCACCACCGTGGTGCCGGTGCTGAGAGCCGCAAGCAGCAGCACGCGGTTGGAAATGCTCTTGGAGCCAGGCAGTTGAACCGTGCCGCCCGCCGAGGCGAGTGCAGGAATATCGAGAAATGCGGTGCTGTACATCGGTTTTGTATATCCATTGCGCTATAGGCCCAGGCAACTGGCGCGGCCCAGACCAGCAGATGCCGCGCAAGGGCCGCCCCGCCGCGCTGGCGTCGTCCCCCTTCGGGGAAGGCGCCGTAGGCGACTCAGGGGGATTTTTTACGCTGTGCACCCATGCGCCAATGCGCACGCGTTTCGCTGGACAGCGTCAGCATGTCTTCCAGTGCCTGTGCGTTGTCGTTGCGGATGGCGGTCTCGAAACTGTGCAATGCCTGCTGGAAGAGCTTCGACTGCGCCAGCAGCTCGTCGCGATTGGCCAGCAGCACATCGCGCCACATCTTGGGGTCGCTGGCGGCAATACGCGTGAAATCACGAAATCCCGGACCGGCAAGCGAGAGAAAGGTGTCCGCCTGGGGCTGGCTGGTGATGCTGTTGACCAGCGAGAACGCCAGCAAGTGCGGCAAGTGGCTGACGGCGGCAAAGGCCTCGTCGTGGGACTCCGGCGACATGCTGGTCACCCGGCAGCCCAGGGCAGTCCAGACTTCTTCCGCACGCTGCAACTGCAGGGTCAGGGTACGCTCGGTGGGGGTGAGAATGATCTGGCGCCCGCTGTAGAGTTCGGCGTCTGCGTGCTCCACCCCCGACACCTCGCGCCCTGTGATCGGGTGCGCAGGAACGAAGGAGCCTACCTGGTCGCGCAGCGCGCGGCGTGCGGCCTGCACCACGTCGGACTTTGTCGAGCCGACGTCCATGATCAACATCTGGGGCGTCACCAGGTGGCGGATGGATTTGAGCGTGGCTTCGGTGGCAGAAACAGGCACGGCCACCATTACGATGTCGGCCCCCGCAACGGCGAGCAGCGCGGACGGCGCCTCGACGTCGATCACGCCCAACTGGCGTGCACGGTCGGTGGTGGAAGGCGACTTGCTGTAGCCGACGACGCGTTTGACCAGGCCCGCCTTTTTGAGCGCCAGCGCAAACGAACCCCCCATCAGGCCGCAGCCGATCAGGCCGAGTTGTTCAAACATGGTGGAGCCCCGGAAGAAGTGGCGCGAAGATGCTGCAGTGTGTCATGGCGTCACCGGGTAGGTGCCCAGCACTTTGTAAAAGGCGCTCAGGCTGCGCAGTTCGGCCAGCGCGGCTGCCACATGCGGCTGGCTCGGGTGACCGTCGATGTCGATGTAGAAGTAGTACTCCCACTGGCCGGTGCGCGCGGGGCGTGACTCAAAACGCGTCATGGAGACGCCGTGCTTCTTGAGCGGCACCAACAGGTCGTGCACCGCGCCAGGCTCGTTGGGCACCGACACAATCAGGCTGGTGCAGTCGCGTCCCGAAGGTGGCGGCGTTTCCAGCGTGTGCGGCAGGCAGATCACGGCAAAGCGCGTACGGTTGTAGGCCTCGTCCTGGATCGCATGCGCCACGATGTGCAGGCCGAACTGGGTGGCCGCGCGCTCGCTGGCCAGAGCCGCCCAGGCGGGGTTGGTAGCCGCCAGGCGCGCGCCTTCGGCGTTGCTCGATACCGGCCGGCGCTCGACATGGGGCAAATGCTTGGACAACCAGGCTTGGCACTGAGCCAGCGCCTGCGGGTGCGCCAGAACCGCCTCAATGCCCTCTGCCGACGGACTCGTGCGCAGCAGGTTGTGGCGCACCAGCAGGCTCACTTCGCCGACCACATGCGTGGGGGTGTGCAGGAACAGATCGAGCGAGCGTGTGACCACGCCCTCGACAGAATTCTCGACGCCAACAACGCCGAACTGCGCGCTGCCCGAGGCCGTGGCGTGGAAGACCTCGTCGAAATTGGCGCAATAGACAATGTCGGCCGCACCGCCGAAGTAGTCGATGGCGGCCTGCTCGCAAAACGTTCCGGCCGGTCCGAGCACCGCCACGCGCTGGGGGACTCCAGCGCCAGGCAGGCCGACATCACCTCGCGCCAGATGGCCGAGACATGCGCGCTGCGCAAGGGGCCGGGGTTGGCGCGGACGATTTTTTCAATCACCTGCGCCACGCGGTCGGGGCGAAAGAAGGGCGTGCCTTCGCGCTTTTTCACCTCGCCTACGCGCTCGGCCACCAGCGCGCGCTGGTTGAGCAAGGTGAGCAGCTGCTGGTCGATGTTGTCGATCTGCACGCGCAGGCTGGCCAGATCGGGCGAGGCCACGGGCTGGTTCGTGGGTGGCGGTGGCGCGGCGCTCATCCGTGGGCTTTCTCGAAATCGTGGAGGTAATCCACCAGCGCCTGCACGCCGGCCAGCGGCATGGCGTTGTAGATGCTGGCGCGCATGCCACCCACCGACTTGTGGCCCTTGAGCTGCAGCAGGCCGCGCTCGCGCGCTCCGGCCAGAAAGGCGTCGTTCAGCGCTTCATTGCGCAAAAAGAAGGGCACGTTCATGCGCGAGCGGCAAGGGGGCGAAACCTTGTTGTAGTAAAGCTGTGAGCCGTCGATCGTGCCGTACAGGAGTGCGGCTTTGGCGATGTTGCGCTGCTCCATGGCGGCAATGCCGTGCGCTTCGCCTTCGGTCTGGCGCGCCAGCCAGTCAAAGGTAAGCCCGGCCATGTAGATCCCCCAGGTCGGCGGCGTGTTGTACATGGAGTGATTGTCGGCCACCAGGCGGTAGTCGAAGGCGCTTGGGCAGGCAGGCAGGGCCTGCCCGATCAGGTCTTCGCGCACCACCACGATGGTCAGGCCGGCGGGGCCGATGTTTTTTTGCGCTCCGCCAAAAGCCAGGCCAACACGCGACCAGTCCACTGGCCGCGAGGCCACATGGGAGGAAAAATCCACCACCAGCGGCGCGTCGCAGCCCAGGGCGCGCAGGTCGGGAAGCTCGTGGAATTCCACGCCGTTGATGGTTTCGTTGCTGCAGATGTGCAGGTAGCTCGCACCCACGCTGGGCGTCCAACTCGCCGGGTCGGGCAGGGTGGTGAAGCTGCTGGTCTCGCCCGAAGCAGCGATGTTCACTTCCGACGCGTACTTGCGGGCTTCCTTCTGCGACTTTTGGCTCCAGCTACCAGTCACGACGAAGTCCACGCCCGCCGCGCGGGAGAGGTTCAGTGGAACGATGGCGTTTTCGGCCAGACCGCCGCCTTGCATGAAAAGAATCTTGAACTCGGGCGGGATGGACAGCAGCGAACGGAAACCGGCTTCGGCGGCTTCGTAGATGGAGAGAAACTCCTTGCCGCGGTGGCTCATTTCCATGACGCCCATGCCGCTGCCTTGCCAGTCCAGCATTTCGGCTGCCGCGCGCTGCAGCACTTCCTCAGGAATTGCCGCCGGGCCGGCCGAAAAGTTGTACGGACGTTGCATGGAAAAATCAGGAGTGAAATAAGGTCCTAGCGCTTACCGGATAATCGTTAGTAGCTATAAAAATTATAGTTTGCATTTGGGCAGGCGCGCCGTGCAATCGAGCCCCTACTCGCGTTGCGGCTCTGCATCCGGGGATCCTCCCGGCGCTGTGTCGGGCGTTTCTGCATCTGCATTGTCTGCACCTTGGGCGTCGTTTTCCACAATGCGCTGCAGACCGATCAACTGGGCGCCGTCGTCCAGCGCAATCAAGGTCACGCCTTGCGTTGCACGGCCCAGTTCGCGAATTTCCGAAACGCGCGTGCGCACCAGCACGCCCTTGTCGGTAATGAGCATGATCTCGTCGTGTGCGTGCACCAGGGTGGCTGCCACCACCTTGCCGTTGCGTTCGCTTTGGGAGATGGCGATCATTCCCTTGGTGCCGCGGCCGTGGCGTGTGTATTCGGTGATGCTGGTGCGTTTGCCGAAGCCGTTTTCAGTGGCGGTGAGCACGCTCTGGCTCTCGTCCTCGGCCACCAGCATGGCGATCACGCTTTGGCCTTCTTCAAGCATCATTCCGCGCACCCCACGCGCCTGGCGCCCCAAGGGACGCACGTCGTTTTCATCGAAACGAACGGCCTTGCCGCCGTCGGAAAACAACATGACATCGTGCTCCCCGTCGGTGAGCGCTGCACCGATCAGGAAGTCGCCTTCGTCGAGGTTGACCGCAATGATGCCGCCCTTGCGCGGATGCGAAAAGTCGTCCAGAGCTGTTTTCTTGACCGTGCCCATACTGGTGGCCATGAACACATAATGGTCCGCCGGAAAGGTGCGCATGGCACCGGTCAGCGGCAGCACCACGTTGATCTTCTCGCCCTCCTGCAGCGGAAACATATTGACGATGGGACGGCCCCGTGAGCCGCGCGAACCGGCAGGCACTTCCCAGACCTTGAGCCAGTACAGGCGCCCACGGTTGGAGAAACACAGGATGTAGTCGTGCGTGTTGGCAATGAAGAGCTGGTCGATCCAGTCGTCTTCCTTGGTGGCTGTGGCTTGCTTGCCGCGCCCGCCGCGCTTTTGCGCGCGGTACTCTCCCAGTGGCTGGCTCTTGATGTAGCCGGTATGGCTGAGCGTCACCACCATGTCGGTGGGCGTGATGAGGTCTTCGGTGGACAGGTCTTGCGCGCTGTATTCGACCAGGCTGCGGCGGGCGCCGAGCTTGCTTTGGCCGAATTCCTGCTTGATGGCTGTGAGCTCATCACCAATGATGGTCGAGACGCGCTCGGGCGTGGCCAGGATGTCCAGCAGGTCTTCGATGACCGCCATGATGTCTTTGTACTCGGCGACGATCTTGTCCTGCTCCAGCCCGGTGAGGCGCTGCAGCCGCATTTGCAAGATCTCCTGCGCCTGGGTATCCGACAGTCGGTACAGGCCATCCTGGCCCATGCCGAACTCGCGCTCCAGCCCTTCGGGCCGGTAGTCGTCGGCATTGATGACGCCGCCATCGGTGCGCGTACGGGTGAGCATTTCGCGCACCATCTTGCTGTCCCAGCTGCGCGCCATCAATTCAGCCTTCGCCACCGGGGGCGTCGGGGCGCTGCGGATGATGGCAATGAAATCGTCGATGTTGGCCAGCGCCACCGCCAGGCCTTCGAGCACATGGCCGCGGTCGCGCGCCTTGCGCAGCTCGAACACGGTGCGCCGCGTGACAACCTCGCGGCGGTGCTGCAGAAACACGCTGATCAGCGTCTTCAGGTCACACAGGCGAGGTTGACCGTCAATCAGCGCCACCATGTTCATGCCGAAGGTGTCCTGCAGCTGCGTTTGCTTGTACAGGTTGTTCAGCACCACTTCAGGCACTTCGCCGCGCTTGAGTTCAATGACCAGACGCATGCCCGATTTGTCGGACTCATCCTGGATGTGGCTGATGCCCTCGATTTTCTTTTCGTGCACCAGCTCGGCCATGCGCTCTTGCAGCGTCTTCTTGTTTACTTGATACGGCAGCTCGTCCACGATGATGGCCTGACGCTGGCCGCGGTCGATGTCCTCAAAGTGGCATTTCGCCCGCATGATGACGCGGCCACGGCCTGTCCGATAGCCGTCCTTGACGCCGGTGATGCCGTAAATGATGCCGGCGGTAGGAAAGTCGGGCGCCGGGATGATCTCCATCAACTCGTCGATGGTGGCCTCCGGATGCGCCAGCAAGTGCAGGCACCCGTCCACGACTTCATTCAAATTGTGCGGGGGAATATTGGTGGCCATGCCTACGGCAATGCCCGAGGAGCCGTTGACCAGCAGGTTCGGCAGTTTGCTCGGCAAGACCAAGGGTTCTTTCTCGCTGCCGTCGTAGTTGGGACCGAAATCGACGGTTTCCTTGTCGATGTCGCCCAGCATCTCGTGGGCGATCTTTGCCAAACGGATTTCGGTGTACCGCATGGCGGCAGCGTTGTCGCCATCGACGGAGCCGAAGTTGCCCTGGCCGTCCACTAACATATGTCGCAGCGAGAAGTCTTGCGCCATGCGAACGATCGTGTCATACACCGCGCTGTCCCCGTGCGGGTGGTACTTGCCGATCACGTCGCCAACGATACGGGCAGACTTCTTGTAAGGCCGGTTCCAGTCGTTGTTCAGCTCATGCATGGCGAACAGCACGCGCCGGTGCACCGGCTTCAAGCCGTCCCGAGCATCCGGCAAGGCCCGCCCCACGATCACGCTCATGGCGTAATCCAGATAGCTGCGCCGCATTTCCTCTTCAAGGCTGATCGGTAGAGTTTCTTTGGCGAACTGGGTCATAGGATGGGTACAAAGCGGCGGGGACTGGGCATTTTAGGCGCAAGGCTTTGTAGCTGCAGAGCAACATTTGGGGGTTCAAGCGCTTTTGTCCTACGATCTGACCCTTCGCCTGGATCGCTTGGCGCTGTTACGTATGGCACAATCTGATCAACGTTTTTGGTGATGGTCACCGAATGACGTCCTTGATTCGCAGCGCTGCTGCGGCCTTTGCCCCCAAGAGGAGAACCATGAATAAACTGAACAAAGTGGCGATGTTGTTGGCCTCTGCAGCGCTTGCTACCGCCGCTGGTGCCCAGACTGTTGACAACTGGAAGAACGGTACCAACGAACTCGTCTGGAAGAACGGTACCAACGAATTGTGCTGGCGCGATGCCGCCTGGACCCCTGCTACCGCAGCTCCTGGTTGCGACGGCGCTTTGGCAGCTCCTGTAGCTGCAGCTCCCGCACCGGCACCTGCTCCTGCAGCTGCTCCCGCACCGGCTCCCAAGCCCGCTCCCGCAGTAGCAGCTTCGAGCAAGGTGACCTACGCCGCCGACGCGTTCTTCGACTTTGACAAGTCGGTTCTCAAGCCCGCCGGCAAGGCCAAGCTCGACGATCTGGTCTCCAAGGTCCAGGGTATCAACCTTGAAGTGATCATTGCCGTCGGCCACACCGACTCCATTGGTACCGACGCCTACAACCAGAAGCTGTCGATTCGTCGCGCTGAAGCTGTGAAGGCCTACTTGGTCGCCAAGGGCATCGAAAAGAACCGCGTCTACACCGAAGGCAAGGGCGAGAAGCAGCCTGTCGCCGACAACAAGACCCGCGAAGGCCGTGCCAAGAACCGCCGCGTGGAAATCGAAGTAGTGGGTACCCGCTCTTCCAAGTAATCCCTGATTGCTTGCTAAAAAGCCCCGGCGACGGGGCTTTTTTCATGGCGCTTTGCCTTTGTGACTTTGCCATCGAGCGACGAAAAATGACGACTACCGCCAACGTGGATCCTGCCGAACTGGCCAAGTTTTCCGACCTGGCTCATCGCTGGTGGGACAAAGAGAGCGAATTTCGCCCGCTGCATGAAATCAACCCCTTGCGCTTGGCCTGGATCGATTCCATCGCCCCCTTGGCGGGCAAGCAGGTGCTTGACGTGGGATGCGGCGGTGGCATTCTTGCGGACGCCATGGCGCGCAAGGGTGCCCAGGTGCTGGGCATTGACCTGGCCACCAAGTCACTCAAGGTTGCCCAGTTGCACGCTCTCGAAGCCCAGACCCCGCAAGTGAGTTACCGCGAGATCAGTGCTGAGGCCCTGGCGCAGGAGCAACCGGCAGGCTTCGATACCGTCACCTGTATGGAAATGCTGGAGCATGTCCCCAACCCGGACTCCATCGTGCGCGCGTGCGCCGAATTGGTGCGTCCAGGTGGTTGGGTGTTTTTCTCCACCATCAACCGCAATGCCAAGGCGTTTGCATTTGCCATTCTGGGGGCCGAATACGTGTTGAGGCTATTGCCCCGCGGTACCCATGAATACGCGCGACTCATCCGCCCCAGCGAACTGGCGCAAAGCTGCCGCGGCGCCGGACTGGAAATTGCCCATACGAGGGGCTTGGAGCACAACCCGCTCACCGGACGCTATTGGCTCAGCCAGAACACCAGCGTGAACTACCTGGTGGCGGCGCAGCGACTGCCCTCGAATGTTTGAAGGCAGCCGCGCCGTCCTGTTTGATCTGGACGGGACCCTTGTGGATAGTGCGACCGATCTGGGCCGTGCCGCCGACAAAATGCGGACCGACCGCGGGCTGCCGCCCCGTCCGCTGACCGATTACCGCGCGATGGCGGGTGCCGGCGCGCGCGGCATGTTGGGCGTCGCTTTTGGCATTGCGCCCGGCGATCCCGGCTTCGATCCGCTGCGCGAAGAGTTTTTTGCAAACTACGCAGCCTGCATGTTTGACCACGCGGCTGCATTTGACGAAGTAGCGGACCTGTTGGCCGCCCTCGAGACGCGCGGCCTTCCTTGGGGTATCGTGACCAACAAGGCGGCGCGTTTCACGGAGCCTCTCCTGCGCGCCCTGCCGGTCTTCGCCAAATGTGCAGTAGCTATCAGCGGTGACACAACACCACATGCAAAGCCGCATCCTGAGCCCTTGTTCGAGGCTGCGCGGCGCTTAGGTATTGCCCCTGAAAAATGCATTTATGTGGGTGACGACGAGCGCGATATCGTGGCGGGTCGTGCAGCAGGCATGGCCACTGTAGCTGCCAACTACGGCTATCTGGGCTCCGAAGCCTCGGTCAAAGCCTGGCGTGCCGACGCAGAAATTAATTCGCCCATGCAGCTCTTGCAATTTTTGTCTTCACGCTTAATATAGGGTGCTTGGGGCTGCCCTGGTTTCGACGTGGGTTCGGAATCGGCGTGGTGCATGTCGAGCTTGATTGGCGCTCGTAAATCTGCATTCAAAAAAACTAACTGCAAACGACGAACGTTTCGCACTCGCTGCTTAATTGCCAGTGAGCCTTGCAACAGTTGGCCGATGGGCTGGGCAAGGGGGTATCGAGCAATCGGTGCCTCCCGGCTGCAAGGATAATTACATGGGCTGGTTCTGATCCGGGTACCTTGGGTTGGGACGAGACAATAGGGTACTGGCGGCCGGTATAGCGTGCGACTGCGCGATACCGGTGGCGAGACTTAAATCAGACCGCTAAACATGTAGATCTGCCCGGTAAAGGCTTGCGGACGCGGGTTCAATTCCCGCCAGCTCCACCATCCATCAAAACAAAGGCCGCCAAGGAACACCACCTGGCGGCCTTTTTCATTGGTAAATCAGGCACTTACGCAGCAGGAACAGACAAGGGCAACCATTGACAGCCAAACCGTGAGCGGGGAACATATCGGGGAACAAAACCCAATTTACCCCGGTAGGCGGGGAACAACTGCCCCGCCAAGGCCGGGGAACACCCCAGGGAACCCCGATGCTGACAGACGCCCAATGCCGCAATGCCACCTGCCCACCAGACAAGAAGCGGGAGCGCCTGACCGATAGCGCGGGGCTGTACCTGGAAATTAGTCCTGCGGGTTCCAAGCGCTGGTTCCAGAAAATCTACCGTGACGGCAAGGAAACCCGGCTGGCGCTGGGCAGCTATCCAGCCGTAGGCTTGACGGCGGCAAGGCGGGCGCGGGATGCGGCAAAGCTGCAAAAGGCAGAGGGCACCGACCCCATACAGGCCCGCAAGGTGGAAAAGCTCAAGGCGATGAACCCGGCAGGCGACAGCTTCAAAGTAGTGGCCCTGGAGTGGTACGAAAAGCAGGAACCCCATTGGAGCGAAGCCCATGCAGTGCGGGCAAAGCGCCAGTTTGAGCGTGACCTGTTCCCCTGGCTGGGGGATCGGCGGCTGGCCGATATCGAGCCCGTGGAACTGCTGGCGACGCTGCGCAAGATCGAGGAACGCGGCGCTGTAGAGACTGCCGACCGGGGCCTGATGCTGGCGCGGCAAGTATGGCGCTACGGGGTGGCGACGGGCAGAGTGAACCGGGACATTACCGGCGACCTGAAAGGCGCATTGGCCCCCTACCGGGGAACGCACTTCGCTGCTATCACCGATCCCGAGCGGCTGGGCGAGTTGCTGCGCGCCATCAAAGGCTACAAGGGTGGCCCCGTGGTGCGGGCAGCGCTGCGGTTGGCCCCCCTGTTGTTCCAGCGCCCCGGCGAACTACGCGGCGCGAGCTGGGCAGAAATCGACCTGGAGGCGGCGCTGTGGACGCTCCCCTCTGCGCGGATGAAGCGCACCAAGGACGGCAAGGAAAACGGGCAGCCCCACCTTGTCCCCCTGCCCACCCAGGCCGTGCAGATTCTCGAAGTCTTGAAGCCCTACACCGAATCAACCGGGCTGGTGTTCCCCGGCGAGCGCCAGCGCAGCAAGCCCATATCCGAAAACTCAGTACGCACGGCGCTGATATCCATGGGCTACACGCCCGACATTCAGACCTGGCACGGGTTCCGGGCAACGGCACGCACCATGCTGGCTGAACGGCTGGAATGTGATCCGCTGGTGATCGAGGCGCAATTGGCCCATTCCGTGCGCGATGCGAACGGGCGCGCCTACAACCGCACCACCTACCTGAAGCAGCGCCAGACCATGATGCAGCGCTGGGCGGACTATCTGGACAAGCTGGCCGCTGGTGCTGACGTGGTGCAACTCAAGCGGGCATAGACAACAGTTTGACGCCACGCCTTACCCGACGGGGAACAACCGGGACACCCTGACCCGGCGGCGCTGGCTTCTTTTTGGGGCGTGAGAGACAGGGAGCGCGATGGCTCAGAAAGACGAAGACTTTGATGCGGTAAGAAAAGAAGTGGCGGCAGAAATTGCAGCGATCAACGCGGGCAAGCCAAATCATGAAGATCTTGTACGCGAACTCGCGGTGACGAAGCTGCTTTTGCGGTACGCCGAGACCACAGCGGCATACCGAAGCGAGGCATTTTCGGCGCTTGAACAGTCAATCCAAACTGCCCGAGAAAGCGTGACGCTCTTGGAAGCTGAGCGGCAGCTAAATGAAACTCTGAAAGAGCAGCAAAGCAAGCTGATTAACCTGCTTCCCAAGGTGTTCAAGGCAGGGGAAAAAAGCCTTTCCAAGCGTGGAGTTAATGCACGTCACAATGAAAACCGCGCCATGAAGCAGGAAGTTTTCGCCTGGCTTGATGCCAATTTCAGCACCTGCACTAGCATGGATGATGCTGCGGAGAAAATGGCCGGAAAACTTGTTCCCTGCAGGTTCCGCACCGTGCGCGACTGGGTAGGCCAGTGGAAAAAACTACGCTCTGCCGGCACACCGTAGGCGCTACCGGCAAACTGTTGGCCCTACCGGCACACCTTTCGGCCCACGGGCTGACAGGCTTCAAATAGCAAGCCCCAAAAACCAAACTGCTACCCATCGCAACACCGGCAACCAATGCCGTGAAAGGATGGGCAGCAATGGCACTTTGGAGAATCGACGCCTGCAAGGCTGAAACAGGCGACCGCAGCAACACCAGCATTTACAACGCCATCCGGGCGGGGCTTTTCACCCGGCCCGTAGCCATCGGGCAGCGTGCAAAAGCCTGGCCTGACTATGAGGTGAAAGCCATTGTTCGCGCCCGCATCGCGGGGCAGTCCGATGGTGAAATCCGCGAGCTGGTGAACCGCCTGCATGCCAAGCGGATAGACCAACTGGCGACGGTTTGAGGGGGCGAATATGAAGCAGCCCCCAAACAAAAACGCCCCGGAGCTGGCAGGCTCCAAGGGCGCTATTCAGAAATCGGACGGCGCTGATTTTACCGCCCTGCAAGCTGCATTCGCACAGCGCGGGCATCACCTGAACCACGTCACTTCCCCGGACGGCACAACCACCTATTGGGCCGAGCGCTGGGGGCTGGTGCGCTACCTGCCCAACTTGCACGATGCCGCGCTGTTTCTGGCGCAGATCGGGGGGCGGCTGTGATCGCATCCGAACAATTCCAACAAGCCATTGCAGGCGATCGCTTGCCAGTACCCGAGGTGATCCACGGCGACGGCACGCTGTACCGATTCAGCACCAACGGCAAGCGCATGGATCAATCGGGCTGGTACGTACTGCACGACGATGGCGACGTTCCGGCGGGCGCATATGGTTGCTGGCGCAGTGGGATATCAAAAACCTGGTGCAGCAAAGACACCAAGTCAATGACACCAGCCGAGCGCAGCGCCCACCTGCAACGCATGCAGGCCATTGCACAGCAGCGCGAAGCCGACAAGACCCAGCGCCAGCACGATGCAGCGACGGCGGCGGCGCAGCGCTGGGAGGCTGCGCTACCTGCCCCGGCGGATCATCCGTATCTGGCAAAAAAGGGCGTGCATGCCCACGGAACAAGGGTTGAGCCGGATGGTTTTCTGATCGTCCCCATGCGCGACACAAACGGCAAGCTGTGGAACATCGAGCGCATCAACCCAGCGAACTTCAAGGACAAGAAGGGATTGCTTGGAGGACGGCGCACCGGCCTGTATTACTCGATTGGCAAGCCCAAGGGCGTGCTGATCGTATGCGAGGGTTTCGCTACGGGCGCATCTATCCATGAGGCTACCGGCGATGCCGTTGCCGTGGCTTTCAACGCTGGCAATCTACGGGAAGTGGCCCAGGCACTGCACAGCAAGTACCCCAAGCTGCGCCTGATCCTGGCGGCTGACGATGATGCATTTACCGACGGAAATCCGGGCATCACCAAGGCCACTGAGGCGGCAAGGGCCGTAGGTGGCTACCTGACAAAACCTAACTTTGGCGAGCAGCGCAACGAGGCAGAAACCGACTTCAACGACTTGCACCAGCGGGCCGGCCTGGGGGCTATGCAGGCGTGCTTTGATGCGGCTGTGGCCGTGGTGGCTGATCCCGTTTTTCCGCCATTGGAGGACGTGGCCCACGGTATCGACATAGACCCGGCCACCACTGCACCCGAGCCGCTGCGCGCGCCGCTGCCACCTGGCGAGGCATACCCTGTTGACGCGCTGGGCGACGTGCTGGGTGGCGCTGCGCGAGCTCTTCACGAAGTGGTCAAAGCACCAATGGCGCTGTGCTGCCAGTCTGTGCTGGCCGCTGCCAGTCTGGCCGCGCAAGCGCATTTTGATGTGCAACTGCCATGGGGCCAGCGCAAGCCGCTATCGCTCTTCCTGCTGACCGTGGGCGAGTCTGGCGAGCGCAAGAGCGCGGTTGACGATGTAGTTCTCGGAGCGGCAAAAGCCCATGAAAAAACCGCCATGGCCGCCTATCAGGAGGATATGGATCGTCATGAGGCCGATATGGCTGCATGGGGCAAGGCCACCGAGGCGGCGCGCACCGCTGCCACCCAGGGCAAGAAAGGCACGGCCACCGCCGAGCAGATACGCGATGCGGTTGCAGCCGTCGGAGACAAGCCTGTTGCACCCATTGCGCCATTGCGGTTTGTGACCGACCCGACGGCTGAAGGGCTCTACAAGCTGCTGGCAATGGCGCAGCCGAGCGTGGCGCTTTTCAGCGACGAAGGCGGGCTACTCATTGGTGGGCATGCGCTGAACGGCGACAACTTCCTCAAGACCATCACGCGCTGGTCAAAGATGTGGGACGGCGCACCTTTTGACCGCGTGCGTGCTGGCGATGGCGTGGGCATCCTGTACGGGCGGCGCATGGCCTTGCACCAGCTGGCGCAAGGGAACGTGATGGTCAAACTCTTGTCCGACCGGCTGGCCAATGGACAGGGGCTGCTGGCGCGCTGTCTGGTGGCGTGGCCCGCGTCCACTATCGGCACGCGGCACGCTGATGCATTCGAGTGGGCAGGGGCACGACCCGAGCTCAAACGGATGTTTGCCGTGCTGTCTGGCCTGCTGGAGAGTGAGCCGCGCACGTCGGAGAAAAACCCGCAAGAACTTGATCCCCTGGAACTGCCGCTGTCGGCTGAGGCCGGTCAATTGGCGCTGCAAGCGGGCAACCAGTTCGAAACATTGATGGCGACCGGGAACGACCTGAGCGAGCTGCGCGACCGCACCGCAAAGGCGGTAGAAAACGCCTGCCGCATTGCTGGCGTACTGGCTGCAATTGAGGGCGGCATGGGCACCAGCGAAATTACTGCTGACCACCTGGCGCGCGGCCTCGTGCTGATCCAGTGGTATCTGGCCGAGGCGCTGCGCATTCGTGGCGCAGCTGCTGTACCGCAGTCTGTGCAGGATGCCGAGGCGCTGTCGCACTGGCTACACGCGCGAGGCATGCGCAAATTCCGAACCCGCGATGTTCTCAACGCTGGCCCTGCGCAACTGCGCAACAAGGCGCGACTGATGGCGGCGATAGAGCAGCTTGTCGAGGCCGGGTACATCACCGCATGCCCGGCAGGGACGGAGATTGACGGCGTGAAGGCGCGCAAGGCGTGGGAGGTGCATCACCATGTGGTTTGACCCTCAAACCCTGCTGGCGCGCTCTTACCCCCCTGCGACTTCTGCGACTTCTGCGACTTTCGAGGTGCAGGTAGGGACAAAAGTCGCAGAGTCGCAAAAGTCGCAGCCTGCCGCGAACGATGCAGCCCTCGACCCCGACAGCTATTGCTGGCCGCACAGCAGCGCCTGGAACACCAGCGAGATAGCGTTGTTCAACCGGCGCGCGGCGCTGTTCGTGCGGCGTGGTGCCGACGAAGCCCAAGCTGAGAAGCTGGCCGATAGGCTGGTGACCCGTGACCGTGAGGACGACGACCGTCGGCTGTGCTTGGAGTGCCGCCACTTGCAAGGCGCTACCCCCTGGCGCTGTGGCAACTGGTGCATGGCTGGCGTTGCTGTTCGTTCCGGCGATGCGGGCCTGGCTCGTGACATGGTTATGCTGTTGCAGCGCTGCCCGGGAGCGCATTCGATACCACTGTGATCCTTGCGCGAAATGCGCGAGTCGTAGATCGCCTGAAACTCATTGCCCGCCGTTGCTGGCTGATCTGCTACGGCAGTTGTTCCAGCAGGCTTCGCAGGCTGTCTTGCTGCGGGAGAGGTTGCACCTTGCCCGGCTTCGACCAATCGAGGTGGGACAAAAGACTGTGCATTGAGTCGCTGTTCGTCAGGCTCGTGCCCCACCACTTCGGCGGTTGATCCTGCGCGATCTGATACAGCGCCGGCAGATGCTCCTGCGACATTTCCAGTGCTGATTGCGCCGCCTTTTCGTCCTGGTCGATCAGGTCTTGCAGCTTCTCCGCTAGAAGCATCGGATACACCTTCGGGTCTGGCTTGGCCTTCGACGGGACAGCCAGCAGCAACGCCTGCCCTTCTGACAGGTCGCCCGCTGGAATCCAGTAGTTGCTCGTATTGCTCATAGACGTGTCTCCCGGTACCGGTTAGATCAAAATTTCAAAGGGCTTCAAGTTGGTCTTTATCGTTGGCGCAGGCCTGACACAAATATCTCTCACGGCCCAAACCAATTCCTGATGCCGCTGAAGATGACGAGGGCCAGAATTACCGCAAACACCAGCAGGTCTGTCTTCCATAGGTGAGCAGGCGTACGGTTTTTCTGTTGTTGCGGTTTGGTGGATTCTCTGGGAATTGCTGTGGTAGAAGTAGGCGGCGGTGCTGGTGCTGGTGCTGGTGCTGGTGCTGGTGCTGGTGCTGGTGCTGGTGCTGGTGTAACGATTGACTGAACTTGCGATAGTTCTTCCCGAGCCGCCACCCATTGCTCTTCAGACGCTCTTTTTCTGGAATCATGCCGGGTGACCCAGAAGTCAAGTCCGTCTGATGCGTTGAATACCAGAGTGCAAGAAGGGCAGCGCACCCTTTGGCTTTCAAGAACGGCCGTCGTGAGCTTGGCCGTCAGTTGGGTACTACACCTGGGGCAGGCTAGGTCAAGGGGGGGTGTTTCTCGCAGGATTGAAGAAGGGTTCTGGGTGCCGGGTTGTGTCCAGGTGGGCGTAGCAGGTTCAGGCGGAGTTACCGGTGTTGGGGCGGGGGGCGATACAGGAGCGCAAGAGCCTGGCGGGGGGCGTATCGGAGAGGCTGACTCCGGGTCTGTCGCCTCCATCCAATCGAACTCACGCTCGTGTTCGGCCTCGTGGCATTTTCTGCACAGCGTGACTAAATTGCTTTGCTGATTGGTACCGTGGTGCGACAAGTAGATGATGTGATGCACATCCAATATGGTGTCAGCCGCACCGCATGTCACGCATTTATAGCCATCGCGGCGACGAATGCGGCGGGCTACATCGATCCAGTCTCCTGGGTAATCGGCTGATCCATCCATGCGCAGCAGGCCGCGCCTATGGGCGCGCATGATCTTAAAGTTGCGCGTGCTGTTCTCAGGCTTCTTCAGTAAATTTGTGATCCAGTCATGCAGTGCATCTTCCACTGCCGAGTCCAAGTCCGCCAGAATCCGCTGAGCCTTCCGGCGTTTCCATTCCTCATCGGATAACAAGTCGCGCTCAGCATTGCGCTGCATGCCCCGTGCCAGCATTTCGGCCAATTCAGCCTCTGCATTCTTCGCTGGTACAGGTGAGCGATTGAGGCTACCGACACATCGAGTACAGATATCGATATGTTCGGTCTGGAACTTGAGGGACTTGAAGGTGTGCTGACAAATGCGGCAAGTAGGCATAGGAGATAGAAAAAAACTGCTCGCTAACCTGATGGGGCTTGTCAGGACTATTTGTGTGGGGTAGCCGAAGAGTCGAGAAGCAAGGTCATTCCATTCCTAATTGGACTATAGCCGTCAGCGACATGCGGCTGTCGTAAGACTTGATGGTGGGCGTGCACTGTCGGGTATCAGGATTCCTTATCCAATGTCCACTGCAACTGCCCCACCGCGTCCTCCACTGCTGGGCGAACGTCCTTTTCCAGCACCAACGCTCTTATATCTTTCTCGAATCGGTTGTGCAGGGCGGACAGTAGCAAGCCGTCTTGATCTTCGCGCAGCAATTCCATGTAGCGCTCCAGCAGTGCATGGCTGACATGGGCAATGTCGTCGGCATCGCCCGCCAGCAATTGATCCACATATTCCGACAGGAAGTCACTGCTTTCACCCGCATCAGAGAGGGCTTCGCCTGCTAGGCCGGCCAGGCTGATTTCCATGGGAATGACATCGCCACGATCAGGCCCTATAAAGTCTAGATTGCGCCGCGAAGCGGTTTGGTTGACCCGCTCAAGTACGGCAGAGGCAATGGCGTCGCGGCTGATGCTGCCAATGCTGTCGGGGTCATTGCCTATGTCGTCTCGCGTGTAGATGCTCAGGAACAGCAGGGCGTGCCGGGGCAGCGCATCCAATGCCTCCGCAATCACTGTGTCCAGTACTTGTTCAAAGTTACTGCTGGTGGAGCCAAAGCCCATGTCATCGTCGTCATACGGGCCTTCCTGCAACTGCCAACAGTATTCGTCCCACAGATGGCGGGCGGCAACGTCGCAAAACATACCCACGGCATCCATCTCACGTAGCGCGGCGATGGTGGCTTACACCAATTTTCCGAGTTCGGGCTTGGCTGCTGCCCGTGCAGCATCTACGAAACGATCTTAGTCGTCGCTGGGGACTTGGATGGTGTTGTGGCTCATGAACTTGCCCTCCTAGCTCTCGGAGTCTATCCAGGGCGGCAGAATGCCGATACGGGGACGGGCTTTGAACTTTGGACAGCCTACAGCAGCATGAATTCAGACTGGAAGGGATAGACCATGGCAACCGGCAAAAGCACCAAGGGCAAGAACAATGCCCAGGCTGATCCGCATGCATTGCGGGTTGAAATACAGCCTGACGACAACCAGTCGGAAAGGCTGGCCGAGCTGGCAACCGACGGCGCACTCACGGCAATCACGCTGCAAGCTTTTGCAGGCGGTGGCCCAGAACTTGGAGTCACCGAACTGCTGGCCGCGATGCGCAAGGCCGGGGACGAAACTGTGGTCGGAGACATGGGCCGGTTTGAGCGCGTACTGACCCACCAGTTTCTGACCTTGGACGCACTGTTCAACAACCTGGCGCAACGCTCAGGGCGGCAGGAATCTTTCAAGGGCATCGAGGTGCTGATGCGGCTGGCCCTGAAGGCGCAGTCCCAGGCACGCGCAACGGCGGAGACTCTGGCATTGATGAAGAACCCGATGCCGTACATCAAGCAGGCCAACATTGCCAACGGCCCCCAGCAGGTCAACAACGGCACTCCCGCGAGCGCGGGGAAAAATCAAAGTCCACCAAACGAACTATTGGAGCACCAGCATGGCAACACCTTGGACATTGGAGCGCAGGCAACGTCAGGCCGAGCTGATCCGGCAATGGCAACCCTGGAAGCAAAGCACCGGCCCACGAACACCCGAGGGTAAGGCGACGGCGTCACGTAACGCCTGGCAGGGCGGGCACCGGGCGCAACTGCGGGAGCTGACCCAGGCCCTGAATGCCGAGCTGGCAGAGATGCGCAGGATCAACAACATGGCGCGGGGCTGATCGGGACACAGAATCGGCAAAATGCAACAGAGAGTAGAAAATATGCAACGCAGGATGAGCAGATTTTGAGGGCACAGATTGGCCCCAGAAATCGGGGTATCACGACCGGCACCGGGGAACAAATCGGGGAACAAATCTCAAAACTGCATTGGAAAATTCATTGAAAATCAATCACTTGCAGCGTTCATTCAGTAGACGCCAGCGCTCGGACAATCTCCGGGCCCTTTTTCTTGCCTGAAATCCCCGCACCACGCGGGGTTCTGCCCGCCTGTGCTGCGGGTGGCCATCAGCCGAAACGCCCGAAATCGGCCACTTTCTTGGCCAGAGCCGTCTCTGTTCTCCGTTTGGCCTGCGGGTAGGTGCAGATGGCTGTTCAGCAAAATCAACAACTTACGCACGCAGGTTCGTTGTCAACCATGGCCGCCGGTCAGGCATCGAATGCCGCCAGAGCATCGCCAGCGGTTACTTGACTGTATCGCAATCGAGATACATAATTGCGGAAACGGAGGATTCGATCATGGCTCATTCCACGATGCTGCACGTCCGGGTGGACGACGAAATCAAGACGCAAGCCAGCGAGGCTCTGGCAGCCATGGGGCTGTCGGTGTCTGATGCCGTACGCATCCTGCTCAAGCGCGTGGTCAACGACCAGGCTTTCCCGCTGGAGTTGAAGGTGCCTAACGCCCAGACCCGCGCGGCGATGGAAGAAGCCCGCGCCATGGCCAAGGCGCGCACCGCCCGTTTTGAGTCTGCAGACGCTCTGATCAATGACCTCGAAAAAGCTCGCCAGCAGTAAGCGGGCGCCGCTGCCCAGGGCGAGCGATTACACCAAGACTTTCCTCAGAGACTGGGAACGCCTGTCGCGTTCGGGCCGCTACGACCTGAAGCGGCTGAAGGAGGCGATGTTGCTGCTCATTGGCAACGATGCCCCGCTGGGGCCTGAATGGCTGGATCACCCGCTGAAGGGTGATTGGGCCGACCACCGCGAATGTCATATCGGTGGTGACTTCCTGCTCATTTACCGCCTGGATGGCAACGCCATCATCTTTGTGCGGGCGGGCACGCACTCTGAATTGTTCGAGGAGTGATCCGTGGTGATGGAATCACTGCCCACTTTCACCAAGCCAGCCAGTCAGCGCTGGGAGTCGATTCCCGCCGACATCCGCCAGCGGCTGCTGTCCAACGTCTGGTGCGGCCAGTGCCGTCACGAAACCACGATCACCAATTTCAGCGGCACCATCAAGGGTGGCGACTTGCTGCTGGTGGGCAAATGCGCCGAATGCCGCAGTGATGTGGCACGGGTGATCGAGGGCTCTTAACCCGTCAGGCATCAAACCCCGCCACCACCTCCCGCTGCGCCACCCAGTCCGTCGGCAGCGGGTTCCGCTGAAACCACAGCAGGCTCATGCACCGGGGCTGCTGCCCGGCCAGGATGCTCTGGATGATGGCAGGCTCGAGCAGCGTCAGGCGCAGCAGTTCGTTGACCGTCGAGTGGTGTAGGCCTTCGTGCTGGGCGATTTCGCTGCCGCTGCCGACCACCCCATCGTCGAGCAACTGCTGCCAGTAGAAGGCCCGTGTCAGCGCCACCAGCAAGGGCTGGTCGATCTGAGTGGCGATCTCGCCTGGTGACTCGACCTGGCCATCGGGCCGCACCACCACCTTGCTGGCGCCGCGCTTCCGGATCTTCAGCGGGATGAAGGTGGACAGTTTCACCTGGCCGCCGTCCCGGCGCTCGCGCGCAACGGGGCCACCCAAGGCCTGCACTTTCGGCTTCATGCCATTTCCTCCGTCTGCTCCCATTCCTGCAACTCTGCACCGATGGTGCAGGGCATCAGCTCGCCCGCCAGTTCCTGCCAGCCCTGATCGCGTCAGATGATTTCCAGCCCACCATCGAATCACTACGCGCTCGATCAACAACTGCGCCAGTCGACACTGTTCAGCGGGGAACAACTGTTGCCACAGGCAAGCCAGATTTCGCATCGGCAAGACCACCTCCGGCTCCGACAGGTCTGGGCGGACTGCCCGAATCCGATCCCACACCGACTGCACGATGTGCGGTGCTGATAGCGCCGCTACGATCTGCTGGGTCACCAATTCCTCAATGGGCGCCGCCGGTAGTGGCCCATGCTGGCTGGCCCACGCGCCAAAGCGCCGGTGCTTGATCGGCGTGTAGTAGCGGTAGGTCTTGCCCTTCTTAACGGTGTAGCTGGGCACCAGCCGTTCACCGTCGGGCGTGAACAGCAGGCCGTGCAACAACACCGGCTCACGCTGGCGGTCGTTGGTCTCTCTCCGCCGTTCGATGCCATCGGTGGCGATCAGTGCGTGCACGGCATCCCACTGCGCCTGCGTCACGATGGCCGGATGCTGGCCGGGGAAGCTCTGCCCCTTGTGGACGATCTCGCCCAGGTACATCCGGTTGTGCAGCATCTTGTAGAGGGTCTGCTTGGTGAAGGGCTTGCCGCCCTTGGTGACCACGCCTTCTGCGCCGTAGGCCTTGGCCATCAGCGTGGCCGATCGCACGGTCACGAAGTCATCAAAGATGCGGCGGACCAGGGCAGCCTCGGTTTCATTGATCACCAGCAGCCTGTCGCGCACGTCATAACCCAGCGGCAGCGGCCCGCCCATCCACATCCCCTTCGCCTTGCTGGCGGCGATCTTGTCGCGGATGCGCTCACCGGTGACCTCGCGTTCGAACTGCGCGAAGGACAGCAAAAGGTTGAGCATCAGCCGGCCCATCGACGTGGCCGAATTGATCTGCTGCGTTACGGCGCTGAAGCTGACCCGGTGGCGGTCAAACACATCGACCATGCGCGCAAAATCGGCCAGCGAGCGTGATCTTGGCGGCTTTGCTCATGGTATTCGTTCCGGTCAAGCCAGATGCCACGACACCGCAAGTCATCCAGCTCTTTACTTCGAAGGTCGTGATTCTGGGCTTGCTTTTCACAGCAACGATCTGGTGCGGCCGACTCTACAAGGCGGCTCGGCACCAAAGCGCGATCAACAAGCATTGGGCAAATGCGCTGCGAACATTCCAGGCCTTCACCAAGGCGGCCAGCGACGATACCGCTCGTAGTGCGGTACTGATGGAAACCACCAAGTCGATTTTCGCCATCACGCCGTCCGGTTACTTGGAAAACGAATCGTCGCCTGACGGTGGGCTGAAGATCGTAGAGGTCGTGAAGCACGCAACCCAAGCCGTGGCATCAGTAAAGTAGCGGAGCCGCTTGTAGTCATCTGCCCGTAGCAACCTGCGCCAATGCTCATAAGTTCGGGAGGCCAGTCGGCGCATGGTCAAGCACCCGCCACCATATTAAAAAATGTTGGACCCACGGGCCGTGATTTTTTAATTGGCTCGCGGCTACTCTCAAGCAGGTTCTCAAGGTAAACCCTTTTGCTTACCTAAAGTTACGCCTCTACAGTGGGCCATTCGAGTGCCGATCACTCGGATCGGCTCTGGGCGATGTGCGGCCCGGCGTCGAATATTTGGATGCAAACCGATGGCTGCTGCACACAGTTCTTCTCCGGCCGATACACAGGACTCTCTAGGCGAGCTGACGCGTCGGATTGTGCTGGCCTTTGCCTTGTTGGCCGTGATGGCGGCCATGCCTCTTTACCAGCGCTTGGCGCTGTATGAGTTTGATTTTCTTTCCAGCCTGACGGCCCCTGCGCCGCCCGATGCAGGGATTTTGGTGGTGGGATTGGACGAGGCCAGCCTGGCGCAATTGGGCGTCGCACCGCCGCTGCCACGCCGCCTGCATGCACAACTGGTGCGTGCCTTGACCAATGCGGGCGCGGCGGCGTTGGGGATAGACATGCTGTTCGCGGAGCCGCAGACGGTTCTGGACGACGAAGCGCTTGGCCAGGCGTTGAAGGGTGGATTGCCGATTGTGTTGGCAGGGGCGGCGGTGCAAAACGACAGCTCACAAGTGGCGCAGTATGTACAGCAACTGCCCACTGTTTTTCCTGAGGCGACGCGCGGTGCTGCCGGGATGGTGCCGGATGAAGATGGCATTGCCCGGCGGGCACCCATGCAACCAGATGCTTTATGGAGGGTGCTTGCACAGCAGGCCGGCCGGCAGGTGTCCGCTCCTCCTGATGGGGCGCTGCTGCGCTACTACGCGCCCGAGTTGCCCATTCCTTACGCACATTACACGCAAGCACTGGATGCGCAGCATGCGTTGGCACCTCGCGCCGTGCAGGGGCGGTTGGTGCTGCTGGGGCAAAACACGCCAGTGGGTGGGGTCGACCAATTCCGCACACCGTTCAGTGCCTTGGGCGGAGCGACCCAGTCGGGCGTTTTTTTGCATGCCACGGCCTTGCTCAATGGTTTGACCAATGATTGGATCAGGCCGGTGCCCTGGCCTCTCACTTGGTTGGCCGCCTTGCTGGCCATGGTTGGCATTTCGCTGTTCACGCGCCGCTTTAGTGCCTTGCGCGCGTTGGCGGCCAGCCTTGCCTTGGGCGGTGCGGCCGTGGTGGCCGGTGTTTTTGCCTTTGTGGCTGGTTGGTGGTTCAGCGTACTGCCCTTGCTTACCGGTCTGGCGGTGCACTGGAATCTGGGTGCTGCCCAGAGCTATTTGCGCGAGCGCGGCCGCCGCCAGCGCTTGCGTGCGGATTTCGCGCGCTATGTCCCACCAGCGGTCGTTGATGCGCTAATGGCGTCCGGTGCAATGGCCCATGTGCATGGTGAGCGGCGCGTGCTGACTCTGCTGTTTTGCGATCTTGCAGGTTTTACCGCAGCCAGCGAAACGCTGGCGCCTGAGGCTGTGGCACGTGCCCTCAACGCCTATTTCACGCGCATGGCGCACTGCGTGCGGTCCCATGGCGGCACCTTGGACAAATTCATTGGCGATGCGGTCATGGCCTTCTGGAATGCGCCCCTGCCCGATGCTGCCCACGCAGCCCGTGGGCTGGCTTGCGCCCAGGCCATGCAGGCCGACATGGAACTGCTGCGCAGCGACTGGCGTGGCACGCCCTTCGCTGCAGTGCGCCTGCGCGTCGGCGTGCACACCGGCGAAGCTGCGGTGGGGCACATGGGGTCCACCGAACGCTTCACATACACAGCTGTGGGTGATGCGGTCAACACCGCTGCACGCCTGGAGGGCGCGAACAAGGCGCTGGGCACCGAAATATTGGTTTCGGGGGCCACAGTAGATACCCTGGATGCGCAGCTGCAAGGCACGCTTTTGTGGCTTGACTGCGTGCTGCTCGCCGGCCGCAGCAGCGGGCTCGATGTGTACACGCCATGCAGCGATGCGGCCCTGGTCGCGCAAGGCGCGGCCCTGCGCGCGCATATCCACGCCGGGCGGCTGCAGATTGCGCTGGCCTTGTGCGACGAGTGGCTGGCGCAAAACGGCGGGGCGCCTGCGCATGCCGCCGCCGCCATGGCTTTGGCCGAGCGATTGCGTGCCGCGTTGAATGTCTTGCCAGACGGCGCTGCGTCCGCTGCAAGCTCTGCGTTGCCTCCGAGACAACTGAGCAAATAGAGAAAGGAACTTGCCATGACCCCAACCTTCCTTCGCGTTGGACTCTTGGGCGCCAGTGCCGCCTTCGTCGCTCCAGCCGCGCTGGCGCAATGCGCAGGTGTCCCAGCGGGGCAGGCGGACCAGACTGCCGCCGCCGAACTGGTCAGTCTGGTGGGCCGGGGCGAGACGCGCCCCAGCGGCGACGCTGCCTGGGAGCGAGCGGTGCAGGCGCAAAAGCTCAAGGGCGGGGCGGACATGCGCACGCTGGCCCTCTCGTCTGCCGCGCTGCTGCTGGCCGACCGCACGCAGATTCGCATGTCGGCCAACGCGCAGTTGCGTTTGTGTGACACGCAACCCGAACGCAGCCTGCTCGAACTGATTGCCGGGCGGCTGTGGGCGCGTACCAAGCGCAGCCCTGCCAACCTGCAGCTGCAAACCCCTGCCGCGCTGGCCGTCGTGCGCGGCACCGACTGGGATGTGGAGGTGGAGGGCAGCGGGCGTACCACCTTCACCGTGCTCTCCGGCCAGGTCGAGTTCTCCAACGCCTACGGGCGTGTCGATCTGGGGCCGTCCGAGCAGGGCATTGCCGTGCCTGGACAGGCGCCCACCAAGCGGCTGCTGGTGAACCCGCGCGAGCGCGTGCAGTGGGTCATGGCCAACCCGGTGGATGCGCGGCGCTGGGCCGAATTTCAAGGCGATGCAGTGGCCCCTGAGCTGGCCGCTGTTCAGATCGATTTGGACGCCGGCGCTTGGCCGCAGGCGCGCGAGCGACTCATGGGGCTGCGACAAAACGGCGCGCACGAAGCCGCCGTGGCGCTGGTGCTGGCCGATCTGGCGGCCTTCGATGCGCGGCTGGAGACCGCCGTACAAGAGCTGGAGCGCGCCTGGCAGCGCACCGGTGACACCCGGCTTGCTGCGCGACGCGCCGAATTCTTGCTCGCGCTGGACCGCCCGGAAGATGCCCGAAGCGTGCTCGATGAGGCCCTGGCGCGCAGCAGCAGCGCTGCCAGCAGCGACCTGCTGCTGGCCGATGGCGATTGGTACCGCCTGGCCGGCCGGGGAGATGAATCCATCGCGCGTTACCGTGCCGGTGTAGCGCGTTCGCAAGGCGATAAACAGAAGGCCGATGCCCTGGGCCGCTTGGGCCGCGCGCTGCAAGAGCGCGGCGACCTCGCGGCGGCACGTCAAGCGCTGGCCCAAGCCGTGGCGCTGGACCCGCGCAGTGCCCACTTGCTCGGTGCTGAGGCCACGGCCGCCACCGAGGCATTGCGACTGCAGGAGGCGGGCGCCGGGTTTGACGCCGCCCTGGCGTTGCAGGCCGACGACTACGAAAGCCTGGCGGGTGCCGGCTATCTGGCCCTGCGCCGCGGCGAGCCCGAAGCGGCGCGCCAACTGTTGCTCAAAGCGCTGGTGATTGAGCCGCGCTATGCGCGGGCGCACATGTGGCTGGCCGTGGCCGAATACACCCTGGGCGCAGAGGGTGCGGCGCTTGACGCCTTGCAGCGGGCACGCCAGGCCGACCCCAAGGATCCACTGCCGTGGCAGATCGAATCCATTTTGCGCAACGACAGCGGCGAGTCCGAAGCGGCGATCGCTGCCGCACGCGAGGCGCTTGTGCGGCTGCCGTACCTCAAGTCGCTCAATCCACTGGCGTCGGACAGCCAGGGCTCGGCGAACCTGGGCAAGGCGCTGGGCGATTTTGGACTGGAGCATTGGGCGCGGGCGTACGCGCAGCAGTCCTATTACCCGCTGTGGGCGGGCAGCCACTTCTTCATGGCGAACCGCTACGAGAGTCCATTTGCCAGGCGCTCGGAATTTCATCAGGGCTACCTGGCAGACCCGCTGGCCTTTGGCGCCAGCGAAAAACAGGCTCCGGTGCTTCTATCGAACTTGGGCGAATGGGTGGGCGGTGGCAGTGTGGAGCGCAATGGAACGCAGACCAAGGCTGTGGCGGACCTGGGTCACCATGGCCTTGCGTCCAGTCCCTTTCCCATCGCCTGGCGCGTGGGCATCGAGGGCTACAGTTTCGACCCGCGTGCGGGAGTGTTGAGCGATCGCCTGCAATCATTCGATTGGCGCCTGGGAATCGGCGCCCGCCCCACGGATCGCCTGGGGCTGTTGCTGACCCATTCGGCGCAGCGAACGCGCTACCACTACCCGGGGGGTGTTGATGATGCGGATGGTCAGGGCGTGCGCATGGAAGGCGTCACACGTTCGCCAGTGCACCGGACAGACCTGGGCGGATCCTGGCGCTGGTCGGGTAACGAGCAGACCTGGCTGGCGTTGCACAGCGCTCGTTTCGTCAGAGAAACGCCACTGATTGATCCTGTCGTTGGCCTCTACAACTTTGCCAGCCGGGATACAGACAAGGGTCTGATGCTGCGCCACACACTGCAGCGCGGCAACCTGCGTTTCAGTGCGGGCTGGGAGCGCGGACGTGTACTCAACAAGTTCGCACGGGAGTATTCGGAGGTGTTTGCTGCGGCAGATACACGCATTGCTTACGACCTGCCTTGGGCCGGACTGGAAGGTCAACAAGGTCCCTGGGCCTGGCAGGCGCAGGCTTTCTGGCCGCAGATGGAGGTCAATGAGCGCAGCTATCTCTACCTGGGGCGGACGGGCGCCGCCTTGAACGTGCCGAGGCTGGAGGATACGGGCCAGGCCCGGCGCCTGCGGCCGCGCCTGGGGGTGTCGTACCGCTTTGCGCCTGGGCGAGCGCTGCATGCAGCCTACATAGAGAGCTTGTACACGCCGTCCACCTACACCCTCGCACCGGTGGCAGTTGGTGCGATTCCCATCGACTACCACTACCAGACACCGGGCAGCCTGGCGCGCAAGCTGGCCCTGCAATTGGACTGGGAGTTCGACGCGCGCAGTTTTGGCGTGGCCATGGCATCGCGGCAGGACATATCCAGCATCCAATATTCCAACGGGGATTTGCTGCCGCTCATGAGCGTATTGTTGGACGACCGAATCGAAGGCCTGGGACCTCTCATCCAGATGGCGCAAACTTCGGTGGACCCGTACAACGGCAATCCCGTGTTCGACCGCGGGCGACTGCATCAACTCAGCCTGGGCTACAACCGCATTCTCACGCCGCGCTGGAGCCTGCTGGCAGGCTACATCTGGAGCCGTTCGCGCAGTACCGGCGATTGGGTCACAGGCAATGAGCTGCCCGGGTTCCCGCGCCATTCCCTGGCACTGACCAGCGTCTGGCGGCATGGCGGGCGTGACTACACCTATGCGTCTTTGGTCTATCGCAGTGCGCGTTACGTGACCGTTTTCAATGGGCGCCGTGAAGAGCCGGGCTGGAACTTCGCCTTGGTGCATGCGTTCGATACTGCCGACCGACGATGGTCGATCATTGGAACGGTACAGACGCCGCTGGACGGCCGCGAGAAGCCTACGCTGTGGTTGCGCGTGCGCTATCGCAACTGAATTTTGACTTATTTGACCGTCTAGCGCTTATTCGGTAAGCTTTGTAAGCTATCAAAAATATAGCTTCTCAAGCCGGCTGCTGGTTTACGCAGCGGCTTCTGCCAATGCGGTCAGCGCTGCACCTACTTCGGACTCGGCCACGCCTTCCACAGGTAGATGTTGCCCGGCCAGCGCAGCCAGTCCATCGCGTTTCAGCGCCGCAATCGCTTGGCCGGCCTCCTTGGGCGCGTCGAAACCGGTACTCTGCAGCAGCAAGCGCCCATCGGCATCCAACAGCTTGAAATAGAACTTGCCGTCCTGCTCGCGGTACTGCTTGAAGCTGGGCAGGGCCAGCTTGGCGGCTTTGGCCGTCTGCTTGGCTGGCCCTTGCGCCAGGCTGCGCAGGCCGACCGCGTTGCGCAGTTCGCGCAGGAACGGCGTCGCCAGCGCGCGGGCGCGTTCGGCGCCGGCGAGCAATGTAGCTTCGATGCGCTCCGGGTCGGCCATCAGTGCTTCGTACTGGGCGCGCATAGGCGCAATGACGGCATCCACATGCTCCAAAAGCAGCTCCTTGGCGGCGCCCCAGGCAATGCCGTCCGCGTACTGCTGGCGCAGCGCAGCGGTTTCCTCGGGCGTGGCGAAGGCCTGGTAGATCTGGAACAGGGCCGAGCCCTCGACATCCTTGGGCTCGCCCGGCGCGCGCGAGTCGGTGACGATGCCACCAATCAGCTTTTGCAGCTGCGCACGGCTGGAGAAGAGCGGAATCGTGTTGTCGTAACTCTTGCTCATCTTGCGGCCGTCCAGGCCGGGCAGGGTGGCGACATGCTCGTCCACAGCGGCCTCAGGCAGCACGAAATGCTCGCCATAGAGGTGGTTGAAGCTCGCGCCCATGTCGCGCGCCATCTCGATGTGCTGCACCTGGTCGCGCCCCACCGGCACCTTGTGCGCCTTGAAGGCCAGGATGTCGGCGGCCATCAGCACCGGGTACATGAACAGGCCGGCGGTGACGCCGTCGTCGCTCTCGCGGCCGGTTTCCTGGTTCTTGTCGACGCTGGCCTTGTAGGCGTGGGCACGGTTGAGCAGGCCCTTGCCGGTGACGCAGGTGAGCAGCCAGGTGAGTTCGGGGATTTCCGGGATGTCCGACTGGCGGTAGAAGACCACCTTGTCGGGATCAAGCCCTGCGGCCAGCCAGCTTGCTGAAATCTCCAGCGTCGAACGCTGGATGCGCGCCGGATCTTCGCATTTGACGAGCGCGTGGTAGTCGGCCAGAAAATAAAAGCTCTGCACGCCGGGGCGCAGGCTGGCCGCGACCGAGGGGCGGATCGAGCCGACGAAATTGCCCAGGTGCGGCGTGCCGGTGGTGGTGATGCCGGTGAGGTAGCGGGTGGTGCTCATGGGAACGAAATCAGCAGAAAGAAAGATAAAAGACGGGCTGTTGCACAATGACGTCTACCGAGCAGAGCCTTTGAAACCGGCGCTGCACCTGCCAGCGCCCCCGCGCAAGGGCCGCCACGACATGCAACTGTCGTCTGCACTCCGGGCGCCGGGGGCGTCCCCCTCCCGCATCGCGCAGCGAGGCGAGAGAGGGGGAAGGCGCCGAAGGCGACGCAGGGGGTGTTTCATGCCAGCAGCGCGACGAAGGGCGTGAGCAGCAGGTTG
The DNA here is from genome assembly GCF_003008595.1 of Simplicispira suum. GTDB lineage: Bacteria > Pseudomonadota > Gammaproteobacteria > Burkholderiales > Burkholderiaceae_C > Simplicispira > Simplicispira suum. Next base: position 475,147 of record NZ_CP027669.1, on the reverse strand, counting down.
ATGGCAGCGTAGCCCAGCTTCATCAGCGGCAGCAGCCACCAGGTGCCGACCACGCCCGCCAGCACCAGCGCCATGACGATGAAGAAGCCCCAAGGTTCGACGCGCGAGACCAATTGCGCCTGCTTCCAGGGCAGCAGCCCCACCAGCACGCGCCCGCCATCGAGCGGCGGCAAGGGGAACAGGTTGAAGGCCCACATCACCAGGTTGACCAGTACCCCGGCGCGCGCCATCTCCAGAAAGAAGCGTTCTTCGACGCCGGTCGCCACCAGTGCCACCATCAGCAAGGCCCAGGCAATGGCCTGCACAAAATTGGACGCCGGCCCCGCAAGCGCCACCCAGACCATGTCGCGTTTGGGGTTGCGCAACGCGCCGAAATTGACCGGCACCGGCTTGGCGTAGCCAAACAGGAACGCGCCCGAAGTAGCGAAATACAGGATCAACGGCATCAGGATGGTGCCGACCGGATCAATGTGTTTGAACGGGTTGAGCGTGACGCGACCCAGGCGCGCTGCCGTGGGGTCGCCGAAGTGGCGCGCCACGTAGCCGTGCGCGGCCTCGTGCACGGTGATGGCGAAAAGCACCGGCAGTGCGTAGATAAGGACGGTCTGGAGGATGTTGGAAAAGTTCACCCGCCTGATTGTCCCTTATGGCGCGACTTTGACCCGCAATGGGGCGCGGCGGTCCTGCCAATTGACGAGCGCAATCAATCTCTGTGGGGTGTCAGGCGGCACTATCATGCTATCCAATAAATAGCTGACACCGCTTTACCAGCAAGCGCTGGAGGCCAATTTGGTACAAAATTTTAGAGCCCAAGCGCTGCCAGATCGCCTCGCCCCTCGCGCACCACGTGGGGGTCGCCGCCTTTTTCCATGGGCGTCAGGTCCAGCACCGTGGTGGGCTGCGACGGGCAGGCACCGGCATCGATCACGCCGTCGATCAGCTTGTCAAAGCGCTCCAGAATTTCCTCCGCGTCGTTCATGGACTCGGTCTCGCCGGGCGGGATGAGCGTCGTGCCCAGCAGCGGTCCACCGTGCAGTTCCAGCAGCGCCTGCAGCGCGGCGCCCTCGGGCACGCGCAGACCAATCGTCTTGCGGCTCGGGTGGCTCACGCGGCGCGGCACTTCCTTGGTGGCGTCGAGGATGAAGGTGTAGGCGCCGGGTGTGGCGAGTTTGAGCAGCCGGTACTGGCGGTTGTCCACGCGCGCGTAGCTGGACAGCTCCGAGAGGTCGCGGCACAGCAGCGTCAGGTGGTGCTTGTCGTCGACACCGCGAATGCGGCGCAGGCGGTCCACAGCCGCCTTGTCGTCCAATTGGCAGACCAGGGCATAGCTCGAATCGGTGGGCACGGCCAGCACGCCGCCTTGCTTGAGCAGCGTGGCGGCCTGTTGGATCAAACGGGGTTGCGGGTTGTCGGGGTGGACTTCGAAATACAGGGCCATGGGAGGAAGTGAGAAAGGGGTTTCAGCGGCCCGGATGAATATGCGCTGCCACCAGATCCCAGGCGGGCGTCAGGTCGGCTGGCAAGGGCGGCAGTTTGCCCAGGTCGGTATGGGATTCGTCGGGACTGTGAAAGTCGCTGCCGCGCGAGGCTGCCAGGCCCAGTTCGCGCGCCAGGTCGGCGTAGCGTGCGGCCTCGCTCGCCGAATGGCTGCCGGTGACCACTTCGACACCGCGCCCGCCGTGCTGTTGAAATTCAGAAAACAGTGCAAATTCTTCGTTCGCCGTGAACTTGTAGCGCGCCGGGTGCGCAATGACCGCCACGCCACCCGCTTGCGTGATCCAGCGCACGGCGTCGCCGAGCGACGCCCATCGGTGTGGCACGTAGCCGGGCCTGCCTTCAATCAGGTATTTGCGGAAGACTTCAGAGGTATCGCGGCAAACGCCTGTTTCCACCAGAAAGCGCGCAAAGTGGGTCCGCGAGACCAGCTCCGGGTTGCCCACATAGCGCAGCGCGCCCTCATAGGCGCCGGCAATGCCCACGGCGGCGAGCTGCTCGGCCATGTCGCGCGCACGCTCGTTGCGCCCGCCGCGTGTCGCCGCCAGGCCCTGCACCATTTGCGGGTTGGTCGGATCGAACCCCAGCCCGACGATGTGCACCGTGGTGCCGGCGAAGGTGACGGATATCTCGACCCCGCTCAGGTAGGCCATGCCCAGCGCCTGGGCGGCGGCGAGGGCGCGTGCCTGGCCGCCTACTTCGTCGTGGTCGGTCAGCGCCCACAGGTCCACCCCGTTGGCGTGGGCGCGTGCGGCCAGCAATTCGGGCGTGAGGGTGCCGTCGGAGACGACAGAATGGCAGTGCAGGTCGGCGTTTTTGTAGGAAGTCACCCGCTCATCTTACGGGTTTGTCCTGAGCTGCGCCTGTCGGAGCGCGCTCCAGGGAGGAGTAGGCTCAAGCCGTTATCGATGTGTTTCCAGATGTGATTCATCTGGTTGCTTTGGCTACTGTGCTGACTGGATCGGGAGAATCCCATGCATTTCGACAATATCCGTGTGTCTCGCAAGCTCTGGGGCATGTTTCTGGTGCTGATGCTGGTCATGCTGGCGATTTCCGGTCTTCAGCAATACCGCACCAACCGCGCCATGGCGCAGGCGGTGGAGTCGGTGATGGATATCGAACACCGGATTTCCCAGGCGGTGCGCTGGCGCGGCGGCACCGAGACTTCGGTCACCATGGTGATGGGCGGCGCCGTGACCACCGATTCGGTGTTGGCGCAGCAGTACGACGCGCGGCTGAAAGAGATTGCCGGAGGCATCGAAAGCCTCAAGGACTCCATTGCCGCCAGCGCCAAAGACCCAGAGGAAAAAGCGTCCCTGGACAAGGTGCTGGCAGCCCGCAAGGCGGTGGCGGATGCCACCGCCAAGACCTGGGAGCTCAAAGGCGCCGGCGACGGTGTGGCGACGCAGAACTACGCCGACGAGCAATTGACGCCGCTGGTGGGAAAGCTCCTGAAGGCGCAGGATGAATTTGTCAGCGTCTTGGAAAAGCATGGCGAGGCCGTGCTTGCGCAAGCCGAAACGAGTCGCACGCAACACGCCATCGAAGGCCTGGTGGCAACGGCTGTGTTGATCCTGCTATTTCTCTTCCTCGTCTGGAAGCTGGTGCGTTCGATCACCGTTCCACTGCAGCAGGCGGGTGGCTTGATCGACGCCATTGCCGCAGGCGACCTTACGCGCGAGCTGCACCCTGCGCGCAAGGATGAATTTGGGCACATGCTTCGTGCGCTCTCGCGCATGGCAGTGAAATTGCGCAGCGTGGTGGGCGACGTGCGCACCGGGGTGGATGCGGTGTCGCTTGCGTCATCGGAAATCGCCAGTGGCAACCAGAACTTGTCGTCGCGCACCGAGCAGGCAGCCGCCAATTTGCAGCAAACGGCGGCCAGCATGGAGCAGCTCACCGCCACCGTCACGCAATCGACCGACACCGCGCGCCAGGCCAACCAGCTGGCTGCCAACGCCGCGCAGGCGGCGACGCGCGGCGGTCAGGTGGTGGGCCAGGTGGTGAGCACCATGGAAGAAATCACCCACAGTTCCCGCAAGATCGCCGACATCATCGGCGTGATCGATGGCATTGCGTTCCAGACCAACATTCTGGCGCTCAATGCGGCGGTCGAAGCGGCACGCGCGGGTGAGCAGGGGCGCGGCTTTGCCGTGGTGGCCAGCGAAGTGCGCAGCCTGGCCGGGCGCAGTGCCGATGCCGCCAAGGAGATCAAGCAGCTCATTGGCGCCTCGGTGGAAAACGTGGAAACCGGCTCCCGCCAGGTGGCCGAAGCAGGCCAGAGCATGGAAGAGATCGTTGCCAGCGTGCAGCGGGTAAGCGATTTGATTGGTGAGATCACGGCATCGTCGACCGAGCAGCGCGACGGTATCTCGCAGGTCAACCAGGCTGTGACGCAGCTCGACCAGATGACGCAACAGAATGCGGCCTTGGTCGAGCAGTCCACTGCGGCAGCGACGGCGCTGCGCGATCAGGCCCAGCACCTGACTGGCGTGGTGTCGGTGTTCAACGTGGGCGCTGTGGCGCTGGCATCCGCCCAGGCGCCGCTGCCTCGTGCACCACTGCCCCGCAGCGCGCCAGCGCCCGCCCGCCCTGCGGCATTGAAGGCAGCCACGGCTCCGGGAAAATTGGGAGCCGCCTCTGCCGCCCGGCCCGCAGTTTCCGGCCCGGCAAAAGCCAAAACGGGCCCGGCAACCAGCGCGCCGAGTGCAGCCGGCGCACGCGCTGCACCCCCAGCCCGCATCGCTGCGCCGCCCGCCAAGCGCCCCGCTGCAGCACCGGCGGAAGACGACTGGGAAAGCTTCTGATGGGCGCGCCAGCAGCTTTTTAAAGCTGGGCGCCCTCCACCAGAAACTGCACGCGCCGCTCGCCTTTCCACTCGTTGACGTCGAGCCGAAACGCCAGCAGCACCCGGCCCGGCAGCGGGTCGGTGTGGCCAAACCAGATGCCGTCCACCGGCCGGCCCTGGTGCCGCAGCTTGAGCGACAGGTGCTTTTCGCCCACCAGGCGCTGGCTCAGCACCTCGACCTCTTCGCTGAAGGTGGGCGGGGCAAAGCCCTGGCCCCAGACCTCGCGGTGCAGCGTGTCCACCAGGTCGGCGCGGCAGTATTCGCTCGCCAGCGTGCCGTCGGTGTCGATGCGGCGCGTGAGCGCGGCGGCGTCCAGCCATTCGCGCGCCACCTGCGCCAGCGCCTGCTCGAACACCGCGAACCGGCCAGCCGCCAGCGTGCAGCCCGCCGCCATGGCGTGGCCTCCGAACTTGAGCAGCACGCCAGGGTGGCGCTTGGCGACCAGGTCCAGCGCGTCGCGTAGGTGGAAGCCGGCAATCGAGCGGCCCGAACCCTTGAGCTGGCCCTCAGCACCCGGCGCGCCACTGTTGGCGAACACAAAGGTAGGGCGGTGCAGCTTGTCCTTGATGCGTGAAGCGACGATGCCGACCACGCCCTCGTGGAAATCGGGGTCAAACACGCTGACGGCGGGTGGCGGTTCCTCCCCTTCCGCAAACAGGTTTTCGGCCATCAGCAGCGCTTGCTCGCGCATGCCGCCCTCGATTTCGCGGCGCTCGCGGTTGATGGCGTCGAGCTGGGCGGCCAGCCGCGCGGCGTGGCCCGCGTCGTCGGTCAGCAGGCATTCGATGCCCAGCGACATATCCGACAGGCGCCCGGCCGCATTGATGCGCGGCCCCAGGGCAAAGCCAAAGTCAAAGCTGGTGGCCGCGTCCATCCGGCGGCCGGCTGCGGAAAACAGCGCGGCAATCCCTGCGGGTGCGTGGCCAGCGCGGATGCGTTTGAGCCCTTGCGCGACCAGACGGCGGTTGTTGGCGTCCAGCCGCACCACGTCGGCCACGGTGCCCAGGGCGACCAGCGGCAGCAGGGGCTCCAACCTCGGCTGCGTGGCCTTGTCGAACGCGCCGCGTGCGCGCAATTCGCTGCGCAGCGCCAGCAGTACGTAAAACATCACGCCGACCCCCGCAATCGCCTTGCTCTCGAAGCTGCAGCCGGGCTGGTTGGGGTTGACGATGGCGTCGGCGGTGGGCAACTGCTCGCCCGGCAGGTGGTGGTCAGTGACCAGCACCGCCAGCCCCAGCGCCTTGGCCTCGGCCACGCCGTCCACGCTGGCAATGCCGTTGTCCACGGTGACGAGCAGGTCCGTACCGCGCTCTTTCACGCGACGGGCGATGGACGCGGTCAGGCCGTAGCCGTCCACCACGCGGTCGGGTACCAGGTAGTCGACGTGCAGTGCTCCCAGCAGGCGCAGGCCGCGCAGCGCCACGGCGCAGGCGGTGGCGCCGTCGCAGTCGTAGTCGGCGACGATGCAGATGCGCTGCTGCGCGGCGATGGCGTCGGCCAGCAGCCGGGCGGCGTCGGTGATGCCCTTGAGGCCGGCGGGCGGCAGCAGGCGCGAGAGGCCGTCGTCCAGCTCGTCGTGGCTGAGCACGCCGCGCGCCGCGTACAGGCGGGCCAGCAGCGGGTGCACCCCCGCCTGCTCTAGCGCCCAGGCGGCGCGTGGCGGCACTTGCCTTGCTACAATGTTCATAGCTGCTCGCGCAATTGGGATAAGCGCTGGCGGCCAAAAAAGCTTGAAATTTTCTGCGCCAGGCTGCGCGGCGCGCTGCGCCACGAGAGCGCGCCGCGCTCGCCGCAGAGCGTGATCTGCACCGGCTGGCCCTTTGCGGCGCGCGCTGCCAGCTCTGCCACGGGGCCGGCGTCCAGCGCCTGCCAGGCGCTGCGCCAGGTGGCCCAGTCCTCGCGCAGGGCGGGGCCGCGCAGCGACTCCACCACTTGCGGCGGCTGGCTGGCCGGCAGCGGTGCGGGCAGGGCGCCCGAGCCATGCACCCAGAAGGCGTTGATGGGCGCCAGGCCGCGTGCCTCGCGGGCGTCGGTCAGCGCGTGGGTGTAGAGCAGCATCTGCATTTCGCTGTGCAGGCGGCGCAGGGGTGCGGCGGCGGCCTCCGGCGGCAGCCAGGCGCGGACGTCGCGCTGCAGCACGCGGTCGAGCGAGGCGGTCGCCACCTGGGCCAGCAGCGGGCCACTCGCCAGCCAGCGCCCCGGCTGTTCGTAGTGCAGGGCCATGCCGTCCTCGGCGAACCAGGGCGCCATCAGCGCCAGCAGTGCGCGCGACTCTTCTTCGCCCAAGTCCAGGGCTTGGGGGTCCGAGAGCGTGACGTGGTCGGTGCGCACCTGCCAGTGGCAGGGCGTCACAAAGGCCCAGCCGTCACCTGGTTTGGCGGCACTGGCCAGGCCGGTCTGTGCGGCGTGCAGCGCGGCGAAGGCAATGCGGCCATCCGCGTCGCCCAGGCCCAGCGCGCGGCCGAGCGCGCGCTCGTGCGGGGGTGAGAAGCACGCTTCTTCCTGAACATCGGGAGCCAGCGGGGTGAGTTGCCTGATCAGGCGTTCGAGCTGCGGCAGCGCCAGGCCTTGCCAGGCCTGGTCGCTGCCAGGGGAGCTGGTGGCCGCCCAGGGCACCAGCAAATGGGTAGTGTCCGACATGCCCCCAATTGTGCGCCGGGGCACAATCGCGCCTTCATGCAAATCCCTTACGAACTTGCGCTGGGCTGGCGCTACACGCGCGCCGGTCGTGCTACGCGCCGCAACGGCTTCATCTCCTTCATCTCGGGCGTCTCCATGCTGGGCATTGCGCTTGGCGTGGCGGCGCTGATCATCGTGCTCTCGGTGATGAACGGGTTTCAGAAAGAGGTGCGCGACCGCATGCTCAGCGTGGTCTCCCACATTGAAATCTTTGCGCCCGGCGGCGCGGCCATGGCCGACCCGCAGTTGACCATGCAGGAGGCGCGGCGCAATCCGCAGGTGGTTGGCGCGGCGCCCTACGTGTCCGCCCAGGCGCTGCTGGCGCGTGGCGAAGACATGAAAGGCGCGCTGGTGCGCGGCATCGACCCGGCGCACGAGGCCGAGGTGACCGACCTGGCCAGCGCCAACGCGGCGGCCGTGGCGCAGCTCGCGCCGGGCGCGTTCAAGGTGGTGCTGGGCGTGGAGCTGGCGCACACCCTGGGCGTGGAGGTGGGCGACCTGGTCACGCTGATTGCGCCGTCCGGCCAGGTGACGCCGGCCGGCGTGGTGCCGCGCCTCAAGCAGATGACGGTGGCCGGCACCTTCAACTCGGGCCATTACGAATACGACTCGGCGCTGGTGCTGCTGCACATCGAGGACGCCGAGCGCATCTTCCGCCTCGAAGGTCCGACCGGTGTGCGCCTGCGCCTCTCGGACCTGCACCAGGCGCGCGATGTGGCGCAGCAGCTCGCCGCAACGCTCAGCGGCAACCTCTTGATTCGCGACTGGACGCAGCAAAACCGCACCTGGTTTGCGGCGGTGCAGCTGGAAAAACGCATGATGTTCATCATCCTGACGCTGATCGTTGCGGTGGCGGCGTTCAATCTCGTCTCTACCCTGGTGATGACGGTGCAGGACAAGCGCGCCGACATCGCCATCCTGCGCACGTTGGGTGCCAGCCCGCGCAGCATCATGGGCATCTTCGTCGTGCAGGGCGCCATGGTGGGGGTGATCGGCACTTTGGCGGGTCTGCTGCTGGGCCTGGGCATTGCCTACAACATCGACGTGATCGTGCCGGCCATCGAGCAGCTGCTGCACGCAAGTTTCTTGCCCAAAGACATCTACCTCATCAGCAAGATGCCCAGCGAACCGCAGCAGTCCGACATCCTGCCGATTGCGCTGATCTCGCTGGTGCTGTCCTTTGTCGCCACGCTGTACCCGAGCTGGCGCGCCAGCCGCGTCAACCCGGCGGAGGCGCTGCGCTATGAGTGAGCAACACCCCCCTGAGACGCTGCCCGTCTCGGCGCAGCCGCCAGAAGCGGCAACCCTTCGGGCACGTCCAGGCCTGCGCAGGCAGGTCTGGAGCCGCAGCCCTCAGCCCCCGCTCTCGCATTGCTGCCCAATGCGGGCAGGGGGACGCAGCCAGCGCGGCGGGGCGGCCCTTGCGCGGCTGCCCTGGCCTGGCGAGCGCCACTGTCATGCTATGGATAACTGAGATGAGTGCCGTGAAAAATGACGTTGTTTTGCAGGTGCGCGGCCTGACCAAGCGGTTCACCGAGGGACGGCTGGACGTCACCGTGCTGCAAGGTGTTGATCTGGACGTGCATGCCGGCGAGACCCTGGCCATCGTTGGCGCCTCGGGCTCGGGCAAGAGCACGCTCTTGCACCTGATGGGCGCGCTCGATGCGCCCACGTCGGGCAGCGTGCAACTGCTGGGCCAGAACCTGGCGCAGCGCTCCGCGGCTGAGCAGGGGCTATTGCGCAACCAGCACCTGGGCTTTGTCTACCAGTTCCACCACCTGCTGCCCGAGTTCAGCGCACTCGACAACGTCGCCATGCCGCTGCGCATCCGCCGCCTGCCCTACGCGGAATGCACGCACCAGGCGGCGCAAATGCTGGCCCAGGTGGGTTTGCGTGAGCGCGTGCAGCACCGCCCGGCCGAGCTCTCAGGCGGCGAGCGCCAGCGCGTGGCAATTGCGCGCGCGCTGGTCACCAAGCCCGCCTGCGTGCTGGCCGACGAGCCCACCGGCAACCTCGACCGCAGCACGGCAGAAGGCGTGTTTCAGCACATGCTGCAACTGGCGCGTGAGCAGGGCACCGCCTTTGTCATGGTGACGCACGACGAAACCCTGGCCGCGCGCTGCGACCGGGTGCTGCGCCTGGTGGCGGGGCGGCTGGTGCAAGGCGCAGGCGTCCCAGCTTGAGGTGCGCGGCGTGAGCGTTTACTGGATTCTGAGCACCGCCATCGTGGCCGAAGTGGTGGCCACGTCGGCGCTGAAGGCCAGCGCGGGCTTCACGCGCCTGCTGCCCTCGACCATCGTGGTGCTGGGCTACGGCGCGGCGTTCTATTGCCTGTCGCTCACCTTGAAGACCATGCCCATCGGCGTCGCCTACGCCATCTGGTCGGGCTTGGGCATCGTGCTCATCACCCTGGCGGGATACGTGCTGTACCAACAGTCCATCGACTGGGCAGCCGGTATCGGCATGGCGCTGATCGTGGCGGGCGTGGCGGTCATTCAGCTGTTTTCCAAGACGGCTGCGCACTGAGGTGGGCGCGATGGACGCCATCTCCTGCGAGCAAGCGCTACAGAAACATGTCCACGCTGCGGCAGCGATGCTGCTGTTTGGCGGCGCCCACTGCGGCGTCTGCCAGGTGCTGCGTCCGCGCCTTGAGCGCGAGATGGCGCAGCATTTCCCGCAGGTCGCGTTGGCCTATGTCGATTGCGCAGAGGCACCCCGCGTCTGTGCCCAGCAAGGCGTGTTCAGCCTGCCGGTGCTGCGCTTCTATCTGGACGGCAAACTGGTCCTGGAGCGGGGACGGCATGTCAGCGTGCAGGAGTGGTTGGCTCAGGTCGAACGCTTGCTTGCGCTTTCCGCAGGCGACGAGGCCTGAACAGAAACCGAAACGTCCTCGGCCTCCCAGTGCATGCGATGGAAGTCGAAACCTTCGGCCAGTGCCGGTTTGACAATGTCGAAATAGGGCGAGACATCAAAGTCGCGCGGTACAAACAAGCGTCTGTTGCGGATGTGGTAGATCGTCTCCATCACTGCGTGCAGGCGCTGCGCATCCTGATGGCACTCCGCCGTGATGGCCGGCAGCACCGGGTAGTTGACGCTCTGGAAGGCCTCGGCGATCAATGAGGAGCAAATCGCCCGTGTGGGGTCGCCACTGCCCAGCGCGAGCAGGCGCCGTCGCCAATGCCCATGCACTGGCAGGGCTGGCAAAAAGTAGCGCGCCAGGTCGAACACGTTGCGCAGATCGTATTGGGCACCGAGCTTGCTGGTGATCTCAAGCAGCACTTGCTGCAGGTCGGTGGCGCTCAAGCCGACGGGACGGCAAATGCGCGTCGGGTACGTGGCGTAGTGCGACAAAGGGCGCTTGCAGACGCCGTCGATCATGTCGGCCTCGATCAGCAGATACGGCTCGCCAAGTGCGTTGCATCCGCCCAGCTGTGGACCGACAAAGAACGCCGCATGCGACCAGGTGGACTGCGTGAAATACTTGATGACGGTGGAGACACGGCTGTTGCCTTCCACTAGCAGCACATCGCCCGGCCGCAGCTGCTGCGCGAGCGCTCTGCGATCGGTGGGCATGCCGGTCTGAATGCTGCTGTGCGGCTGCGACAGGTAGCGTGCCAGCGCCTGCCCAAGGGAATGAAGAAGGCCGTGAAACATGGTGATTGCCAGAGCCGGCGCACGGGGGATGCGCCAAGGTAGCACGTTCAGGGCGCCCACGCAGCCGCTTGCGGCATGATGTTTGCGATGCCCCGCTGGATCGATACCCACTGCCACCTGGACGCGCGCGAGTTCGCGCACGATGTAGACGCCGTGCGCCAGCGCGCCCACGAGCGCGGTGTCGGCCACATCGTCATTCCGGCCGTGGACGTGCACAACTTCGACGCGGTGCGCGCGCTGGCGCACCGCTATGGCGACAGCTATGCGCTGGGCATCCACCCCCTGTGTTCGCCCGGTGCGGGCGAGGCCGATCTGCAGGCGCTCGAATTCGCCCTGGAGGCGGGCCGGAGCGATCCAGCCCTGGTGGCAGTGGGCGAAATCGGCCTCGACCACTTCGTTCCCGAACTCGACGCCGAGCACCAGGAGGCGCTGCTGCGCGCGCAACTGCGCCTGGCGCGGCGCTTTGATTTGCCGGTGCTGCTGCATGTGCGCCGCTCGGTGGACCGGGTGCTCAAGGCCTTGCGCGAGCTGCCGGTGCCGGGCGGCATTGCGCACGCTTTCAATGGCAGCGAGCAGCAGGCGCGCCAGTTCATTGCGATGGGATTCAAATTGGGTTTTGGCGGAACGCTCACCTTTGACCGCGCGCTGCAGGTGCGCCGCTTGGCGCAGGCGCTGCCACCCGAGGCCATCGTGATGGAGACCGATGCCCCCGATATTGCGCCGCACTGGCTCTACCGCACCGCCGCCGAGCGGGCCGATGGCCAGGCCCAGGCGCGCAACGAGCCGGGCGAACTGCCGCGTATCGCCGAACTGCTGGCTGGGCTGCGTGGCGAGACGCCCGAGGCCTTGGCGCAGCAAACCTGCCGCAATGCACAAGCCGCCTTGCCGAAGCTCGAAAATTTGATAAAAAATGGCCTGTAACGCTTATGAATAAAGCGCAATAAGCTATGAATGTTGTAGCAAAAAATTTTCCCCCCTACGCGCTGCCTGCGGTACACACCGGACTGGCTCCGGTGGTGGGGCCAAACACCGTGCTCCTGGTGCTGGGCAGCTTCCCCAGCGCCGCGTCGCTGCGCGCCCGGCAGTACTACGCCTACCCGCGCAACCAGTTCTGGCCGCTGCTGGCTGCCCTGTGGCCCCAGCACCCGCAGCCCGGCGCGCACGACTATGTCGGGCGCTGCGCCTGGCTGCTGGCGCACGGCCTGGGTTTGTGGGATGTGTACGCCGCCTGCGAGCGCAGCGGCAGTCTCGACGCCGCCATCCGCCACGGTGAGCGCAACGATTTTTCCAGCATCACGGCGCAGTGCCCGCACCTGGCGGCCATCGCCCACAATGGCGGCGAGAGTGCGCGGCATGCGCCGGCGGTGCAAGTGGCGCTTGCGGGCGGCAAGGCCCCGCCGATTGCCAGCCACCGCCTTCCTTCCACCAGCCCGGCCCATGCCGCCTGGAGCTTTGAGCGCAAATGCGCGGCCTGGCACGCTGTCTTTGCTGCTTATGACCTGATCTGATTTATTATTTTCGCTGATGGTTTCCACCAAATCCCGCTCTACCGCCCCTGCCGAACTCCCCGAAGTCAGCGTCTCCGACGATGGCGAGGTGCGCCACCTGCACCTGGGAACGCCCTGGATTCAGGGCTCCATGCGCATCGCCGCGCCATTTGATCTGGAGCTGGAATACATCCAGCGCATGATGGCCTGGCTGCTGTTTGTGGACCCCGCCAGCGTGCGCGAACGCCATGCCATGCAGCTTGGCCTGGGCGCCGGCGCCATCACCAAGTTCTGCCACAAGAAGCTGCGCCTGTGCACCACGGCCATCGAGCTGAACCCGCAGGTGCTGGCGGTCTGCCGTGCCTGGTTCAAGCTGCCGCCCGACGGACCCAAGCTGCGCGTGGTGCTCGCCGATGCGGGCGAGGAAATCAAAAACGCGATGTGGCAGGGCACGGTGGACGCACTGGCGGTTGATTTGTACGACGACGACGCCTCCGCCCCGGTACTCGATAGCGAAGCCGCGTACGCCGACTGCCGCGCGCTGCTGACCGAAGACGGCATCATGACGGTCAATCTGTTCGGTCGCACATCGAGTTTCGTGCAGAGTCTGGAGAAGATGGCCTCGGTCTTTGGCGAAGATGCGCTCTGGGCGTTCAAGCCCACGCGCGAAGGCAACACCGTGGTGCTGGCCCAGCGCACGCCCACGCGCTTCAAGCGCGGCGAGCAGGCCGAGCGCTGCGCCGACGTACAGGCACGCTGGGGCCTGCCCACGGCGCGCTGGGTGCGCGGGCTGCGGCCGGTGCGGCTGTAACCAGACGCCCCGTCCAGCCTGCCGCAAAATACGCCCATGACCTCCACGCACGCATCCACGCACGCATCTGTCCACGCAGCCACCCTCGTCGCGAGGACAGATCGCCCCATCGGCCCGCTGCAATGGTTGCGCATTGTCGAGTGGCTGCGCACGGACGGCGTCATCAGCGAAGAGGAAGCCGCGCGAACCATCGCACGCTGCTCGCAGGCTGAGAGCAGCCAGCACCCGTTGGTGCGGCTCGACAGCGTGGCCATGTCGCGCGCCAGTGACGGCAAGCCGCTCGACATCGAAATGCTGACCGAGTATCTGGCCAAGCGCGTTGGGCTCGACTATCTGCGCATCGATCCGCTCAAGGTGGACGTGGGCAAGGTGGCAGACACCATGAGCGCCACCTACGCCGAGCGGCACAAGGTGCTGCCGGTGCAAGTGAGTCTCAAGGAAGTGGTTGTGGCCACGGCCGAGCCCTTCATCACCGACTGGGTGGGCGAGGTCGAGCGCCAGGCGCGCCGGTCGGTGCGCCGCGTGCTGGCCAATCCGCTGGACATCCACCGCTACACCGCCGAGTTCTTTGCGCTGGCCAAATCGGTGCGCGCGGCGCAAAAGTCGGGCGGGCAATCGGCCACCAGCAACTTTGAGCAGCTGGTCGAGCTGGGCAAGAGCAACAAGCAGCTCGATGCCAACGACCAGGGCGTCGTCAGGGTGGTCGACTGGCTCTGGCAGTACGCCTTTGATCAGCGCGCCAGCGACATTCACCTGGAGCCCCGGCGCGAGCAGGGCGTGATCCGTTTTCGCATCGACGGCGTGCTGCACCCGGTCTACCAGATGCCGCTGGGTGTGATGAGCGCCATGGTGGCGCGCGTCAAGCTCCTGGGTCGCATGGACGTGGTGGAAAAGCGCCGGCCGCAGGACGGCCGCATCAAGACGCGCAACCAGCGCGGCGACGAAGTCGAAATGCGTCTGGCCACGCTGCCCACGGCCTTTGGCGAGAAGATGGTGATGCGCATCTTCGACCCCGACACGGCGGTGAAAGACCTGGACGCCCTGGGCTTTACGCCCCACGACGCCAAGCGCTGGGAAGAACTCATCAAACGTCCGCACGGCGTCATACTGGTCACCGGCCCCACCGGTTCGGGCAAGACGACCACGCTGTATTCCACGCTCAAGCGCGTGGCCACCGAGGCGGTCAACGTCAGCACGGTGGAAGACCCGATCGAAATGATCGAGCCCAGCTTCAACCAGACGCAGGCCCAGCCCCAGCTCGATTTCAGCTTTGCCGAGGGCGTGCGCGCCCTGATGCGCCAGGACCCGGACATCATCATGGTGGGCGAAATCCGCGATTTGCCCACCGCCGACATGGCGGTGCAGGCGGCGCTCACCGGGCATCTGGTGTTTTCCACGCTGCACACCAACGATGCGCCCAGCGCCATCACGCGCTTGGTCGAGCTGGGCATTCCCAGCTACCTGATTCACGCCACGCTGCTGGGCGTGCTCGCCCAGCGCCTGGTGCGAACGCTGTGCAAGCAGTGCAAAGAGCCCGACGAGGCCGCCTCGCAGGAGGCGCTGGCCGAGGCCGTCAAGCCCTGGAAGCTCTCGGGCGACTACCGGCCCTTCAAACCGGTGGGCTGCGTGGATTGCCGCATGACCGGCTTTCGCGGCCGCATGGGCTTGTACGAACTGCTCACGGTGAGCGAGAAGTTCAAACGCGAATTGACCAAGGAGCCCTCGCTGTCCGGGATGCGCCGACAGGCCGTGGTGGACGGCATGCGCCCCTTGCGCCTGGCCGGCGCGCTGCGTGTGGCCGAGGGCCTGACCACGCTGGAAGAAGTGCTGAGTGCCACCCCGCCGCTGGAGCTGCGATGAGGCGCCGGGCATGGTGATGGGCACTCAGCCACCGCATTGCACCAGCTCGCGCACGCAGCGCGAACAACAGGCGGCGCTTGCGGCGCGCCCCGACGCTCTCTCTCCCGCAGACCGCTACCAGGAGTTGTTCGTCGCGGTGCAAAGCGGCGGCGTGTTTGACGACAGCAAGACCTTTGTCGATTGCGTTCCGCTTTCGGATCCAGCCGCGATTCTGGAAGCCTACCGCCAGGCGCACCATCGGCCGAACTTCGATCTGACGGGCTTTGTACACGCGCATTTTCGCGCCACCCGGCCGCCCAAATCCGAGTACGAATCGGTCCCCGGCCAGCCGCTGTGCACCCACATCGACGCGCTGTGGCCGGTGCTCACGCGCCACCCAAGTACGCACCCAGCCAATGCATCGATCCTGCCATTGCCCCGGCCCTATGTGGTGCCGGGCGGGCGCTTTGGTGAACTGTATTACTGGGATTCCTACTTCACCATGCTGGGGCTTGCCGAAAGCGGCCGCACCGATCTGCTGGCCGACATGGTGTGCAATTTCGCCTACCTGATCGACACCTACGGCCATGTGCCCAACGGTACGCGCAGCTACTACCTGGGACGCTCGCAGCCGCCGCTGTTTGTGCTGATGTTGGAACTCGCCGAGCAACACGGCGCGGCCCAGGCCGCAGACCACCGCAGCCAGTTGCAGCAGGAGTACGCGTGGTGGATGGCCGGTGCCCACGAGCTGTCGGACGCGAATGAACGCCCCAGGGCCCAAGCCTCACGCCGTGTGGTGCGCCTGCCCGGCGGCGCGCTGCTCAACCGCTACTGGGACGACCGGGATACGCCGCGAGAAGAGTCCTGGCTGGAAGACGTGGCCACCGCGCGCGCCTGCCAGCGCGAGCCGCAGGAGGTTTACCGCAACCTGCGCGCCGCCGCCGAGTCGGGCTGGGACTTCAGCAGCCGCTGGCTCAGCCAGATAGCCGCGCCCGCGCCTGCGCCCGAAGCCCCAGCGCAGCAACCGCAGCGCGCGGCTTCGGCGCGTTCGTTGACCGCCATCTGCACCACCGAGATTTTGCCGGTCGATCTGAATGCCTTTCTCTACAAGCTTGAAACCACGCTCGCCCGGCTGTGCCAGGACGCCGGCGACGCCGCAGCGGCGAGCGAGTACGCCGCCCAGGCGGAAGCGCGCCGACAAGCCTTGCTGGCGCTGTGCTGGGACGCCGGGCAGGGCGCCTTTTTCGACTACGACTGGCGCAAGGGCGCGCGCCGCAGCTGCCTGACCGCCGCCAGCCTGACACCGCTTTTTGTCGGCCTGGCCGAACCCGACCAAGCCGCAGCCATGGCAGCCACGGTGCGCGCGCGCCTGCTGGCGCCTGGCGGCCTGGCCACCACCGAATGTGGCAGCGACCAGCAGTGGGACCGCCCCAACGGCTGGGCGCCGCTGCAGTGGATGGGCATTCGCGGCCTGCAAAATTACGGCCACGCCGAGCTGGCCCGTGACATCGCCCACCGCTGGCTCAGCACCGTGGCCGAGGTCTATCAGGCCGAGGGCAAGCTGGTGGAAAAGTACGCCCTGCGCGAACTCCATGCGGACGCTTCGCACGGTGGTGGCGGCGGCGAGTACCCGTTGCAGGACGGCTTTGGCTGGACCAATGGCGTCACCCGCGCGCTGCTGGCCGAACACCTGGACCACGCGGCGCACAGCGCCTGCGCCCACACGGCGCCTGACTAAGTACCGGCACAATGCGCAGCGCGCGCTTGCGCCATCGTCAGCGCAACCGTGGTCTGTGACCGGCCCACACCACCCGCTTTTCGCAGCCCATGAATCTCTCCACCCGCACCGCACCCGTGAGGCAGCTTGTCAACCATCCTCAGCGCGCCGCGCTGCACAACGAAGTGCATGCCCGCCCGCCCGAGGCCGTCAAGGCGCCGCTGGCCTGCCTGCACATCGTGATGCTGGCCGACGCAGACATGCGCGAGGCCAGCCGGGCCCACCTCGCCAGCCTCTTGCGCGACCACCATGCACCCCTGCCCGACGCGCAAACCACCCATCTGCGCATGGATCTGGGCGCGTTTCGCGTGCGCTGGGAACTGCACACCGAATTTGTCGCCTGGACCTTCACCACGGCGCTGCGCACCGAGGGTTTTGGCGAGCGCGAGCCCACGGGTGTGGCCAACGTCATTCCGCTCGACTGGCTGGCCGCACTGCCGGGCCAATGCCTGTGCAGCCTGAACCTGTGGGTGCTTGAAAACAGCGATTTCGGCGACACCAGCCTGGTGGGCCATGTGCTCAACGAAGACACGCTGGTGGCCTCCACCGTCGCCCACGGCCACGGCGAGGTCTATACCGACTTTGCGCTGCACGCCGATGGCTGCGCCCGCATGGTGTTGCTCGTCGGCGGTATGACGCCCCGGCGCCTGGGCCGGCTGGTGCAGCAGCTCCTGGAGATTGAAACCTACCGCATGGCCGCACTGCTGGGTCTGCCGGCGGCGCGCGATGCCTCCACCGTTCTGGCCAGCGCCGAGCGCGAACTGGCCTCACTGGCCGACGCCATACGGACGGCAGACCACAACGCCGAAGCCGAACTGCTGGACCGCCTGACCCGGCTGGCGGGCAAGGTGGAGAGCCAGTTTGCCGCCACGCACTCGCGTTTTTCCGCCAGCAGCGCCTACTTCGAGCTGGTGGACCGGCGCATTGCCGACCTGCACGAGTCGCGCCTGGCGGGCATGCAGACCATCGCCGAATTCATGGAGCGGCGCCTGAGTCCGGCGCGCAGCACCTGCGCCTGGGCCTCGCGGCGGCAGGAGGCGCTTTCCCAGCGCGTCTCGCGCATCAGCAACCTGCTGCGCACCCGCGTCGAGATCGAGCAGCAGCAAAGCAGTCAGCAGCTCCTGGCCAGCATGAACCGGCGCCAGGACCTGCAGTTGCAAATGCAATCGACGGTGGAGGGCCTGTCGGTGGCCGCCATTACCTACTACATCGTCGGTCTGGTGAGCTACCTCGCCAAGGGCGGGCAAAAGCTTGGCTGGCCGCTGGCGCCCGAAACCACGGCGGCGCTGGCGATTCCGGTGGTGGCGCTGTCGGTGTGGTGGTCGCTGCGCCAGCTGCACCAACGCGTATTCCACCCCAAGCTCTGATTTTTATTCACATGCCACGCATCGTTTTTGAGCTTCCCGAGCGTTTCAGCTTTGAAACTGACATGCAGATTTATATCAGCCACGTCAACCAGGGCGGCCACCTGGACAACGCCCAGCTGCTGACCTTGGTGTCCGAAGCGCGGGTGCGATTCTTCCAATCACTCGGCTACCGCGAGTCGAGCGTGGAAGGCCTGGCGATCGTAGTGGGCGATATCGTGGCGCAATACAAGTCCGAGGGTTTTCACGGAGAGACCCTGCGGGTGCAAATGCTCCCCAGCGATTTCAACAAATACGGCTTTGATCTTGTCTTTTGCATGACCGAGCGCAGCAGCGGCCGTGAGGTGGCGCGCAGCAAGGTGGGCGTGGTGTTTGTCGACGCTGCCAGCCGCACGGTCGCTGGCATTCCCCCCGCCTTTCTGGCTCGTTTGAAAAATTGAATAAAAAAGTGCCTCCAGCGCTTGATGATGCTGCGCAAGCAGCTACAAAAAACAGAGCAATTGGCCTCAGCTTGGCGCTGCTGGGCGCGGTGGCCTTCAGTGGCAAGGCGATCATCGTCAAGCTGGCGTATCGCTACGGCGTCGATGCGGTCACGCTCATCATGTACCGCATGCTGTTTGCTCTGCCTCTGTTTGCCGCCATGGCGTGGTGGGCCAGCCGGGGCAAGGCAGCGCTGACCCGCAGCGACTGGTTGGGGGTGCTCGGCCTGGGGTTTTCGGGCTACTACCTGGCAAGTTTTCTCGACTTCGCCGGCTTGGCCTACATCACGGCGAGCCTGGAGCGCCTGATTCAGTACCTCAGCCCGACGCTGGTGCTGTTGCTGGGCTGGGCCGTGTATGGCCGGGGCGTTCGGCGCGGCCAGATGCTCGGCATGCTGGTGAGCTATTGCGGCGTGGCGCTGGTCTTTGGTCAGGAGGCCCTGCACCAAGGCCCGGACGCCGCCTGGGGCGCGCTGCTGGTGCTGGGCAGCGCCGCGAGCTACGCCGCGTATCTGGTCTACAGCGGCGAGATGGTCCAGCGCCTGGGTTCGCTGCGTCTGGTGGGCCTGGCCACTTCCGTGGCCTGTGTGCTGTGCCTGCTCCAGTTTGCCTTGCTGCGGCCCTGGAGCGCGGCGCTGGTGGCGCCCGAAGTGATCTGGCTCTCGGTGCTCAACGCCACCCTGTGCACCGCCGTGCCGGTGTTGATGGTGATGATGGCCATTGAGCGCATCGGTGCCAGCGCGGCCTCCCAAGCCGGCATGGTCGGGCCGATGGCTACCATTCTGATGGGCGTCTGGCTGCTGGGTGAGCCGTTCACTGCGGGTGTGGCGCTGGGCTCTGCCCTGGTGATTGCGGGAATTTTTGTGTTTTCGCGCGCCTCGGGCCCGGCGCGCGCCGCGCCCGCCGGGCGCCGCTGACCGGCGCTATTTCTTCTTGCGGTTGCGCTTGGTCTTTTCTGCGGTAGCGGCAGGTGCGGCCACCGCCGCTGCACCCGCCGCCGCAGCCGCAGCTGGGGCCGCGCCGCCCGAGCCTTGCAGGCGCTGCGCCACCGTCACCGGAGCCGTGCCCGTGAGCCCATCGAGCCGGTTGCCCATGGCCAGTTGCAATTGGTCCAGGCGCTGTTCGGCCGGTGGATGGGTGGCCAGCGACAAGGTGAACATGGGATTGCCCGGTGCGGCCGCACGCAGCACCTGAAGCGCGGCAGGCAAGCCAAACGGATCGAAGCCGCTGCTCGCTGCCAGCGCCACACCGCGGCGGTCGGCTTCAAACTCGTCGCCCTGGTCCAGACCGCGCGCGTACAGATTGCGCCCCAGCGCCAGCACCTGCGACGCCACCAGGTTGCCCACGGCATTGGTCTTGATTTGCGAAGCCACCAGTTGTGTCAGCAGCCCCGACTGCGCCGTTTTGCGCATGGCCTGCAGGTGGTGGCGCTGCGTGACATGGGTGATTTCGTGCGCCAGGATGCCCGCCAGCTCGGACTCGTCGGCGCAGCGGTCGATCAATCCCTTGGTCACGAACACATAGCCGCCTGGGGCGGCAAAGGCGTTGTAGCCGTTGTCGTCCAGCACCACGAAAGTCCAGGGCAGGTTGGGGCGCTCGGATTGCAGGCTGATCCAGCGCCCCAGCCGGTTGACGTAGGCCTGCAGCCGGGCATCGGGATGCAGCGGTTTGCTGCCCAGCAGCACGGCGGCGAGCTGGCGGCCAATTTTGATTTCGCTGGCTTCGTCAATGATCTCGGTCGAGCGCGTGAGCAAGCTGATGAGATCGTCGCCCTGGGCTGCAGGCGCGGCGGTGTTCCCCGAAAGCGTGCCAAGCAAACCGCCTGGCGACGATCCGCCGCCGACGCTGCTGCCCAGGGAGTTGAGCAGGTTCATGACGTTCTGGGCGGGGGCCAGGTTCGGTGCCAGCGCCAGAACGGTGCAGGCGGTGACAAGGCGAGCGCCGCGCAAGGCGCGGGAAGGCAAAAGCACAAACATGGTGATCACCTTCAATTGGGGCTGATGTTTTCGTTCATCGGGCTGAAGCCCCCCGCCGGCGCGCCGGGCGAAGCGGGGCGTGCGGGCTCAGGCAGTGCCGCCACGTGGTGCGTGCGCAGCGAGGCGCGGCTGGCAAAACGCTGCGCCTGGTCGGCGCTGACGCGCAGCTGCTCCGCCTGGCTTACCGCTGCGAGGTTGGGTTGGGCATTGGCGATGTCCTCGGCCTCCAGGCCGCGGATACCCACGGTAGACGTGGCGGTGGTGGTGCCCGAGCCGCCGCTGAGCAGACCGCCCAGGCTGCGCAGGCCGCTGGTGGCGGCGTTGCCGGCCGCTGGTGCCGCGCTGGCGCGCGTGCCCACGTCAAACATGTGCACCCAGCCACTGCCTGCCTGCGGCGTACGCACCTTGATCCACGAGCCCTTGCGCTCGCCTGTGCGCTCGACGGCACTGCCCTCGGCCAGGGCGCCCAGACTGGTCCCGCTGGTACCGGGCGCATCGCGCAGCTCGGTGGCGCGCTGAATGACCGAGCCGTCTTGCTGCGCAAGGGCGGGCAGCGCCCAAGCGGCGCCTGCCAGCAGTGCGGCGAGCCCTGCGCGCGAAATAAGGCCTGGTTTCATCAAGTGGACCCCCCGTATGATCATTGGATGCCAAACATGGCGAAGCGAGGCGATTGTTATGGATTTGGGTATTGCGGGCAAATGGGCGTTGGTATGCGGTGCCAGCAAGGGGCTGGGGCTGGGTTGCGCGCAGGCTCTGGCGCGCGAGGGCGTGAACCTGGTCATCAACGCACGCGGTGAAGCCGCTCTGGCTGCAGCTGCTTCTGAACTGATAGCTGTAAACGATGGAGCAGCAAGCGCTAGAGGCCTAAATCGGCCAAAAATCCGGGTGCTGACCGTGGCTGCAGACATCACCACCGAAGCCGGGCGCGAGGCGGCTTTTTCGGTGCCCGGCGGGCCGGGGCACGATTTCGATATGGTCGTGACCAACGCCGGTGGTCCACCGCCCGGCGACTTTCGCGATTGGGACCGGGACGCATGGATCGCCGCGCTGGACGCCAACATGCTGACGCCTATCGCCCTGATTCGCGCCACCGTCGATGGCATGGCGGCGCGCGGCTTTGGCCGCATCGTCAACATCACGTCGAGCGCGGTCAAGGCGCCCATCGATATCCTGGGCTTGTCGAATGGGGCGCGCAGCGGGCTGACGGGTTTTGTCGCCGGTGCGGCGCGCAGCGCAGTGGCCGGGCGCGGGGTCACCATCAACAATCTGCTGCCGGGCAAGTTCAATACCGACCGCCTGGCGGCCACCTTTGCCGGCACTGCAGCGCGCAGTGGCAAGACGCTGGAAGACGTCCGCCAGGCCCAGCGTGCCAGCATTCCCGCCGGTCGCTTTGGCGAAGCGGGCGAGTTTGGTGCCATCTGTGCCTTTCTGTGCAGCGTGCATGCCGGCTACATCAATGGGCAGAACCTGCTGGCCGATGGCGGGGCCTACCCAGGCGCTTTCTAAGCGCAGTTCAGGGCGTTGCCGTACGTCCTGTTCTTGTTTCTAAAGGAGGCTCCTTCATGCAGAATGGCTCCATGCTTGCTGCCTTTTGGGGCTTTTTGCTCCAGCCCGGATCAATGGCCTCATGGCTTGGACGGTTCGCCGCCCTGTTGGTGTTCACTGCGCTGTCGGTGGGGCCCGTCTGGGCACAATCCGCTGGAGCTTCGGCGCCTGCGCCGCAGTCCGCACCTGTGTATACGCTGCGCGTCGTCGGAGGCCTCGCAGGAGTCGCTCAGTTCACGCGGTTTGAGGAGCCTTTTTGGAACCACGAACTGGCCCGCCTGAGTGGCGGCCGTTACAGCGCCACCATCGTGCCTTTTGATCGCGCAGGCGTGCCTGGGGCGGACATGCTGCGTCTGCTGGAGTTGGGCGTCGTGCCTTTTGGCACCTTTCTGCTCTCGCTCAGCGGCCAGGTTCCCCAATATGGCGCGGCCGATCTGGTGGGGCTCAACCCCGACATGGCCAGTTTGCGCTCTAGCGTGGCAGTCTTTCGCCCGTACCTGGAGCGTGCGTTGCGCGAAGAACATGGCATTGAGGCGCTGGCGATTTATGTGTATCCCGCGCAAATGTTGTTTTGCAAGCAGCCGATCAAGCATCTGGCCGATCTGAGGGCGCGGCGGGTGCGCGTGTCCTCGGCCGGGCAGGCCGATTTTGTCGCTGCCTTGGACGCTACACCGGTGCATACGGCGTTTTCCCAGATTGTTGCCCGTTTCGAAGCCGGCACCATTGACTGCGCAATCACCGGCACGATGTCCGGCAATACCCTGGGCCTGCCCAGGCTGACCACGCATTTGTATGCACTGCCACTGAATTGGGGCATGGCCGTTTTTGGTGCCAATCGGACTGCGTGGGAGGCTTTGCCGGAGGATTTGCGCAGCATGCTGCGACGCGAGCTTCCCCGGCTTGAGAGCGCGATCTGGGCGGAGTCCGAGCGCGATACCGCGCAGGGCCTGGCCTGCAACAGCGGTGCATCCGGTTGCAAGGACGGAACGCCCGGCAAGATGGTCATCGTGCCTGCGACGGCAGAAGACCGTCGGCGCACCCAGGAGATTTTTGTCAAGGCCGTGCTGCCGCAGTGGTTGCAGCGCTGTGGCCCGCGCTGCGCTGAGATCTGGCAGCAGACGATCGGCCCGGCACGCGGCCTGGCGGTCACGCGCCCATGAAGGCAGTGCAGCCTTTGCGCATACGTTCCATCGTATGGGGTGTGGCGGCATTTTTCGTCTGCGCCTTGGCTGTGGCTGCCTCTGCCCTGATTGAGACGACACGCAACATCGCACTGAGCGAGAGCGAGACGCAGCTGGCCCGCTATGTTTCCGGTGCCGAAGCTGCGCTCAATCGCGCTTTTCTGAGCGTCGACGTGCTGCTCGCCAGCTCGGATGTCTTGCTCGATTTTGCGGGTGATGCCATGGACTGGGGACGGCCCGACACCGCGAGCGCTGTGCTGCAACGCACGGCGCGCCAGAACCTTGCGGTGCGGATGGTGGCGCTGCTGGATGCGCAAGGCCATGTCTTGGCATCGTCCACCCCGCGTGCGGCCGCGCTGGAGCTGCATCTGCCTGACGGTTTTATCGAGAAGGCGCTCGCGCCCGCCGTCTCTGAGCTGGTCTTCAGCGGACCCGTACGCAGCTTTGCCAGCTCGGAGAACGTCGTGTACATGGGCCGCCACCTGCGCGCGGCCAGCGGCGCCCGGTTGGTGGCCGTCGCCGAGGTGTCGGTTTCCATGCTCGCGTCGGTGCTGACGCAGGGCGCGCAGATTCCGCAGCTTGAAGTGGCGCTGGAGACCGGCAGCGGTGCGCTTTTGCTGGCGGTGCCGGACACTGCCGACGGCACACGCCGGCAGCCCGTGGCCCCCTTGCGAGAAGTCTTGCGCGAGAGCGGCGGCTGGGACACGCCGACGCGGCTGCGCGCCTTGCCCGGCCGGGTGCTGGCGCGCTCCATCATTTACGACGACCTGTGGATTTCCGCCAGCCTCCCGCGCCAGGCAGCGCTGGCGGGGTGGCGCAATGAGGCGATTGCGGTGGCATCGGTATCAGCCGTGTTTGCCCTGCTGCTACTGCTTGCTGGCGCCTTGTTTACGCGCTACGTGCAGCGCATGACCGACGCGCGCCAGGCGCTGGCGCAGTCCAAAATACAGCTTGACCAGGCGCTGGAGTCAATGATCAGCGGCTTTGTGCTGCTCGACAACCAGCACCGTGTGCAGCATTGGAATCAGCGCTTCGACGAGATCTTTCCCTGGATCGCCGGCGTGATGGCCCCCCAGTTGCCATTTCGCAAAATTCTTGAAGCCACCGTGGCCCACCATCTGCCGCAGGCGACTGCGTCCGAACGCGCCGCCTGGGTCGAGCGCCGGCTTCTGGCGCAACAGAACTCGGATGGACCGCACGAGCAGCAGCTGCCCAATGGCCGCACCCTGCAGATCATGGAACACCGCACGCCCGACGGCGGCATGGTGATCACCTACAGCGACGTGACCGACATGCGCCGCGCACGGGCCGAGATCGAGACGCTGGCTTTTTATGATCCGCTGACCGGGTTGCCCAACCGGCGTCTGTTGCTTGATCGCCTGGGCCAGGCCACGGAACGGGCGCAGCGTTCGAGCCAGCTGGGGGCGCTGCTGTTTCTGGACCTGGACCATTTCAAAACGCTCAACGACACGCGCGGCCACGAGATCGGCGACGAGCTGTTGCTGCAGGTGGCGCAGCGCCTGAGCGCCAGCGTGCGCAGCGCCGACACCGTGGCCCGCCTGGGCGGGGACGAATTCGTGATCATGCTCTGCGACCTCTCCAGCGGTGCAGTAGAGGCCGCCGCGCAGGCCCAGCGGGTGGCCGAGAAGCTGCTGCGGGCGCTGGAGCAGCCCTATTCCTTGCAGGGCCACAAACACCAGATTACCGGCAGTGTCGGGGCCACCTTGTTTGGCGAAGTGGCATGCTCGGCCGCCGAGCTTCTGCGTCAGGCCGACATTGCCATGTACCAGGTGAAGGCGCGGCGCGGCAATGGCTTGTGCTTCTTTGACCCGCAGATGCAAACCGCCATCAGCGACCGTGCCCAACTGGAAGTGGACCTGAAAAATGCCTTGCGGCAAAGCGAGCTGGTGCTGTACTACCAACCGCAGTTTGCCCAAGACAGCACCATGGTGGGCGCCGAGGCGCTGCTGCGCTGGCAGCACCCCGAGCGCGGCCTGGTGCCCCCTGGGGCTTTTATTGCTGCGGCGGAAGAGAGCGATCTGATCGTGCACATCGGCACCTGGGTGCTGCAGACGGCCTGCGCCCAACTGTTGCTGTGGCAGAGCGATCCGCTTTGCGAGAGGCTGCAGTTGTCGGTCAACGTGAGCGCGCGCCAGTTTCGCCATCCGGGCTTTGTTGACCTCGTTCTGGAGACCGTTGCCTGCCTGGGCTCCCGCGCCCATCTGCTCACCCTGGAGTTGACCGAGTCGCTGGTGCTGGACAACGTGGAGGAAGCCGTGGCTCGCATGCACCAGTTGCGTGCACGCGGAATCCGTTTTTCGGTGGACGATTTTGGTACTGGCTATTCGTCTCTGGCCTACCTCACCAAACTGCCTTTGCACCAGCTCAAGATCGACCAGTCGTTTGTGCGCAATCTGGGGGTGCGCCCGACGGACGACGTCATCGTGCAGACCATCATCGGCATGGCGGGCAATCTGGAGCTTGAGGTCATTGCCGAAGGCGTGGAAACCAGCGAACAGCGGGCCCTGTTGCTTGAATATGGTTGTGGTTATTTCCAGGGCTACCTGCTTGCGCGGCCGATGCCGGTCGAAGCCTTGTACGCCCTGTTGGCGCAGCGCACCGGAGGCATCGAAGCATGAGCGCTGCGGGGTTGTCTTGCGCCTGTTCCTGAAGTTTGCATGTCCAGCCTCGCTGCGCACTGGAGACCAGGCACCTTGCGCGCTGCGGCATTGATTTTCGGCTGCCGACGGCAAGGGATATCCCAAGGGATAATTCGCCATTCAAATCGGGTCCGTGTGGCCAAAGGAAGTGCGCGTGGACACAGTTTTGCTGCTCAAGGCAGCCATCATGGGTGTGGTCGAGGGGCTGACCGAGTTTTTGCCCATTTCCTCTACCGGGCATCTGATTCTGGCCGGCGCGCTGCTGGGCATGGACGACGACAAGGCGAAGGTCTTTGACATTGCGATTCAGACCGGCGCGATTTTTGCGGTGATCCTGGTCTATTGGCAGAAGATCCGGCAGACGCTGATAGCGCTGCCCACCCAGCCGCAGGCGCGGCGCTTTGCCCTCAATGTGTTGATCGGTTTTCTTCCGGCGGTGGTGCTCGGCTTGCTGCTGGGCGCGGCCATCAAATCGCACTTGTTCACCCCGCTGGTGGTGGCAAGCACCTTTATTCTGGGTGGTTTTGTCATTCTTTGGGCAGAGCGGCGGGCACCGATTGCCACCCGCGTGAACTCGGTGGACGACATGCAGCCGCTTGACGCGCTCAAAGTGGGCCTGGCGCAGTGTCTGGCCATGGTGCCGGGCACCAGCCGCAGCGGCGCCACCATCATTGGCGGCATGTTGTTGGGCTTGTCGCGCAAGGCGGCCACCGACTATTCGTTTTTTCTGGCCATGCCCACGCTGATCGGTGCCGGTGTCTACAGCCTCTACAAGGAGCGTGCGCTGCTGTCGATGCACGACCTGCCGGTGTTTGCCGTGGGCCTGGTTTTTTCGTTCTTGAGCGCCTGGGTTTGTGTGCGCTGGCTGCTGCGCTATATCAGCAGCCACAGCTTCGTGCCTTTTGCCTGGTACCGCATCGCGTTTGGCTGTGTCGTCATTGCAACGTGGCTGATGGGCTGGGTGCGCTGGGACGGGGCATGATAGCGGCCATGAAAATCCTCTTTCTGCCAACCGCTGCGGCGCTGTTTTGGGCGCTCTTTCTCCCCGTATCTGCGGCAGCTCAGCAAGCTCCCACCGCGCCGCTGCCGGCAGGGGAGTCGGGCTTTACCTGGGCACTGGGTCTGTCGGCATCCAACGGTCCGGACTACGCTGGCAGTGACAAGCGTGGCAGCAATCTGCGCCCGGTGATCGGGCTCGATATCGGCCGCTACACACTCAGCAGCGGCGGGGGCGGCTCGTTGCTCGACTTTGACCTGGAGCCACGCTACACGGGCGTCAGTGCCCGCCTGCTGGACGCCGAGCGCTTGAAACTGAGCGCTGGACTGCGCATTGGCGGCGGGCGGACCCATGATGCCGATTCGCCGCTGTACGGCCTGCCCGATGTGCGCAAAACACTGCGCGCGCGCCTGTCTGCCGCCTGGATGTTTTCGCCTGAACTGAGCCTGCGCAGCTCACTGAACCAGGATCTGCTGGGCCGCAAGGGCGGCACCACCTTGCAGACTACGCTGCAGTACGAATGGCAAATTACGCCGAGCACCGAAATCGGCTTGGCTGCGGGTTTTACCGTGGCTGATTCCACCCATTTGCGCAGTTTCTTTGGCGTGCCGGCCGACGTCGCGCTGGTGCGCACGCCGTTTGCGGCCTACGCGCCTGGCGGCGGCGTCAAAAGCACCGACTTGGGCATTGAGATCAAAAGCGCTGTCACTGACCGCTGGGTGGTCTTTGGCGGCGTTCGTTTCAGCCAGCTGCGCGGCGACGCGCGCCTCAGCCCCATCGTGCAAAAACCCAACGACTACGGTGTCACGGTGGGACTGGCGTACCGCTGCTGCCGCTAAAGCGGCCGATCAAACTCCCCTGGTCTTCGCTGCGCTCTCTTGGCGTGCTGCCAGGCTGCCTGCAAGCGAACACCTTGGCAGGGCCGCTGCGCTGAGCTTTGTCTTGGCGCCAGGCAAGGCAATCAGCCGCGTTCCACGGGCCGCGATGGGTCGCGGCACCATTCGCTCCAGCTTCCGGCAAAAAGTGCGGTGGGTGCGTAACCCGCCAGCTCCATGGCCAGCAGGTTGGGGTTGGCGGTGACGCCGCTGCCGCAGTGGTGCACCACGCCTTGCGGCAAGCGGTCGCCCAGCACGGCGGAGAATTCGCTGCGCAGTTGCTCGGCGCTTTTGAAGGTGCCATCGGGCAGGAAGTTTTGCGAAAACGGCCGGTTCAGGGCGCCTGGAATGTGGCCCGCAACAGGGTCCAGTGGCTCGACTTCACCGCGGTAGCGTTCGGCGGCGCGCGCGTCGATCAGCGTCTGGCCGGGCTGGCCCAGCCGCGCTTGCACCTGGTCCACCGTGCGCAGCTCGCGCAGCGGCTTACCCAGATAAAAACTGGCCTGAAAGTGGGCCGGTTCTTCGCCGCTGGCCAGCTCGCCGCCCGCAGCGCGCCAGGCCGGCAGGCCGCCGTCGAGCACGGCCACAGCGTCGTGGCCCGCCCACTTGAGCATCCACCACAGGCGGCCGCAGTAGGCGCTCGCGTTGCGGTCGTAAACCACGGCTTGCATGGTGTTGGAAAAACCCACGCTCGAGAGCCACACTGCAAAGCGTTCGCGTGTGGGCAACGGGTGGCGCCCCCCTGACATTGGCCGGTCGGCCGCATGCGCTGTGATGACGCTGCCGTCGGCGCCTGGTGCGCCGTGCGGAGCGCTCAGGTCTTCGTCCAGGTGGGCGTAGACGGCGCCGGGGATGTGGGCGTCCAGGAATGCGGCGCGGCCAGCCGAGGGCTGGGCCAGGTCAAAACTGCAGTCGAACACCATGCAGGCGGTGCCGCTGGCGCGCAGGGCCTGCAGTTGATTGGCGGAAATAAGGTGGGTGTAGGGCATGTCGGGAGGCAGAAATTTCGGTTTGCCCCTATTTTGGCCATAGGAAGCAAAGCGTGTGCGTCAGAGTTCTTCGGCAGGCGGCGCCGCCACGGTGCGTGCGCGCAGCACGGTGGCGAGAATGCCGCTGGCAATGATGAGCCCCATGCCCAGCCAGCCCAGCGGCGGGATCATGTCGCCAAAAAGCAGCATGCCGTAGAGCGCGCCAAACACGATTCCAGAATACTGCAGGTTGGCCACCACCAGCGTGGCGCGGGGGTTGTGGGCGCTGGCGTAGGCCAGCGTCATACACAACTGTCCGCCGGCCGCCAGCACGCCCAGCGGCAGCAGCCACAGCGCCGGCCAGCCGGGCCAGGGCGAGTAGCCGGTGGCCAGCACCACCGCGCCGCCCGCCACCACCGAGCCCACGGCAAAGTAGAACACCGTGCGCGATTCGGGCTCGCCCAGGCGCGAGAGTGCCACCACCTGCATGTAGGCCAGCGCCGCGCACATGCCCGACAGCAATCCGACGATGCCCCCCAGCGCCTGCTCCGGCCCCTGGCCGATGCTGGGGCGCAGCAGCAGCACCACGCCGATGAATCCGGCCGACACGGTCAGCAGCAGCGAGGTGTGCATCTGTGGTCGCGGTGTGTCGGGCGAGGGGCGCCAGGCCATGAGCGATCCGCCCACCAGGAAGGCGGCGATCCAGACGCTGCTCATGTAGTTGAGCGTGATGGCGGTGGCGAGCGGCAGGTGGGCAATGGCAAAGAACCAGCCACCCAAAGAAGTGACGCCCACCAGCGAGCGCCAGGCGTGCATGCGCGGGTAACGGGTGGCCAACGTCACGCCGCGCGAGCGCGCAAGCCACGCCATCAGCCCCATGCCAATCAGGCCGCGATAAAACACCAGCTCGGCCGAGGTGAAATACGCTGAGGCGTACTTCACACACACGCTCATGCTGGCAAACAGCAAGGCGGCAAGCACCATCCAAAGAGCTTTCATGGTGCCAAATATATAGGTGAAGTATTGTTTCAGCGCCTATTCAACGGGCGTTGATAGCTATTTAAAAATGAGCAAACTGGGTCCGTTCGCCTAAGCGGCCAAGCCGCTTAAGGGGTGGCTCCCATGGCTTTGCGGTACCACTCGTGGAAATGCTGCATGCCGTCTTCCATGGGGCTCTGGTAAGGGCCGACTTCGTTGTCGCCGCGCAGGTACAGGGCCTTGCGGCCGGCGTCCATGCGCTCGCCGATCTCGTCGTCCTCGAGGCAGGTTTCCATGTAAGCGGCCTGCTGGGCCTCGACGAACTCGCGCTCGAAGGCAGTGATTTCTTCGGGGTAGAAGAATTCCACCATGTTCAGCGTCTTCTCGGGCCCGATGGGGTGCAGCGTCGAAACCGTGAGCACATGTGGGTACCACTCCACCATGATGTGTGGGTACAGCGTCAGCCAGATGGCGCCGTGCGTTGGCGCCTGGCCGCTGCGGTAGTCCAGCAGTGCCTTGTGCCAGCGCTCGTAGACCGGGCTGCCGGCGCGCGCCAGACCGTCGGCCACGCCCACGGTCTGCACCGAATGGTTGCGGCCGAACTCCCAGCGCAGGTCCTCGCAGGTGACGAAGCTGCCCAGGCCCGGATGGAAGGGGCCGACGTGGTAGTCCTCCAGATAGACCTCGATAAAGGTCTTCCAGTTGTAGTTGCACTCGTGCAGCTCGACGCGGTCGAGGCTGAAGCCGGTGAAGTCGAGGTCGGCACGCGGGCCAAGCTCTGTCAGGTCGGCCGCCACGTCGTAGCCGTTGTCTTCAAACAAAAGCCCGTTCCACTCGCGCAGCGGGTAGTTCTTGAGGTTGAGGCAGGGGTCGTGCTTGAAATGCGGTGCGCCCAGCAGTTCGCCCTGGGGCTGTAGGTCCAGCGGTGCACCGGGCAGACGATGTTGCCGCCAGCGCTGCCTTTGGCGTGTTCCTGCAAGCTGCCGCGCCCGCCCAGCATGATGGCCTGGCGGTGGCGGCAAACATTGGAGATGAGTTCCACCTGGCCACCGGGCGCGCGCACCAGCGCCCGGCCTTCGGCCTCTTGCGGCAGGGCGTGGTAGTCGCCCGCTTGCGGAACGCTGAGCTGGTGCCCCACGTAACGCGGTCCGCGCTGGAACAGCGTGGCCATCTCGCGCTCGAACAGCGCTGCGTCGAAGTAGCTTGAAACTGGTAGTTGGCTGCCAGCCTGCTGCAGTCGAAGACTTAAATCAGACATGTTCGCAACTCCCCACAGGGAGAAACAGAAAACGGCAATTCAATGCGAAGGCCGGGCAAAAAAATAAACCGGCAGGGTGCCGGTTGGGGAATGAATGGGATTATAGATGGTGGGGTTATTGGTCGGCATGCCAATGTCCGCAGGTGCGCTGCGTGTATTCCGACGCGGCGAGCCGAGCGCTGACATGGCGCACTCGCCCTAAAATCAATGGCTTCGCCTGCCCGATTGCCTTTTCTTGCCCATGGCCAAAATCAAAATTGCCGAACCCGCCAGCTATGAAGCCGCCTTGGAAGAGCTGGAGCAACTGGTTGCGCGCATCGAATCGGGGCAAATGCCCCTGGAGCAATTGCTCTCTGGCTACCAGCGCGGTGCCACCCTGCTGGCTTTTTGCCGCGAGCGCCTGGAGGCGGTGCAGGACCAGATCAAGCTGCTGGACGCCGGCAAGGTCCAGCCTTGGACGGCCGAATGAGCGGCATGCCTGGACAAGCGCTGACCGACTGGAGCGCCGCGCAGCTTGCCCGCACCGAGGCCGCGCTCTCGGATTGGGTCGGCGTAGGCGCGCCCTCCGACCTGGGCCAGGCCATGCGCTACGCCGTGCAGGGCGGGGGCAAACGCCTGCGCCCGCTGCTGGTGCTGGCGGCGCGCGAGGCCGTGGCGGGGGAGGGCCACTCCGGCGTCGATGCCGCACGCGACGAAGCGGCTTTGCGTGCCGCGCTGGACGAAGCGGCTTTGCGCGCCGCGTGCGCCGTGGAACTGATCCACGCCTATTCCCTGGTTCACGACGACATGCCCTGCATGGACAACGACGTGCTGCGCCGTGGCAAACCCACGGTTCATGTGCAGTTTGGCGAGGCCGGCGCCTTGCTGGCGGGTGACGCTTTGCAGGCATTGGCCTTCGAGCTGCTCACGCCGGAACGCAGCGACATTCCCGTCGCAGTGCAGGCCCAGCTGTGCCGGCTGCTGGCACGCGCCGCTGGCGCCGCAGGCATGGCGGGCGGGCAGGCGATTGACCTGGCCAGCGTCGGCGAACAATTGGACGAAGCGCAGCTGCGCCACATGCACCAGCTCAAGACAGGAGTGCTTCTGCGCGCCAGCGTCATGATGGGCGCCGCCTGTGGCACACCTGGGGCAGCGGCGCTTGCCGGGCTGGCCTGCTACGGCAACGCGCTGGGGCTGGCTTTCCAGGTGGTGGACGATATTCTGGATGTGACGCAAGATTCCGCCACACTGGGCAAGACCGCTGGCAAGGACGCTTTTCATTCCAAGCCCACCTACGTTTCTTTGCTCGGGATCGAGGCTGCACGGCAGTGCGCGCAGAATCTCCACGGCGAAGCGCTGGCTGGCTTGGCCGCCTCCGGCCTGCGCAATACCGAACGGCTCGCGGCGCTGGCAGACATGGTGCTGCTGCGCTCAAATTAGAAGTAAAAATGGCCTCCAGCGCTTATTGGATAAGCGCTATAAGCTATTAAATATATAGTATTGAATGTCCACGACTGCCTACCCCTTGCTTGAGACCGTGAACGATCCGGCCGATCTGCGCCGCCTCTCGCGCCCCGAGCTCAAGCGCCTGGCCGACGAACTGCGTGCCTTCGTGCTCGACAGCGTCTCCAAGACGGGCGGTCACTTGAGCTCCAACCTGGGGACCGTGGAGCTTACCGTGGCACTGCATTCCGTATTTGACACCCCGCGCGATCGCCTGGTGTGGGACGTGGGCCACCAGACGTATCCGCACAAAATATTGACCGGGCGGCGCGAGCGCATGGGAACGCTGCGCCAGCTGGGGGGTGTTTCGGGCTTTCCGCAGCGCGCCGAGAGCGAATACGACACCTTTGGCACGGCGCATTCCAGCACTAGCATCTCTGCTGCTCTGGGCATGGCGCTGGCCGCCAAGCGGCGTGGCGACGAGCGCTATTCGGTCGCCATCATTGGCGACGGCGCCATGACGGCAGGCATGGCGTTTGAGGCGCTGAACAACGCCGGCGTGGCAGATTGCAAGCTGCTGGTCATCCTGAACGACAACGACATGAGCATCAGCCCGCCGGTGGGCGCGCTCAACCGCTATCTTGCGCAGCTCATGAGCGGGCAGTTCTATGCCGCCGCCAAGAACGTTGGCAAGACGGTGCTGCGCCCGGTGCCGCCCTTGCTCGAACTGGCCAAACGCCTTGAGCAGCAAGCCAAGGGCATGGTGGTGCCGGCCACGTTGTTTGAAAAATTCGGCTTCAACTACATCGGTCCCATTGATGGGCACGACCTGGATTCCTTGATTCCCACGCTGGAGAACATCAAGGAGCTCAAAGGACCGCAATTTCTGCATGTGGTCACCAAGAAGGGCCAGGGCTACAAGCTGGCCGAGGCCGACCCGGTGGCCTACCACGGACCGTCCCGGTTCGACCCCAAGATCGGCCTCGTCAAGCCCGCCACGCCGCCGCGCCAGACATTTACGCAGGTGTTTGGCCAATGGCTGTGCGACATGGCGGCGCACGACGAGCGCCTGGTGGGCATCACGCCGGCCATGCGCGAAGGCTCGGGCATGGTGGAATTCGAACGGCGCTTTCCTGAGCGTTACTACGACGTTGGCATTGCCGAGCAGCATGCCGTGACGTTTGCTGCGGGCATGGCCTGCGAGGGCGTCAAGCCCGTGGTGGCTATCTATTCCACCTTCCTGCAGCGCGCCTACGACCAGCTCATTCACGACGTGGCCTTGCAAAACCTGCCAGTGGTTTTTGCGCTCGACCGCGCCGGCCTGGTGGGCGCGGATGGCGCCACGCATGCCGGCGCCTACGACATCGCCTTTGTGCGCTGCGTTCCCAATCTGGCCATGGCCTGCCCGGCCGACGAGCGCGAGTGCCGCCAACTGCTCTCCACCGCCTTCGCGCAAGACAACCCCGTGGCCGTACGCTACCCGCGCGGCAGCGGCGCCGGGGTGGCGCCGCTACCTGGACTGGACGCCCTGCCGTATGGCAAGGGCGAAATCCGCCGCACGCGCAGCGGCGCATTGCGCCCGGCGGGTCTGCCGCGCATCGCCATCCTGGCGTTTGGCACCTTGCTCTACCCGGCCCTCGAAGCCGCCGAACAGCTCGACGCCACGGTGGCCAATATGCGTTGGGTCAAGCCGCTGGACACGGCATTGCTGTTGCAACTTGCCACCGAGCACGACGCGCTCGTTACGCTGGAAGAGGGCTGCATTCAGGGCGGTGCAGGCAGTGCGGTGCTCGAAGCCCTGGCGGCCGCCGAGGTGCAGTGCCCGGTGCTCCAGCTCGGCCTGCCCGACGTGTTCATCGAGCATGGAGATCCGGCCAAACTCCTGTCCTTGCAGGGGCTCGACGCGCGGGGCATTGCTGCGTCGGTGCGCACACGGTTTGGCGCTGTGGCGCTCTCAGTCAGCGAGCGCGCCGCCTGAGATTCCCACTCGCCCGGTGGGGGCGGGTTGCCAGGGACTTTTTGCGTAGCTTGCAAAACCCTGAAGGCATGCGCCTTGCGGCGGGATTTCGCGGGAAAACCCGCAAAGGCTCTGGAAAGCGTCTTTTTACAATTCCGCCATGGCTGCTAAAGTGGCTGGGCCGCGCGGCAGACTTGCCACGTGATCGGCACTTTGCAACCCCGTTTACCAAGAGGTTTTTATGGATCGTCGTTCACTCATCAAACATGCCGGCATTGCCGGCGTACTGGCCGCAGGGGTTGCTCCTGCCGTGCACGCCCAGACGGCTGTTCGCTGGCGCATGGCCTCGAGCTTTCCCAAGTCGCTCGACACCATTTTTGGCAGTGGCGAAACATTTTCCAAAACACTCAAGGCCTTGTCGGGTGGCAAGTTTGAATGCTCGGTGCACGCAGCTGGCGAGCTGATGCCTCCCTTTGGTGTGGTCGACGCCATTCAAAACAGCACAGTGGAAATGGCGCAGACCGCGCCGTATTACTTCACTGGCAAGAACTCCATTTTTGCTTTTGGCTGCGCCGTGCCTTTTGGTCTGACCGCACGCCAGATGGACGCGTGGATGGAGCACGGCAACGGCCGCAAGCTCATGGATGCGTTCTACGCCGAATACAACATCAAGAGCCGCAGCGCAGGCAACACCGGCACGCAGATGGGTGGCTGGTACCGCAAGGAGATCAACACCGTTGAAGACCTCAAAGGTCTGAAGATGCGTATGGGCGGAGGCCTGTTCGGCGAAGCCATGCAAAAGCTCGGTGTTGTGTCGCAAAACATGCCTGCAGGCGAGGTCTACCAGGCACTGGAAAAAGGCACCTTGGACGCTTGTGAATTCGTCGGCCCCTATGACGACGAAAAGCTGGGCTTCAACAAGGTGGCCCCGTACTACTACTACCCCGGCTGGTGGGAAGGTGGCGCCGAGCTGGAATTCTTCATCAACGCCAAGGCCTACGCGGCCCTGACACCCGAATTCCAGGCCATGGTCGATGCCGCCACGGCGGTTGCCGCCCGCGACATGACCGCCAAGTACGACGCCTTCAATCCCATTGCATTGAAAAAGCTCGTCGGCGCCAAGACCCAGCTCAAGGCGTTTTCCAAAGAGCTCATGGATGCCGGCTTCAAGGCTTCGATGGAAGTGTTTGCCGAGCACGAAGCCAAGTCGCCCGAGTTCAAGAAAATCCACCAGGATATGCGTGCGTTCCAGCGCGACCAGATCCTGTGGGGCCGTTTCTCGGAATTCCGTTACGACAGCTACATGACTTCGGTCAAGCTGTAGCCAGCATAGTTCTTGTCGCGATCAGGCCATGACTGCATTGATCGCTCCAAGCCGCCGGAGTCTCGGGCCCGCAGCTGTGCGGGCCTGACGCCGGCTTTTTTTTGGCATCGCAGCAGCACCGCCAGCACCTTTTTTCATCACAGGAGACTAGCAATGGATCGTCGTTCCCTTATCAAAAATGCCGGCATCGCCGGGGTGCTCGCGGCAGGTGTCGCACCGGCAGTGCATGCGCAGGCAGCAGTGCGTTGGCGCCTGGCGTCGAGCTTTCCCAAATCGCTTGACACCATCTTCGGATCCGCAGAAGTATTTTCCAAAGCCGTCAAGGACATGTCTGGCGGCAAGTTTGAAGTCTCGGTGCACGCCGCCGGCGAGCTGATGCCCGCGTTCGGCGTGGTCGATGGTGTGCAGAACGGCACCGTCGAGATGGCGCACACAGCGCCTTACTATTTCTTTGGCAAGAACGAGGCCTTCGCCATCGGTGGCGCCATTCCCTTCGGCATGAACTCGCGCCAGCTCACGGCCTGGATGGTGGACGGCAACGGCCAGAAGCTCATGCGTGAGTTTTACGCGCAGTACAACATCATCGATTTCATCGGTGGCAACACTGGCGCCCAGATGGGTGGCTGGTTCCGCAAGGAAATCAAGTCGCCCGACGACATCAAGGGCCTGAAATTCCGTGTCGGCGGTTTTGCCGGCAAGGTCATCGAGCGCATGGGTGGTGTACCGCAGAACATTCCCGGCGGCGAAATTTACCAAGCACTGGAAAAGGGCACGATCGACGCGGCGGAGTGGATTGGCCCCTACGACGACCAGAAGCTGGGCATCAACAAGGTGGCGCCCTTCTACTACTATCCCGGCTGGTGGGAAGGGAGCCTGAATCTCTCTTTCTACGTCAACGACAAGGCTTTCAACGGGCTCTCGGCCGAGAACAAGGCCATCATCAAGGCCGCCTCTCACGAAGCGCACGTCACCACGCAGGCGCGCTACGACTCTCGCAACCCAGGCGCGCTCAAGCAACTGGTGGGCGCAAAGACCAAGGTACTCCCATTCCCGCAGTCGGTCATGGATGCGTCCTTCAAGGCGTCGCAGGAAGTGTTTGCCGAACTGGATGCCAAGAACCCGGACTGGAAGAAAATCCACGCCGATTACGTGAACTTCCAGCGCGACCAAGTGCTGTGGTTCCGCTTTGCAGAAGGCACCTTCGACAACTTCATGCAGCGCCAGAAGCTCTAAACGCAATCGTTCAAGAAAAATCCCGCCTGGTGCGGGATTTTTTTATGGGCTTGCTGGAAACGCTCCAAGCGCAAGCCCGTGGGAGTGGGCTGTACCTTGTCTTGCGGGGCCTCCTCGCCACTCCAGCATGGATGCGCCCGCTCTGCCTGGGTCGACAGCCTTCTGTTGGCCCCACCATTTCGAGAGGGAGTCGACGTGACGCACTCGTGGCATTTGTGCTGTGTCGCCTGCGCAGTGCATTCACGCTGAGCAGCTGATCGCTTGTTAACGTCTGGCACGCCGCATGGTGATTGGCCTTGTTGGCTTCGTAGACGCTTACCTGTAGGGTGTGACAGCGCCATGCACCCGCCAGCACCACACTGGCCGCGCTCCGCGGCGTTGCGGGTCCTTGCGCCTTGCCTGGCCCACCCGGTGGGCGCAGCATCCAACTGCCTTTTCTAGCTTCAGTTGGAACGTTGCCTAGGCATCATGGTCGCCGCCGGACGGCAGGCAGCCACGATGTCGAGACAGCCAGACGCAAAAAAGCCCCGCCGAGGCGGGGCTTGTCGTTGGCAAATGGTCGCCAGTCTTATTTCTTCTCTTCCTGAATGGCCTCCAGCGCTGCCTTCATCGGGTCTTCTGGCACGTCGGGCTCTGCGGCTGCAGGTTCTCCAGGCGCAGGCTCTGGGGCCGCAGCGTCCAGGGCGTCGAGTTTGCGCATCTGCGACTCCATTTGCAGGCGAATCTTGTCCAGGTCATACACCTCCTTTTCGTCCAGGCCACTGGAGACGATGCCGGGGAAGAAAATGATGAGACCCACCATGATCACCTGAATCAGCACGAAGGGCACGGCTCCCCAGTAGATCTGCATGGTGGTGATGGGCTGAATCAGCTTCTTGGTCACTCGGTCGGTGTAAGCCACTGCGGGCGCCACGCTGCGCAGATAGAACAGCGCGAAGCCAAACGGCGGGTGCATGAACGAGGTCTGCATGTTCACGGCCAGCAAAATGCCGAACCAGATCAGGTCGATGCCCAGTTTGTCTGCCACGGGAGCCAGCAGCGGCACCACGATGAACGAGAGTTCAAAGAAATCCAGGAAGAACGCCAGGAAGAAGATCATGATGTTCACGAGGATGAGGAAGCCAATCTGCCCACCGGGCAGACCGGTAAGCAGATGCTCCACCCAGCGCTGACCGTCCACACCCTGGAACACCAGGCTGAAGATGGTGGATCCGATCAGGATGAACACCACGAAGGTGGAGAGCCGGGTGGTCGCTATCAGTGCCTGCTTGAGCAGTTTGAAGTTCAGGCGCCCGCGCACGGTGGCCATGGTGATGGCGCCCAGTGCACCCATCGCTCCGCCTTCGGTGGGCGTCGCGACTCCGAGAAAAATCGTGCCAAGCACCAGGAAAATCAGCAAAAGCGGCGGGATCAGCACAAACGTGACCCGCTCGGCCATGCGTGAGAGCAGCCCCAGACCGGTGATTTTGTTGAGCATGGACAGCACGAATGCCAGCCCGACCCCCACGCACATGGACACCACGATGGTTTCGTCCTTGGCGACCTTGGTCACCTCTTCGCCTGTCCACCAGGTATGCACGTCTGCAATGTGGTGTGCAAAGTAGAGCGAAGCGCCCACAGACACGAGGGTCAGCAAGAGCAGCGAGGGCAGGCCGCTGTTGCCGTTGTCTTCCCGAATGGTCCGGGCTTCGGCAGGCAGCGCGGGGACCCACTTGGGCTTGAAAATAGCGATAAGCACTACGTAGCCGGTGTACATGCCCATGAGCATGAAGCCGGGGATGAATGCGCCCTTGTACATGTCTCCCACGCTGCGTCCGAGCTGGTCGGCCAGAATGATGAGCACCAGCGACGGCGGAATGATCTGTGCCAGGGTGCCTGAGGCGGCAATGACGCCGGTCGCTATGCGGCGGTCATAGCCGTAGCGCATCATGATGGGCAGCGAGATCAGGCCCATGGAAATGACCGAAGCCGCGACCACGCCGGTGGTGGCTGCGAGCAGCGCGCCGACAAACACCACGGCGAGTGCCAGCCCCCGCGCACCGGGCCAAAGAGCTGGCCAATGGTTTCCAGCAAATCTTCTGCCATGCCGCTGCGCTCAAGGATCAGGCCCATGAGCGTGAAGAAGGGAATGGCCAGCAGCGTGTCGTTCTGCATGATGCCGTAGATCCGCAGCGGCAGAGCCTGCAGGAGCGCCTCCGGCAGCATGCCCAGTTCAATGCCGATGAAGCCAAAGAACAGGCCGCAGGCGCCGAGGCTGAAGGCCACGGGAAAGCCCATCAGCAAAAATACGATCAAGCCCGCGAACATGATCGGGGCCATATTGGAAGTGATGAATTCCATGAATGTGTCTCCGCTCAGTCGGCTTGGGTGGCTTGCTTGCCATTGCCTTTGGCGGCTTCGGCCAGGCGACGGATGGATTCGGCCAGTTCTTCCTCAGCCGTTTTTTCGCCAGATTTGATGGTTGGATCAGGAATCAGACCCTTGAGAAACGCGACGCGCTTGATAAGCTCCGACCAGCCCTGCAGCAGCAGCAGGGCAAAGCCGAGCGGCATCATCAGGTACACCGGCCAGCGAATCAGGCCGCCGGCGTTGCTGGACATTTCTCCAGACTCGAGGGCCTGCAGGAAGAAAGGCGTGCCGAACCACAGGATGGCCGCGCACACGGGCGTGAGAAACACCACGAAGCCCACCACGTCGAGCCAGATTTGTGTGCGTTTCGAAAAACGGCTGGAGACCACGTCCACCCGCACATGCTCCCGGTGCAGCAGCGTGTAGCCCGCAGCGAGCAGGAAGGCGGCAGCAAACAGATACCACTGGATTTCCAGAAAGCCGTTGGAGCTGTAGTTGAAAATTTTGCGCACGACGGCGTTCAGTCCGCTGATCACCGTGGACGCCAGGATCAGCCAGATGACGGCCAGTCCGACGCGCTCATTGAGCCAGTCGATGCCTCTGGATAGTTTGAGTAATGCCTGCATGAAGTCTCCAAGAATGCTGGGATGGGCTGGCGGTTTGCAACGGACAGACGCGACGCCGCGCTGTAACTTTTTGAACGGTTGCGATTCTACGAAGCACTGTAGGCGCAGGCTGACAGCAGCGTGACGGTGTATTCCCTAGGCCTGGTGAGCCCGCATTGCTACTGAAAGCATAGCTATCAGGGTTAACGCGTAGCGCGCAAAACGTGCTTTTGCGCCGAAAAGTTCCACCATGGCAGCACCGCGCTCATGGCCAGCACCTGGCCGCAGAGCGCTGGCGCGTAGCCTGGAAGCTCCGCCATGCATGCCTGCCAGGCAGACGATTGCAGCACGGTGCGCAGAGCCAGGGTAGACGCCTGGTCCAGGCTGGACTTGAGGCAGGCGAGGTGGTAGCGCTCATGCACCAGCGGGACGAAATCGAGATGGCGCGCGTGCGCCGCCATCTCGATGCCCAGGCCGGCATCGGCCGCGCCAGAGGCCACCGCCTGCGCCACCGCAGCGTGCGAGGTTTCGGTGTGGGCGAAGCTGCCGAGCGCGTCCGGGCTGAGTCCCTCGCGATCCAGCAAGTCACCCAGCAAAACCCGTGTTCCAGTGCCCAGCGGGCGGTGAACGAAGCGCGCGCCGTGCGCCGCTACGTCGGACAGGCGCTGCAGGCCGAGCGGATTGCCTCGCGCCACGATAAGGCCCTGCGTT
This sequence comes from Simplicispira suum, assembly GCF_003008595.1. Classification (GTDB taxonomy): domain Bacteria; phylum Pseudomonadota; class Gammaproteobacteria; order Burkholderiales; family Burkholderiaceae_C; genus Simplicispira; species Simplicispira suum. The sequence goes on along the minus strand of NZ_CP027669.1, from coordinate 434,675 downwards.
CGCCGCGCAAAGCCTATGAGCTTGTGCAAGCCGGGCTTGAGCAGCGGCTTGTACGTGCGCGCCGTCTGCGAGAGCGGCGCGGCACCTTCGAGCGTATGAAAGCCTGCCAAGGTGCAGCGCCCTTCGTTGAGTGCCCGAATGGCGTCCACGCTGCCGGTGAAGCGGATATCAAGGTGCAGGCTGTCCGCCGCCGCATGCTCGCGCAGCAAGCCCAGTGCGTCGTCGTGGCTGGCATACAGCGTCAGCACATGGGCGTTGGCGTCGAAGGCCACGGCAAAGGCGCGTTCCAGGTCGGCGTGCAATGCAGCAATCTGCGGCGCCAGACGCGCCTGGGCCTGGCGCTCGGCCCACAGAAGTTTTTCGCCAAATTCGCTCAGTTGCGCTGCCTGGCCCTTGCCCCACACGATGAGCGGGGCGTCCAACTGTTCCTCCCAGCGCTTGAGGGCGCCCCACACGTGTCGGTACGACAAACCCAGCGCGCGCGCCGCGCCCGAGATGGAGCCCTCTTGCGCCACGGCGGCAAGCATTTCGGGCAGCGGATTGCGGATCAGGCGATTGCCGGCATCGCGCGAGAGCGTGTAGTGGAGCTGAATCCTATGCACGGCGTTTCATATGGTTGATGGCGGGCAGGGCGCCTACGATAGCGCACGCCCGCATCGCCTCACCGTCCGTCCCACCGTTCGCCCTCGCATGTCCACCTTGTTGCCCAGCTTTGCGAAAGCGCTGCAGCTCATCGCCGGCTTTGATCCCGCGCTCTGGAGCATTGTCGGCCGCTCCCTGGCGGTGAGCGCCACGGCCTGCGCAATCTCTTTTGGCGCGGGCCTCGCCCTGGGCGCCTGGCTGGGCGTGGCGCGCTTTCGCGGGCGCGGCGCAGTCTTGCTGGTTTTGAATACTTTGCTCGCCATGCCTTCGGTGGTCGTGGGGTTGCTGGTGTACCTGCTGCTCTCGCGCAGTGGTCCGCTGGGCTGGCTGGGCTGGCTGTTTTCCTTTCAGGCAATGGTGCTGGCGCAGGCCGTGCTGGTGCTGCCCGTCGTCACGGCGCTGACACGCCAGACGGTGGAAGACGCCGAACGCTCCTACGGCGAGCAGCTCCAGTCGCTCGGGGCCGGGCGCTTGCTGCGCAGCCTGATGCTGGCCTGGGACACGCGCCTGGCCTTGTTCACCGTGCTGGTGGCGGCCTTTGGCCGGGCCATCTCGGAAGTGGGCGCGGTGATGATCGTCGGCGGCAACGTCGATGGCTTTACCCGTGTGATGACCACCGCCATTGCGCTGGAAACCAGCAAGGGCGACCTGCCGCTGGCGCTGGCGCTGGGCACGGTGCTGCTGGCTGTGGTGCTGGCGCTGCATGCCAGCGTGGCGCTGCTGCAGCGCTGGGTCAGCCGGCGCGATGCGGCCAGCGGTACGGCGGCGCTTACCTTGGCGGCGGCTTGATCCAGACGCATGCGCCCCTCCTGACCCTGCGGGGCGCTGGGGTGCGTTTTGGCGCGCTGCATGCACTGCAGGCGGTGAACGTCACCCTGCACGCCGGTGAGCGCCTGGCACTGATAGGCGCCAACGGCAGCGGCAAAAGCACTTTGTTGCGCGTGCTGCACGGCCTGCAGCGCCTGTCCAGCGGCGAGCTGGCGCATGGCGCGCCGCACCGCCAAGCCATGCTGTTCCAGCGCCCGCACCTGCTGCGCGCCAGTACGCAGACCAACGTCGCGCTGGCCTTGTGGCTGCGTGGTCATGCCTGGCGCGAGGCCCGCACGCAGGCGCTGCGGGCGCTGGAGCGCGTGGGGCTCGAATCGCTCGCACGGCAAAACGGCCGCACGCTATCGGGCGGGCAGCAGCAGCGCGTGGCGTTGGCGCGCGTCTGGGCGCTGCAGGCGCAGCTGCTGCTGCTCGATGAACCCACGTCCAGCCTGGACCCGCACGCCAAGCGCGAGGTGGAAGCGCTGATTGCCCAGCTTGCCAGCCCCACCACTTGCGACGCGCAGTCAGAACCCGTCACCACCGTGTTCAGCAGCCACAACCTGGGCCAGGTCAAGCGCCTGGCCACGCGGGTGCTCTACCTGGAACAAGGCCGGGTGCTGGTCGACCTGCCCGTGCACGATTTCTTTAACGGCCCCCTGCCAGAGGCCGCCCGTTGGTTCGTCAAAGGAGAAACTCTGTGAAAAATATCAAGGCTTTTAACCCCCTGACGCTTATCCATAAAGGGTTGGCAGCTATTGCTTTGGTAGCTTGCACGGCCAGTTGGGCCGACACCATCACCATGGCCTCCACCACCTCCACCGAGCAGTCGGGCCTGTTCTCGCAGCTGCTGCCGGCGTTCAAGAAGGACACCGGCATCGACATCAAGGTGGTGGCCGTTGGCACTGGCCAGGCGCTGGACATGGCGCGCCGGGGCGACGCCGACGTGCTTTTTGTGCACGACCAGGTGGCGGAGGAGAAGTTCGTGGCCGACGGCTGGGGCGTCAAGCGCTACCCGGTCATGTACAACGACTTCGTCATCGTCGGCCCCAAGGCCGACCCGGCAGGTATTGCCGGCAAGGACGTGGCGGTGGCGCTGAAGAAAATAGCCAGCGCCAACGCCGTCTTCATCTCACGCGGCGACAAGAGCGGCACCAACGCCGCCGAGCTGCGTTACTGGAAGCTGGCCGACACCGAAAAGGGCGCGGGCTACAAAGAGTGCGGTTGCGGCATGGGACCCGCGCTCAACATGGCGGCCGGCAGCGGCGCCTACGTGCTGACCGACCGCGGCACCTGGCTGAACTTCAAGAACCGTGCCGACCTGGCCATCCTGGTGGAAGGCGACAAGCGCTTGTTCAATCAGTATGGCGTGATGGTGGTGAACCCCGCCAAGCATCCTCAAGTCAAGGAAAAGGACGCGCAAAGGTTTGTGGACTGGGTGACGTCCGCCGCCGGCCAGCGCAGCATTGCCGAGTACCAAATCAATGGGCAGCAACTGTTCTTTCCGAACGCGGACAAGTAAGCCGCAGGGCGTCAGTGGCTGATAAATTTCAAGTGTTTTTGGACTCTAGCGCTTATGAATAGTGCGCAAGCAGCTATTTTTTAGATAGCAAAGTCTCTTAATCCAGCAGCGCCACGCCCTTGACCTGGGCAAACAACTCGCGGCCGGGCGCGATGCCCAGCGCCTGCACCGAGCGTTGCGTGATGCGGGCCAGCAGGCGCGTGCCGCCAGCGTCCAGCGCCACCATCCATTGGCCTGGACTGTCTTCGCGCAGCCCGGTGACGGTGGCGGGCACGATGTTCAAGATGCTGGTGTCGCTCTGGCGCGCCAATGTCAGGCTCACGTCGCGCGCCTGCACGCGCACACGCACCCGCTGGCCTACAGCGCGGGCGGTGGTGCTGATGACGTGCAGCTCGCCGCCAGCAAAGGCCAAGGTGGAGAGATGTTCTGAGCTGTCGTGCCGCAGCAGCCTGCCTTCAATCAGCGTGGCGGCCGCGTCGCCCTGGGCCAGCGGGAGGTCGAGGCGGGCAATCAAGTCCTCGGCGCTGCCGCTGGCACGCACCCGGCCGGCGTCCAGCAGCACCATGTGCGTTGCCAGGCGCGCGACTTCATCCAGCGCGTGGCTGACGTACAGCACGGGAATCGCCAGCGTGCGCTGCAGGGCTTCGAGGTAGGGCAGCAACTCGGCCTTGCGGCCAGCGTCGAGCGCGGCCAGGGGCTCGTCCATCAGCAGCACGCGGGGCTGCGCAGCGAGTGCGCGCGCAATCGCCACGCGCTGGCGCTCGCCGCCCGAGAGCGTGGCGGGGCGGCGGTCCATCAATTCGCCGAGGCCGAGCAAATCGACGGCCTGGTCGAGTGCCACCGATTCCTGCCGCTCTGTTGAGCGCACGCGCTTTTGCGCATACGCAATGTTTCCGCGCACGCTGAGGTGCTCGAACAGGCTGGCTTCCTGAAACACATAGCCCAGCGCGCGCTGGTGCGTGGGCAGCCAGATGCCGGCCGCGTCGTCCTGCCAGGTGGCACCCGCCACGCGCACCCGCCCCGGCCGGGCGCGCTCCAGGCCGGCGAGCGCGCGCAGGCAGGTGGTTTTGCCGCAGCCCGACGGCCCGAACAAGGCAATGAAGCCGCGCCCCGGCAACTGCAAATCCACGTCTAGCGTGAACGTGGCGCGCTTGAGCACCAGGCGCGCTTCGATGCCGCCCGGCTCTTGGCTCATGGCAGCAGCCGCGCACGGCGCAGTCATGGGAGCAGCGGCGTGCGGCGCAGTCATGGGAGCACGCGCGCGCGGCGCGTGAGGTTCAGCCCCAGCAGCACGATGAACGAGAACACCACCATGCCACCGGCCAGCCAGTGGGCCTGCGTGTATTCGAGCGCCTCGACGTGGTCGTAGATTTGCACGGAAATCACGCGCGTCACACCCGGAATGTTGCCGCCCAGCATGAGCACCACGCCGAACTCGCCCACGGTGTGCGCAAAGCTCAGGATGGCGGCGGTCACGAAGCCGCCGCGCGCCAGCGGCAGCGCGACGGTGAAGAAGCGGTCCAGCGGCCCGGCGCCCAGAGTGGCAGCGGCTTCCAGCGGCCGCTCGCCAATGGCCTCAAATGCACCCTGCAGCGGCTGCACCGCAAACGGCAGCGAATAAATCAGCGAACCCAGCACCAGCCCCCAAAAGGTAAAGGGCAGGGTGCCCAGGCCCAGCGCCGTGGTCAGCTGCCCGAGCGGGCCGCTTGGCCCCAGCGCCACCAGCATATAAAAGCCAATCACGGTGGGCGGCAACACCAAAGGCAGCGCCACCACGGCGGACACCGGCCCGCGCCAGCGCGAACGGGTGCGCGCCAGCCACCAGGCCAGCGGCGTGCACAGCACCAGCAACAGCGCCATGGTCGTGCCAGCCAGGCGCAGCGTCAGGCCAATCGCACGCAGGTCGGTTTCGTTGAAGGGCATGTGAGCCAGCTATTCAATGATCGCGTAGCCATAGGATTGGATGACCGCGCGCGCGGCATCGCTCTTGAGGTATTGCATCAGCGCCGCCGCGGCCGGGTTGTCCTTACCGCGTTCGAGCAGCACAGCGTCTTGCCGAATGGGGCTGTGCATCTCGGCCGGCACGCGCCAGGCTGAGCCTTGGGCGATTCTGCCGTCCTTCATCACTTGCGACAGCGCCACAAAGCCCAACTGCGCATTGCCGGTGTGCACGAACTGGTAGGTTTGCGCAATGTTCTCGCCCATCACCATTTTGGGTTGTAACTTGTCGGCCAGGCCGAGCTTGCCCAGTGTCTGCAGGGCGGCTGCGCCGTAGGGCGCGAGCTTGGGGTTGGCCACCGCCAGATGCGCAAAGTTGCCGGTGGCCAGCATCTTGCCCTGGCTGTCCACCATGCCATCGGTGGGGCTCCACAGCACCAGGCTGCCTAGCGCATAGGGTATCAAGCTGGTGCCTATGGCTTTGCCGTCCGACACCAACCGGCCGGCGGTCTTGTCGTCGGCTGAAAGGAAGACGTCGAACGGTGCGCCGTGGGTGATTTGTGCGTAGAACTTGCCCGTGGAGCCAAACGAAAGTTCGGCTTTGTGGCCCGTGTCCTTGGCGAACAAGGCGGCAATGTCCTGCATGGGCGCTGTGAAGTTGGCGGCGACGGCTACCTGCACCTGGTCGGCCCGGGCGGTGTGCAGGCTGGCGAACGTGAGGATTAGCGCGCCAAGGATGCGCGTAAGACGTTGGAACGAAAGATGCATGGCGGTGGCAGCGCAGTAGCGCTATTCAAATTTGGAATAGCGAAAGTATAGGCGCCCGGCTCAAGCCATTTCAGCCGTGGGTGTGCAGATGGTGGGCATCGGGTACATGGGGGTGGGCGTGTTGCATGGGGGCATGCTGGTGCTTGTGGCTGTGCGGCTTGCTTGGCATCGGGTCGTGGGTATGCAGATGGTGGCCATCGTCGTGTGAATGCGCGTGCTCGTGCTCCAGCCATTCGTGCACATGCTCATGGTCGTGGCCTTCAAGCAGATGCAGCGCAACGCCCAGCAACATCAGCGCCCCGCCTGCGGCCAGCAACCAGCTGCCCGAGCGGTTTCCCATGGCCCACGCGCCCAGCGCGCCGATAAACGGTGCAAACCCAAACACCGAGCCGGTGCGGGCCGCACCAAATGTCCGCTGCGCCAGCAGATACAGGCGCAGGCTCAGGCCATAACCGGTGGCGCCCACTGCCAGCAAAGCCAAGGCTGCGCGCCATGGCGGCAGGGGTTCGGCAAATGCCAGCGCGATCAACAGCGTGGCCGTGGCGCCCAGCGCTGATTTGTACAGCACCACTTGGCCCGGGTCGCGCTCGGCGACACCCCGCGACAGGCTGTTGTCCAGTCCCCAGGCTGCGGTCGCACCAAGAACCGCCAGCAGCCCCAGCATTTGGTTGCCCCCGCGCGCCCTTGTTCGAACACCAGTGCGCCGCCCCCGGCAACCAAGAGCAGCAGCGCAGTCGCCACGCGCCGGTCCATCGTTTCTCCGTACATGCGCCAGGCCAGGACTGCGGTGAAGACGGCTTCCAGCGTGAGCATCAGAGACGCGCTGGTCCCGCTGGTGCATTGCAAGCCCCAAGCCAGTGCCACTGGTCCCAATACAGCGCCCAAAATAGCCATGCACAGCAAACGGGGGGCGTCACGCCGCGTGACCCTGGCCTCGCGAGAGGCAGGCTGGCGCTGCCACACGGCCACGCCTGCTGCGCCGACGTAAAGCAAGCCCGCCGTGGTAAACGCGCCAAGCCCTTGGCCGAAGTGCTGGACCAACGGAAGTAGGGCAGCCCGTTGAGGGTGGGCGTGAGCCAGTCGCCCGAGCGCAGCATTTCCCATGCCACACCGACGTAACGCCCTTCGTCCGGCAGCATCAGGGGGCGTGCCCATGCTGTCCATGCCAGCCAGACCAGCACGAGCAAGGTGACGGCCGTGGGGCTGGGCGTCCGCTTGGTCGTCAGCGCCTGCATCAGTCGGCCTTCCTCAAACCCTGGCCCAGTTCGCGCTTGACGACGTAGATAGGGCGTCCCTTGACTTCTTCGAAAATGCGCCCGACATACTCGCCCACCACCCCGAGCGAGAGGAGCTGGATGCCGGAAAACCCCATCAGCCCCACCGCAATGGTGGTCCAGCCGCTGATCGCATGGCCATACAGCAGATAGACAGCGGTGAGGTAAGCGCCATAGAGCAGTGCGAAGCATGCCAGCACGAAGCCCATGACACTGACGGCGCGCAGCGGCCAGGTGGTAAAGCCTGTCAGGCCGTCCACCGAGAGCCGAATCAAGTTCCAGGGGTTGAATGCGGTCTTGCCATGCAGCCGCCCCTCAGGCATGTAGGGAACCGCAAGGGCATCGAAGCCTACCCAGGCGTACAGCCCCTTCATGAACCGATTGCGTTCTGGCAGCGAAAGCAGGGCGGTCACCACGGCGCGGTCCATGAGCCGGAAATCCCCAGCGCCGGCAGGAACCTCGAATCGTCCTGCCATATTGACCAGCTTGTAGAACAGGCGCGTCCCCAGGCGCTTGAAAGGGCTTTCGTCTTGCCTGTCCTCGCGCAGCGCATAGATCACATCGCGGCCCTGGCGCCAATGCTGCAGGAAGATGGGAAGAAGTGAGGGGGAATGCTGCAGGTCGGCATCCATCATCACGATGGCATCGCCCCGTGCTGCCTCCAGCCCAGCTGTGAGCGCCGCTTCCTTGCCAAAGTTGCGTGACAACAGCAGTGCGCGAAAGCCCGGGGTCTGTGCCCATTTGGCAAGCACCAGGCTGGTGGCGTCCGAGCTGCCATCGTCCACCAAAATCACTTCCCACGCTTGTGCGCAAGCCGCAAGGGTATCGCGCAGCCGGGGCAGCAACTGCTCCAGATTCCTCGCTTCGTTGTGGGACGGAACAATGCAAGAGACAGAGCCGGATTCGCGGGATCGAGGCTGGCCAAGAGCGAGCGTGCCTGTCTGCGTGGTATTCGCCGCGTGGAAGCGTCTTTCGCAGGGTGGCGAAACGTCGGCCGCTGGATGCGGTGGCGTGGTGGCAGCTACCAGCGTGGTAATCATGTGAGCCTCGTGGCGACGGTGTGCCATATTGAATGTCGGAAAACGAGGCGACAGGCCAGCCAGGCGCTGGTGGCGCCCACCAAGGCGCCGGCCAGAACGTCCGACGGGAAGTGCAGCCCAAGATAGACACGGCTCCAGGCGACGAGGACGGCAGCGACCAGGGCGAGCAATCCCCAATACCAGCGCCCCGCTGTCAGCGCAATGGCCGTCGCAAACCCGAAGACCACGCTCGCATGGTTGCTGGGAAAACCGTGGGACGCTGCGTGCGGCAGCCACTGCGTGCCAAGCCCCAAGACAAAGGGCCGATCGGCAGGGATGAAATGCTGGCCAAGCCGTGCCAGTAGCCACGCCATGGCCATGGCGGCAAGTACCTGCAGCACGCGCAACCGCACCCGGCGATCACCCGCCAGAAAAATGCCGACAGCGCCGCCGGCCATCAGTTGCGGCAATCGGTCGGTGACGAACAGGGCCAGGGCCGTCAACCAATGCGGCGAAGCAGCCGAGCCGTTGATCGCCAAGAAGAGCGCAGCGTCGAGAGACATAGTTCCAGCCTTTGATCAGGTGGTGAACGACGGCGCGATTGTCAAAGTCAAGTCTTAGGCCAGCATTAGGGACCCGCTACCCTTGGCAGTCCCCTTCGTCAGGCACCATTGCGTCTATGCCATCGCCCCTTGCCCTGCCCGCTGCTCTTGGCCACGAGCCCACCGACAAGCGCATCGCCATCCTGCGTGAGGTCGGCAGCTGCGGCTCCATTTCCCAGGCGGCACGCACCGTAGGTGTGAGCTACAAGGCAGCCTGGCAGGCCATCGACACGCTGACCAATCTCGCCGGCACGGTCCTGGTGGCGCGTGCCGTGGGCGGCGCGGGCGGGGGCGGCGCGGCGTTGACCGCTGCAGGTCACGAACTGCTGGCCGCCGCCGACGCCATGGCGCGGGCGCGCGGGGAGGTGTTGTCGCGCTGGCAAGCGGCGCCGCACGCAGGGCCGGCGCTGGCGCGGTTGGCGGTACGCACCAGCATGCGCAACCAATTGCCCTGCGTGGTCCAGCGGCTTGAGCGCCTGGGGCAGATCGTGCGTGTGCATCTGGCGCTGAGCGAGCGGGCGGCGTCTGCACCAGCCGATCTGGTATCGCGCGTCACACGTGAGAGCGCCGAGCTGCTCGGCTTGCGCATTGGCTTGCCGGTGCAAGCGCTGTGCAAGGCCACGGCCGTGCGCGTGGAGCGTGCGCGAGCGAAGGAGCCCGCCGGCGAGTCGGCAGACGAGCCAAGGCAAGCAGGGGGCTTCTCGCTTGCGGCCAAGGCGGTGCGGGTGCGGCGCGGCGCATCGGGCGACGAAGTGTCTGCCGAACTGGAGGCGGGTTTGCAGATGGTGGGGTTTGCCCCCCCAGCCAGCGGTTTGCGCTCGGGCAACCGGATTGCACTGATACTGGAAGAAAATGCGGTGGTACTGGCATTGGCAGAGGCCTGACACTCTGACTGTTCGCCAACACCGAACAAAAAACCTAGGAGAACCCCGCCATGGACATGGAAGCCCGCCGGGCCTTTGCTGCCAGCCCGCAAGAGGTGTGGGACGCACTCAATGACCCCGATGTGCTCAAAGCCTGTATCCCGGGTTGCGACCGGTTCGAAGCTGTAGATACAGACCATTACGCCTTGAATCTGGCCCTCAAGATGGGTGCCGGCTCGCCCCGATTCCAGGCCAATGTACAGCTGGCCGATCGGTTTCCGCCCGAGCGCTACCAGGTTCACTTCGAAGGCGACGGCGGCGTGGCGGGCACGGGTAAGGGCGTGGGGCGGGCCCGCCTTATTCCGCTGGCCGACTACGCGCCCGGCCACCCGCGTTGCCAACTGCACTACAGCGTAGACGTCAGTCTGGATGGAAACATCACCAAGATTGATCCGCGCCTGGTAGATGGTGCGGCCCAAGGCTTGGCGGAACATTTTTTTCGCCGGCTGGACGAGCAACTGCGCCGCCGGTATCCCCGCGCCGCGCCGACCGAACTGCGCGCGGCGCCGCAAGACATGGACGCCGACGAGCGCGCTGGCGCACCTACCATGCTGCTGGACCGCGCTTCGCGAGCGCCGGCACCGCAGCGGCAAAAGCCGGTCGCCAGGGCGCCTCTCTTTCCCAGGCTGGGATGGATTGCCCTCGCAGGGGCAGCCCTGCTGCTGGTGGCGTATTTTTTTGCTCGCTCAAGGTAGGTGCATTGCACCCATTGCAGCTGCTGACGGTGCTATGAGTTGAGTAGCTGCTCAGGCCCATGAATGGGGCGCGAAGCTCCATTTTCCCCGTGGGTTCATGGCCTCGCAGCGCCGCTTTAGTCCTTTGTTTTCCGCCCCAGCTTGCGGTACACCGTGGCGCGGCTGATGCCAAGCGTACGGGCGGCTTGGGCGACGTTGCCGCGCGCGTCGCGCACGGCGCTGCGGATCCATTCGGCCTCGGTTTCTCGCAGTGGAGCGGTGGCCGTTGGGCGGACAGGCAAGGTGCAGGCGCTGCGGCGCGTGGCCATGGCGTGCAGGCGCAGGCCGGACCACAGCGGCAGCTCGATGCACTGGCCATGTGCGGAGGCGTCAAACAGGCGCGGCCAGTCGAGGGCCAGCAGGTCGCTGCTGTGCAGGCGCTGGCCGGACAAGCTGCGCGGCATGGGAACCAGCTGGCGTGCTGCGCCGTTGCAGCCGAGCAGGCAGCCATCGGCGTCGAGCACCATCAGACCATCGGATTCGCTGCCGAGCTGGGCGCCGGGCCAGTTCAGACGCAGCAGCAGCGCGTGCGGCTGCTGCTGCAGCAATGCGTCCTCGAGTGCCCGGGCCGAGCGTGCGACCACGTGGCGCAGTTCGGGCCGCTCGGGGACATCGACACCGGTCAGGTCCAGCATGCCTACGCAATGGCCCAGCGGATCGAACAGCGGCGCGCCAGCGCAGCTGTAGCTGCCATTGGCGTCAAAGAAATGCTCGCCGCGGTGTAGCCACACGGGGCGCAGCTCAGTGAGCGCGGCGCCGATGGCGGTGGTCCCCACGCTGCGCTCCGACAGGTCGATGCCGACCCGGCCAATGGCGTGGGCGCGCGGGTCACGGTGATCCACCGGGCCTTGAACGTCAAGCACCACGCCGTGCCTGTCGGTCAGCAGCGCGAAGTAGCCCATGCCGCCGATGGCATGCACCAAGTGCGCCAGCACCGGGCCTGCGGCGCGCAGGAGTTGTGCGTGTTCGTCGTGGGTGCGCCGCAGTGCTGCGGCGCTGACGCAGTCAAAAGTCAGCGCCTGTTCCGGCGTACGGCCCGCGCGCAGGCAGCGCTGCCATGAGCGGGTGATCCAGGGTTCCATGCCGGGTGGCTGCGCGCTGCCGCGCGCCAGCACCGCGTCGCGCGCCTGAGCAATCAGTGCGCTGCGGTCGAAGGTCGGAGAAGGGTGGGGCGTCACTAGCGGCGTTCCAGGCGAAGACGCTGCGGCGCAGCATGTTTCAAATTGAGAATATCCCCAAGCAGCGCGGCTGGGTTCAGGGTTGTCCCTAGCTACAGTGCCTGGTGGTGGACACAAGATGGCCGAGGAAGTCCTGCATCACCTGCGCGAGCGGGTGGAGTGACGCAGAACATGCCAAGAGGCGCGCCGGGCGGCGCAGCCTTCTCTTCCAGCCATCCCCACCAGGAGACAGCCCGATGCCTGTGCAGTTCACCGTCAATGGCCGGCCGGCCAGTGTCGACGCCCCCGCCAATACCTTGCTTGTGCACGCGCTGCGCGAGCACCTCCACCTCACCGGCACCCATGTCGGGTGCGACACCAGCCAGTGCGGCGCCTGCACGGTGCTGCTCGATGGCCGCGCCATCAAATCCTGCGCCATGCTGGCGGTGCAGGCCGAGGGTTGCGAGATCACCACCATCGAAGGCCTGGCCACGGCGGACGGCAGCATGCACCCCATGCAGGCAGCGTTCAAAGAGTGCCACGGCCTGCAATGTGGCTTCTGCACGCCGGGCATGGTGCTCTCTGCTGTCGATCTGGTGGAGCGCTACCCCGGCGCAAGCGAAGCCGAGATTCGCGCGCTGCTTGACGGCAACATGTGCCGCTGTACCGGCTACCAGAACATCGTCAAAGCCGTGCAGCAGGGCCAGCAGGCCATGGCTGCCTCGGCTGCCTGACACCAACGAAGGAGACACAAGCCATGGGTGCATCCGACTTTTCCAAGCTGCCGCACATCGGCGAATCGGTCCGCCGCAAGGAGGACTACCGCTTTCTCACCGGCGCTGGCCAGTACACCGACGACATCGTCCTGGCTGCGCAAAGCTTTGCTGTGTTTGTGCGCTCACCGCACGCGCACGCGAAGGTGGTCAGTGTGAACACCGACGCTGCCAAAGCGGCCCCCGGTGTGATCGGCGTGTTCACCGGGGCCGATGTCGCGGCCGACAACATCAACGGACTGCCCTGCGGCTGGCTCATCACCAGTACCAATGGCGAGCCCATGAAGGAGCCACCGCACCCCATCCTGGCGCAGGGCAAGGTGCGCTACGTAGGCGACGGTGTAGCCATGGTGGTGGCCGAAACCCTGCAACAGGCGCGTGATGCCGCCGAGCGCGTTGAGGTCGACTACGACGTGCTGCCTGCGGTCGTCAACGTCGCCGATGCGGCTGCAGGCGCTGTGGCCGGTGCTGGCCTGCACGACATTGCCGAGGACAACCACTGCTTCAAGTGGGCGATTGGCGACAAGGGCGCCGTCGAATCGGTGTTTGCCACTGCGGCCCATGTCACCAAACTTGACTTGGTGAACAACCGCCTGATCCCCAACGCCATGGAGCCGCGCGCCGCCATCGGCTCGTACAACCGCGGCACCGACGAATACACCCTCTACGTCAGCAACCAGAACCCGCACGTTGAGCGCCTCTTGATGACGGCGTTTGTCATGGGCCTGCCCGAGCACAAGGTGCGGGTGATTGCGCCCGATGTGGGCGGGGGTTTTGGCTCCAAGATTTTTCTGTACGCTGAGGACGTGTGCCTGACCTGGGCGTCAAAAAAGCTGGGCCGCAACATCAAGTGGGTGGCCGACCGCAGTGAGTCCTTTTTGACCGACGCGCATGGCCGCGACCATGTCAGCCACGCCGAGATGGCCATGGACGCGAACGGCAAGTTCCTCGCCATGCGCGTGCACACCGACGCCAATGTGGGCGCCTACCTCAGCACCTTTGCCAGCGCTGTGCCGACCATCCTGTATGCCACGCTGCTCGCCGGTCAGTACAGCACGCCGCAGGTGTACGTTGAGGTGGACACCTGGTTCACCAACACGTCTCCCGTGGATGCCTATCGCGGCGCTGGCCGGCCCGAGGCCACCTACCTGCTGGAGCGCCTGGTCTCGCGCTGTGCGTGGGACATGGGGCTTGCCCAGGACGAAATCCGCAAGCGCAACTTCATCACCAGCTTCCCCTACCAGACGCCGGTGGCGCTGCAGTACGACATCGGCGACTACCACGCCTGCATGACGCAGTCGCAGGAGCTGGCCGATGTGGCGGGCTTTGCTGCGCGCCGTGCCGCCAGTGAAGCCAAGGGCTTGAGGCGCGGCATGGGCTACAGCAGCTACATCGAAGCCTGCGGCATCGCGCCCTCCAACATTGCCGGTGCCCTCGGCGCGCGGGCCGGCCTGTTTGAATGCGGCGAGGTGCGGGTGCACCCTACCGGCAGCGTCACGGTGTTCACCGGCTCGCACAGCCATGGCCAGGGGCACGAGACGACCTTTGCCCAGGTGGTGGCGGCGCGCCTGGGCATTCCGGTGGAAAACGTGGACATCGTGCACGGCGACACCGGCCGCGTGCCCTTTGGCATGGGCACCTACGGTTCGCGCTCGATCAGCGTGGGCGGCGCTGCCATCATGAAGGCGCTGGACAAGATCGAGGCCAAGGCCAAGAAAATAGCCGCGCATTTGATGGAAGCGAGCGCTGCCGACATCGACTTTGCTGGCGGCGAGTTCACAGTCAAAGGCACCGACAAGAAAATCCCGTTTGCCCAGGTGTCTCTCGCGGCCTACGTGCCGCACAACTACCCGCTGACGGAGCTGGAACCCGGCTTGAACGAAACCGCGTTCTACGACCCCACCAACTTCACCTTCCCGGCCGGCACCTACATCTGCGAGGTGGAAATTGATCCGCAAACCGGCGTGGTGCGCGTGGACCGCTTCACTGCGGTGGACGACTTCGGCACCATCATCAATCCGATGATTGTGGCGGGCCAGGTGCACGGCGGTGTGGCGCAGGGCATCGGCCAGGCGCTGATGGAGAACGGTGTCTACGACCGTGAAACCGGTCAGCTGCTGACCGGCAGCTACATGGACTACGCTATGCCGCGCGCCGACGACTTCCCGCAGTTCAAGCTCGGCCATGTCTGCACGCCGTGCACGCACAACCCGCTGGGCACCAAGGGCTGTGGCGAGGCCGGCGCCATCGGTTCGCCGCCCGCGGTCATCAATGCGGTGCTCGACGCCCTTGCACCTCTGGGTGTGAAGGACTTCGACATGCCGGCCACGCCGCACCGCGTGTGGCAGGCCATCCAGAACGCCAAAACATGAAATACCCCCTGAGTCGCTTCGCGCCTTCCCCCTCTAGGGGGACGCCGCCAGCGCGGCGGGGCGGCCCTTGCGCGGCGGCCGCTGGCGCGCCCCGCGCGTGTTCCAAGACTTGCGAGCTTCTACAGCCGCAACAGGAAAACTAACAGGAGACCGATATGTACGCATTCACCTACGAAGCGCCCACTTCCACCGCCGCCGCTGCAGCGCAGGCCGCCGCTGGCGCACGCCCCCTTGCCGGTGGGCAAAGCCTGCTGCCCTCGCTGCGCCTGCGCCTGGCCGACCCGGGCCAGCTGGTGGACCTGGGCCGCATCCCCGAGCTGGCCGGCATCCGCAAGGAAGGCGACCACATCGTCATCGGCGCCATGGCGCGCCACCAGCAGGTGGCCGACAGCGCCGAGGTGCGCGCCGCCATCCCCGCGCTGGCCGATCTGGCGAACCACATTGGCGACCGCCAGGTGCGGGCGCGCGGCACGTTGGGCGGCTCGCTGGCCAACAACGACCCCGCGGCCTGCTACCCGAGCGCCGCGCTGGCGCTGGGTGCCACCATCGTCACCAACCAAAGGGAAATCGCGGCCGATGATTTCTTTGTCGGCATGTACACGACGGCCTTGGAAGAAGGCGAGCTGATCACGGCGGTGCGCTTCCCCATCCCGCGCAAGGCGTCGTACCAGAAGTTTCGCCAGGGCGCCTCGCGCTTTGCTTTGGTGGGCGTGTTTGTGGCCCAGACCGCCAGCGGTGTGCGCGTGGCTGTCACGGGAGCGGCCAGCAGTGTGTTCCGCCAGAGTGCGCTGGAGGCTGCGCTGAACCAGAGCTTTACCGTGGCCTCTGCGGCGGCGGTGAAGGTGGACGTGTCGGACCTGGGCAGCGACATCCACGCCAGCCCGGTGTACCGCGCGCAGCTCATCAGCGTGCTCACGCAGCGGGCCGTCAAAGAAATGGCGTCATCCCCCTGAGGCGCTGCGCGCCTCGGTGCGGCCGCCAGACGCGGCAGCTCTTCGGAGCCGTCCAAGCCTGCGCAGGCAGGCTTGGAGCCGAGGCCCTCAGTCCCTTCTCTCGGCTTCGCCGGGAAGGGGGACACCGCCAGCGCCTGTATGACGAACGGTTGGCGGCTCTTGCGCGGCTCTTGCGCGGCGGTTGCTGGTGGGACAGTGGTGAGACAGATTTTATTAACTAAATGTGGCTCTAGCGCTTATTGAGTAAGCGCTTGCAGCTATTTAAACAATAGCAAATGAACGCAGACCCGCAGGTTCTCGCGCCTGCGTCCATCGACGCGCTGGCACAGGCGCTCCAAGCCGAAGGCTATTTCGCCGACCGGCGCCTCGCCACGGCGGCGTGGCTCGCACTCAAACTGCAGCGCCCGCTGCTGCTCGAAGGCGAACCCGGCGTCGGCAAGACGGCGCTGGCCCAGGCGCTGGCGCGCGCGCTCGGTCGGCCGCTGATTCGCCTGCAGTGCTACGACGGCCTGGAACAGCGCGAAGCCCTGTACGAATGGAATTACAGCGCGCAATTGCTTCACATGCGTGCTGCGGAAGCCCAGGGCGGGCTGGACACGGCGCACATCGAGCGCGAGATTTACCAGGAGCGCTACCTCGTCAGCCGCCCGCTCTTGCAGGCCCTGCGCACCCCAGCGCCAGGCGCGCTGCTGCTGGTGGATGAAATCGACCGCGCCGACGAGCCCTTTGAGGCGTTCTTGCTTGAATACCTGGGCGAATACCAGGTCAGCATCCCTGAACTCGGCACGGTGCACGCCGCCGCGCCGCCCGTCACCCTGCTCACCAGCAACCGCACGCGCGACCTGCACGACGCTGTCAAGCGCCGCTGCCTATACCACTGGCTCGACTACCCCGACCGCGAGCGCGAACTCGCCATCGTCCGCGCCCAGGTTCCGGGTGCCAGCAGCACCCTCTCCGGGCAGGTGGCCGATTTTGTGGCGCGTCTGCGCAGCCAACCGTTTGCCAACGCCTTCCAGCGCGCCCCTGGTATTGCTGAAGCGGTGGAATGGGCCAAGGCGCTGGTGGCACTCGACACCTTGGTGGTGGACCCCGAAGTGGTGCTGGACACCGCCGGCATCCTTTTTAAGCAACGCGAAGACGTTGCTGCGCTGACGCAGGATATCGCGGCGCAGCTTCTGACCACGCCAGACTCGGACAGCTGACGTGCCGCCGCTTTACCCAGAGTCAGCCACGGATTCGCCGCCGGGCCGCCCCAAGGCGAATCACGCCCCCTCGGGGGGCAGCGAACCACGCGCAGCGGGGAGCGTGGGGGCCACGGATTCGCCGCCGGGCCGCCCCAAGGCGAATCACGCCCCCTCGGGGGGCAGCGAACCACGCGCAGCAGGGAGCGTGGGGGCTACCTACACCAGCCAGCTGGGCGACGCCCGCCGGGGCAAGTTCGCAGGCAATCTCGTAGGCTTCTGCCGCGCGCTGCGCCGCGCTGGCCTGCCGGTAGACGCCTCCCGCATGGCCCTGGCGCAAGAGGCCGCCATGCTCGTCGGGCTGGCGCGTGCCGACCTGTGCGCTGCGTTAGAGGCTGTGCTTGTTGCGCGTGAGCAAGACCTTTTGGTGTTTCGCGAACTGTTCGCCGCCTACTTCCGCAACCCCAACGTCGCGCAAAAACTGCTGGCGCAGATGCTGCCCAGCGCAGAGAGCCTTGCCGAGCCCATCAAGCGCCGCCCCCGCGTGGCCGAGGCGCTGGCGCCGGTGCGTGCTGCCCGTGCGCCCGCAGAGCCTGAAGAAGACAAAATTGATTTCGATGCCGCCATGACGGCGAGCGAGCGCCAGCGCCTCCGTGCGGCCGACTTCAACCAGCTCTCGGCGAGTGAATATCTGCTGGTGCAGCGCCTGGCCCAGCGCGTGCCGCTGCCCTTGCCGCGCTATGCCGCGCGCCGCACCCGGCCCGGAGCGCATGGCGTGCGCGCCGACTGGCCGCTGGCCCTGCAGCGCGCCATGCGCACGGGGGGCGAACTGGTGCAGGTGCCACGCCTGGAGCGCCAAAGCCAGCCGCTGCCGCTGCTGGTGCTTCTCGACGTGTCGGGCTCGATGGAGCGCTACGCGCGTCTGCTGCTGGCCTTTCTGCACGCTGCCACGGCGCCCGGCAGTGGGGCAGCCAATGGGGTGGGTCGGCGTGACGTGTTTGCCTTCGGTACCGAACTCACCGACCTCACGCCCGCCTTTCGCCACCAGGACCCCGACACCATGCTTGAGCGCGCCAGCGCTGCCATTCCCGACTTTGCCGGCGGTACGCGCCTGGCGCAATCGCTGGCGCAGCTGCGCACGCAGCACACCCGGCGTCTGGTAGGCAGGCGCACGCTGGTGCTGTTGGTGAGCGATGGTCTCGATACCGGCGAACCCTGCGCACTGGCCCAGGAGCTGGCCTGGCTCAAGCGCCACTGTGCGCGCCTGCTGTGGCTCAATCCGCTGCTGCGCTTTGGGGGCTATGAGCCCAGCGCGCGCGGCGCCGCCGAGCTGCACCGAGCGGCCGACGCCATGCTGGCGGTGCACAACCTGGAAAGCTTGCAGCAACTCGCAAGCAGCCTGGCGCAGGTGCTGCGTGCGCCCGCGCGCAGCCGACAACTCGAACATTGAGGAGAACTTCCTATGGAAATGCAAGCCAGCCGCGCGCTTCCTGCCAGTCAGCAACAGGCCTGGGATGCGCTGAACGACCCAGAAATGCTGAAGTTGTGCATACCCGGCTGCGACAAGCTCGAAGCCACTGGCGAGGGCCAGTACGCCGTGGGCATGGCACTCAAAATTGGCCCGGTGTCGGCGAAATTCAGTGGCAAGCTCGCGCTCAGCGACATTGTCCCGCCAACAAGCTACCAGCTCGCCTTTGACGGCCAGGGCGGCGTGGCGGGTTTTGGCAAGGGCCAGGCGCAGGTGCGGCTCGAGGCGCTGCCGGACGATTCGCTTGGCCAGCCCTGCTGCGAGCTGCACTACACGGTGCACGCCACCGTGGGCGGCAAGATCGCCCAGCTGGGCCAGCGCCTGATCGACGGCGCCGCCAAAGGCATGGCCGAAGACTTTTTTCGCCGCTTCGACGAGCAATTGCGCCGCCGCCACCCACGGGCCGAGCCGCCGGCGGATACGGAGCCGATGGACGCCGAGGCGCGGGAAGGCGCCGCAACCGTGCTGCTCGATTCACGGCCTGGTGTGGATGCCACTGAGCGCGCCGGGGCGACGCCCTCAGGCGGCATTCCAGTCTGGGTCTGGGGTGCGTTGGCTGCAGTGCTGGTGGCCGTGGCGATGTACCTGAGCTGAGGCAAGGGCATGGACAACCTGGACGTCACCGTACTGCGCGCCCTGGCCGAGTGGCGCCGATCAGGCCAGCGCGCCTTGCTCGCCACCGTGGTGCGCACCTGGGGCTCGTCCCCCCGGCCGGAGGGCTCGATCATGGCGCTGTGCGAGAACGGTGCCGTGATGGGCTCGGTCTCGGGTGGCTGCATTGAAGATGATTTGATCGCCCGCTTCACGCGCGCCTGGGTGGGTGAGGGCGACGACGCTGCGAGCGTCGGCGGCCCGCCCGTCTTCGCCAAATACGGTGTCACGGCCGACGAAGCGCACCGCTTTGGCTTGCCCTGTGGCGGGACGCTGGAGCTGCTGATCGAATTCGATCCCGATGCAGAGACACTGGCCGAATTGCTGGCCGCACTGGAGGCCGGCAAGCTGATGCAGCGCAGCGTGCGCTTGCCGGACGGTGCTGTCGTGCAGCGCCCCGCCGCCACGCCCGCCACCTTGCTGGCCGACGCCGGGCAGGTGGTCAACACCTTTGGCCCCGAATACCGCATGCTCATCATCGGCGCCGGGCAGATGTCGGAATACCTCGCGACGATGGCGCTGTTTTCCGGCTTCGCCGTCACCGTATGTGACCCGCGCGAGGAATACCGCAGCAGTTGGAGCGTGGCCGGCGCCCGCGTCGTCAGCGACATGCCGGACGACGTGGTCAGCGCGATGCGGCCCGACCGGCGCACCTGTGTGGTCGCCCTCACGCACGACCCCAAGCTGGACGATCTGGCGCTGTTGCAAGCCTTGGAGACGGAGGCCTTTTACGTCGGCGGCATTGGCTCGCGGCGCAACAACGCGGCGCGGCGCGCGCGTCTGAAAGAGCATTTCGACCAGACCGATGAGAGCCTGGCACGCCTGCGCGGCCCCATTGGCATCTATATTGGCAGCAAGACCCCGCCCGAAATCGCGGTCAGCGTGATGGCCGAAGTGCTGGCGGTGAAGAACGGCGTTGCCCTGCCGCGCGACATGGAGGTGGCGCAGGCAAAGCAGGTGCGTGAGGGCATGGCTTAGGGCCTGTTAACAGGCCCTAAGCCATGGCCCAGGCGCCACGGCGCTCAGAGCTTCTTTTGATGGGCATCAATTGGGCTAGGCAGACCACTCTACCCAAGGGTCTTTACCCACCTTGAGCCCCTGCAGGGGCTCCTACACTGGTGCGATAACCACCGTGGGAGACCTCATGCCGACAAAAATTGCCCCTGATCTGCTTGCGCTGCAGCGCCTCTATGCCTGGGAAAAAGAGGCTCCGACCCGTATTGCCCTGACCCAGCCCATGGGCGACGGCACGGTGCGCGACTTCACCTGGAGCGAATTGGCCGACGAAGTGCGGCGCATGGCGGGGCACCTTCAATCGATGGGCATTCAGCCGGGCGACAAGGTGGCCATCCTGTCGAAAAACTGCGCCTGGTGGTTGATGAGCGATCTGGCCATCTGGATAGCGGGCGGCGTCTCCGTCCCGCTCTACCCGACGCTGGCTCCCGACACCATCGGGCACATCCTCAAGCACAGCGAGGCGCGCGCCTGCTTTATCGGCAAGCTCGACGGCTGGGAGGCCATGGCGCCGGGCGTGCCGGCAGATTTGCCCTGCATCAGCTACCCGCTCTCGCCCGCATCGGCGCGCAAGGCCTATCCGCTCTGGGACACGCTGTGCAAGGCCGCCAAGCCCGTCACCGGCCAGCCGGTGCGGGACGGCGACGATCTGGCCACCTTGATCTACACCTCGGGCACCACCGGCATGCCCAAGGGTGTCATGCACAGCTTCAACAACTTTGCCTGGGCGCTGGATGCCGGCATCCGTCGCCTGCCCATGGGGCAGGACGACCGCATGCTGTCCTATTTGCCGCTGGCGCACGTGGTGGAGCGGGTGCTGGTAGAGCACGGCTGGCTGCGCACCGGCATGCACGTGTTTTTTGCCGATTCGCTCGAGACCTTTACCGCCGACCTGCAGCGCGCTCGTCCCACCATCTTCTTTTCGGTGCCACGCCTGTGGGTCAAGTTCCAGCAGGCCATTCAGCACAAGATGCCCGAGCCCAAGCTGCAGCGCCTGCTGGGCCTGCCCTTCATCGGCGGTCTGGTGCGGCGCAAGATTCAGAAGACGCTGGGCCTGGACCAGGCACGCATCTGCGCTGGCGGCGCCGCGCCCATGCCGCTGGCGCTGCTGCAGTGGTACGGCAAACTCGGCATTCACATCAATGAGGGCTACGGCATGACGGAAAACCTCGCCGTCTCCCACATCACCGTGCCGGGCAAGAACCAGCAAGGCAGCGTAGGCCCGGCCTACGATGGCGTGCAAGACCGCATTGATCCCGAAACGGGCGAAATCCAGATGAAGAGCCCGGCGTTGATGCAGGGTTACTACAAGGCTCCCGAGCAGACCCGCGATGCCTTCACAAAGGACGGGTGGCTGCGCACCGGTGACAAGGGCCGCATCGACGCCGACAAGTGCCTGCACATTACCGGTCGCGTGAAGGATTTGTTCAAGACCGGCAAGGGCAAATACGTGGCACCCGCGCCCATCGAAGACAAGCTGGGCGGGCACGAAGCGGTGGAGGCCTGCGTGGTCACTGGCGCCAACCTGGGCCAGCCGCTGGGCATTGTCATGCTCAATCCGGAGGCCGCTGCGGGTGCCAAGTCGGCCGAAGGCCGCAAGGCGCTGGAGCAATCGCTCACGCAGCACCTGGCCAAGGTCAACGCCACCCTGGATCCACACGAGCAACTGCAATGCATTGTGGTCAGCACCACACCCTGGACGGTGGAGAACGACATCATCACTCCCACCTTCAAGGTCAAGCGCAATCGCATTGAAGATCTGTACGCTGCGAAATTCAACGAATGGGAAGCGTCGCGCAAGAAGGTGCTTTGGGCTTGAGCCCAAGGCAGAGATTTTTCTATTCAAATCAGCTTCCAGCGCTTATCCATCAAGCGCTGGAAGCTATCGATTTATGAGCATTTGAACTCCGTGTGGTGAGCAGATACCTTGGGTGCGAGGCGCTGACCTCGGTAAACCGCGCGTAAAAGACCGGTAAAGGCAGCCAGGGCGGTCGGCACAGAAGCCGGGCGCTGGCTACCATCGCAGGCCACTGCCCGCTTTTTGGCCCGCCTGCCATGTCGCCTCCTCGTCCATTCTCGTTTTTCCCCCGTTTCGCTCATGGTCGCGCGCGCGGTCTGCTCCTGCTTGGCCTTTGCGTACTGGCGGCGGCGCTTGCCGGCGGCTGGTGGTGGAACAAGCAGCGCAGCAGTGACGGGGCGACCACGGGCTCGCAGGCGAGCCAGTCCGGCCGGGGCGGGCGCGGCGGTCGTTTTGCGGGGGCGGCGACGCAGCCGGTATCGGTGGGGGAGGTGCGGCGTGAAGACCTGCGCGTGCGCGTGAGCGCCATTGGCAGTATGAGCGCTCGCGCCACCGCTGTGGTGCGCGCCCGCGTTTCGGGTGAGCTCACGGCGCTTCATTTCAAGGAAGGCGACGAAGTCAAGGCGGGCGCGCTGTTGGCGCAAATCGACCCGCGCAGCTACGAGGCTGCTCTGGGCCAGGTGCAAGGCACGCTGGCGCGCGACGAGGCGCTGCTGGCCAACGCGCGCATTGACCTGGCTCGCTACCGCGAGCTGCAGCAGCAAAATTCCATTGCCGGGCAACAGGTGGACACGCAGGCGGCGCAGGTGCGCCAGCTCGAAGGCACGGTGGCGGCCGGGCGGGCGGCGCGCGATGCCGCGCGCCTGCAACTGTCCTACACGCGCATCACCGCGCCCATCGCCGGGCGCCTGGGGCTGCGCCAAGCCGACCGGGGCAACGTAATAACGCCGGGCGACGCCAGCGGCATCGTCAGCATTACGCAAACGCGGCCCATCGACGCCGTGTTTTCTGTGCCCGAAAGTCTGCTGCCGCAAATCACGCCACGCATGGCCGCCGGTGTGCCCCTGCCGGTGGAGCTGTGGGACCGCGAGATGCGCCGTCGCCTGGCCACGGGCCGGGTCAGCGCGCTCGACAACACCATCGACACCGCCACCGGCAGCATCCGCATCAAGGCCGCATTTGCCAACGAAGACGGGGCATTGTTCCCCAACCAGTTCGTCAACGTGGTGCTGCAGCTCGACACCCTGGCCGGTGTGCTGACCGTTCCTTCCACCGCCGTGCAAAACGGCCATGTCTATGTGGTGCAGCCCGATGGCAGCGTCGCCTACACCACGGTGCGAACGGGCGTGAAGGACGGCGAGCGCGTCAGCGTGGAAGGCGAACTGCCAGTGGGAGCACAGGTGGTCACCGACGGGCTGGACCGTTTGCGCGACGGCGCCAAGGTCATCGTCATCGCGCCGCCCGCGCCGCAAGGTGCGCCCTCCAGTGCACCTGTGGCCCAGGCGCGGCGCTTCGATCCGTCCACCTTGCCGCCTGAGCTGCGCGAGAAACTGGCCAAGATGTCGCCCGAAGAGCGCCGTGCTTTCATTGCCGCGCGCCGCGCCAAGGCGGCGGCAAGCAGGCCAGCGGAAGCGGGCCCGGCACCTGCCTCGACGCCCGCTTCAGCCGTCCGGCCGTGATCGCCCAGGTCGGTCTTTCAAGGCGGGCTCCCTGCGCATGAATATCTCGCGCCCTTTCATCCTGCGGCCCGTGGCCACCTCGCTGCTGATGCTGGCGCTGCTGCTGTCGGGCTTGCTGGCGCTGCGCCTGCTGCCGGTGTCGGCCTTGCCCGAGGTGGATTACCCGACCATCCAGGTCACCACGCTTTACCCCGGCGCCAGCCCCGACGTGATGACCGCCACCGTCACTGCGCCGCTGGAACGCCAGTTTGGCCAGATGCAAGGCCTGACGCAGATGTCGTCCACCAGTTCGGGTGGCGCCTCGGTGATCACATTGCGCTTTTCGCTGGACGTGGCCATGGACGTGGCCGAGCAGGAGGTGCAGGCGGCGATCAACGCCGGCAGCAACCTGCTGCCAAACGACTTGCCGATGCCGCCGTTCTACAGCAAGGTCAATCCGGCGGATGCGCCCATCCTGACGCTGGCCATCACCTCGCCCTCGCTGCCGGTGATTCGCGTCAACGATCTGGTCGAGAACCGCCTGGCGCCGCGCATCTCGCAGGTGGCGGGAGTGGGCCTGGTGGCGGTGGCAGGCGGGCGCCGGCCGGCGGTGCGCATCCAGGTGAATCCGGCGGCGCTCGCGGGCCTGGGCCTGGGCCTGGAAAACGTGCGCACTGCCATCGCCGCAGCCAACGTGCGCCAGGCCAAAGGGGGCTTTGACGGGCCGGACCGGGCATCCAGCATCGACGCCAATGACCAGCTGCAGTCGGCCGCCGAATACCGCAACCTGGTGCTGGCGTTTCGCGGCGGCGCGCCGATTCGCCTGTCCGACATCGCCGAAACGGTGGACGACGCCGAGAACACGCGCCTGGCCGCATGGGCTGGCACGCCGGAGACCGGCAGCCGCGCCGCTGTCATCCTCAACATCCAGCGCCAGCCAGGGGCCAACGTCATCGACACCGTCGACCGCATTCAGGCACTGCTGCCGCAACTGCGCAGCACGCTGCCGGCCTCGCTGGATGTGCAGGTCCTCTCCGACCGCACCGTCACCATCCGCGCGTCGGTGCGCGACATGCAGTACGAACTGCTCCTCGCCATCGCGCTGGTGGTGGCTGTCATCTTCGTGTTTCTGCGCAGCGGCACGGCCACCTTGATTCCCGCCGTGGCGGTGCCCCTCTCGCTGATCGGCACCCTGGGCGTGATGTACCTGGCGGGTTTTTCCATCAACAACCTGACCTTGATGGCGCTGACGATTTCCACCGGCTTTGTGGTCGACGATGCGATTGTGATGATTGAGAACATTGCACGGCATCTGGAGCATCCCGAGGCCGTGCCGCTTACCCCGCTTCAAGCCGCCCTCGAGGGCTCGCGCCAGATCGGCTTCACCATCATCTCGCTCACGGTGTCGCTGATCGCGGTGCTGATCCCGCTCCTGTTCATGGGCGACGTGGTGGGGCGCTTGTTCCATGAATTCGCCATCACCATGGCGGTGTCCATCGTCATCTCGGCCGGAGTGTCGCTGACGCTCACGCCCATGCTCTCCGCACGGCTTCTGCGCCCGCCCGAGCCCGAAAAGCACGGCCGACTGTTCCACGCCACGGGGCGATTTTTTGACCGCACCATTGCCGCCTATGGCCGGATGCTGGAGCGGGTCCTGGACCACAGCCTGCTGACCTGGATCGTCTTCCTGGCCACGCTGGCGCTGACCGTGCTTCTGTATTTCTGGGTCCCCAAGGGTTTTTTCCCGACGCAGGACACCGGCCTCCTGCAGGCCACCACCGAGGCCGACCAATCGATCTCGTTTGCTGCCATGGCAGCGCGCCAGCAGGCGGTGGCCGAGCGCTTGTTGCAAGACCGGGCCGTGCACAGCATTTCGTCCTTCATTGGCGTGGATGGGCAGAACACCACGCTCAACACCGGCCGCCTGCTGATCTCGCTGCAGCCGCACGGCATGCGCGAGGGTGCGGCCGTGGTGCAGCAGCGGCTGGCGGCTTCGGTGCACGATCTGCCGGGCATTCGCCTGTTCGTGCAGCCGGTGCAGGATCTGACGATTGAAGACCGCGTGGCCCGCACGCAGTACCAGCTGCTGCTCTCGGCGCCCGATGCCGGCGCCCTCCAGAGTGCTTCGCAGGCCATGGCGACGCGGCTCGCGCAGTTGCCCGAACTCTCTGACGTCGCCAGCGATCTGCAGGACCAGGGCCTGCAGGCCTATGTGACCATCGACCGGGCCGAGGCCAGCCGGCGCGGCGTCACCGTGGCGGCCATCGATACCGCGCTTTACAACGCTTTTGGCCAGCGCCTGATCTCCACCATCTTCACCCAGTCCAACCAGTACCGCGTGGTGCTGGAGGTGGCCCCGCGCTTTGCGCTGGGGCCCGAGGCGCTGGCGGGAATCTACGTGCCGGTGGCGGGAGCCGCCAATGCTGCGCCCGTGCCGCTCTCCGCCCTGGCGCGCATCGAGGAGCGGCGCATGCCGCTGGCCGTGAACCACGTCGGCCAGCTGCCTGCGGCGACGTTGTCGTTCAATGCCGCCCCTGGCGTGGCGCTGGGTGATGCGGTCAAGGCAGTGCAGGCCGCACTGGAAGATGCGCGCAGCAGCGGCTCGGTGGCGCCGGCGGTGGATGCCAGCTTTCAGGGCGCGGCGCTGGCGTTCCAGGCGTCGCTGTCGAACACGCTGCTGCTGATTCTGGCGGCGGTGGTCACCATGTACATCGTGCTGGGCGTGCTCTACGAGAGCATGGTGCACCCGGTGACGATCCTCTCGACCTTGCCTTCGGCAGCGGTCGGCGCGTTGCTGGCACTCAAGATTTCGGGGGCCGAGCTCGACATCGTGGCGGTGATCGGCATCGTGCTGCTCATCGGCATCGTCAAGAAGAACGCCATCATGATGATCGACTTCGCGCTGGACGCCCAGCGCGAGCGCGGCCTGCCGCCCCGCGCTGCCATCGTGCAAGCCTGCCTGCTGCGCTTTCGCCCGATCCTCATGACGACGCTGGCGGCGCTGTTTGGCGCGCTGCCGCTGATGCTGGGCGGTGGCGTGGGCAGCGAATTGCGCTTCCCGCTGGGTGTCACGGTGGTGGGCGGGCTCATCCTCAGCCAGTTGCTGACCTTGTTCACCACGCCGGTGATTTACCTGACGTTTGAGGACTGGTCGCAGCGGTGGAAGGCGCGCCATGCGTAGCCAAAGAATTGGGGTCAGATTCCAATTATTTCGGCTTCGATTCGGACAATTGGGGTTGGATGCCAATTGTTTGCTTGGGTTGAGGGCGGGTGCCGGGTCTCGCCCCGGCGGGCGAGTTTCTTTTAAATCAACCCGCGTGGCGGGTTGTCTTTGCGCCGACAAAGGTGCGCTTTGCGCACGGTGCTCTCGCACGCTGCTGCGCAGCTTCCTCCAGCACCAAAAGAAACCAAAAGAAAGGCGACCCTGCTGGCTGCGTCCCTCCGCTTCGCTGCGGGCAACCTGCGGCGGAGCACTTGCGGGGTGCGCCGTGGAACTCGCTGCGCGCCTGCGGCGCTCCGCTCAGACAGCCACGGCGAGCCAGTCCACGCAGCATGCGCGCACCAGCGCGCATGCCACCCCGCAAGTGCTCCGCCGCAGGCGCCTCCAGAAGGGCTGGGGCGGCCAAACAGCCCCAACATCCACACGGGCCATAGCTGCGCTCGGCTCAGCTTGCGCAGCGCGTGGCGCTTGCGCCCGCGACGCGAGGCCGAGCGCAGCTATGGCCCGAACGGATGTCCGGCTGCGCGTTCCCTTCTGGCCGTGCCGAGAAGCGCAGGGCGCGGGGCGGGCGTGTGCCGAAGGACACACGCCTTCGTTGACTAACTCGCTGCGGCTGTTTGAGCGGAGCGCGCCAGCGCGCAGCGAGTTCCGCAGCGCGCCCCGTGAACGAGCATCGCAGGTTGCCCCGCGCGCAGCGCGGGGTCGCGGACAGCAGGGTCGCCTTCTCTTTGGTGACTTTCTCTTGGCGACCAAGAGAAAGTTACTGCGCCGCCGGGCGCACACTCCGGCACCCGCCCTCAACAAATTAAATCTTTCAAAAAATATAGCTACCAACCCAATACAGGTAAGCGCTAGAGCACAAAAACACCTTAAATCCGCCAGCAGAGGTCATCCATGAGCCTCTCCACCCCCTTCATCCACCGCCCGGTTGCCACGCTGCTGCTCACGCTGGCGCTGGTCCTCTCCGGCGCAGTCGCCTACTTCCTGCTCCCTGTCGCGCCACTCCCGCAGGTCGACTACCCGACCATCTCCGTCTCCGCCAGCCTCCCCGGCGCCAGCCCGGACACCATGGCAGCGACGGTGGCCACGCCGCTGGAGCGCGCGCTGGGCGCCATTGCCGGGGTCACCGAGATCACCTCGCGCTCCACGCAGGGCAACACGCGCGTCACGCTGCAGTTTGATTTGAGCCGCACGGTCGATGGCGCCGCGCGCGACGTGCAGGCGGCCATCAACGCCGCGCGCACGCTGCTGCCCAGCGGCATGCCGAACAACCCGAGCTACCGCAAGGTGAACCCGGCGGATTCGCCCATCCTCATCCTGGCGCTCACGTCGGACGCGCTCACCCGCGGGCAGATGTACGACGCGGCGTCCACCGTGCTGGCGCAAAAGCTCTCGCAGGTCGAAGGCGTGGGCCAGGCGACGGTGAGCGGCGGCGCGCTGCCGGCCGTGCGCGTGCAGCTCGACCCCACGCGGCTGGCGGCCAACGGCATTTCGCTCGAGCAGGTGCGCAGCGCCATCACCGCCACCAACGCGCACCGGCCGCTGGGCGCGGTAGAGCGTGAAGACCACTACTGGCAGATTGCCGCCAACGACCAGGCGCGCGTGGCGGCCGACTATGCGCCGCTGGTGCTTCGGACCAGCGCCGACGGCCACGCGGTGCTGCTGCGCGATGTGGCGGACGTGATCGACGGCGTGCAGGACGTGCGCAACTTTGGCGTGGCCAACGGCAAGCCGGCGATCTTGCTGCAGATCTACAAGCAGCCCGGCGCCAACATTCTGGAGGCTGCCGACCGGGTGCGCGCGCTGCTGCCGCAGCTCAAGGCCTCAATTCCGGCGGCCATCGACGTGCAGGTGGTTTCTGACCGAACGCCGACGCTGCGCGCCTCGGTGCGCGAGGTCAAGCGCGCCCTGGTGCTGGCCGTGGCGCTGGTGGTGATGGTGGTGTTTTTGTTCCTGCGCAGCGCCCGCGCCGCGCTGGTGCCCAGCGTGGCGGTTCCGGCGTCGCTGATGGGCGCGTTTGGGGTGATGTATCTGGCGGGCTACACGCTGGACAACCTTTCCTTGATGGCGTTGACCATCGCCACGGGCTTTGTGGTGGACGACGCGATTGCGGTGCTGGAGAACATCGCCCGCCACATGGAGCGCGGCAAAACCGCGCTGCAGGCGGCGTTGGACGGCTCGCGCGAAATCGCCTTCACGGTGCTGTCGATGAGCATTTCACTCGTCGCCGTGTTCGTACCCATCCTGTTCATGGGCGGTGTGGTGGGGCGGTTTTTCAGGGAGTTTGCCGTCGTCATGTCGGCCGCCATCCTGATCTCGCTGGTGGTGTCGCTCACCACCACGCCCACGCTGTGCGCGCTGCTGCTCAAGCCCCGCCCGGCGCGTGCGCCCAGCCGCGTGGGCCGGGTGCTGGACCGCGCTGGCGCACGCGGCATGCGCGCCTACCGGCGCAGCCTGGCCTGGTGTCTGCGGCACCAGCCGCTGGTGTTGGCCGCACTGGTGGGTGTCATTGGCCTGAACGTCTACTTGTACACCGCGATTGAAAAAGGCTTCCTGCCTGAGCAGGACACGGGCCGCATCATGGGCTTCATTCGCGCCGACGAGGCCAGCTCCTACCAGGCGATGGAACGGCGCATCCAGCGTTTCCTGGCCATCGTGCAGGCCGATCCGGCAGTGGAAAACGTGACTGGCTTCACCGGCGGGGGCCAGCGCAACGCCGGCGCCATGTTCATGACGCTGAAGGCCGAGCGCAAGGAGCCGTCCGACGCGGTCATTGCGCGCTTGCGCGCTCAGCTCAAGGACGAACCCGGCGCGCGCCTCTTCATGGTGCCGCAGCGCGACATCCGCATTGGCGGGCGCCAGAGCAGCGGTTCGTTCGACTACACGCTGCAGGCCGACGATGTGGCCGACCTGCGCACTTGGGAGCCGCGCATCCGCGAGGCCCTGGCCGCACTGCCGCAGCTCGAAGACGTCAACAGCGACGTGCAGGACCACGGCGAACAGACCACGCTCGACCTTGACCGCGACGCCCTCGCGCGCCTGGGGCTCACCGTTGCGCAGGTGGACGCCACGCTGAACGACGCCTTTGGCCAGCGGCAGGTGGGCGTGATCTACAACCCGCTCAACCAGTACCGCGTGGTGATGGAGGCCGCGCCGCGCTTTCTGCAAGACCCGAGCACGCTGGACGGATTCTTCTTCATTTCCAAGACCGGTCAGCAGGTGCCGTTGTCCGCCTTCGCCAAGGTACGCAGCACGGTGACTCCCTTGGCGGTGAACCATGAGAGCGGCACACCGTCCAGCACCATCAGCTTTGGCCTGGCGCAGGGCGTGGCGCTGTCGGATGCGACCGATGCCATCGAAGATGCCGTCGCGCGCCTGGGCGTGCCGGTGTCGGTGCGAGGCAGCTTTGGCGGCAACGCGGGCGCTTTTCAGAAAGCACTGGCCAGCCAGCCGCTGCTGATCCTGGCGGCGCTGCTCACCATCTATCTGGTGCTGGGTATGCTGTACGAGAGCCTGCTGCATCCGCTGACCATTCTCTCCACCCTGCCGTCCGCTGGCGTGGGCGCGCTGCTGGCGCTGATGGCGTTTGGCACCGAGTTTTCGCTCATCGCGCTGATCGGCGTGTTCCTGTTGATCGGCATCGTCAAGAAAAACGCCATCTTGATGATCGACTTTGCCCTGGCGCGCAGGCGCGGCGGCCACGCGAGCGCGGCGCAGTCCATCTTCCGTGCGGCGCAGCTGCGTTTGCGCCCCATTTTGATGACCACGATGGCGGCGATTTTTGGTGCACTGCCACTGGCGCTGGGCACGGGCGACGGGGCCGAGCTGCGCCAACCGCTGGGGATTGCGGTGGTGGGCGGCCTGCTGGTCAGCCAGGTGCTCACGCTCTACACCACGCCCGTGGTCTATGTGCTGCTGGAACGCGCCCGTGCGCGGCTGCGCCGGGGCTGGCGCAGACCGGCTGCGGCCCCCCGACTGGAGACTGCCTGATGGTTTTTGCCCTGAACTGTGTTGTCCGCATGGGTGCGCGGCTTCTGCTCGCCGGTGCGGCCCTGCTCGCCGGCTGCACCACGCCGCCGCCGTATGTGCCGCCGGCGGCACCCTTGCCTGCGCAGTGGAAGGAGGGCGCAGACGCTGCGTTCTGGCGCCTGGCCCAAGGCGGCGAAGGCGTGCAGGCCGATTGGTGGACGCACTACGCCGACCCCGAACTCAACCACCTGCAGCTGCAGGCGCTGGAGGGCAACCCCGGCCTGGCGCAAAGTGCGGCGCGCCTGCGGGCAGCGCAGGCGGCGCTGGCCGGTGCGCGCGCACCGCTGCTGCCGCAGCTGGGGCTGAACGCTGCCAGCAGCCGCGCCCAGGCCACGCCGGGGGCCATGCAGCCAGCAACCAGTCGCTGGGTCTCAGCGCCAGTTGGGAAGTGGATCTGTGGGGCCGCGTGTCCGGCACCGTGAATGCTGCGCAGGCGAGCAGCGAGGCCAGCGCGGCCGACCTGGCTGCGGCCCGGCTGTCGCTGCAGGCCCAGGTGGCGCAAAGCTATTTCGCGCTGCGCGCGGCCGAGGTGCAGCAGCAGCTGCTGGCTGCCGTGCTGGCCACCTACGACCAGAGCCGCACGCTCACGCGCAACCGGGTGCGCGCCGGGGTGGCGCCGCCATCCGACGCCGACCAGGCCGAAGCGCAGTACCAGAGCACCCGCGCCCAAAGCTTCGAGGCTGCGGCCAACCGGGCGCAGTGGGAGCACGCCCTGGCTGCGTTGCTAGGCCAGGCGCCGTCCTCCTTCGCGCTGCAGCCCAGCGCGCAATTGCCCCAGGCGCCGCAGGTCCCGCTGGCCCTGCCCGCGCAACTGCTGCTGCGTCGCCCTGACATTGCCGCTTCCGAACGCCGCGCCGCAGCCGCCAACGCGCAACTGGGCGTGGCGCAAAGTGCATTTTTTCCGGCGCTCACGCTCTCGGCCAGCGCAGGGTTTCGCGCAAGCAGCCTGGCGTCGCTGATTTCGGCGCCCAACCTGGTCTGGGCCCTGGGTCCGCAGCTCGCGCTCGCCCTGTTCGACGGTGGTGCGCGCAATGCCGCTCGTGAAAGCGCGCTGGCCAATGTGGAGCTGGCAGGGGCCGCCTACCGCGCTGCGGTGCTGGCGGCGCTGCAGGAGGTGGAGGATGCACTCTCCAGCGCTGCCGCGCTGCAGCAACAGGCCCAGGCCCAGGCGCTGGCCGTGGCCGCCGCCCAGCGCGCGCTGACCGTGGCCGAGAACCAGTACCGCGCCGGGCTTGTCGGCTACCTCAACGTGCTCTCTGCCCAGGCCAGCCTGTTGGCAGGCCAACGCAGCCAGATCGAGTTGCAGCGCCAGCAGCTGGTGGCAGTCAACAGCCTGTTGAAAAACCTGGGCGGCGGCTGGGCTCCCGCGCCTTGAATGGGCTGCGCACCCCTGCGCGGCTACCATCCAAGACCTATCGATTCCTGGAGCCGCCCATGCCGGACTTTCGCAGCGACACCGTCACCCAACCCACAGCCGCCATGCGCCAGACCATGCTGGCTGCCCCCTTGGGCGACGACGTTTTTGGCGACGATCCCTCGGTCAATGCCCTGCAAGACCATGCCGCGCAGTTGCTGGGCTTTGAGGCCGCGCTGTTTGCCCCCACCGGCACGCAGACCAATCTGATCGCCCTGATGGGCCATTGCCAGCGCGGCGACGAGGCGATTGTCGGCCAGAGCTGGCACACCTACCGCTGGGAAGCCGGGGGCATGGCGGTGCTGGGCTCGATTCAGCCCCAGCCGGTGGAAACGCAGCCCGACGGCACGCTCAAGCTGGCCGATATTGCCGCCGCCATCAAACCCGACGACCCGCACTTTGCCCGCACCCGCCTGGTGGTGCTGGAGAACACCACGGGTGGCCAGGTGCTACCCACGCCCTACATCGCCGAGGTGGCCGGGCTGGCCCGTGGGCGCGGTCTTGCCATGCACCTGGACGGGGCGCGCTTGTTCAATGCCGCCACGGCGAATGCGCAGGCCAATGGAAGCGACGTTTACGACGAGGCGCGCGCCATCTGCAAGCATTTCGACTCCGTCTCCTTGTGTCTGAGCAAGGGCCTGGGCGCACCCGTCGGCTCCTTGCTGTTGGGCCGCCACGATTTCATTCGCCAGGCCCGGCGCACGAGAAAAATCCTGGGTGGTGCCATGCGCCAGGCCGGCGTGCTGGCCGCCGCCGGACATTACGCGCTGGAGCACCATGTGCGGCGCATGGCGGACGACCATGCCTTGCTGCGCCAGCTTGCGGACGGGCTGCACGCTGCACAGCGCACGCAGCCGGCACTCCAAGGGCGCCTGGAGGTGCATGCAGCGCAGACCAACATTCTGTTCACGGACGTCGCGCCGGACATTGCTCCGGCGTTCATGGATGCGCTGGCGCGCGGCGGCGTGCGCGTGACCAGCAGCCTGTACGGTGGCCAGACCCGGCTGCGCTGGGTGACGCACCTGGATGTGGGGCCGGCCGATGTGCGGGCCGCGCTCGATTGCATTCAGGCCTTTGCAGGCTGATCGTTGTCAATCCAGGCCAAACGCCTGGGCCAATGCCTGCGAGAAGCCCGCCGATCCGCTCACGGTCAAACTCAGCGTGCAGCGCCCACTGTCAGACGCGAGCGGGGTGTGGTCGAGCGCCTTGCGCCCGGCGTCGTAGGCCAGCGCCCGATCGCCCACGCCCTCCTGGCTGCAGTGCAGCGCGTAGCTCCATTCGCCCAGTTCGACGCCACCCGCATCGGGCGCGCCAAAGGCCGCGTGCGCCCAGGCGAGCACGGACTGCACTTCGCGCAGTGCAGCGGGCAGGCGAACGGGCCGCACACTGGCCAGCGCGTCCCAGCTGCCCGCACCGTCGGCGTCGTCGCTGTGGTCAAAATCGAGGTATTCCAAAACCATGGGCACATTGTCTGCGTCCCTACGCCACTATTCTTTCCATGCCTGCTTCCGAACCCCTTCTGGTACTCGAACAAATCGAATTGCGCTGGCCCCACAGCCCGATGTTTGCCGCGCTGGATTGGCGCGTTCCCGCTGGCGCCGCGCTGGTGCAGGGCGGGCCGGGCAGCGGCAAAACCACGCTGCTGCGTTTGCTCGCCGGCACTGCAGCGCCCACGCGCGGGCAGGTCCTGCTGCACGGCGCGCCGGTCCAGCCTGCGCAGGTGTTCTGGCCCGAACGCGATGCGGCGGGAACCGAGCAGATGGTCGTGCGCGACTGGTGGCGGACGGTTGCCGCGCGCTGCCCCGCTTGGGACCCATCCGCGCTGGAGCGGCATGTGGCGGGCTTCACCTTGGAGGCGCACCAGAACAAGGGGTTTTTCATGCTCTCCACCGGCTCCCGCCGCAAGGCCTGGTTTGCCGCCGCACTGGCCAGCGGCGCGCCGCTGACGCTGATCGACGAGCCATTGGCCGGGCTGGACCTTGCCTCGCGGCGCTACCTGAGCGCCGCCATTGCCGATGCGGCCCAGCAAGCAGGCCGCGTCATCGTGGTTGCGCACGATGCGCCGCTGGCGGATGTACCCTGGACGGCGCTGTTGGCACTGCCGGATCGCGAGTGATCGCTGGTCTGCAACGCCTGGTCCGTCCAGTGTTGGGCCTGCTGCGCATGGATCACGCAGTGCAAACCCGGTTGCGTCCGGACTCCTTGGCTGCGTACAGGGCACGGTCTGCTTTTTGGTACAAGTGGGTGGGGTCTTCATCGGGGGTGGCCATTGCGATGCCAATGCTGATGGTGACCACCTGGGCTGAGTTTTTCTCATGGAGCAGACCGCAACGCTGCACGCCTGCACGCGCTGCCTCTGCGATCTGCTGCGCACCCTGAAGGCCCGTTCCATCCAGAAGCATGGCGAATTCCTCCCCGCCAACGCGTGCCACGAAGTCCGTCGTTCGCGCAACGGCACCCAGCAGCGCTGCAGCGACCGCTTGCAATACGGCGTCGCCCGCAGAATGGCCGTAGGTGTCGTTGTACTTCTTGAAGTGATCGATATCGAGCAAGAGCAAGGCCGTGGGGCCCTGGGCGCGGCGCTGGTGCTTCAGTGCCAGGGTGAGTCGTTCGTCGAAGAAGCGGCGATTGGCGAGGCCGGTCAAATAATCCGTGGTGGAGCGCAATTCCAGTTCCCGTTCGAGGCGGCGAATCTCCGTCATGTCAGTGGAAATACCGAGCAATCCGACGACGCGCCCTCGTGGGTCGTGAAAGGGTTCCTTGACTTCCAGATACACCAGGGCCGTCGCAGGGTCGTCGCCGTACACCACTTGATCCGAGCTGCTTTCGCCATACGTGAGCACCCGCTTGTCTACTTCGTCGATGCACGCGGCGGTCGCTGCTTGAAAATGGTCGGTGGCGCGCGTGCCATACAGCTGCTTTGTAGTAAGCCCCAAGCGCTCCAAGGTCAGCCGGTTGGCATAGATGTACCTGCGCTCGCTGTCTTTCATGTACACAAAGGCATGCACATGATCGAGCGCTTCCGCCAATTGGTTTGTTTGGCTCTTCAGTGCAGCGAGGCGTCGCCACAACAGGCAAACCCATACCACCAGTCCCGCGATCACACCCAGGCCGGTGATTGCGAGAAGCAGCAAAGCGGATGGCAACTTGACCTCCTTCAAGCAAGATGACATCTGGGCACGGCGAGCGGCAACAAACCAAGGGCGCACGTGACTTGCGGGCAAGCGTCCAAGTCGGTGCCGCTGGTCCTTCCGCTGAAGGCGCGCGGAGCATGTCTTTGAGAACAGGCTTTCTGTGGGTCTGATCGGAAGTGGAACCCGTCGCAGATATCCGGTCAAGCCTGAAAAGACAGGTCTTTTCGAAGCAATTCCATTTCTAGGGCCTGAGGCCCTAGATCAAACGATTCCTTCGTCGGCTTCGCTGAGCCAGCACGTCGGTCTGCGCTTGATCTTCGCGTTCACGCTGGATTGGGCAAGGGAACTACATGGCCTTGAACTGCGCCGCATACAGCCGGCTGACGGCAAACGCTTCCGGCCGGCCATGCAGCTGCAGTGTGAGCTTGCCGCTGTCGCTTCGTACCGCGCTGGTGATGGCGCTGGCGCGGACCAGCGTGCCACGGTGGATCTGCCAGAACTGCTGGGTGTCGAGCTGGGCCAGCAGTTCGCGCAGCGGCGTGCGGATCAGGTGTTCGCGGCTGGCGGTAAGCACGCGCACGTATTTGTCGGCCGCTTCGAAGACCAATACCTCATCCACCGGCACCATGTCGATGCGACTGCCGTGCCCGGCCTGGATGAAGCGCAGCGGGCCGCCGGTGGGCGCGGCGCCCGTCGCAGGGGCGAGTCCGGCGCCCAGTAGGCTGCGCAGCTGGGCGAGCGTGGTTTCTGGCAGGGGTGCGGCGCCGCTGCGTGCGGCCAGCAGCGCCCGCACGCGCGCCACGGTTTTTTGCAAGCGCCCGGCTTGCAGCGGCTTGAGCAAATAGTCCACCGCCTGCGCCTCGAAGGCCTGCACGGCGTACTGGTCGTAGGCGGTGAGAAAGACCAGCGCCGGGAAGGGTTGGCCGTCCGGCCAGGCGTCCACCAGTTCGGCGGCGGCGTCCAGCCCGCTCTGGCCGGGCATGCGGATGTCGAAGAACAGCACCTCGGGCCGCAAGGCCAGCGCTTCGCGCACGGCAGACAGGCCATCGCCCACCGTGGCTACGACCTGCAGCTCGGGCCAAGCCTGGGCCAGTTCGTATTGCAGGGCGGCGGCCAGCAAGGGCTCGTCCTCGGCAATCAGGGCGTGGGGGGCAGGGAGGTTCATGGGGTGGAAGAATTCAAAGGAAAAGTGACTCTAGCGCAAGTCCCATGGGCCTCTCCAGCTATCAATTCAAGAGTTCCTTGTGCGCTGTACAGGGTGGCGAGGCGCTCGCGCACCTGCGTCAGGCCAAAGTGACTTCCGGGGCGGTCCGTGTCGTGCGCTGGCGCCGCGCCCAGTCCCACGCCGCTGTCCACCACTTCCAGCACCAGCAACGATCCAGCGGGGCCGGGCCGGGTGCTGGCGCGCACATCGATCTGGCCGCCAGCCACCTGAGGTTCCAGCCCGTGGCGGATGGCGTTTTCCACCAATGGCTGCAGCAGCAGCGGCGGCACGGGCACAGCCCGCAGCGCGTCGGGCAGGTCCAGCGTGAAGGCCAGGCGCGGACCCATGCGAACGGCCATGATTTCGAGGTAGTCGGCCAGGCGTGCGAATTCATCCTGCAGCGGGTGCAGCGTGGAACGCGCGCCGCCGAGCGTGGCGCGCAGGTAGGCAATCAGGTGGTCCAGCATGGCCTGGGCGCGCGGCGGGTCGGTGGCAATCAGCACGCGCAGGTTGGCCAGTGTGTTGAACATCATGTGCGGCTCAAGCTGCGCTTCCAGGAGTTTGAGGCGGGTTTCGGTGGCATCGCGCTGGGCCTGAGCCACGTGTACTTGCAGGTAGGCCGCTTTGCCCCGGGTGTAGAAAAAATAGGTAACTGCAAGCCCGGCCACCAGCGTGATGACCACCGAAACCCGCAGTTGCGCCCGGCCGCTCGCTTCCCACGAGGAAAACCCAAACCACGCGTCGGCCAGCGCTGTGCCGCCCAGGTAGCCCAGCACCATGCCGCAGGCAGGCAGCGCAACGCCTGCCCAACCGGCGGGCCAGCCTGTAGCGGATCTGGAGGGGAACAGATGGCGCCCGAAATCGATGCAGGCCCAGGTCAGGCTGCCGATGGCCAGGGAATAGACCAACGGAAACTCGTAGGGCCGCTCGGGCCGGATGGCATATTGGATCGCTGCGATGGCCAGGGAAAAGGCCAGGGTCTGCAGCAGATACCGCAGCTTATCGATCCAGTCGATTTTTGGGGCTGGTGCCGCTTTGGTTGCCGTGTCAGTGTCCACCGCGTTCGCGCTGCAGTCGCTCGCGCTCCTTTTGCACCATGCGCTCGCGGATACCGCTGCCCGTGCCCAGTAAAAATACCGAGATGCCGTGCAATGCCAGCCCCAGGCCCCAGCCCAGCAGCGGAAAAACAGACCAGGGCCGATCGCCAAATCCATAGCGTGATATGGCGAAAAGGCCCAGATTCACCAGCGTGAACACCAGGGCGTGGATGTACCAGCCGAGCTTGGCGCCGGCGCGTCGGCGGGCCAGTTGTTCAATGGCTTCGGGGCTTAGATGTGTGGACATGTCGAGCGGAATTCTAGGCAAGGGCGAGTGTTCAGTCTTTGCATGCCCGCGCCACCGTGCGCACGGCGGTGGCGTCGAGCGTCAAACCCATGTGGTTGACGCCCGGCACCAGGGTGACGGGCACCGTTTTCCCGGCGCTCTCGAAAACCCCTGCGAATCGTTCGGCCTGGAATAGCTCGTCTTCCCGTCCCGCCACGATACAAAGCCTGCCCTGCGCATTGCGAATATCGTTCAGGTAGTCGTCATGCGGACGGAAGTTGGTGGCCAGGGCATACGAGTAGCTGGGCGTGAGGATGTGGCGCGCTTGCTCGTTCAGCGCAAAACGCAGCACCGGGAGATCGTTCCACCGGGCAATGCCGATCCGGTTGAGCGCGGTCAGCGCAAGGATTCGGGGGAGACCCACCGAGACCCAGCCACCATTGCCCGGCCGGTTGGTGGGCGCGCTGTGGTGCAGAAAGGGCGAGAGCAGCACATAGCGTTCGAACAGTGCTTGCCGGGGGCTTGCGGCAAAACGCAGCACAAAACCGCCTCCCGACGAGAAGCCCATCAGCGTCTGTGGCCCGGAATGCGGCACAGCGTGCATGAAATCCTCCAGGTCGTCTTCCAGTTGGCCGATGTAGCCGATCTGGCCGCGCGGCCCCGAATCGCCATGCCCGCGCATGTCGAGTGCCGCCACGGCATACCCTTCGGCCGCCAGCGCCTGGGCCAGCACGTGCATCGACTGCCCGCGCGCCGAAGAGCCATGCACCAGGACCACGCGGCGCGAAGTGGTGCTGGTTGGCGTCGGCGTGGGGGTGTAGCCATGCCATGCGAGCCTTGTGCCATCACGGGCGGTGTAGTACTGCGCGCGCGGAACCTTGCTGAAATCCACCCCCGAAAGGGGTCGTTGATACTGGCCAGCGGCGCAATGGCACCGGGACCACCCCAGACCACTGCGGCGGCGAGCACTGCGGGGACCACAATGGACGCGATCAAGAGCAGTGCGACGCTGCGGCGAGGCCCGTTGCGACGTGGTGTGGAATGGTTCGGTTGCGTCATGCGAGGAGTCTTGGTTCTGTGCGCTGCACGCATATGGCAGGGAGAAGCCGATGCGTTCCGGGATGTGGGCGGCGGTTCAGCCAGCTTGCCCGCGCCGCGCAAGCCGCTCGCGTTCTGCTTGCACCATGCGTTCGTGCCAGTCGCTGCCGCCGGAGAGAAAAAACACCGCCACACCGTGGATCAGCAGGCCCAGACCCCAGCCGAGCGCCGGGAACACGGCCCAGTAGTGGCCCCTGCCGACAGACAAGGTAACCAGCAACAGGTTGACCAGAACGTACACACTGGCGTGCGCGTACCAGCCCATTTTGGCCTTGGCCCGGCGCTGCGCCAGGCGTTCGAGTGCTTCGGAACTCAGGGGGAATGGGGCACGCGCCATGGTGCGTTCCTTCAGGCGGTGGCGATGGGGTGTGCGTGGGTACCGGCCTTGGCCAGGCGCAGCAGCCGCCCGGTGCGCGCGGCAAAAACGCCATTGAATGCGCCATACACCAGGGCAATCTGCAGGGCAAATTGGCTGTCGTGCGCCAGCGGTGGCTGCAAAGCGAGTTCCACGCCCACCACCCACTTCACCAGGAAGATACCCACGATGAGGACCATCGGCCAGGCACTGCCCGGCAAATGGAATTGCTGGCTGGAGGCTTCGTAGCGCGTGCCTGCTGGAGCGCGGCCGTGCAGCCAGAGCGAGAGCGCCGCTACAAGGCAGGCAGCGACCAGCCAGACCGCCAGAATTTCTCCGATCTGCGGCACTGCGCCAAACGCCGAACCCATGCCCCAGGCAGAAAACACCGCCATGGCGATCGGCATCAGCAGCACGCGGCGCAGGCCGGCGCGGCGTGCAAACATCTGGCTGGCGCCCAGCCAGATCAGGGCGGCAAGCAGCATCCACACCCAGGTGGGGGTGTGCAAGACGATGGTGAGCAGCATGCGCGGCTGCTGGGTAGCGATGGTGAGAAGCATGATGGAGTCTTTCGAAATCAAGGAAGATGACCGCGACTGTCGGCTTGGGAGCGGCTGCTGCCCAGCGCCTTGCGACGAAACACGCAAACGGCGCCGCGAAATGGCTTTGCACGGGCGCGAACGGCGCGCAGCCCGCCGGGGCAGCGGGGCGTCTGCGGGGCAGACTTCGCAGAAAGCTGCTAAGCTGGTTTGAACAATCGCTTACATTTTCGAACACGGCTCCCATGATCGCGGTTTCTGAAGCATGGCGCTCTGCATCCAAGGCTGCACTGCTGCGCCTGGCCATGGGGCACGCATGACGCAGGCCTCCACGCTTGCGCCTGACGTGGCCGGCTCGCTGTCGCTGGGCCTCTCGGATGCAGAACTGCTGGCGGTGATCACGCGCGACGTGGGTGCCACGGTGGCGGTCTTCAACCTGCAATTGCGCCTGGTGTACTGCAACGACGAATACGCGCGCTGGTTTGGGACCGAGCCCTCGCAAATCATTGGCAAGACCATTGCCGACCTGTACGGCGAGGCCGATGCGGTTCGCATCCTGCCTTTGGTCGAGCGCGTGCAGGCCGGCGAGCGGCTGGAATACCAGCGCTTGCTCACCAACCCCTACGGCGCTGAGGAGTGGCGCACCATCTGCCTGACACCGGCGCGCAATCCCCAGGGTGCCATTGCCGGCTTTGTGACTTCAGCCATCGATGTGCACGAATTGCAGGTCGCTTTCAACGCGCTGCGTGCGGCCAACCAGCGTCTGTCCTCACACATCGACAACAGCCCGCTGGCCGTGCTGGAGATGGACCACGAACTGCGTTTGCTCCACTGCTCGGAGCGTGCCGTTCAGTTGATGGGCTGGGACGATCTGGCATTCGTCGAGGGCCGTTTGCTGCTGGAACTGCTGGATGTGACGGACGAGCGCCTGAACCAGGCCCTGCAGCGCCTGCAGAGCGGACAGGAATCGCAGAACCGCGAAGAAAACTCCTTTGTGCGGCGCGATGGCACCGAGATCCATGCCGAGTGGTTCAACTCGGCGCTGACAGACGCCACCGGGCGGGTCACTTCCATCATGACATTGGTGCAGGACGTCTCTGCGCGGGTGCAGATTGCGCGCCAGCAACACCACCAGGCCAATCACGACGCGCTGACCGGCCTGGACAACCGCGCCTCTTTTCATGAGCGCCTGGAGCGAGCGCTGGCCCAGATGCGGCCTCCGGCCGACTTGCTGGCACTGCTGTTCATCGATCTGGACGGGTTCAAGCACATCAACGACCAGCAAGGCCACCAGGCCGGCGACGAAGTGCTGCGCATCGTCGCTCAGCGCCTGCTGCGCAGTGTGCGGGAGGGCGACACCGTGGCCCGGCTGGGAGGCGACGAGTTCCTGGTCATGCTCGACAAGAACGTGACGCTGCTCGAACCCGCACGCATTGGCCAGCGCATCATCGAAGCGTTGAACCAGCCCATGGTCGTCGATGGGAAAAACCTGCAGATTGGTGCAAGCATCGGTGTGGCGATGCACCCACCGCTTCCAGGCAAGCTGGAGCTGCTCATGAACCGCGCAGACCAGGCGATGTATGCCGCCAAGCGCGCCGGCAAGGGGCGTTTGTGTTTTGCCGCGCCTGAGGGCGTCTGAGAGGTCGATCGGCCGGAAACGCAGCAGCGCTCTACGCGCGCCGCGAAGACACCACGATGCCGCCCACGATGAGCGCAAAAGCGGCCGCATGGTAGGCATGGGGCGCCTGGCCCAGAAAAGCGGCCGACAGCAAGGCGGCAAACAGCGGTGTGAGGTTGGCAAAAAAGCCCGCCACCGTGGGGCCGGCGCGCTGCACTCCCATGCCCCAGCAACGGTAGGCAAGCACGGCAGGGCCGATCGCAATGAACGCCAGGGCAGCAACGAGTGGCCAGCCCCAGTCGATCTCGGTGCGTCCCGTGGCCCATTCGCCGCCTGCAAGCAGGCCGGACCAACCCAGACCAAACACCAGTTGCGCCATCAGAAAGGCGGCCCAGTTGCCGCGCAGGCGTACAGGCTCGCTGGTTTTTACCAGCAACCAGCTATAGAAAGCCCAGCAGATGGTGGCAATCAGCATGAACACATCGCCCGGCACCAGGCGCAGCGCCAGCAACGCACCCCATTCGCCGCGGCTGAGCACAAGCAGTACGCCACCCATGGAAAGCAGGGCGCCAATCAACTGGCGCTGCGTGACGCGCGTTCCGAAGAACAAGGCCCCTACGACCAGCATCCACACCGGCATGCTGGAGCCCACCAGGGTCACGTTGATCGGCATCGAGGTCTGCAGCGCCATGTATTGAAACGCGTTGTAGAGCCCGATTCCCAGCAGCCCCAGCAGTGCGTAGCGGCGCCAGTGCGCCCAAAGTCCGCTGTCCCGGCGCAGGACCTGATGGGCCAGGGGCAGCAGCAGGGCAAAGGCGATCAGCCAGCGCAAAAAATTCAGCGTCAGCGGCGGCACCATGTCGTGCACCATGCGCCCCACCACGGCGTTCCCGGCCCACAGCAGCGGCGGAATGACGAGCAGTGCCGCCGTGCGGCCCCCAAGCTTTTCTTGCATGCCTTGACTGTAGCGGCCCTGTCGAGGCGCAGCTTGCAAAAACATGGCAGCATGCAAGGCGCTTTACAGAACCCACAGGAGCCCCCCATGAGCCTTGCCATACAGATTCGCCAGAACGGCGGCCCGGAAGAACTGCAACTGGTGGAAGTCCAGGTGGGCGATCCGGCGGCGGGGGAAATCCGCGTGCGCCACCATGCCATTGGCCTGAACTACATCGACGTCTACCAGCGCACCGGCCTCTACCCATTCCCGATGCCGCTGCAACTGGGCATGGAGGCGGCCGGCGTGGTGGAGGCTGTGGGCGAGGGCGTCACGCATCTGAAAGTGGGTGATCGCGTGGCCTACGCCAGCAACCCGCCCGGCAGCTACAGCACCGAGCGCGTGATGCCGGCGCGCTGCGTCTGCCGCCTGCCCGATGCGATCGGTTTCGAGACCGGCGCGGCCATGATGCTCAAGGGACTGACGGCGCAGTATTTGCTGAAGAAAACCTTGCCGGTGCAAGGACTGCAGCGCGGCGACGCGGTGCTGTTCCATGCAGCTGCAGGCGGCGTCGGCCTGATTGCCTGCCAGTGGGCGCGCGCCCTGGGTCTGGAGCTGATCGCCACCGCTGGCTCGGACGCCAAATGCCAGCTTGCACTGGCCAACGGCGCGGCGCATGCCATCAACTACAGCACCGAAGACTTTGCCGCGCGGGTCAAGGAAATCACCCAGGGCCAAGGCGTGAAGGTGGTCTACGACTCGGTGGGCAAGGACACTTGGGAAAAATCGCTCGACTGCCTGCGTCCCTTCGGCCTGATGGCCAGCTTCGGCAACGCCTCGGGGCCGGTGCCGCCGTTTGCGCCGGCCTCGCTGGGCGGGCGCGGCTCGCTGTATGTGACGCGCCAGACCTTGTTCACCCACATTTCCACGCGCGAGAGCACACAGGCCATGGCGGACGAACTGTTCGCGGTCGTCGAGAGTGGGCAGGTGAAGATCCATATTG
The DNA here is from genome assembly GCF_003008595.1 of Simplicispira suum. GTDB lineage: Bacteria > Pseudomonadota > Gammaproteobacteria > Burkholderiales > Burkholderiaceae_C > Simplicispira > Simplicispira suum. The sequence goes on along the minus strand of NZ_CP027669.1, from coordinate 391,490 downwards.
CCCAGCGCTATGCGCTCGCCGACGTGCAGCAGGCGCACCGCGATCTGGAAGCCCGCAAGACCACGGGGTCCACGATTCTGACGGTGGACTGAGTCGGAGCGGGTTCAGCGGGGGTAGGACGCCATGCCACGCCGCATGCGCGCCCGCTCGCAAGCGTCCGAGCCGGCCGCAAATTCCCTGCAGGGCGACGGGCGCCACTCATAGATTGCACAGGCCGCGCGCTGCCCCACGGTGCCGGTCAGGGCCGCGCACCTCGGGGGGCTGTGGTCGGTGCCGCGCATTCGGCAGAAGGAATCGGTGACATCCACCGTCAAGCCATCGGGCACCTTACCGCCGTGGTCGCTGCGCTCGACCACCGAAAAATCCACACGAAAGCTTGCGCAGCAGGCCCCGCAGGAGAGGCACGGATGCAAGGAATGGGGGTCAGATTCCAATTGATTTCCGCACGCCGCGCGTCACGCGATACGGCCGAGCAGAAGGTACTCCATGAGTGCCTTCTGCACGTGCATCCTGTTTTGGCTTCGGCGCGCAGCCTGCGGCTGCTTCACATCCGCTGCGCGGATAGGTGCCTGCGCCGAAACAGGCTGCTGGCGCTGGCGCGCCACCCGTTTGCATTTCATGCAATCCGGCCGAGCAGAAGGTACTCCATGAGTGCCTTCTGCACGTGCATCCTGTTTTCCGCCTCTTCCCAGACGACGGATTGGGGGCCGTCGATGACTTCGGCGGTGACTTCCTCGCCGCGGTGGGCCGGCAGGCAGTGCATGAACAGGGCCTCGGGGCGGGCGGCGGCCATCATTTCCGGGTCTACGCACCAGTCGGCAAAGGCCTTTTTGCGCGCCTCGTTCTCGGCCTCGTAGCCCATGCTGGTCCAGACGTCGGTCGTGACCAGGTCTGCGTCCTTGCAGGCGTCCAGCGGGTTGCTAAAAAATTGATAGCTGCCAGCGCTTGTCCCACCTGCGCCAACGGCCATTTTCTCGTCTATTTCGTAGCCGCGCGGCGTGCTGACATGGACCTTAAAGTCGAGCAGCTCAGCCGCCTGAAGCCAGGTGTTGGCCATGTTGTTGCCGTCGCCCACCCAGGCCACGGTCTTGCCGGCCAGGCAGGCCAGGTCGGGCTTGCCTTGTGAATCCATGCCGCGGTGCTCGAGAAAGGTAAAGATGTCGGCCAGGATCTGGCAGGGGTGGAACTCGTTGGTCAGGCCGTTGATGACGGGCACGCGCGAATGCTCGGCAAAGCGCTCGATCTTGGTTTGCTCGAAGGTGCGGATCATCACCAGGTCAACCATGCGGCTGATGACCTTGGCGCTGTCCTCAATGGGTTCGGCACGCCCGAGCTGGCTGTCGCCCGTGGTCAGGTGCACCACGCTGCCGCCCAGCTGGTACATGCCGGCTTCGAAGCTCACGCGGGTGCGCGTACTGGCTTTTTCGAAAATCATGGCCAGCGTGCGGTCCACCAGCGGGTGGTGCTTTTCGTAGGACTTGAACTTTTTCTTGATCAGCGCGGCGCGCTCGAAAAGGTACGCGTACTCGTTGGCGTCGAGGTCGTTGAATTGGAGATAGTGTTTCATGGCATGGGGCGCACAGTGCGCTTCATTCTGCGAGCAGGGCCTGCACCAGGGGGGCAAGCCGCGTGGCGATTTCGTCGGCTTCGCTGGGGGTGAGGATGAGTGCCGGCACGATGCGGATCACATTTTCCGCCGTCACGCTGATCAGCAGCCCCGCCTCGGCGGCGCGCGCCACCAGGGCGCCGCAAGGCTTGGCCAGTTCGACGCCGATCATCAGGCCCTGGCCGCGAATCTCTTTGACGCCGGGCAAGCCGCCAAGCTCGCGCTGCAGCGCCGCCATCAGGTGCGCGCCCACTCCGGCGGCGTTGGCCAGCAGGCCGTCCTCTTCCATGATGCGAATGGTTTCAATGCCAGCCCGCATGGCCAGCGGGTTGCCGCCAAAGGTGGTGCCGTGGTTGCCCGGTTGCAGCACGTCGGCGGCCTTGGGGCCGGCGACGACGGCGCCAATCGGCACGCCCGAGCCCAGGCCCTTGGCCAGCGGCATCACGTCGGGCACGATGCCAGCCCACTGGTGGGCAAACCACTTGCCGGTGCGGCCCATGCCGCACTGCACCTCGTCGATCATCATCAGCCACTGGCGCTCGTCGCAGAGCTGGCGGAGCTGCTGCAGGTATTCCACGCGCATCGGGTTCACGCCGCCTTCGCCCTGAATCGTCTCGAAGAACACGGCGACGACATCCGGGTTGCCTTCGGTGGCGGCCTTGATGGCGGCAATGTCGTTGATCGGTACGCGGATGAAGCCCTCGACCAGCGGGCCGAAGCCGCTGTGGATCTTCGGGTTGCCGGTGGCCGACATGGTGGCAATCGAGCGGCCATGGAAGGCCTTCTCGTACACGACGATCTGCGGCTTCGCGATGCCGCGGTCCACGCCGTACTTGCGGGCAATCTTCAGTGCGGCCTCGTTGGCCTCCAGCCCCGAATTGCAGAAAAACACCTTGCTCATGTCCGAGAGCTGCACCAGCTTGGCGGCCAGCTGCTCCTGGCCGGGGATGTGGTAATAGTTCGAGGTGTGGATCAGCTTGCCGATCTGGTCGCACAGCGCCGGCACGAGTTGCGGGTGGTTGTGGCCCAGGGTGTTGACGGCAATGCCGCCGAGCGCGTCGAGGTATTCCTTGCCGTTCACGTCCCACACGCGGCAGCCCTGGCCGCGCTCGAGCGCGATCGGCACGCGGCCATAGGTGTTCATCACGTGGGGCGAGGCAGCCTCGATCAATGCGGTCATGCGGGGTTCTCCAGGACGGGTGCAGCGCCATAGCGGCGCGCAAAAATGAGAGGCAATTCTAGGGCGGATGCTGCGCTGCGCTGTTGACGATTGCGCATCACTGCAATGCACCTGGGGCGTCGCTGCAAGCTGCGCGTGCTGCGCGGGGGGCGTGAAGATCGCGATAGCTCTTATATAAGAGTTAGAATTCCTGCTGCGCCGCAACACGTATTTCTCGTACACCGACTGCCCAGCCGATGGCCCATTCCTCGTCTCCAGAAGTCTTCATCCAGGGCATCACGTCCAGTGGCAAGACCTTCCGTCCGAGCGATTGGGCCGAGCGCCTTGCGGGCGTAATGAGCAGCTTTCGCCCCGGCGGCGTGCAGCCGGGCAGCCACTTGCGTTACTCGCCCTGGTGCATTCCCAAGGTCATCAACGGCGTGAAATGCGTCGTCGTCTACCCAGCGCTGCGCGACTATGAGCCCATGGCCTGGGATTTCGTGATGAACTTTGCGCGCGACAACGATCTGCAGGTGGCTGAGGCGTGTTTGCTGCCTGACGGGCCCCTTGAGGCGAAGCCCTGAACATCCATTGAAGTGCCTGGGACAGAGCGGTCACGGTTTGCGCCGCGTCAGATCTGTCCCCCGAATCAGCAGGGTGCCAGCAAAGGCGCGCTTTGCGCGAACATCCGCTGAAGTGCCTGGGACAGAGCTGCCACGGCTCTCGCCGCGTCAGATCTGTCCCCCGAATCAGCAGGGTGCCAGCAAAGGCGCGCTTTGCGCAAACATCCGCTGAAATGTCGAGGACAGAGCTGCCACGGCTCCCGCCGCGTCAGGTCTGTCCCCCGAATCAGCAGGGTGCCAGCAAAGGCGCGCTTTGCGCGCTTGGGCTGCGCCCAACAAAAAAGCCGTCTTGCGACGGCTTTTTTGCTTTGCTGGCAGCGCACCCGTTTCAAACGGCGGGTGGCGGGGCCACCCGGGCTGTTTGCCTGAAGAGGATCAGGCGGCGAGTGCCAAGGCTTTCACCTTGGAGGACAGGCGGCTCTTGTCGCGAGCTGCCTTGTTCTTGTGGAAGATGCCCTTGTCGGCAATGGTGTCGACCACGGCCTGCATCTTGCCGAAGAGTTCGGTGGCTTTGGTTTTGTCGCCAGCGAGCACGGCTTTTTCAACGTTCTTCACGGCGGTGCGGTATTTGGAGCGCAGCGAGGTGTTGGCCGCGTTGAGCTTGGTGCCCTGACGGACGCGTTTGCGGCCCGACGCGAGGCGTGGGTTCTTTTTCTTGGGCTTGGTGGATGCCATGGTAAATATTCCTAGGGTCTGAGGATGTTGCCAGCGAAGCCCGACATTATAGCCTGCGGACGTTTTACCAGCCGTTGCGACTTGGCTGGCAAAGGCTGCGCATACACTTCGCAGCCGTGTCTCTGCTCAAAGCCGCCTCTACCGTCTCGCTGCTCACCCTGGCGTCCCGCATCACGGGTCTCGTGCGTGACTTGCTCATGGCGTCCATCTTCGGCGCCAATGCGCTGACCGACGCGTTCAACGTCGCCTTTCGCATCCCCAACCTGTTTCGCCGGCTGTTTGCCGAAGGCGCTTTCAGCCAGGCCTTTGTGCCGGTATTGGCGACCACGCGCGCCCAACAAGGCGATGATGCCACCCGCGTGTTGATCGGCAGTGTGGCCACGGTGCTGGCGTGGGCCCTGCTGGCCACCTGCATTTTGGGAGTGATCGGGGCGCCGGTGCTGGTCTGGGCCTTGGCCAGCGGTTTGCGCCAGAGCCCCGAAGGCTATGCCGGCGCAGTGCTGATGACGCGCTGGATGTTCCCCTACATCGGCTTCATGTCGCTGGTGGCGCTGTCGGCGGGTATTCTGAACACCTGGAAGCACTTTGCCGTGCCTGCAGCGTCGCCCGTCCTGCTTAATTTTTCCATGATTGCTGCCGCCTGGTTTGGCGCACCGCTGTTTCGCGGCTGGGGCATTGAGCCGATTTACGCAATGGCGGGCGGTGTGGTGCTGGGCGGCGTGCTGCAGCTGGCGATCCAGGTGCCGGCTTTGTTGCGGCTGGCGCTGCTCCCGCGCATTGGATTGAGCGTTGCCGCCCTGCGCAAGGCCTGGAGTGACCCCGGCGTGCGGCGTGTGCTTACGCTGATGGCGCCCATTTTGCTGGGCGTGGGGGTGGCGCAGCTTTCATTGCTGATCAATACCCAGATTGCTTCGTATTTGGCGCCGGGCAGCGTGACCTGGCTGTTCTATGCCGACCGTTTGATGGAATTCCCCACTGCGTTGCTGGGCGTGGCGCTGGGCGTGGTGCTGACGCCGCAGCTCACCGCCGCGCGAGCCGAGGGCGATGCTGCACGTTATTCCGCCATGCTCGACTGGGGTCTGCGCATCGTCGTATTGCTGGCCGTGCCCAGCGCTGTGGCGCTGCTCACCTTTTCCACGCCGCTCGTGGCGACGCTGTTCCACCACGGCGAGCTGCAGGCAAGCGATGTGGCGGAGATCGCGCTGGCGCTCTCGGGCTACGGCGCAGGTTTGTTGGGATTGGTGGCGATCAAGGTGCTGGCGCCGGGCTACTACGCCAGCCAGGATGTGCGCACGCCGGTCAAGATCGGCATTGCCGTGCTGGTGATCACGCAGCTACTCAACATTGTGCTGGTGCCGCGCATGGCCCACGCGGGGCTGGCACTGTCCATTGGCCTGGGGGCGCTGGTCAATGCCTTGTGGCTGCTTATCGGCTTGCTGCGCCGGGGCAGTTTTCAGCCGGCCCCCGGCTGGGCGCTGTTTGGCGCGCAGGTGGTGGCTGCCAGCCTGCTCCTGGGCGCCATGCTGTTGTGGGTGTCGGCGTATTTCCCCTGGATCGCCCTGGGCGACGCCGGCGGCAAGCGCGTGCTCTTGCTTGGCGCCTGGATGGCCGTGGCTGCGGTGCTGTATTTCGGCGTGCTGCGCATTTCGGGTCTGCGGGTGGGCGCACTGGTACGGAGATAGTGCGGCGCTGACCTACGTGCAGACCTGTGGGCCTGGCGCTACCATGGCACCATGTCGTTGAGCTTTGCCCTTCCCACGCCGCTCGAATACTTCGCCTCGCTGGTGCAAAGCGACGCGCAGTTTCCTTTGCTGGAGGCTGCCGCCAGCGTCGCCATGGACGAGTATCCCGCGCTGGACATGCAAGGCCTGCTGGGGGACATGGATCTGCTCTGCGCGCGCCTCTCGCGCAAGGTGGCGCGCGATGCGCCTGCGCTGGACCGGTTGCGCGCCCTGAACCAGTTTTTCTTCACCGATCTGGGATTTGCGGGCAACGTCAACGACTATTACGACGCCGAAAACAGCTATCTCAACAGCGTTTTGCGTACGCGCCGGGGCATTCCCATCAGTCTGGCCATACTGTGGCTGGAAATGGCGCAAACCCTGGGGCTGCACGTGCGTGGCGTGGCGTTTCCCGGTCATTTCATGGTCAAGGCCTTGCTGCCACGGGGCCAAGTGCTGATCGATCCCTTTACCGGCGAATCGCTCTCGCGCGAGGAACTGGTCGAGCGCCTGCAGCCGTTCCAGCCCAGCGGCAGTGCCGAGGGCGAGCCGCCGCTGGGCCTGTACCTGCAAGCCGCGCAGCCGCGCGAGATCATGGCGCGCATGCTGCGCAACCTCAAGGAAGTGCACCGGGCCAATGGCGACTGGGCCCGCTTGCTGGCGGTGCAGGAGCGTTTGGTGCTGCTGCTTCCTGCCGCCTGGGACGAAGTGCGCGATCGCGGCCTGGCCCACGCCGAGTGTGGCAACCCTGGCTTGGCCGTGGCCGATCTCGAAACCTACTTGTCGCATGTGCGTGGCGACGACAACACCGAAGTTCTCGCCAACCGGTTGCAGCTCTTGCGCCGGGCCCTGGGCTGAGCGTTTGCTGCCCCTGCGAACCCTCGCCTGCGCTGGCTCCGGTGCGTTCGTGTCTCGGGTATGTAGCGTGCCTCGCTGATGGCGCGTCGGCCTGCTTCGCCCCTGCTGGCACTGGCGCGCGCCTACCAGCGCCAAGTTCGCGCCCTGGCCCGAGCGGCGCGGCCCGCGCGGACCCCCGCTGCGCCGCTGCGGGTGCCCGCGCGCAAGCGCCCCCAAGCGCCCAAACCGGCCGCCGCAAAACGTGCGCCGCCGGCTCCTGCGGCGCTGGGCCAATGGCTGGCAGGTATTGCGCCGGGGCCGGCCGGGGCACGCCGCTACCACTTGTATGTGCCGCCCGGCGTCACTGCAGCCAGCCGCATGCGGCTGCCGCTGCTGGTGATGCTGCACGGCTGCGGCCAAACCGGCCACAGCTTTGCTGCCAGCACGCGCATGAACCAGCGCGCGGCGCGCGAGCGCTTTCTGGTGCTCTACCCGGAGCAGGAGCGCATGGCCAATGCGCAGGGCTGCTGGAACTGGTTTGAGCGCCGCAGCGGCCGCGCCGATGCCGAAGCCGACACCGTACTCGCCGCCATCGACCAAGTCGCGCGGCGCTATGCGGTGCACCCGGATCGCATTGGTGTTGCCGGTATGTCGGCCGGTGCCAGCATGGCGGCCTGGCTCGCGCTGCGCGCGCCGCAGCGATTTTGTGCGCTGGCCATGCACTCAGGTGCAGCGCCCGGCAGTGCCGATTCGGCTGCGACGGCGCTCGCGGCGATGCGCGGTGATCGCCTGCCGCGCCGGCCTGAGGTTGCAACCGGCGCTGAGCTGCCTGCTGCGGCCCCGCCCATGCTGCCACCGCTTCTGCTGCTGCATGGCGAGTCGGATCCGGTGGTGTCGGTGCGCAGCGCGCAGCACACGGCCGCTTGGTGGGCGCAGGCGCTGGGCGCGCGTGCCGGAGCGCCACGCATGCAGCAGCGCGGCGCGCGCCGCGCCACCCGCTTGACGGAGTTCCGTGCGCGCGGTCGGGTGCAAGTGGCACTGCGGGAAATCGAAGGCCTTGGCCACGCCTGGAGCGGCGGTGCGCCGCGTGTGGCCTACAGCGACCCGACGGGGCCCGATGCGTCGACGCTGGTCTGGGCGTTCATGGCGCGCCAGTTCGCCGGCATGGCATGAGCACGACCAGGACGGATGAAAATTAGGATAAAAATGGCATCCAGCGCTTTATTTATAAGCGCAAGATGCTATTTTTTATATAGCAAAACAGCGCAGGTTATGCGCCGGGGGCCTTGACGCACAGCACCGGGCACGACACCGTCATCAAAATCTCCTGGGCCACGCTGCCCAGAATCAGCTTGCCGACAGCCGTGCGCCGGCGCAGGCCGATGATCAGAATGGAGATATCGCCCTCTTCGACCAGGGCATCGATTTCTTCCACGGCCGTCTTGCCGCGGACGAATTGCTTGAATTCCCCCTTGACATCTTTGGCAGCGAGCAAGCCTTCGATGCGCTCCACTTCATAGCCGGGTGCCAGCGCAGGATCTTCCTGCTGGCCACCGGGGCCGGCGTTCACGATCAGCAAGTGTTCCTGGCGCTCTTTGGCCATTTCAATGCCCTTGTCCAGTGCGGCCCAGCCTTCGGGGCGGGGCGCGTATGCGACGAGGATGGTCATGTTCTGTGTCTCCTGGGAATAGTTGGGTAGTGAACAGGCATCGCTGGGTGCGTCTGGCCGGTCCGCATCGGCCCGCTTCAGGCCGATCTGCACATGGTAGCGCAGGTTTTCAGTGCGATCGCCGCCCCAGGTGGGAGGGTGTTCCCGCGCGCCCGAACTGGTGCCAGGCCCGGCGCAGCTGGGTGTCTGAGCCAAAACCTGCCAGCGCTGCCGCCTGCGTGACCTGGTGGCCCGCACGCAAAGCCGCCTCGGCGGTTGCCAGCCGGATGCGGCGCAGCCAGGCCAGGGGTGCAATGCCTGCGTGCTCCACGAACAGGCGCGTCAGGTGGCGCGGCGATGTGCATGCGATGGCGGCCATGGCCGAGACACTCCATGCCTGTTGCGGTGCCTGGGTCACGGCGTCCTGCACGCGGTGCAGCGCGGCGTGCAGGTGGTTGCGGTGGTCCAGAAAGGGCGAGAGCTGCGGGTCTTCGGGGCCGCGCCGCTGCGCCAGCACCAGCGTTTGCGCCACGTGTGCAGCAATCGCCGGACCACAGGTTTCGGCGATGCGGTGCAGGGTCAGATCGATGCCGGTGGCCACGCCGGCGCTGCTGTAGAGCGCGCCGTCGCTCACAAACACGCGGTTGGCGACCACGTCGCAGCGTGGTTCGATGGCCGCGAGTTCGTCCAGATGCTGGTGGTGCGTGGTGGCGCGCCGGCCTGCGAGCTGGCCCGCGTGCGCCGCCAGCACCGCGCCGGCGCAGACGGTGAGCAGCTCCAGCCGGCCCGCCACCAGGCGCAGGCCGCGCAGCCAGTGCAGCAGGTTCAGGGTGTCTTCGCCCGCCACGTCAATGGCGTTGCCGGTCATCCCCACGATGACCACCCAGGAAGGCGCTGGCAGACTCGCCGGCAAGGGCTCCAGGCCGCTGAGCTGCAGCCCGACGGAACTGGTGAGCGTGGGGCGGGGCGCGGTGAAGTGCAGCACAAAGCGCTCGGGCTCGCCGCGCGCGGCCAGCCAGGTGTTGGCGCTGCGCAGCGCTTCGGCCGGACCCGCCCAGTCCAGCGCCAGGCTGCCGGGCAGCAGGGCGAACCAGACGTGGATGGGCTCTGCGGCGGTGGGGCGTGTCATGCGCTGGTGCGCCCCAGTGCTTCATCCACCGTGCACAGCGTGGCAAAGCGCCCCGCCAGCACCGTGGCCGTGCGCGCCTTGATGTCGGCCGCCAAGAGCGGCGTGCCGTCCGGCTGCACCATGTCCCAGGTGAGGGTGGCGTCGGGAACGAAATCGACCTGCCAGCCGAGGTCACTGGCATGGCGCGTGGTGGTCTCGCAGCATTGCTCGGTGCGGATGCCACTGACGATCAGCCGGCCGATGCCGTTGGTGGTCAACCAGACGTCCAGGCCCGTGCCCACCAGTGCGCTGTGGCGCGATTTGGTGAAGCTGGCGGCAGCGTCGAAAGCCATCAGCCCGTCCAGCGGCCGCACCTGGCCAGACACCTGGGCAAAGGGGTTGTCCATTTGTTCCGGGCCATCGGTATGCAGCACGCGCGCCACGGGAACGCCGCGCGCCACACAACCGGCAATCAGGGCGTTCTGCGCCTGCAGGTAGGCCGGCAAGGCGGTGTCCGTGAAGTAGGGGCGGTGGCGAAACGATTCCTGAACATCGATCACTATCAGACAGGTTTTCATGGTGCAGTTCCTTGAGAAGGCTAACAGGGAACGCTTATGGTGCCTGCGCTAGGCCGAAACTGACAGTCTGGGATGCGACCAGATTCGATCAAATCAGGACATGATTCAAACCAAAGCGCCTGCGGCCAGCTCTTTTTTCAAGTAGGCGTAGAACAGGGGCGCCGCCACCAGGCCAGCGGGGCCAAACACCGCTTCGGCCACGAACATGACCGTGAGCAGTTCCCACACCGCCATGTGGGTGCGCTGCCCGACCACGCGCGCGTTGATGACGTATTCGGCCTTGTGAATCAGCACCAGAAAGCCCAGGCAGGCGGCGGCGGCCTGCGGCGAGACGGACAGCGCGACGATGGTGATCACGGTGTTGCACAGCAGGTTGCCGACGATGGGCACCAAGCCGGCGACAAAGGTCAGGGTGATCAGCGCTGGCGTGTAAGGCAGGCGCTCGCCCCACAGTGGCAGAAGGAAAAGCAGGAAGAGGGCGGTCAGGGCTGTGTTGAATGCCGCAATCCAGATTTGTGCGGCCACGATCTGCTGGAACGCCTCACCAAAGGTCCGCAAGCGCTTCGTCAGCGCCAGCGCCAGCGGGCCGCCCCCATTCGAGATCGTGCGCACGGCAGCCAGCGCGCCAATGAGCAGGCCCACGTACGCATAGAGCAGGCCGCCAAGCCAGGCACGCCCCGCCATGGCAAGCGCACCGGCCTTGGCAGCGAGGTAAGCGGCAATGGTGCGCTGGATGCCGTCGGCACCGTCGGGCAGGTAGGCGGCCACATCGTGCGGGAGCTTGTCGCGCAGCTCCAGCACCGTGCGCGCCATGTAATCGAGCAGTTCGCGGTACTGCTGGGGTGCTTCGACGATGTAGCCGCGCGAATGCGTGACGCCAAAAATCAGCAGCCCAAGCGGCAGCAGCATGACGATGGCTGCGGCCAGCACCTGCGCACCGCGTGCCGGTGGAGCGGTGCTTGGCTTTTTGGGAGCGCCAGGCCATACCGGCACCAGCCAGCGTGCCAGCGCCCGCGTCACCAGGAAGCCGAGACACAGCGACAACAGGCCAGGCAACAGGCCGCGCCACATCACCAGGAGCAAGCCGCCGGCCATCAGCAGGTAGCTCGCCAGAGCAATGCCTCGCGGCAGTGGCCACGGCGCTTGGGCGCCGGAAGGGGAAGGGCGCGGCGCGCGCGCCGCAGGCGGTGGCCGTGTCACGCTACGACGACTGCCTGGCCGTCTCCGAGCGGCGCAATCTGGCCCAAGCGGTGCACCGCCTCGCCGGCTGCGGCCAACTGGCTGGTGACAGCCTGCGCATCCTCGGGCGCCACCACCACCACCATGCCAATGCCATTGTTGAAGGTGCGGTTCATCTCTTCGTCAGAAATGGCAGCCGTGGCCTGGAGCCAGGCAAACAATTCGGTCTTTGGCCAGCTCCCTTGCCGGAGATGCGCGGCCAGGCCTTCGGGCAGCACGCGGGGAATGTTCTCCAGCAGCCCACCGCCGGTGATGTGTGCCAGCGCCTTGATGCCCCGGCTTCCGCCTTCGGCCACCGGGTGCGCCGCCAGCGCAGCCAGCATGGGTTTGACGTACAGGCGCGTGGGCTCCATCAGGGCCTCTCGAAACGGTTTGCCGTCCAGCATGGCCGGCACGGTGCCGTTCTCTTCGGCGCGCGCAATGCACTTGCGCACCAGGCTGAAACCGTTGGAATGCACGCCGCTGGAGGCCAGGCCCAGCACCACGTCGCCCACGCGCACATCGGCTCCGCCCAGAATCTTGGATTTCTCCACGGCACCCACGGCAAAGCCCGCCAGGTCGTATTCTCCGGGCGGGTACATGCCGGGCATCTCGGCCGTTTCGCCGCCGATCAGCGCGCAGCCCGAGAGTTCGCAGCCCTGGGCAATGCCGCCCACCACGGCAGCGGCCGTGTCCACATCGAGCTTGCCGCAAGCGAAATAGTCGAGGAAAAACAAAGGTTCTGCGCCTTGCACCAGCACGTCGTTGACGCTCATGGCCACCAGATCGATGCCGACCGTGTCGTGCATGTTCCATTCAAAAGCCAGCTTGAGCTTGGTGCCCACACCGTCGGTGCCGCTGACCAGCACCGGTTCCTGGTAGCGCTTGGGCACTTCAAACAGGGCGCCAAAGCCGCCAATACCGGCGAGCACGCCGTCCCGCATGGTCTTTTTGGCCAGCGGTTTGATGCGATCGATCAGCGCGTCACCGGCGACGATGTCTACCCCCGCGTCCTTGTAGGAAATCGGTGCGCTGGAGTGGGATGGCGTGGTGGAACTCATGGGGGAAGATGCAAAGGCAAAAAAAGAAGGGGCGGGAAGAAGGAGGCGGGCGCGCGAAAGGGCGAATTTTAGGCGACCGCAACAGGCAACCCAAGCCGGCGGGCCTCTCGGGCAGCGCCGCCGCCACGCTTCGGCCACGGTTCCTCTGCGAGGCCGACCGCCTGCCGCACTAAAATGCGGGCTTTTGCGGCGCAGTCCGCCCGGCCGCCGGCGTCTCGTGCGGCCCACTTGCGGCTGCATCCCAACCACCGCGCCTCTTTCTACGTGAAACCCTGCATTGCCCTTCCTTGCACCGCCCGCCACGGCAGCCGCTGGCCTGGGCTGGTCGGCCGCGCATGAAGCAGCTTGCACTCGATATTGGCCTGGCGCCTGTGCCCACGCTGGAGGCATTTTTTGGCGGCCCCAATGCGGCTGCGCTGCAGCATGTGCGCATGGCGATTGCGGGCGGCAGCGTCCGCTCGCCGGTGCCGACCTACCTGTGGGGCGAGTCGGGCACCGGAAAATCGCATCTGCTGCGCGCTGTGCGCGAAGCGCTGCGCGAACAAGGCGCCAGTTGCGGCTGGTGCGATGCCGGCACCCAGCGGCCGCCGGCCTTTGATGACCATTGGTCGGCCGTGCTGCTCGACGATGTCCATCTCTATAGCACGCAGCAGCAGGCCCAGGCCTTCAACTGGTTTGTGAATGCCCTGAGCCCGGCACACGGTGCGCCGCGCTGGGTACTGGCGGCGGGGCAGCTGCCGCCGGCCGATCTGCCGCTGCGCGACGATTTGCGCACGCGGCTGGGCTGGGGCCATATATTTCAATTGCAGTGGCTCGATGAGACCGAACGGCGCGCCGTGCTGCGCCAGCATGCAGACGCACGCGGCATTTTTTTGGGCGACGAGGTCATCGCTTTCATGCTCAGCCGCTTCTCGCGCGACCTGGGCAGCCTGATGCAACTGCTCGACCGCCTCGACCGCCACGCCCTGCGCAAGCAGCGCGCCATCACGGTGCCGCTGCTCAAGGACATGCTTGGCTCCGAATAGATTCATGAACCGACCCTCTGCACCGAACGCACCGGACGCCCCGGCCTTGCCCCGGCTGGCCCTGTTTGATCTGGACCACACGCTGCTGCCCATTGATTCCGATTACGAATGGGGCGAGTTCACGCAGCGCATCGGCTGGACGGACCCGGTGGAATTCGGCCAGCGCAATGCCGAGTTCTATGCGCATTACCAGGCCGGCACCCTGGACGTGCACGACTACGTGCGCTTTGCCACCGAGGCGCTGTGCCAGCGCGGACCGGAGGCAGCCGCCGCAGCACAGGCGCAGTTTCTGCGCGAGGTGGTGGAGCCCGCCATCCGCCCGCAGGCACTGGCGCTGGTGCGCCAGCACCAGGCGGCGGGCGATACGGTGCTTGTGATTACCGCCACCAACGAATTTGTCACCCGCCCGATTGCCCAAAAACTGGGCGTGCAGGAGCTGCTGGCCGTGGAGCTTGAGCGCGATGCCGCGGGCTGGTTTACGGGCGCGATCCGCGGCGTGCCGTCCATGCGCGAGGGCAAGGTGCTGCGCATGGAACAATGGCTGGCTGCGCGGGGCCTCGCCTGGAGCACGGTGCACAGCACCTTCTACAGCGACTCGATGAACGACCTTCCCTTGCTCGAGCGCGTCAACGCGCCCGTGGCCACCAACCCCGACGCACGCCTGCGCACCCTTGCGACGCAGCGCGGCTGGCGCATCCTGGACCTGTTTCCCCAGGGCTGAATAAGCCCCCCACAAAACCATGATCAAAAATTTCATCGACAAGCTGCTCTCCAAGGCCAGCCCCGGCGGCCGCAAGCGCGCGGCAAATCCCTATGGCAAGCGCGTGGAAGTGCCCGCCTCGGTGCACGGCATCGACCCGGCGCAGGTCGACCGCCGCGCCATCGACGTGGTGCGCACGCTGCAGCAAGCGGGGTTCGAGGCGTACGTCGTCGGCGGCGCGGTGCGCGACTTGCTGCTGGGCCTCAAGCCCAAGGACTTCGACGTCGCCACCAACGCCACGCCCGAGCAGGTCAAGGGGCTGTTTCGCCGCGCCTTCATCATCGGGCGGCGCTTTCGCATCGTGCACGTGGTGCACGGGCGCGGGCGCGAGCACGAGGTGATCGAAGTTTCCACCTTCCGTGCCTACATGGACAACGCGGCGGCCGAGCAGGTCAGCGGCAACGAAAAAACCAGCCGCAGCGCCCTGGCCGGCATGACGCACGCGGTGGATTCGAGTGGCCGCGTGCTGCGCGACAACGTGTGGGGCCCGCAGGATGAGGACGCCACGCGGCGCGACTTCACCCTGAACGCCATGTACTACGACCCCGAGAGCCAGATCGTGGTCGACTACCACCACGGCATCGAGGACGCCAAGAAGAAAACCCTGCGCATGATCGGCGACCCCGCCACGCGCTACCGCGAAGACCCGGTGCGCATCATCCGCGCCGTGCGCTTTGTTGCCAAGCTCGGCGGCCTGGGCTTTACGCTGGATCCCAAGACGGCGGCGCCGCTGGTGCAGTCGCAGCAGTTGCTGGTCGACGTGCCGCAAAGCCGCATGTTCGACGAGATGCTCAAGCTGTTGCAGACGGGGCACGCCATCGCCACCATCGAGCAGCTCAAGAAGCTCGGCCTCGCCAAGGGCATCTACCCGCTGCTGGACGTCGTCGTCGAGCGCGCCGACACGGCGTTCGTGCGGGCTGCGCTGACCGACACCGACCGCCGCGTGAAGGAAGGCAAGCCGGTGGCGCCGAGCTTCCTGCTCGCCTGCGTGCTGTGGCAGGACGTGAAATTGGGCTGGGAGCGGCGCCTGGCCCAGGGCGAGCACGCCCTGCCGGCCCTGCAGGAAGCGATCGACGAAGTGTTCGAGCGCCGCATCGGCGACGTCTCGGGCCGCGGCAAGCTGGCCGCCGACATGCGCGAGATCTGGGTCATGCAGCCGCGCTTTGAAAAGCGCGCCGGCCGCGTGCCCGAGAGCATGGTGGCGCAGCTGCGCTTTCGCGCCGGGTTTGATTTCATGCGGCTGCGCGCCGACATTGGCGAGGTCGATGAAGCCCTGGCCAGTTGGTGGCAGGAATACAGCACGGCCGACGAATACCGCCGCCACGACTTGATGGAGCAGGCGCGCGAAGAGCAAAAGGCCCGCAGCCGCTCCGCACCGCCCGCAGCGCGGCGCGTGCCACGCGATGCAGCGCCAGCGCCGGCAGCATCCCGCAGCGGGGCACCGGCTGGCGCGCCGCAAGCGGAGCCCTTGGAGGGCGCTGCCACCGGCGCGCCCAAGAAGCGCCGCCGCCGTCGCCGCAAGCCGGGCGGGGGCGGGGAAGGCAGCGCGCCTTCCGCAGCGCCGCACGGCCAGGCCCCGCATTCGGGCGATTGACAGCCCCGCAGTGGGTTTTGAACCCCAGGCGCTGTGAACCCGCCCACCGCCGCCTGGATTGGCCTGGGCGCCAACCTCGGTGATCGCACCGCTGCGCTGCGCACGGCGTTCGCCGCCCTGGCGGCGCTGCCGGGAACGCGCCTGCGGCGCGTCTCCTCGCTCTACCGCAGCGCGCCGGTGGATGCGGGCGGCCCCGACTACCTCAACGCCGTCGCCGAGATCGCCACGCAGCTGCCGCCGCACGACTTGCTGGCTGCCCTGCAAGCCATCGAGCACGCCGCCGGCCGGGAGCGCCCCTACCGCAACGCGCCGCGCACGCTGGACCTGGACATCCTGCTGTATGGCGACCTGCGCCTGGATACCGCGACGTTGACGCTGCCGCACCCGCGCTTGCACGAGCGGGCGTTTGTGCTGCTGCCACTGGCGGAACTGGCGCCTGAGCGGGTGCTGCCGCAGTGGCTTGCGGGTGTGCGTGGGCAGGCAATTGAACGTTACGATGAGGATGGTTGGGCCAGAGATTCAGACTGAGTTACTACGAAAAATGTAGCTGCTTTCGCTTTACCTATAAACGCTGGCGGTCGATTTCATTGTAAATTTTCATGCCTCGCTCGCCCCGAGGCGCTCACTGGCCCCGTGCTTGCCTTTGGTGCGGTGTTTTTGCTGAGGGCGAGAGCATGGCGCAGGGATCGGGCTTTGCCCACGAGCGGCGCAGGCATTAGGGGCGCAGTGCAACTGTCAGATCACGATTTCGCGCAGCGAAACCCGTGCTCAAACTCCAATCCCGCAATGGTGGGCACGGTGTCCGATGAAGGCACGGGCGCCATCTTCGCTTCTCTGGCTTCATGCCTCCGCCAAGGCCGTCTGCCGGGATGTGCGCCCGGCGGCGCAGTAACTTGTCTCTTGCGTCGCCAAGAGAAAGTCACCAAAGAGAAGGCGACCCCGCTGTCCGTGTCCCCTGCGCTGCGCTTCGGGGCAACCTGCGGTGCTCGCTTCAGGCGGGGTCCGCGCAAACTCGCTTCACTGCGTTTCGCTCAAACAGCGCGCGGCCCTGATCCGCCTGAAGCTGTGCTCCTCGGCACGGCCAGAGGGGAAGGGGAGCCGGGCAGCCCTTCGGGCCATCGCTGCGCTCGGCCCGGCGCGCCGGGACAAGCGGGGCGCCGGCAGTAGGACCGGATTCAAGGCAGCGCAGGCATTGGAGGCGCAGTGCAACTGTCGGATCACGATTTTGCGCAGCGAAACTCGTGCTCAGACCCCATACATGGACGCCCCCGGTTTGCCAAGCCGCGCCTGAGCATGATGTTGTTTTCAAAGGTATCAGGACTGCTGCCATACATCCGGACTTTGTTGGGTCACTTTCAACCCTGTCCCTGATGGAATTCGCTCACCAGCTCCCTATCAATTTCGCGTGCTCGTTGCCGGCACGTCGGGGTCATCGGGTTTTGCTGATGCCGGTCCAACCTGTGCTTGCCATCATCTCGCCTTGAGCGTTGCCTGTGCAATCAATGGGTGCGCTGCCCGTTTCAATCGTGTTTGTCCTCGTTCGCTTTCATACTGCGGCCAACATTCTGGCCTCGGGCCGGTATTCGCTGGCTTTGACCAGCATGGCCCAAAGGATGCGTGCATTGCGATTGGCCAGTGCAACTGCAGCCACATTGGCGTTGCGCCGGCTCAGCAGCCGATCGAGCCACGCATCGGTGCTTTTGCCTGCGGCGCGCCGCCGCTCATTGGCCTGAATCAGCGAGCGCGCTCCATGGATGAGCAAGGTGCGCACATAACCATCGCCGCGTTTGCTGATGCCCAGCAGTTTGTCCTTGCCCCCACTGGAGTGCTGGCGCGGCACCAACCCCAGCCAGGCGGCCAGTTGCTTGCCATTGGCAAACAGCGTGGCATCGCCCACGGTGGCCACGATGGCGCTGCTGGTGATGGGGCCGATGCCCGGCACTTGCTGCAGCCGTCGCTCGGCGCTGTCTGCCTGCACCGATGAGGCGATGAGCTGCTCCAGTTGAGCGACCTGCGCATCGAGCTGCTTGAGCTGCTGGTGCAGATGTCCGATCAGGGTGCGCATGGGCGAAGGCAGCGCCATGCGCTCATCAGCGGCAACGGCGCCAGCTTGGACGAGCACCACGCGCAGGCCCTGGGCCATCACGATGCCGAACTCACTGAGCAAGCCGCGAATCTGGTTGGCCAGCGCCGTGCGCATCTTCACAAAGCCCTGGCGTGCGCGGTGCACGGCCAGCACCGCTTGCTGTTCGCAGCTCTTGACAGCCACAAAGCGCATGCTGGGGCGGCTGACAGCTTCGCAGATGGCTTGCGCGTCTGCGCGGTCGTTCTTGTTGGATTTGACGTAGGGCTTGACGAACTGCGGTGACATCAGGCGCACATCGTGCCCCTGGCTTTGCAGCTTGCGCGCCCAGAAATGCGCGCCTGAGCAGGCCTCCATGCCAATCAGGCACGGCGGCAAACCGACAAAAAACTCGGCCATCTGCGCGCGGCGCAGGGGCTTGCTGAAGACGATCCGACCGGTGTGATCGACACCGTGCACGTGAAAGATGTTCTTGGCCAGATCGATGCCAACGGTGGTAACTTGCATGGTGGACGCTCCTGTCTGTTGAACAAGTGGTTGATCGAGCCTCCACTTTGGCACTTCAAGGCCGATCAGGTGGGGGCGTCCATTCCATTAATCCCGGAACGGTGGGCACAGCGCGCGTTCTTTGCCATTCGTGTCTGAGACGGCGCATTCAAGTGCCACACGATGAGCGGCTGTTGTCGGCCAGGAGCAGCCGGTGGGCGCACGGAGAAGCCCTTCAACGCCTGAGCTCAGGTGCGTGGCGAGGCAAACGTCACCTGTAGCGATTTGTTATATGGCTCACTCAATTTTGGCACTTTTTTGTAGGTTGTGACGGGCACACAAGAGTTGGACATTCTCCGCTTTTAGCGATGTTCCACCTCTGGAATACGGCAGAATGTGATCGAAATGGAGCTCGTCTTTGGAGCCGCATTTTATGCACTTACCACCATCCCGCTTCCAAACTGCAAGCTTGACGTGAGTTGGGATAATTCGCCGGTGTTTCGTTATTTTGAACTCCGAATCCACGGCCGCAGTTGCATCCACAACCTCCTCAATAGCCTCCAAACGGAATTTAAAAACCTTCCGCCCGCCTTCAGATTGTTGCCACGAATCAACCAGGTGGAAAAAACCGTTATAGCCCCAGATGCCTTTGCGGAGTTTTTCGTAGACACGGATGAGATCAGGTGCCTTTTTACCAGCCTTAAACTCCTGAGCCGCCTTGTGGAATTTCCCGTTTTCATTCCGGTTCCCACTGGGCAGGAACTCTGGCTGATCTAGGGATTTTGGATTTGGTGTTTCACTTGTTCTGGGGTGGTCGTGCCCCTCATAGATCAACACTGCGCCATCTTCTTGCACTTCGTCCTGATATGGTGCGTTCGGCCGAACTGACATGAGAACAACAGAGTGGCCACCATGCAGCCGGAAATTCATTCCGCGCTGGAGCGAAGTGCCTTCCCTTTGGCACATCTCAAAGTATGAAAGTATCTCGTTTTCAGCGGCCACAATTTTCCTTAAGACACATAACGCTCTGAGTTAGAATACTTTCATAGACCATTGATACGAACTACATTTTCTCTACATGAGGTGCGTAGCAGTTCCATGGCTAAAAATGCCGCTGTTTCCGTAAGATCTTCTCTAATATTTTTCAATATTTTCTCATATTCTTGATGTTCGACTGGTTCCGCTGGGAAATATATACCAGTCAATATTTCTATATCATTCGCATCAAGTCTGCATTGAGATATGTGTGCCGACCACATAAATATATCTCTGGCAAGAATATTTATTTCATATCCCATAAACTCACCTCCAAGATGGGAGTCAAAGGGAAGGTAGGTGTTTGTGACGGCGCAATATGTTGCTAGTAATCCGTCTGCGAGAGAAAATATTTGACGGGATACCATACCGTCATGGATTTCTAAGAAATCTACAAACGGTCCGTATTTTTCCGTTCTTTCTCTGGTGAGGAGCGCCATAGTGTATTCCTGACTAACGCAATTTCGACCGCAGAACCTGCGGGATAAGCTGGCCGATGCGGGATATTCTGGACACGGCTTCCTCCTGGAAGTGGCTTGCAGCCTACGTTTTCAGCGACCTTGCTGTGTAAACGTCCAGGTATAAAAATTCCGTGAAACCCGGCACGCTTGCGTCGGGGGAAACTATAGCTTGCGAAGAGGTGAAATCTGGGCGCTCGCAGTGCAAGTTCTGGCTGCGGGAGCGTTGGGTAGCGCATCGCAGACCCCTTTGGAGAGTGATGCCCCCCGTCGCCTTCGGGTCGGACGCAGCCATTCAGCGCAGAGAAATATGGGTCAGGACCCGCGCCCCCGCCCGCTCGCACCTTGATCCGCGCCTTCCTCCCATGCGGCGTTCAAGCTCAACCGTATTCAGGCGCTCTTACCTGGATCCGCAACCCCCTCCGCCCCCTCAAGCTGTCGCCGCACGTTCTCCAACACCCCCTTGAGCAACGCCTCGCGCAGCGCCTGCGACGGCATCGCCCGCGCCAGCTCCACCGCCCCCACGAGTTGCGCCACCACCGACCACGCCTGCGCGTCGCTGGCGGTCGCAGCCGCCATGCTGTCCTTCATGGCCACCACGCCTTGTTCAAACGCCTGCCGGGTGGCGCCGCTGGCACGCGCGACCTCGCTCGCCAGCGCGGGGATGGCGCAGCCCGATTCGGGTTGCGCGACGTGGGCGGGGCTTAGGTAGCCCTCGACGATGCGCAGCAGTTGCTTGCGCGACTTGCCGCTGAACAGCTTGCCCGAGCGCTGCAGCTCGGTCTGAACGATGGCTTCGAGCAGCTCGCCCTTGGAGCGGAAATGCGAATAGAACGCGCCTGAAGTCAGGCCGGCGGCGGCCATGAGGCCATCGACGCCGGTGCCGGCGAAGCCCTGGCGTTTGGCGAGGGCGCCTGTGGTCTTGAGCAGGCGGGCGCGGGTGTCCTGTTTGTGGGTGGCGGGGTAGCGCATCGTGGGTTCCTAGAAAAGCGCTTGCAGCAGGGCGTCACGGTTGTTACGATAACGATCGTTATTTTAAACGCTTCGACCATGACCCTACACACTGAGCCGCCGCTGCGCCCCGCAGCCCTGATCGTTGGCGCGGGCGACGCCACAGGCGGCGCCATCGCCAAGCGCTTTGCGCGCGAAGGCCTGGTGGCTTGCGTGACCCGCCGCAGTGCCGACAAGTTGGCACCGCTGGTCGATGAGATCACCCGCTTGGGCGGCCAGGCGCGCGGCTTTGCCTCTGACGCGCGCAAGGAGGACGAAGTGGTGGCGCTGGTGGAGACCATCGAGCGCGAAGTCGGCCCGATCGAAGTCATGGTGTTCAACATTGGCGCCAACGTGCCCTGCAGCATCCTGGACGAAACGGCGCGCAAATACTTCAAGATCTGGGAGATGGCCTGCTTCGGCGGCTTCCTCGCAGGGCGCGAGGTGGCCCGGCGCATGGTGGCGCGCGGGCGCGGCACGATTTTGTTTACCGGCGCCACAGCTGGGCTGCGCGGCTCGGCCAACTTTGCCGCTTTTGCCGGCGCCAAGCATGCGCTGCGGGCGCTGGCGCAAAGCATGGCGCGGGAACTCGGGCCGAAGAACATCCACGTGGCGCATGTGGTGGTCGATGGCGCCATCGACACCGATTTCATCCGCGAAAGCTTCCCCGAGCGCTATGCGCTGAAGGACCAGGATGGCATCCTCAACCCGGACCACATTGCCGACAACTACTGGCATTTGCACGCCCAGCCGCGCGACGCCTGGACCCACGAACTCGACCTGCGCCCCTGGATGGAGCGCTGGTAATTCCATTTCTAAATCAAGCGATTACGTTGTCGGCTTCGCTTCGCCAAGACGCCGGTACTGTCTGCGCTTCGCCTTTGCGTACCCGATTGATTGAGAAACCGAATCAACCCTGCTGGAGCACACCATGAGCAAAACCGTTGAATTCCTGTTTGACCTGGGCAGCCCCTACAGCTACCTGGCCTGGCACCAGTTGCCCAAGGTGGCAGCCGCGCAGGGCGCCGCCATCGTCTATACGCCCGTGCTGCTGGGCGGCATTTTTCAGGCCACGGGCAATGCCAGCCCGGCCGAGGTGCCGGCCAAGGCGCGCTACCTGGACGTCGATCTGCAGCGCTGGGCGCGGGCATGGGGCCTGCAGTTTGAAAGCAACCCGGCGTTCCCCATCAACACGCTGGCGCTGATGCGCGGCGCCGTCGCCACGCAGATGCAGGGCGACGAGCCCTTCCAGCGCTACATGCAGGCGATGTACCACGCCATGTTTGGCGCGCCGCGCAATATCGGCGACCCGGCCGAGGTGGCCGCAGTGCTCACGGAGGCAGGTTTTGATGCGGCGCAGTTCATGGCGCAGGTCGGCGAGCAGGCGGTGAAAGACCGGCTGAAGGACAACACGCAGCGGGCGGTGGCGCGCGGCGTGTTCGGTGCGCCCAGCTTCTTCGTGGGCGACGAGCTGTTTTGGGGGCAGGACCGGCTCGATCAGGTGGCACAGGCGCTGGCGCGCGCTTGATGCTCCCAAAAATATAGTTGCTAACGCTTAGGCAGTAAGCGCTAGCAGCTATTTTTGCCTAAAAACTTGACGGTGTTTGGTCAATCCACCGTCGCACCCGTAGTCTTCACCAGCGTCTTGGCTCGTTCCACCGCCATGAAGCTGTCGAACGGCTTTGGCGGTGTGGGCACCGGTTCTGCCAGCAGGTGGCCAAAGCGCGTCTTGGTCTCCGAGGCGTTCAGCGCCGCGACGAAGGCCTTGATCAGCTTGTCGATCACTGCCTTGAGCGCCCCGGCCGTGGCGATTGCCGCACGCGGCTCCTGCCCTTCGTAGGCGCCTTCTCACGCACTCCCTCGCAGCAGCCCTACGCGCCGGTCCCCAGCGCGTCTTTTACGCTGGCACCCTCGTGATTTACAGGAGTGCGCCATGCCCCAAGGTGACAAGTCTGCCTATACCGACAAGCAGAAACGAAAAGCCGAGCACATCGAAGATTCGTACGAAGAGCGCGGCGTGAGCAAGGAGGAAGCCGAAAAGCGCGCCTGGGCGACCGTGAACAAGGAATCCGGCGGCGGCAACAAGTCGGGCTCCGGGCGCGGCACGCCGGAGAACAAGAGCGCGTCCAAGCGCGGCGGAAAAAAGGGTGGAGAGGCCTCGGCCGCACGGTCGGCCGAAGAGCGCTCGGCGTCGGCAAAGAAAGCTGCGGCGACACGCAAGCGCAATGCGGAAAAAGCCAAGCACTGAACCGGCAGACGCAGCACCATGACCAAGACCGATCCGGCGAAGGCCGCGCAGGCCACCGCCAAGAAGGCGCAGCGCCTCCAAGATGGGCAGGACAGCCGCGATGCGCAGGCTGACGCAAAGAAGCCCGCCGCCAGGCCGGCGCCCGGGCCGGGCCACGACGAGCCGGCGCCGCCGCTGCCGGCGCAGCACCTGCGCAAGCCGGGTCGGGAATCCGAGTTGGAACTGCCCCCGCGCTTTGAGGCGAAGCACTACCGCGGCAGCGGCAAGCTCGAGGGCCTCTGCGCGCTCATCACCGGCGGCGACTCGGGCATCGGCCGTGCGGTGGCGGTGCTCTTTGCGCGCGAAGGTGCCGACGTTGCGTTGCTGTACTTGAACGAGCACGAAGACGCCAAGGAAACCAAACGCCATGTCGAGGCCGAGGGCAGGCGCTGCCTGTTGATTTCGGGCGATGTGAAGGACCGGGCCTTTTGCCAGGACGCGACGCAAAAGGCTGTCAAGCACTTTGGCCGTCTGGACGTGCTGGTCAACAACGCCGGCTTTCAGTTGCACGCCGATGCGCTGGAAGACATCACCGAAGAGCGGTTCGATGAAACCTTCAGGACCAACATCTACGGCTACTTTCACATGGCGCAGGCGGCGCTGCCGCATTTCAAGCGCGGCGCCTGCATCATCAATACCGGGTCGGTGACGGGTATCAGCGGCAGCAGCCACCTGATCGATTACGCCGCCACCAAGGGGGCCATTCACGCCTTCACCCTGTCGCTGGCGAAGAACCTGGCGAACAAGGGCATACGCGTCAACGCCATTGCGCCCGGCCCGGTCTGGACACCGCTGAACCCGGCCGACAAACCCGCCGACGAAATTGCCGAGTTTGGCCAGGACACCGACCTGGGTCGTCCGGCGCAGCCCGAGGAAATCGCGCCAGCCTATGTCTTTCTCGCCGCGCCGGTGTGCGCGAGCTACATCACCGGCATCGTGCTGCCTGTGACGGGCAGCGTCGGCTGAGCTTTGGCGGCAGCGGCGAAGGGCGATGCCGCACGTTGCTACTAAAAAAATAGCTGCCAGCGCTTAGTTAATAAGCGCTGGCAGCCTTTTTTGCTGAAAAATCTGACGCTGCTCGCTCAATCCACCGTCGCGCCCGAGGCCTTCACCAGCGTCTTGTACTTGGCGCGCTCCGCCGCCATGAAGCTGTCGAACTGCTCCGGCGTGGTGGGCACAGGTTCTGCCAGCAGGTGGCCAAAGCGGGTCTTGGTTTCGGGGGCGTTCAGCGCCGCGACGAAGGCCTTGTTCAGCTTGTCGACAACCGCCTTGGGCGTGCCGGCCGGCGCGACCAGGCCCCACCAGGTGTCGATGGCAAAACCTTTGAGTGTGTCGGCCACGGGCGGTACGCCGGGCAGCGCGGGGCTGGCCTGGGCGGTTGTCACGCCGAGCGCCAGCAGCTTGCCGCTCTTGATGTTGGGCGCTGCGGTGGCCAGGTTGTCGATATTGAAGTCCACTTGGCCCGAGAGCAGGGCCAGTTGCGCCGGGCTGCCGCCGTTGTAGGGGATGTGCACGGCAAAGATGCCGGCCATCTGCTTGAACATTTCGCCCGCCAGGTGCCCGGCGCTGCCGTTGCCGCCGCTGCCGTAGTTGAGCTTGCCGGGGTTGGCGCGCGCGTAGGCGATCAGGTCGGCCAGCGTCTTGATGTTGTGCTTTTTCGCCATCTCGGCGTTCACCACCAGCACGTTGGGCACGCGCACCATTTGCGTGATGCCGGCGAAGTCCTTGGCGGCGTCGTACGGCATGCGTTTGAACAGCCAGGGGTTCACGGCGTGGGTAGCGGTGGCGGCAATGCCGATGGTGTTGCCGTCGGGCGCGGCCTTGGCGACCATGTCGGCGCCGATGTTGCCGCCGGCGCCGGGCTTGTTCTCGACCACGATGGTGCCCAGCGCGTCTTTGGCTGCCTCGGCCAGCGCCCGCGCGGTGATGTCTACCGGGCCGCCCGGGCCGTAGGGAACGATGAGACGGATCGGCTTGGATGCGTCTTGCGCCTGGGCGCCGGTGGCAAATAGCGCGGCGGCTGCGGCGCTGGCAAGGAGGAAGGTACGAAGTTTCATGGCCTGATTGTGCAAAAAACTGTGTGTCTGCGCTGTCTCCTCTGCTCTCCTACAGACGCAGGGCCAGCGATTCACTACAAGCAAGCATTGTTTCACTCTTGGGAGTACCGCTTTGAACACTGCCAACAACCTGCCCAACACCCCCGAACGCTACGCCGAATGCATTGCTGCCTGCCAGGCTTGCGTGCTCGCCTGCGAGGGCTGCGCCAGCGCCTGCCTGCGTGAGAGCGATGTCACTGCCATGGCGCGCTGCATCACGCTGGACCGCGATTGCGCAAATCTTTGTCAGTTGGCGGCCACCTTGATGGCGCGCGACAGCGAGCATGCGTCTGCGCTCTGTGCGTTGTGCGCCAAGGCTTGCGATGCCTGCGCACAGGAATGTGGCAGCCACAAAATGGACCACTGCCAAGCTTGTGCGGCCGCCTGCAAGCGCTGTGCCGATGCGTGCCGGGCGATGGCGCACTAAGCGCGAACCCTCGCTGGAAGCCTCAGGCACCGTGCTTGTCGGCCTCCGAAGTAAAGGCGTCGGCAAAGAACTCTTCGGCTGGCAGGCCGCGCGCGCCGCAATACGCCTCGCGCGCGCTGTCGACGACGATGGGCGCGCCGCAGGCATAGACCTGGTGGCCCGAGAGATCAGCGAAGTCGTCGAGCACGGCCTGGTGCACAAAGCCAGTGCGACCGCTCCAGGCGTCTTCCGGCAGCGCGTCGGACACCACGGGCACGTACTGCAGTTGCGGCAACAGCGCTTGCTGAGCGCGCACCCAGGCGTCCATGTACAGGTCGCGCGGGCGCCGCCCGCCCCAGTAAAGCACCACCGGGCGGGTGCTGGCGCTGTGGTGGAGTTGTTCGATCAGGGCTTTCACGGGGGCAAAGCCGGTGCCTGAGGCCAGCAGCACCACGGGTTTGCTGGAGTCTTCGCGCAGGAAGAAGCTGCCGTACGGCCCTTCGATGCGCAGGATGTCGCGCTCTTTCATGCCGCCAAAAACATGGTCGGTGAATGTGCCGCCCGGCATGTGGCGCAGGTGCAGCTCAATGCCGCCCACGTCGGCCTGCGTGTGCGGCGCATTGGCCATCGAGTACGAGCGCCGCACGCCGCCTTGCAGCAAGAATTCGACGTACTGGCCGGCGTGGTAGCGAAACGCTTCCGTGGCCGGCAGCTGCAGGCGCAGGCGCATGACGTCGTGCGAGAGCGGCTCGCGCGCGGCCACGCGCACCGGGAACTTGCGGATGGGAAACGCGCCTTCGTCGGTGACCTGGCGCGATTCCAGCACTACGTCGGTCTGCGCCACGCCGCAGCAGGTAAGCACAAAACCGGCAGCCTCTTCCTCGGCGCTCAGCGCCTTGTCCTGGTGCTTGCCGTGCACCACCGTGCCAGAAATCTTCTTGCACTTGCAGGAGCCGCAAGCCCCGTCCTTGCAGCCGTAGGGCAGGCCAATGCCCTGGCGGATGGCCGCTGTCAGCATCGGTTCGCCGGGCTCGGCGACAAAGCTGCGGCCGCTGGGCAATACGCTGATCTGGTGGGCGGAATCTGCGGGCGGGGCGCTGCTCATGCTTTGGGTATCCTCGTTGTTTCTTCAAGACGCGAATCAATTTTGCCTTCAAACCAAAGCCCTTCTGGCGCACTGCCTTCGCGCTTTCGCCGCCCGCGCCTGCTCATCGTGGGCTGCGGCGACGTGGGCGTGCGCGTGCTGCGGGCCTTGTCGCCGGGCTCTGCCATGCCGCGAATGCGTGTTCTGGCGCTCACCTCCAGCCCGGAGCGCATGGCCGAATTGCGCCAGCTCGGCGCGCAGCCGCTGCGCGGCAATCTGGACGATGCGGCCACGCTGCGCCGCCTGGCCGGGCTGGCAACGCAGGTGCTGCATCTGGCGCCGCCACCCCAGGCGGGCACGCAAGACACCCGCACGCGCGCGCTGATGCGCGCCCTGCGCCTGCGCACGCCGCCGCGTGCCCTGGTGTATGTCTCGACCAGCGGCGTCTATGGCGACTGCGGCGGTGCCTGGGTGAGCGAAACACGCGCCCCGGCGCCCGCCACCGCCCGCGCCGTGCGCCGGGTGCACGCCGAGCGCAGCGTGCGCCAACTGGGGCGCGCCGGCGTGCGCGCCAGCGTGCTGCGCGTGCCCGGCATCTACGCGCCAGACCGCGAGAACGGCACGCCCCAGGCGCGCCTGCGCCGAGGCACGCCGGTACTGCGGCCCGAGGACGATGTCTTCACCAACCACATCCACGCCGACGACCTGGCGCGGGCCTGCCTGGCGGCCCTGTGGCACGGCGCGCCGCAGCGCACATACAACGTGAGCGACGCCAGCGCGTTGCGCATGGGCGAGTATTTCGATCTGGCCGCTGATCTCTATGGCCTTCCGCACCCGCCCCGTATTGCGCGCAGCGACGCCGCCGAGCAACTGGGCGCAATGCAGCTGAGCTTCATGAGCGAGTCGCGCCGACTCGATGCAACACGCATGCTCTGCGAGCTGGGCTTGCGGCTGCGCTACCCCACGGTGCGCAAAGGGCTGCAGGTGGGGAATGAAGTCACCTGACGATGTAGCTGCCTCAGAGACAAGAACGAGAGCGCGGTTTTGATCGGCTCACGCCTCGTGCAGAGGGCGGGAGCCGGGATGTGCGCCCGGCGGCGCAGTAACTTTTTTTGCCAAAAAAAGTCACCAATAAAGGCTCGCCCTGCTGTCTGCGACCCCTTCGCTGCGCTGCGGGGCAACCTGCGTCGGGGCACTTGCGGGGTGCGCCGTGGAACTCACTTCGCTGCTGTGCAGCTGCGCTCGAACAACCACGGCGAATCAGTCAACAAAGCATGCGCGCACCTGCGCGCATGCCACTCCGCAAGCACCCCGCCGCAGGCGCATCCACAAGGGCGGGGAAGTGCACGGGCCTTTGCTGCGCTCGGCCTGGGGGAAACGGTTCGCCCAATAGCGACGCATCGGGTTTTTTCTTGGGCCGAGCGAAGCAATGGCCCGTACGGATGTCTGAGCCCTTGTGGCCGTGCCGAGAAGCGCAGGGGCGGGCGGATCAGGGCTCGCGTCTGTTTGAGCACCGCAGGTGCGAGTTGAGCGAGACCCCGCCCGGCGCGAGCATCGCAGGTTGCTCCGTGCGCAGCACGGGGTCACGGACAGCAGGGTCGCCTTTCTTTTGGCATCTTTTCTTTGGCGACGCAAAGAAAAGATGCTCGCCTGCCGGGGCGAGACCCGGCTTCCGCCCTTTGCGAAATGGCGCTCTCCAATCTTTGTCGGAGGCAGCTATAAAGTCCCATGAAATAACGCGCTATCGCTTACTGGACAAGCGCGAGCAGCTATCAAAAAAATAGAAAACGCTTAGTGGCCACCCGACAACGAAGCCGCCACCGCCCGCTTGAACGGCGGAAAGTTCTGCGCCAGGCGCAGGGCCGCACCGCGCAGCAGGCGCGCCGGGCCGGCGTCTGCGGTGTAGAGCTGGGCGACGAAGTTGGTGGCCAGGTACAGCGGCAGCGTGGCGCGGCGGTGGCCGCGCTCGTACTGGGCCAGCAGGCGCGGCGCGGCAATGTCGCCGCCGGAGGATTGCGCTGTGCGGATGGCGTCGGCCAGGGCGGTAATGCCCAGCAGACCGAAGTTGAAGCCATGGGCAGTGACCGGGTGCATGCCCACGGCGGCGTCGCCCACGCAGGCAAAACGCTCAGCCACCAGACGGTGTGGGCGCACGCCCACCAGCGGATACAGGTGGCGCGTGCTGGCCAGCTCCATCGCGCCCAGGCGCTCGGAAAAGCGCGCGGTGAGCGCGCGGCCGAATTCGGGCGCCTCCATGGCCTCCAGCGCTTCGAGCTGGTGGTGCGGCAGCGTCAGCACCACGCAGGAGCGGTGGGCGCCGGAATCGGGCGCGTCGTTCATGGGCAGCAGCGCCAGCGTCTGGCCGTAGCCAAACCATTCCCAGGCCACCTGGTGGTGCGGCTCCCGGTGCGTCATGGTGCACAGCAGCATGGAGCGGCCAAAGTCGTGCATGTCGGCGCCAATGCCCATGGCGCGCCGGGTGCCGGAAAAGCGGCTGTCGGCTGCAACCAGCAAGCGGGCGGACAGCGCCTTGCCGCTGGCCAGCCGCACATGCGCGCCCTCAGCGTCGGTGTGGGCATGTGCCACGCTCTCGCCGGCCAGCAGGGTGATGTCGCCATTCTTGTCTTGTGCGCCACGCAATTCGGCAAAGGCGGCGCGGCGAATCAGGTGGTTGGACACCAGCCAGCCCAGTTCGGAGTGGCGCGAGAGCGTGTGCTCGATGCGCATGGCGTAGCGCGACATGCCGTCGAGTACCTGGGCGTCGCGCAGGGGCGAGAACGCCGTGGGCTCGTAGCCTTCGATGCGTGCCCACAGACCCAGCGCACGCATCTGGTGGGCGGAGCGCTGTGTCAGTGCAATTTCGCGGCCGTCGTAGGCCGGGTTTTCCAGGGCGGAGAGTGGCTGCGGGTCCGCGATGCCGATGGTCAGCCCGCAGCCAGAGAGCGCGCGCGCCAGGCAGAGCCCTGCCGGGCCGGCGCCGCTGATGAAAATGTCGTAGTCCATGGAACGCAACCCTAACTTTTAAGTGTTCGGCGCACAATCACAAGGGCCAATGGGGCGAATGTGCTTTGTCGGCGAGCGTATCGCAAACCCAAGGTTAAGCTCAGGGTTACCCCCACATTCCCGTGCCTGCATTGCGCCAAGTTTCCCCGTCGCCGATTCCCTGGACCGTCTGCCTGGCCATGACCCGGCCCGGTTTTCTCGTCATCACCGCCATCGGCTGCGCGCTCGGCATGGCCACGGCCGTCGCCAGCGGCGGCGGGCTGTCGTGGCCGCGTGCGCTGGCGACCTGGGCGCTGGCGCTGCTGGCCCATGCCTCTGCCAACATGCAAAACGACTACGCAGACGCGCTCAATGGGGCGGACGCTGCCAACCGCGCCGGCCTGTATCCCTTCACCGGGGGCTCGCGCCTGGTGCAGCGCGGCGCGGTGGCGGCTGCCGACATGCGCCGTTTTTCGCTGGCGCTGGTCGCCGTGGTGGTGCCGGGTGGCATCTGGCTTGCCGCGCACAGCGGCGGTGGTTTGCTGGTGCTTGGCCTTGTGGGCCTGCTGCTGGGCTGGGCCTATTCCTTGCCGCCCCTGGCGCTGATGAAGCGCGGCTGGGGCGAGGGGACGGTGGCGCTGGCCTGGGCCTTGGTGGTGGTGGGAGCCGACTATGTGCAGCGGGGTCAATTTTTTCTGCTGCCCGCCGCTGCAGCGCTGGGCTATGGGCTGATGATTGGCAATATCCTGCTCGCCAACGCCTTTCCCGATGCCGCAGCCGACGCGCGCGTGGGCAAGCGCACCCTGGCGGTGCGCCTGGGCTTGCGGCGAGCGGCCTGGCTGTATCTGGCGGTGGCCTTGGCAGCACAGGCCTGGGTGCTTGCGCTGGTGGTTGCGGCTCTGTTGCCCCGGCCTGTGCTGGCCGCGCTGGCCGCAGCGCCGTTGTCGCTGGCGGCGGGCGCGCTGCTGCTGCGCCACGCCAGCGAGCCCGCGCGGCTGCGCGCTGCGCTGGTCTTGGGCATTGCAGCGGCGGCGCTTTATGGCCTGGGGATGACCTGGGGTTTCTGGATGGTGCGAGCGCAAGGCGTTCATTTCTAAGCTGGGCAATACATGGCGATTCAGTGGTTTCCAGGGCATATGCACCTGACGAAGAAGGCGATCACCGAGCGCATCAAGGACATTGACGTCGTGATTGAAGTGCTTGACGCGCGCCTGCCCGGCTCCAGCGCCAACCCGCTGCTGGCCGAGCTCACGGGCCACAAGCCCACGCTGAAGGTACTCAACAAGCAGGACGTGGCCGATGCGGAGCGCACGGCGCAGTGGGTGCATTGGTACAACGCCCAGCAGGACACCCTGGCCGTGGCGCTGGACGCTTCCGAGCCTGCGCCCGCGCGCCGCCTGATCGACGCCTGCCACCTGCTGGCACCCCAGCGCGGCGGCATGGCCAAGCCGATGCGGGTGCTGATTTGCGGCGTGCCCAACGTGGGCAAATCCACGCTGATCAACACCCTGACCAACAAGCGCCAGGCCAAGACCGGCGACGAAGCGGGCATCACCAAGCTGGAGCAGCGCATCACCCTGGCGGACGACTTCTACCTGTGGGACACGCCCGGCATGTTGTGGCCGCGCATCGCCGCGCCCGAAAGCGGCTACCACCTGGCCGCCAGCGGCGCCGTGGGCCGCAACGCCTACGACGAGGAACTGGTGGCGCTGGAACTGCTGCGCCGCCTGCAAGTGCATTACGCGCCCTTGCTGGAGGCGCGCTACCGCCTGAATCTGGCGCCCGAGGCGGTGGCCGGGATGCCCGACGACGAACTGCTTGCCGCCATTGGCCGCAAGCGCGGCGCGGTGATGAGTGGCGGGCGCGTCAACCTGCAAAAGGCGTCAGAAATCGTGCTGACCGATTTCCGCAGCGCCGTGCTCGGCCGCATCACGCTGGAGACGCCGCACGAGTTTGAAGCCTGGCGGGCTGCCGGCCTGCTGGCCGACGCCGAGCGCGAAGCCAGGAAGGCTGCACGCAAGGGACGCAAGGGGCGAGCCGGCGACGCAGCGCAGCGCGGGGCTGCGTGAGATCGGCCCAGTGACGGGAAAAAGTACGGCCGAACGATTTCCGCCGCTGCGCACTCTATGTTTTTTTCTTTGAATTCTCGTCAAAAGGTGGAATGCATGCGCACAGGTCTTTTCGCGCGCTGGTCGTTGTTGTTGGTCTTGGCGCTGTCGCTGCTCACGCCTGCATCTGCGCAAGACGTGGCGGGGGGGCGTGACCATCCGCTGATCCATCGCCCCGCAGGCAGCACGCTGGTGGGTTATGCCCAGGCAGCGCAAGGCAGCATTGACTTTCAGGCGTCGAGCTATACGGGTTTCAATCTGGAAACAGGCCGGCGCCAGTACGCAGAGCAACCGCTGACGCTCGATGGCCGCGTCACGCGCCTGTGGTACGAAGTGCCTGGGAAAGCCACCGCATCACAGTTGTATGAAAGCCAGGTGCGGGCATTGGCGGCGCAGGGCTTCAAGACGCTGTACGACTCGGCGCAGGACAGCGGGGCCGCTGCCGGCAAGTGGGTGAATTTTCTTGCCAGCTTTGCACCGGGCAAACGCGATGCCATTGCCAACAACCGCTCGCCGCAGATTTTTTCGGCCGCACGCCCGGCCAGCCTGCGCACTGGCACCTTTCAGCAAGACAACACCACGGTGCGCCTGGTGGCCGTGGATTGGCCCAAGGCCGACGACGGCGCCAAGGCGCGCCAGGGGGCCTACATCGCCATCGACATCGTCGAAGCGCGCGTGCTGCGGGAAACCCCGGCGGTGCGTGCACCGGCGGTTGTCGCCGCGCACACCGACGACGCACTGACGCACGCGCTCTCAGTGACTGGACATGTCCAACTCAGCGGCGTGCACTTTGTCTCAGGCAGCGCCGAATTCGAGCAAGGCGCCCGCCCGGTGCTCGCTGGCGTGGCGCAATACCTCCAGGCCCAGCCGGATGTGCGGCTCTATGTGGTGGGGCATACCGACGCATCGGGCGAGCTTGAAGGCAACCTCGAACTCTCGCGTGAGCGCGCCCAGGCCGTGGTAGACGCGCTGGTGCGCGATTTCGGCGTGGCGCCAGGGCGACTCAGCGCGCATGGGGTAGGGCCCTTGGCGCCCTGGGCCGACAACCAAAGCAGCGCCGGGCGCGCGCGCAACCGGCGCGTGGAGCTGGTGCGGCATTGACTGGGAGTGACAAATATCGCGGTGGGACGGTATGCCTTCGGATCCAGGAGTTTTTAATCCGTCTCCGGGCGTACATTGCGCCTTTGCGCTTCTTCGACCTTCAGCCCGTTGGGAGATCCTATGCCCCTCACTCGATTTCTGCGCCCATGGTTGGCGCTTGCGGGCTTGTGCCTGCTGATGGCCGGCGGCGCTGCGGCGCAAGACCTGGCCGGTGCCAAAGACCATCCGGTGCTCAAGCGGTTTGCGGGCAGCAGCATCGTGGGCTACGACGCGCGCAATTTCGACGCCATCGAGTTTCAGACTTCCACGTTCAAAGAGTTTGATCTGGCCGTGGGCGCCCGCCGCTACGTCAAACCGCCCCTGGCGCTGGAAGGCAAGCTCACGCGTCTTTGGTACGAGGCGCCGGGCAATACGCGTTCGCTGGAGTTGTACCGAAACTACGTCAATGAGCTGACAAGCCATGGATTCAAGCCGCTCTACGACTCGACGCAGGATGCCGCCGCAGGCCAGTGGACCCATCTTCTGGCCAGTTTCAGCAGCGCCGGCAAGGATTTCATGGCGCTGTCCAAGCGCAGCGCCGAAGCTGTCGCAGTGGCGCTCGCTTCGGCCAGTCGAACTGGTGCCGCAATAAACATCGCCAACGACTCCGTGACAACCTATACCGTATGACCCAAAGCCTCCCCCACTTCGAAGTTCTGCCGCGCGATCTGTCGGCCTACCGCACCGGCAATACCGGGGTGGACTATGTGCACCGGCTGGACTCCGGAAAGCCCGGACCGCATGTGCTTATCAATGCCCTGACCCATGGCAACGAGTTCTGCGGCATGGTGGCTGCGCTGCATTTGCTCGATACCGGCGTGCGGCCGCAGGTTGGCACGCTCACGGTCAGCTTTGCCAATGTGCAGGCCTACGAGAGCTTTGACATCGAGCGGCCTTTCGAGAGCCGCCAGCTGGTGCACAACCTGAACCGCGTCTGGTCGGTGGCCGAACTCGAAGGCGCCGCCGTGAGCCCCGAGCTGTTGCGTGCCAGGGCGCTTCGCCCGGTGGTGGCTGCGGCCGACCACATTCTGGATTTGCATTCCACCAGCCAGGACGTGCAGCCGTTCTGGGTGTATCCGGCGTTTGCTCGCAACGCCCAGGCGGCGCGCGCCATCGGCGTGCCTGCGGTGCATCTGGTGATGCCCAAGGGGCTGGGCACGGGCGTGCCACTGATCCAGCACGGCCGCCATGGCGAAGCGGATGGCACGGGCGTGGCGCTGGTGGCCGAATG
Organism: Simplicispira suum; assembly: GCF_003008595.1. Taxonomy (GTDB): domain Bacteria; phylum Pseudomonadota; class Gammaproteobacteria; order Burkholderiales; family Burkholderiaceae_C; genus Simplicispira; species Simplicispira suum. The sequence goes on along the minus strand of NZ_CP027669.1, from coordinate 357,491 downwards.
CGGCCAGCATTTTCACCAGGCGTCGGCCGACACGGCCATCGCGGTGACACTGGGATTTCTGGCCCACTTCGGGTTGATTGAGGCCTCGGCGCCCGGCGCGACCGTCATGCCGGCGCGGCGTTTTGAGTTGCTGGAAACTTTCTTGGTGAAGACGCCGGCTTTCGCCTTTGTGCGCCCCTTGGTAGGGTTCGAGACCTTCGATGAGGGCGAACTGATTGCCACCGATGGCGCCAGCGAAATTCGCTCGCCTTGCCAGGGCTGCACCGTCTTCATGCCCACGCGCGAGCCCATCGTCGGGCGCGAGGCGGTGTACCTCACGCGCCCGCTGGCAGATTGATATTGGGTTAGAACCCCGAGCCGGGTTGCTTCAAGAAGACTTCTTCTTCGGGCGTTGACTGCCGGCCCAGCGCGGCGTTGCGGTGGGGGTAGCGGCCAAAGCGCTGCAGGGTTTCCATGTGCAGTCGCTCAAAGTGCAGGTTGCCTTCCAGTCCAGGCTGGTCAAACAGCAACAAGGCCTGGGCGTGGATGACCAGCGATTCGCTGTGCATGAAGGGAAGGTAGGCGAATGCGCGCTGCGCGACGGGCAGAGCGGCGTCGTGCGCACCCGCCACCAGCTCTTGTGCCAGGGCAAGGGCCAGGGCGTCATTGGCAAAGGCGCGACCGCTGTCCCGATGGATGTTGCGCGAGAACTGGTCGAGCACGATGATTTCCGCCAGCCGCCCGCCGTGGTGCGCCAGGGCGCCAGTTCGCAGCGTTCGGCCGATTGCAGCAAAGCGCCAAAACGCCCGGCAATGCGCGCGTCCAGCGCCGTGTCTTTGGCGAAATGCTGCTGCGCAGAAAGTTCGCCAAACCAGAAATCGAGGACGTCTTGTGCGTGCGGGGCAAAAATATCAGTCAAATTGGCCTCCAGCGCTTTATGGGTATGCGTAAATAGCTATCAAAATAGTAGCATTCACGCCTTTTCCAGCGTGATCTTTCCTTCGCTCACGTAGCGCTCGAATTCATCGCGCGGCATGGCGGCCGAGCCTGCGGCGTCGTTGTCCGCCGTCCAGGATAGCGTGGTGCTGTCCTCGCTCCGGTCAATGTGGACGGGGCCGCGCGGAATGGTGATCGGCGCGCCGTCGCCAGGGGTGTAGGTCACTTCGCCGCTGATGGTGGCTTGCTGGGTCATGGAAAAATCCTCCGTAACAGCCTATTGGAAGCCGGCCGGACCGCCGACCTTGTGGGACGAGCGCGCAAAAACGGCATGCGCACGTCGTTGCCACGGTTCGAGCGCTCGTGCCAATGCAAAGTGTGAAGCGGAGCGACGCCGCTGCAAGCTACTGGCTGTGATCTGGGGGTGCGCCGGTGCGCCGCGTCAGCACCCGCTGCAGCAGCGGCAGGGCGCCCAGGACGGCAAAGGCAAGCACGGCACTGAGGACGGCGGTGGCTTCCAGGCCGAGGCCGGCCGCCGTACCGATGGCCGCAGTGAGCCAGATGCCCGCAGCGGTCGTCAGGCCATGGACCTTTTCCTCCCCACTGCCCTTGAGGATGGTGCCCGCGCCCAGGAACCCCACGCCGGCAACGATACCCTGGACGACGCGGCTCATGTCCGGCGCTTCGATCCCCATCTGCTGCGAAACCAGTACAAACAGTGCGGCGCCCATGGCCACCAGCATGTGGGTGCGCACGCCCGCCGCTTTGCCGGCATGCTCGCGCTCCCAGCCCAGAATACCGCCGAGCATCCCCGCCACCAGCAGGCGCACAACGATGCGCGTGGCGTCCGAGAGGTCGGTCAGGTCGGAAAACTCTGCGGCCACGGTGCCGCCAATCTGGTTCCAGGCGCTATCCATGGCGAGCGGGCGTGGCCAGTGCGTGGGGATGGGGTTGAATGCGCATGCGCTCCACTGTGCCGACGGCGGATGCCGTGTGCCAGCAGAGGGCAACGCTGGGCGCTGTCGGCGCGCGCCTACGCGGAGCCGGTGGGGAGAAATTTTGAATCGAGCTGGCCTGACGATCCAGCTGCCTTAGAAAAGTCGATAGACACCAGTGAAAGCGCGGCTTTGATGGGTTCGCGCCTCGTGGCAAAGGGCGGGTGCCGGGATGTGCGCCCGGCGGCGCAGTAACTTTTTTCATGCCGAAAAAAGTTACCAAAAAAGGCTCACCCTGCTGTCTGCAACCGCTTCGCTGCGCTACGGGGCAACCTGCGTCGGGGCACTTGCGGGGTGCGCCGTGGAACTCACTTCGCTGCTGTGCCGCTGCGTTCGAACAACCACGGCGAGCCAGTCAACAAAGCATGCGCGCACCTGCGCGCATGCCACCCCGCAAGCACCCCCCCACAGGCGCATCCACAAGGGCCTGGGCAGCCCACACAGGCCATCGCTGCGCTCGGCCCTGGAAAGAGCCTATTCGCACACTATCGGCCACCTTGTCTCCCCGCAGGCCGAGAGTAGCGATGGCCCGTGTGGATGTTTGGCTTTCCGTTGTACTATAGATAAGGCCCAATAAAGTATGAATTTTATGTGCGTTTGATGGTCAGAAGCCCATGGAAAAAGAAAACGCAAGAAAGCAAACACTGGAGCAACTTCACGAGCGCCGCAAGCAAGTCGTGCGGCTGCACAAGAAAGGCATCAAGATCATGCAAATCGTGGCGATGACAGGGTTGAGCTACCCGCCGGTGCGCGCCGCGATTGACCTCTTTGAAGCCGGCGGCTGGAGCGCTATTCGGCCCGCCTTGCGCGGGCGTAGCCCAGGCGATGGCCGGGTCCTCAGTCAAACGCAAGAAGAGACGATTCAAAGAATGATCATCGACAAGCGTCCCGAGCAACTCAAGATGGACTTTCACCTGTGGAGCCGAGCGGCCGTGGGCCAATTGATCGAACAAGAATTTGGCATGAAACTACAGGTTCGTAGTGTCGGCAAGTACCTCACCCGCTGGGGCTTCACACCGCAAAAACCAATCAAGCGTGCGTACGAGCAAAGCCCTGCCGCAGTCCAGGCTTGGTTGGAGGGCGAGTACCCCGGCATCGAGCAGCGCGCCAGAGCTGAAGGGGCCGAAATTCACTGGGGCGATGAGACCGCTTTGGTCCACACGGATGTGCGCGGCAGAAGCTATGCGCCGACAGGCAAAACGCCAGTGACCATGGCTATTGGCGGCACCCGCCACAAGCTCTCCATGATTGCAACTGTGACCAACCAGGGCAAGACGCGCTGGATGATCATTGACGAGGCGTTTGACGCCGACAAGCTCATTGAATTCCTGCAAGCCTTGATCAAGGATGCAGGTAAAAAAGTCTTTCTGATTCTGGACAATTTGCGTGTGCATCACAGCAAGCTGGTGAAGGCTTGGGTGGCCGAACACAAAGACCAAATTGAGCTGTTCTACCTGCCCAGCTACAGCCCACAGCTCAACCCAGAAGAGCGGCTCAATGCGGATTTGAAGCAAGAGATGGGCAAGCGCGTACCGGTCAGAACCAAGGCCAAGTTACGCGAGGCCGCGAACGATCATATGGCGATGCTGGAGCAAAACCCGGAACGGGTTATTGGCTACTTCCAGGATCGCCGAGTTCGCTACGCGGCTTAATACTTCACAGGGCCGGATCAATAAGCCCTTGTGGCCGTGCCGAGAAGCGCAGCGGCGGGCGGATCAGGGCTCGTGTCTGTTTGAGCGCGTAGCGCGAGTTCAGCGAGACCCCGCCCGGCGCGAGCATCGCAGATTGCCCCGTGCGCAGCACGGGGTCACGGACAGTAGGGTCGCCTTTCTTTGGCATCTTTTCTTTGGCGGCGCAAAGAAAAGATGCTCGCCTGCCGGGGCGAGACCCGGCTTTTGCACTGTCCCACGAGGCGCGAACCCATCAAAGCCGCGCTATCACTGTTGTCTGCTGGTTTTTCTGAGGCAACTACATAGCCAGGTGAATAGGCGCCCAGCGCTTATTCGGCAAGCGCTTGCAGCTATCGTTGTAGAAGCACTACGGGATGTTCGCTGCTGCCTTGGCGCGCATCTTGGCGGCGATGTATTCGCCATGTGTCACGTACAGCAGCCCTGCGATCTTGTTGATGGCGTGGTTCTCGTTGGCGTCGATGTGGGCGTCGGCATAGGCGATCTGCCAAAGGGCTTCGACGAGCCGGACCTTGTCGTCGTGGCTGAAGGCGTCGTTGATGCGGCTGGTGAACTGCTGGTAGTCGTAGGCGCTGCGGGAGCTGTCTTGCGCCTGATCGAGCAAGGCGGCGAGTGCTTCGGGCGCCAGATCAAAGCGTTGGTGCAGCGCCGCCAGCGCGGTTGCGCGCTCGTTCGCGTCCAGGCGGCCATCGGCGCGCACCACCTCCACCATCAGCACGGCCGCCGCGAGCTGCACACGCTGTGCACGCTCGGCGGGCGAATCGGCCTGGGGCGCTTGGGTGATTTCCGAGAGAAAGTCTTTGAAGCTCTGAAACATACGGGGCGAGTGTGCGTGAAAGTTGCTCGATTCGCGCAGGCCTTGCAAGGTTCCCGAGAGTCGCAAGCGGCAGTGCCGCGGCAGGCCGGCGACAATGGAGGGTTCATGAAAACCATCCTTCCCCTGCAACTGCTGGTGGCTCCGCGCCACGACGATCCCGCGCCCCTGGTGCTCTACCACGGCCGCAATTGCCCCGACGGTTTTGCTGCGGCGCTGGCGGCCTGGCGGTTTTACGGCGGCGCCGTGGAGCTGCGCGGTCTGGACCATGGCGAGGCACGCACCGTGGCCGACCTTCCGGCGCTCGACGGCCGGGCGGTCTACATCCTTGATTTTTCCTTTCCTGCGGAGCTGCTGCGCGCCATCGACGAGCGTGCCGCGCGCCTGGTGCTGCTGGATCACCACAAAAGCGCCGCAGATGCGCTGGACGGCTTTGCCTGCCGCTGCGGCGTGGTGCATTTCGACATGAGCAAATCGGGCGCGCGTCTGGCCTGGGAGTTCTTTTTGCCTGATGTGCCGCTGCCCGATCTGGTGCGCTATGTGGAGGACCGCGATCTGTGGAACTGGCAGTTCCCCGAGAGCGCAGCCTACCTGGCAGCGCTCGACATGGAGCCGCAGGACTTCGCGCGCTGGAGCGAGCTGGCCGATTTCACGCCCGAGCAAAGTGCCCAGTTCATGGCGCGCGGCCAGGCGATGGATGAAAAATTCAGCAAACTCGCCGCCGATATCGCCGAAGGCGCCCAAGCGGTGGTGTTCAACGGCGAGGCAGGTCTCATGGTGAACGCACCGGGGGTGTTCCACAGCCTGTTGGGTGAGCTGCTATCGCGCCGTTCGGGTACGTTTGCGCTGATGTGGACCGCCGGCCAGGGCGGTGTGGTCAAGGTGGGCCTGCGCTCGCAGCGCGGCTACGACTGCATTCCCCTGGCACAAAGCATGGGCGGCGGCGGCCATGCCCAGGCCTGCGGCTTCAAGATGGCGGCGGAACGCCTGCCCGGCCTGCTGACCGGTGTGCTGGACGCGCAGCAGGGGGCGCGATGAGCTTCGCGTCCGGGACTGCGCGCGGCGTTTTGCGGGCCTGGGCATGCTGAAGGGCGTCATTGCTTCGGTGCTGGCCTCGGTGCTGTTTGGCGTCATCTACTGGATTTCGCCGTTTCTCAAGCCGCTCGGCGGAGAAGAGATTTACGGCTGGCGCGTGCTGGCCACGCTGCCATTCACTACCGTGCTGCTGCTGTGGCGGGGCGAATGGACGCAGGTGCGCGCGCTGGCCGAGCGCGTGCGCGAGCGCCCGGCGCTTGGCGCGGCGCTGGTGCTGAGCGCCGCCATGGTGGGCGTGCAGCTGTGGCTGTTCATGTGGGCACCCATGGCAGGCCGGGCTTTGCCGGTGTCGCTGGGCTACTTTCTGCTGCCACTGGTGATGGTGCTCGCTGGCGGCGTGCTGTACCGCGAGCGGCTCTCGGGCCCGCACAAGCTGGCAACGGCGCTGGCTGCTGCGGGCGTTGGCGCCGAGTTGCTGCGCGCTGGCGGCGTGTCGTGGGAGACCTGGGTGGTGGCGGTGGGCTATCCGCTGTATTTCGCGCTGCGCCGACGTCTGCGCACCGAAAAACTCGGCGGCCATTGGGTGGACATGGCGCTGGCGGTGCCTGTGGCGGTGTACTTCGTGCTGCGGGCGCCTTCCACCCTGCCCGTCGTGGCGGGCGATCTGCCTCTGGCCGCGCTGGTGCTGGTGGTGGGCGTGCTGAGCGCTGTTGCGCTGGCGCTGTACATGGCGGCCAGCCAGTTGCTGCCCATGGGTTTGTTTGGTCTGTTGACCTATGTGGAGCCGGTGCTGCTGGTGGTGGTGGCGCTGCTGCTGGGCGAGCGCCTGGCGCCGGGGCAGTGGGTGCTGTACGGTCTGGTGTTTACAGCGGTGGGGGTGCTGGTGGCGGATGCACTGCGTCAGATGGTTTGTGCCCCCTCCATGGAGAAAAAATTGAAAAAAAGTGATGCTACCGCTGATGCAGACTAAGTTAATTGCTATTATTTTTGATAATTCTTTAGATCGATTGCGGGAGCATGGTTTGGCGCTTCGGTCCTTGTTTTCGCGCAGTGCGCTGCTTGCCGTTGCGCTGGTGCTGGCTGGCTGCAGTTCTGCCCCGCACCAATACGCCTTGCAGGAGCGCTTTGGCTCGGGCGACATGCATTCGCGCCTGTTTGACGCCACGCCGGAGCAAACCTGCGAAGCGGGCCGGCGCGCGCTGCTCAGCCAGGGCTATCTGATCAACGTGGCTCGCAAGGACATGGTGGAAGGCGGCAAGAGCTTCCAGCCCGACGCCGAATCGCATATGCAGATGACGATCCGCGTGGTCTGCGTGCCCGACGGCGGGCGCGGCAGCGTCACACTGGGCTTTGTCACTGGCGTGCAGGACAGTTACACCGTCAAAAAAAGCAACAACTCGGCCAGCGTGGGGGTGCCGGCGCTGGGCTCGGTGTCGCTGCCCTTCATGGCGGGAAGCGAATCCTTGGTCAAGGTGGGCAGCCAGACCATCAACTCCGAGGTCTTCTACGACCGCTTCTTCGACATCCTCAAGCGCTATCTGCTGGAAGACACGGGTATTGAGGCCGACGGGCAAGCACCAGCGAGCAAATAGCGACTTTCCCAGAGCCTCCCGCTGCGGCCCGCCATAATGGCTGCATGGACTCCCAGCCCATTGCCCCAGAAGATGCCGACCAATGGCTGGAAGCGGTTGTTGAGCCGCTGCCACAACTGGGCGAGATGCTTGACGTGCTGCGGCGGCGTTGCGGCATCGACTTTTCTGGCTACAAAACCACCACCTTGACCCGGCGCGCGCGCCAGCGCATGGCCCGCCTCTCGGTGCTCAGGACCGAAGACTACCTGGAGATGCTGCAAGAGCAGGCCGGCGAGCGCGAGGCGCTGAGCGGGGAATTGCTGGTCAGCGTCACCGAGTTTTTTCGTGACGCCGAGGTGTTTCGCCAATTGGAGGAGGAAGTGCTGCCCGATCTGCTGCGCGGTCGGGACGCTGGGCAGGACCTGCGCATCTGGTGCGCGGGCTGTGCCAGTGGAGAAGAAGCCTATTCGGTGACCATGCTGGCGCTGGAGGCCGCTGGGCGGCTGGGGTTTCACGGCAACGTCAAAGTGTTCGGAACCGACCTGGCGCCCCAGGCCCTGGCGCAGGCCTCGCGCGGAAGCTATGAGGGCGAAAGCCTTGCCGCAGTGCCCGAAGGCTTGCGCCGACGCTATCTGCAGGGCGATTCGTCCGGGGGCATGCGTGCCGACGCCACGCTGCGCCGCCACCTGGTGTTTGCCCGGCACAACTTGCTGAGCGACCCGCCGTTTACCTGCATCGATCTGGCGCTGTGCCGCAATCTGCTTATTTACCTCAAGCCGGAGGCGCAGTTCAAGGCCTTGTCGCAACTGCATTTCTCGCTCAAGCCACAGGGGCTGCTGCTGCTCGGCGCGAGCGAAAACGTCGGCGCGTTTGAGTTGAATGCCTTTTCCGCAGTGGACCGCAGCCACAAGCTGTTTCGCAAGCAGCCTGCGGTACTGGCCCGAAATTTTGACTCCCACACCCTGGGCGCCCAGGCGGTTCCAGCGCTGCCCAGTATGGAGCCCTCTGCAAAAAATCAAGGGCAAGAGCCAGGGCCGGAAGGCCTGGCTGCCGAGCTGGACGCCACGCGCGAGCGTTTGCACGAAATGGTGCTGGAGTTGCAGACCAGCCATGAGCGCCTCGACCTGAGCAACGAGGAACTCACGGCGTCCAATGAAGAGCTGCAAAGCACCAATGAGGAGCTCAAGTCGGTCAACGAAGACCTGTATGCGCTGAACAAAGAGCTGGAGATGCGCAACGACGAGCTCGATGCCCTCAACCGCGACTACGACCACCTGCTCGACAGTACCGAAATCGGCACCGTCTTTCTTGATAGCGATCTGAGCCTGCGGCGCTTTAGCCCCGGCGTGGACGACTTTTTGGCGCTGCGCGGAAGCGATATCGGCCGACCGATTGGCGACATCCGCTACCGGCTGGGCCCGCAGGAAAGCTTTCTGGAAAATCTGCGCGAATGCGCAGCCAGGGAGAAGCGCATCGAGCGCGAAGCCATGCTGGCCGATGGGCGCTGGGTATTCGAGCGCATGCTGCCGTTTCGCGACGATACAGGCCGGGGCCATGGCGTGGTGCTGACCTGGACCGACATCAGCAAGATCAAACACATAGAGTCCGTCGCTGAGAAGCTGGCTGCAGACCGCGAGCGCTTGCTGGGCATTCTGGAAGTCCTGCCGGACGGCGTGTACATCGTCAACGCCGAGCATGAGGTCGAGTACGTCAACCCCGTGCTCAAGCGCGAGTTTGGGGACGTGGACGGGCGCAAATGCCACGAGTACTTCCACAACAACCCGGATCCATGCAGCTGGTGCAAGAACGTCGACGTGTTCGCGGGGCGCAGCGTGCAATGGCAATGGGTTTCGCCCAAAGGTCGCACCTACGATCTGTTCGACATACCGCTGAAGAACGCCGACGGCAGCATCAGCAAGCTCGAACTGTTTCACGACATTACGGACATGAAAGAGGCGCGCCGGCGCCTGGACGAGGCAGCCCGCATTGCGCGTGTGGGCCACTGGGAATGGAACATTGCGGCGGACGACCTGCGCTGGAGCGACGAGATATTTGCCTGTTTTGGCTTCGATCCGGCCGAATTCGTCCCCACTTTCGAGCGTTTCCTGCAGCAGATTGAGCCGGATGATCGCCAGCGTGTGCAAGACGGCGTGACCCAGGCACTCCAGCAAGACCTGCCCTACGAAATGGAGTTCCGCTTCCGCCGGGCCGACGGCAGCGCGGGGGTTGGCTTTGCCAGCGGCAGCGTCCAGCGTGATGCTGCGGGAAAGCCGGTCACGCTGGCTGGGGCCATGCAGGACATCAGCAGACTGCGCGAGAGCGAACTGAGGTTCAAGGTGGCATTCCGTGCGAGCCCACTGGCGGCATCCATTGCGCGCATTCCCGACGGCACGTTTCTCGAAGTGAACGACCGCTACGAAACCTGGTTTGGTTGGTCGGCGCTTGATCTGGTGGGGCGGACCACGCTGGAAGTGGGTTTGTGGGCCGATGTGGAAGCTCGCGCGGCCTGGCTTTCCGAATTGCAGCACCGGGGCAGCACGCTCAATTTTGAGGCCGAATGGGTCTGCAAGTCGGGCGAGAAGCGCTGCGTGAGTATCTCGGCCGAGCTGATCAATCTGCACGACGAGCAGCATGTGGTGGCGTTTGCACAGGACATCACCGAGCACAAGGAAAGCGCTGCGCGCATTGAATTCCTGGCACACCACGACCCGCTCACCGGCCTGCCCAACCGGGTGCTGTTTCGCGACCGTTTCGAGCTGGCCCGCGCCTGGACGGAGCGCAGCAACCACAAGGTGGCGCTGCTCTACCTGGACCTGGACCACTTCAAACAGATCAACGACACGCTGGGGCATCCGCTTGGCGACGTGCTGCTTCAGCAGGTCGCCAAGCGTCTTTCCGGCACGCTGCGCGATACCGACACGATCAGCCGCCAGGGCGGCGACGAATTTCTGATCGCCTTGACCGATGTTCAGGATGTCGAGGGCGTGGGCCGCATTGCCAGCAAGATCACGGAAGCCCTGGCGCGTCCCTTTGAAATCGAAGGCCACCAGCTGGCAGTGACGCTTTCGATCGGCATTGCCTTGTGTCCCGACGACGGGGCCGACTTCGACACTTTGCTCCAGCGTGCAGATACGGCCATGTACCGGGCCAAGGAGAGCGGGCGCAACACCTATTGCTTCTACACGAGCGAAATGAATGCGCAGGCGCTGGAGAATCTCAAGATGCGATCGGCCCTGCATTGGGCCCTGGACCAGCAGGAGTTCGTGCTGCACTACCAGCCACAGGTGGATCTGGTCAGTGGTGCTGTGATTGGTGTCGAAGCACTGCTGCGCTGGCAACGCGCCGACGGTGAACTGGTGCCGCCGGGTCGCTTTATCCCGGCGGCTGAAGAGAGCGGGCAAATCGTGCCCATCGGTGAATGGGTGTTGCGCGAGGCTTGCGCCCAGGCTGTGCGCTGGCAGCAGGCCGGGCTGCCGGAGCTGACCATGGCGGTCAACCTGTCGGCCGTGCAGTTCCGGCGTGGTGATTTGCTGGCCAGCGTGACGCAGGCATTGGAAGAGTCGGGCCTGGACCCGGCGCGGCTGGAGCTTGAACTGACCGAGTCGCTGCTGATGGAAGATATCGAAGCGACGCTGCAAACGGTGCAGCGATTCAAGGCGCTGGGCGTGAGCCTGGCCATCGACGATTTCGGAACCGGGTATTCCAGTCTGGCCTATTTGCGCCGTTTCTCGGTAGACAAGCTCAAGATCGACCAGTCTTTCGTGCGGGACATCGTGAGCGACCCGGAAGACGCCGCCATCGTGCGCGCCATCATCAGCATGGCACGCAGCCTCAAGCTGCGTGTCGTGGCCGAGGGCGTTGAGAGCGCCGAAGTGGCGCGCGTTCTCAACCTCTACCATTGCCAGGAAGCGCAGGGCTACCATTTCGGCCGGCCCATGCCTGCCCAGGCCTTCAGCGACTGGATGGGTGAGCGATGCGCACAAGCCTGAGCGGCGCTTGCGGCGCGGGCTTACATGGCCGACAGCCCTTGCGGCGCTACAGTTCAATGGACATTTCGGGCGCTGCACTGCGCCTTTCTTTTTGCCCACCGAATCCATGTCGACAACTTCTCATCCCAAAGAACCCAAAGAATTTCGCATCCTCTCGCTCAGTGGTGGCGGCTACCTGGGCCTCTACACAGCCGTCGTTCTCGCGGATCTGGAAAAGCAGGTGGGCGAACCGCTTGGCAAGCGCTTTGACCTGATTGCTGGCACCTCCGTTGGAGGCCTGCTCGCAATGGCATTGGCATTTGAAGTGCCCATGGCGCACATTGTTCAGCTCTTCATCGAACGCGGCGAAGAAGTGTTTTCCTCGCGCAGGTTGCCGGGTGGGACCGTTACCCGCTTGCTCGACATGACGCGCTCGGTGCTGGGCCCCAAATACACCGGGGAAGCCCTGCGGCGCGAAATCAAGAAGCATTTCGGAGGCCGCACCATGGGCGATGCCCAGCATGCCGTGGTGGTGCCCGCAGTGGATGTGAGCCGCAGTATCACCAAGGTGTTCAAGACGCCCCACACGCAGGGCTCTCTGGGCGACGAGAGTTTGTCTGCGGTGGACGTGACCCTCGCTACCTGCGCCGCGCCAGCCTATTTTCCTTGTGTCAAGGTGGGTGAACGCCTGTACGCCGATGGTGGTCTGTTTGCCGTGGCGCCCGACCATGTGGCGCTGCATGAAGCCGAACATTTCATGGGCGCCAAGCTGGCCCGCGTACGCATGCTGTCCATTGGTACGGCCACCATGGGTTATCAGCCGACCGAATCGGTCGAAGCCGATGCAGGCGCCGTCGGCTGGCTGACCGACGGGCGGTTGATTCTGACCATGATTTCCGTGCAGCAGCAGCATGTGAAGGCCGTGATGGAAGACCGGCTGGAGGATCGCTACATGCGCATCGACGCGGACTGGCCGGTGCACGCCGGGCTCGGCATCGATGTCGCAACTCCAGAAGCGACGAAAACCTTGGTGGGGCTGGGAGAGAAAACCCTGGCGGAACTTAATCGCAAGCGCCTGGCGGCGTTTCTCTGATGCTTACGAAGGGAGAAAGAGCGCCGGATCGACCATGCTGCGGTTGAGCATGACGCCCCAGTGCAAATGCGGCCCGGTAACGCGGCCTGTGGCGCCCACGGCGCCCACGCGCTGCCCCGCATCCACTGCATCCCCGACCTGCGCGTCGATGGCGCTCAAGTGGCAGACCATGCTCAGCAGGCCGCCGCCATGGTCCAGCCACACGGTGTTACCGTTGAAAAAATAGTCGCCGGTGTCGATCACCCTTGCGGCCAGGGGCGCGAGCACGGGCGTGCCGGTGGTTGCGGCAATGTCCATCCCGCTGTGCGGATTGCGGGCCTGGCCATTGAACACGCGGCGCAGACCGAATGAGCTGGAGCGCCGGCCTGGAACTGGCACGCGCATGGCCAGGCTGGCTGGCAACGGTGTGCTGAAGGTAGCCATCACGCCCGCCTGGTGGCTGCGCTCGCGCTGCCAGCGCGCCTCGTCTTCGGGTGACAGGTCTACCGTGCGTGGCTCCACGGTGAGGCGCTGTTCGCGGTACTGCTTGGGCACAATCTCGTAGCCAAGGCTGCGCGGCGCGCCGCCTGGGGTCTCTACGTGAATGCTGGCCGGCCCTGGCGCTGCCGAGAGCGGGATGCCGACCACCGCTGTCCAGGCACTGGCATCGCCGAGCACGAGCAGAGGCACCTCTGCCGAGCCGTCTGCGGCGGGCGCAAACGCGCGGGGGCGAGCAGGAGAGGGGCCGAGTGGAAGGCGCGCGAGGCCGCCCGGCACCAGGAGCGCGCGTGGTAGAGGGTCAGAGGCGCGCCCGGCTGCTGCAGCCAGTGCAGGGATCGCCATTGGCAGAGCGAGCCCGGCCAACGCGCCCATGCCGCGCAAGAGTGCCTTGCGGCGTGAGATCAGCGCGGGGCAGGCCCTGGTGATCGGAAAACAGAAGGACATGGCGCCAAGCCTACCAGTGCCGACGCGCGTGGCAGAAGCACCCGCACAAAGGCTGCCAAGACGCTGCGGGCAAGCGTCAGTGCGTGACGAACTCGTAGTGCACCACTTCGCTGTCCACCATGTCGAGAATCTCGTTCAGCACTTCGTCCTCGTCGGTGCTGGCCCAGGTTTCTTCGGGGTCGCTGGCGAACAGCGGCTCCATGGTCAGGTCCAGATAGGTTCCATTGGGAAGCCGGAGCACCGGCGTGCCTTCAGAGGTGTCTGCCAGCTCCCAGTCCTCGGGGACGGACATTTCCAGCTCAAGGGTAACTCGGAGTTTTTTCATGGTGTGTCTTAGAAAAAGGGGCCATTGGCAGGATGCGCGCAAAAGAACGCCGTGGACTGCATCATGCGCTGGATTGGGGCAGGCTTGGCACTGGGCCCCGTCACTTGACTTTTTGGAGAGTATGGATGTCGCAGCTCGAACTCAAAATTCCGCCACCCCTGGTGGCTGCAACCGTCGCGGCGGGCATGGTCTCGGTGGCTCTCTGGGTGGGTCCCGTGCTCAATTTGCCCGTGGCGTTTCGCCTCGGCGGTGCCCTGGCGCTCGCTGTCTTGGGTGCCTGCTTGGATGTGGCCGGTATATGGGTCTTCCGACAGGCCAAAACAACCGTCAACCCGATGGCACCCGAGCGCAGTGCCAAACTGGTGGTCCGCGGCGTCTACCGCATCACCCGCAACCCCATGTACCTGGGTTTGGTGCTGATCCTTTTGGGTCTGGCGCTGTACCTTGCCGCGCCGTGGGCCCTGCTGGGACCGCTGGCGTTTGCTGCCTATATCACCCGCTTTCAGATCGTGCCCGAAGAGCGGGCCATGGCGGCACGTTTTGGCGCGGACTACGCGGCGTACTGCGCGGCGGTGCGCCGCTGGTTGTAGAGAAATGGGGTTGCCCCATTTATTGGATTCTTGCGCGCAGGCCCTGGGCCAGGGCGCCCAGGGCAATGCCGGCCAGTGCCCACAGAAGCATCCAGTTGCCGGTGCCCAGGCCTGCAATGGCCGGGCCGGGGCAGACGCCGCACAGGCCCCAGCCAATGCCGAACAGGGCAGCGCCCACCAGGGTGTCGCGGTTCCACATGCTGGCGTGGTGGTGAAAGCGCTCTCCCAGCAGCGGGCGCGAGAGCATGCGCGGCGCCAGTTGGTAGGCCAGCAGCGTGACCCCCATGGCGCCGCCCATCACCAGCATCAATCCATAGTCCTGAAAGCGCAGGAAACTCAGCACCACCTCGGGCCGAACCATGGTCGAGACGGCCAGGCCAAAGCCAAACAGCGCGCCTGCCACCAGCACGGTGAGAAAGCGCGGCAGATTCATGCCTTGTGCGCTCATACCAACCACCGTGCGGCCAAGTTGGCGGTGAGAAAGGCGGTGGCCATGAAGGTAAGCACGGCCAGAAGCGAGGGCCATTGCAGCGAACCCAGCCCGCAAATGCCGTGGCCCGAGGTGCAGCCATTGCCCAGCCGCGCACCGTAGCCCACCAAGGCGCCCCCGAGCAGCAAACGCCACGCTGGCACGTCCGTGGTTTGCGCTGCGCCCTGGGCAACAAGCAGCCACCACACGAGCGCACCCAGCACCAGCCCCAGCGCAAACACCAGGCGCCAGTTGCGCGAATCGGTGAACCTGGCTTGCTGAAAGAACGGCCGCTGCAGCACAAACGACCAGGTCGATGAAAACACCGTGCTCATGCCACCCACCAGGCCGGTGAGCACAAACAACAGCGCCACGCCGGTGCCAATGAGTACGCCGCCGAGCAGGTAGTGCTGCCAGCCCAGGGGGAAAAGGGAATGCGCCAGGTCCATAGGGCAGCATTATCTGGCTGGCCTGCACGCTGCCTGCGGGGAGCGTGGAAAATGCGGGCATGAGCCTCATCGCCCTGCTCCAGCGCCACGCCCGCCTGTCCCCCGGCCGCCCCGCCATCTTTCAAGGCAGCGCGCCCTGGGCCAGCTACGGCGAATGGGCCGCGCGCAGTGCCGCGCTGGCCGCGCGCATGCGCGCTGCGGGCCTGGTGCCCGGCGACCGCGTGCTGCTGTTCATGCGCAACCATCCGCGGTATCTGGAGGTGCTGTGCGCCGCCTGGTGGGCCGGGCTGGTGGTGGTGCCGGTCAACGCCAAGCTGCACCCGCGCGAAACCGAATGGATCGTGGACAACGCCCAGGCGCGCTGGGGGTTCGTGACCGCTGACGTGGCGCCCGCGCCGCTGGCCGGGCTGGAGCGGCAAATCGACATCGAGTCGCCCGAGGCCGATGCCTTGCTGGCACCGGTGAATGACCCTTGGGCCGTGCCCACCGCCGAGCGCGCGCCGGACGATGTGGCCTGGCTGTTCTACACCAGCGGCACCACCGGCCGGCCCAAGGGCGTGATGCTGACGCACCGCAACCTCATGACCATGGGGCTGACGTACTTCGTCGATGTGGACCCGGTGGCCGCGCAGGACGCCATCGTGTACGCCGCGCCCATGTCGCATGGCGCCGGGCTGTATGCCATTCCGCACCTGATGGCCGGGGCGCGCCACGTGGTGCCCCTGTCCGGCGGGGTCGAGCCGGCCGAGCTGTTTGCGCTGGGTACCGAGATGGGCGGCCTCTCGACCTTCGCGGCACCCACTATCGTCAACCGCCTGGTGGATCACGCGCAGCAGGCGGGTTTGGACCACGCGGCCTGCGCCCGTGCCTTCAAGACCATTGTCTATGGTGGTGCGCCCATGTACGTGGCGGATATCCGGCGCGCGCTCTCGGTCATGGGACCGCGCTTCGTGCAGATTTATGGCCAGGGCGAAACGCCCATGGTCGCCACCGCGCTTTCGCGTGCGCAGCTGACGGACACCGCGCATCCGCGCTACCTGGAGCGCATTGCTTCGGTCGGCGTCGCACAGACACCGGTGCAACTGCGCGTGGCCGACGCGCAGGGCGACGAGTTGCCTCTGGGCGAGGTCGGTGAAGTGCTGGTGCGGGGTGACTGCGTCATGGCCGGCTACTGGCAGGACCCGGAGGCCACGGCAGCGGCCGTGCGCGACGGCTGGCTGTTTACCGGCGACGTGGGTTGCCTGGATGCCGATGGCTTCCTCACGCTCAAAGACCGCAGCAAGGACCTCATCATCAGCGGGGGCTCCAACATCTACCCGCGCGAAGTCGAAGAAGTGCTGCTCACCGCCCCAGGTGTGGCCGAAGTGGCTGTGGTGGGCGCACCGGACCCTGCCTGGGGCGAAGTGGTGGTTGCGTTCGTCGCACTGCAAGCCGGTGCCGCGACCACCCCCGAAACGCTCGACCAGCACTGCCTGGCGCAGATGGCGCGCTTCAAGAGGCCCAAGCACTACCGGCTGGTGCAGGCGCTGCCCAAGAACAACTACGGCAAGGTGCTCAAAACGGCGCTGCGCGAGCAGTGGCGGACCTCTGCCGAGGCTGTTTCAAGCCATTGCTGACGGCATTTGCTGCGTTCGCCGGCCACTGCGCGGCGGTGCTTTCAGGGTTTCGGCCGGGGCGCCCAACGCGCTGCCCATGCCATACTTCTCTGAGCTTTTTGGCCTGTCGCACTCTCCATGAAAACCCACATCGGCCGTTTTGAGCTCAAGCGATTGCTGGGGCAGGGCGCGCAGGCACAGGTCTGGCTGGCGTTTGATCCGCGTCTGGAGCGCGAAGTGGCCATCAAACACATGAAGCCGGCGCCAAAGCACGCGTTGTTTGCCGTCGACCAGTGGCTGCAAGAGGCGCGCAGCGTGAGCCGGCTCACGCACCCCCACATCGTTCCCGTGTTTGAAGCGGACGTGCACGAGCAGCGGCCCTACATGGTGTTCGAGTACGTGCCCGGCCAGACGCTGGCCCAACGGCTGGCGGCGCAAGGGGCGATTCCCGCCACGCAGGCCGTCCCCATCGTGCAGGACGTGCTCAGCGCCCTGGTGGCCGCCCATGCCGATGGCGTGGTGCACCGCGACCTCAAGCCGTCCAACGTGTTGCTCGACGCCCATGGCCGGGCCCGAGTCATGGATTTCGGGATTGCCGCCCGCATGGCCCGCGCGCCCGGCGATGCCAAGCAGCCCGATGCCGCAGGCAGCCCTGGCTACATGGCTCCGGAAGCGGTGCGTGGCGAAGCGATTTCTCCCTTGATGGATGTCTACGGTGCGGGGCTCTTGCTGGCCGAGCTGCTTTGGGGCCGACCCCTGAGAACGGGGCGCGACGTCACGCGCGTCCTACAGCAGACTGCGGCCGAACCGCTGCAACTGCCGGCGCAACTGCTCGAGGGGCTGGACGACGCACTGCGAGCCATTGTGCTGCGCGCCACGGCATTTGATCCAGCGCAGCGCCACGTTGGCGCGCAGCCCTTTCTGGACGCTTTGCTGAAATGGTCGGGCGCGCATCGGGACACAGCGTCGGAGGAAGCTGCCACCGGGGCCAGACAGAACAGCACGCTGGATTTTTTGCTTCGCCGCATGCGCAACAAGACGGATTTTCCGGCGCTCTCGGAGTCCATCGGCAAGATTCAGCGCATGGCGATGTCCGATACGGAGAGCATCAGCAGCGTCACCAATGAAATCCTGAAGGACGTGGCGTTGACCAACAAGCTGCTGCGCCTGGTCAACAGCGCGCACTACGCCCGGGGCGATAGCATCGGGACGGTCTCGCGCGCTGTGGTTCTGGTGGGTTTCAACGGCATTCGCAACATGGCGCTCAGCCTGGTGCTTCTGGAGCATATGCAGGACAAGGGCAACGCGCACCTGCTGAAAGAGGAGTTTCTGCGCGCCTTGATGGCCGGCTCGATCGCCTCGGAGTTGGGCCCCACGCCCAAGGAAGGCGAAGAAGCATTTATCGGTGCCTTGTTCCAGAACCTGGGTCGCATGCTCTCGCAGTTCTACTTTCCGGAAGAAGCGGACAACATCCGCAAACTGGTGGCCTCGCCGCGCGAGCCCATCAACGAAGAGCTGGCGGCCACCCGCGTTCTGGGCATTGGTTTTGAAGCATTGGGGCTTGGCATTGCCAAAGCCTGGGGTCTGCCCGAGGGCATTCAGCGCTGCATCGTGCGCCCGCCCGGCGCAGCGCCCGGCCGCGTTCCTGACGATGGACTGGAGCGACTGCGCTGGCGGTCTCGCGCTGCCAATGAAATGGCCGACGCCATGCTGCAGACCGATGCCCAGGAGGTAGACAGACGCCTGGGTCAGTCTGCGCAGATCTACCAAAAATCACTGGGACTGAACGTGGACGAAATGCTGGCGGCCACGCTGACGGCGCGCAAAAGACTTGTCGAGCTGGCCCAGGCCATGGACATCAGCGTGCGCCCCAACTCGCGCGCCGCCCAGTTGCTCCAGGGAGCGGACGCGGCGCCAGAGCACGTACTGGCAATTTCCACCGGGGCGCAGGATGCCCTTGCAGCGACCGAACTGCAGGCCACACAAAAATTGCTGGTCTCGCCGAGTTCAGAGCAACCGGGCAAAGAGCCCGTCTCTCAAACCCTGGCAGCCGGCATTCAGGACATCACCAACGCGATGGTGGAAGAATTCAAGCTCAGCGACGTACTGCGCATGATTTTGGAGACCATGTTCCGCGCACTGGAGTTTCACCGCATCGTGTTCTGCATGCGTGAACCCAAGTCCGACATGCTCACCGGCCGCTTTGGGCTGGGCACGGGCGTCGAGGGCGTCGTCAGGCAGTTTCGCGTGCCCATGGGCCAGGTGGGGGGGCAGCCCGACCTGTTCGCCACCATCTGCGCCAAGGGGGCCGACACCCTCATCAGCGACGCCAGCGCGCCCCGCATTGCCGAGCGCCTGCCCGACTGGTACCGCAAGGCCGCTGGCGCTCCCACCTTCTTGATACTGCCCTTGCTGCTCAAAGGGCGCGCTTTCGGCATGATCTATGCCGACAAGGCAGAACTGGGCAGTCTGGTCGTCGATGAAAAGGAGCTGGCCATGCTGCGTACCCTGCGCAACCAGGCGGTGATGGCCTTTCGGCAATCGTCGGGCTAGTGCGCCCTCTGGCCAGCGGCAGCATCCGAAAGCGTGCGGCTGCGGGTGGTCTGTGCATGCAGCAAATCAGTAGGCGTTATTGCGCAGGCCGGCGCGGAGCTTTTTCAGGCCACGCGCACGGCCGCTGGAGAAAGGGCATGAATCGACAGCGGCGATCGCTCCATGCACGGATGCGACTCGCCGGGATCGAGAACGATATCTACGGGCGTGCCATCAAAGCACAGCCACAACCTTCCGTGCAGACAGAAAATTGTTCGACCAAACGGCTGGTTGATCCACACGGTTTCCCCCTTGGCCATGGCTTGAGGCACCGTGCCACAAGACGCTTCGCGCAAGTGCGCAGGCGCGGGCGCAATGAATCGCGTCAGAAATTTCGCGATCGGGAGCAATGTCTCTGCGGCACCGAAGTGCCTCGCAAATAGTGGCTGGTGGTGGATAGCACGCATGGCTGGCTCCGGCGGTGGGCTGGTTGGTTGAACGAGCTTGTGCTTTGCACTGCGCGCCGTCTTTAAGCAGAGCTGAAAGCTTGCTAAACCTTGCTAAACGACATTCTGTGACAGGCTGCGGGCCGAACAGTCGAGGCACGACTCCCCTGCGTTCGAGATGGTCCAACTGCAGCGCACCCAGAGCCAAGCGCCGCTGGACAGCCCGCGAGACAGGGCCCACACCACAGCGTTGCACAGCTCGTCTACGCTGCTCGCCAGCCTTGTTCTCAGGCACCCGCAGCACACCCTCGCGCGCGAATGGCCTATGGTGTCGCCATCGCGCTCTTGGCGCCAACAAAGGTTTCCTTTGCTGCTGAACCACTTTTCTCCAATGGTATTTCTGGCGACGCTCGAACCCTGGCTGCAGGCGCTGATCGGCATGGTGGCCTTGCTGGTGGCGGCCATTGCTTTGCGCCTGCTTGCGCTGTGGGTGCTCAAGCCGGTACTGCGCCGCGTGCGCCGGCGTGCCAATGCCTGGCCTACCGACATCCTGCTGGACGACGCCGTGCTGGTGCTGTTTGCGCGCATGCTGCCGTGGGCAGTGGTGCAGCGCGGCGTCGAGCTGGTTCCGCACCTCAACACCACCGTAGCCACAGTGGTCAGCAACGTCGCCATGGCGCTGATCGCCCTCCTGGCGGTGCGCATGCTGATGGCGATGCTCGACGCGCTCCTGGCCCTGCAGCAAAAAGGCAGTGCCGAAGACGCAGACCAGGCCTCGGCGCACCGGGTGCGTTCCATCAAGAGCTACGTGCAGTTGGGCAAGCTGATGCTGATGCTGGCCGGTGGCATCGTGGCCGTGGCGGTGCTGATGGATCGCTCGCCGCTGATCGTGCTCTCGGGCCTGGGCGCGATGTCGGCGGTGCTGATGCTGGTGTTCAAGGACACCATCCTCTCGTTCACCGCCGGGGTGCAGCTCTCGTCCAACGACATGCTGCGCATTGGCGACTGGATCGAGATGCCGCAGGTCGGCGCCGACGGCGACGTGATCGACATTGCGCTGCACACCGTCAAGGTGCAGAACTGGGACAAGACCATCACCACCATCCCCACCTGGCGGCTGATGACCGAGAGCTACCGCAACTGGCGCGGCATGAGCGAGTCGGGCGGGCGGCGCATCAAGCGCACGCTGCTGCTGGACGCGAGCACGATTCGGTTTCTCGACGAGGCGCAAACCGAGCGCTTCTCGGCTTTTGCGCTGCTGCACGAGTACATCGAAAACAAGCGCGCCGAGGTGGAGCACAGCAATGACGAGGCGCGCAGCGTCCTGGGCGAGCGCGTCGAGCTGATTGCCAACCAGCGGCGCCTGACCAACATTGGCACCTTCCGCGCCTATGTGCTGGCTTACCTGCGCGCCCACCCCGGCATCCACCAGCGCATGACGCTGATGGTGCGCACCCTGCAGCCCACGGCCGAAGGCGTGCCGCTGGAGCTGTACTGCTTCACCTCGAGCACCGCATGGCTGGTGTACGAGGCCACGCAAGGCGACATCTTCGACCACCTGCTGGCCATCCTGCCCGAGTTCGGCCTGCGCCTGTACCAGCACCCGAGCGGTGCCGACGTACATGCCGGCGTGGCGGCACTGGCGCGCGGCGAATAGTCCGCAAGGGGTTTTGGGGCTGGCGACGCTCTGCGCGGCGCCAACGCGCTGAAGGTGACTGGGTATGATTTCCCTCCCATGCCCCACTACCTCACCGCCGCCCTCTACCAATTTGTCGACCTGCCGGACTACGCCGCCTTGGTGGCGCCGCTGAAGGCATTTTGCGACGCGCAGGGCGTCAAAGGCACGCTGCTGCTGGCGCAAGAGGGCATCAACGGCACCATCGCCGGCTCGTCCGAGGGCGTGCATGCGGTGCTGGCCTGGCTGCGCTCGGACGTCCGTTTGGCGGGCCTGCAGCACAAGGAAGCCAACGCCGAGGTGTTGCCGTTTCATCGCATGAAGGTGCGGCCCAAGCGCGAAATCGTCACGCTGGGCGTACCGGGCCTGAACCCGGCGAAGAACGCCGGCACCTACGTCAAGCCCGCCGACTGGAACGCGCTGATCGACGAACCCGATGTAGTGCTGGTCGACGTGCGCAACGACTACGAAGTGAAGATCGGCAGTTTCGACGGCGCCATCGACCCGCTGACCAAGACGTTCTCAGAACTGCCCGACTGGGTGGCGCGCGAGGCCCAGCCCGGCGGCGCGCTGGCCGGCGAAGGCGACAAGAGGCCGCGCGTGGCGATGTTCTGCACCGGCGGCATCCGCTGCGAAAAATCAACCGCCTACCTGCGCACGCAGGGTTTCGACGAGGTCTACCACCTGGAGGGCGGCATCCTCAAATACTTGGAAACCGTGCCGGCCGAGCAAAGCCGTTGGCACGGCGATTGTTTTGTTTTTGACGAGCGCGTGTCCGTCGGCCACGGCCTCACGCCCGGCCACCACGAGCTGTGCCGCTCGTGCCGCTGGCCGCTGGGGCCGGCTGAGATCGCCTCGCCGCTGTTTGAGCGCGGCATCAGCTGCCCCTACTGCCACGGCACGCGCAGCGCGGACGCGTTGGCTGGCCTGGCCGAGCGGCAAAGGCAGGTGGAGCTGGCGCGCCAGCGGGCCCAGCCGCACATTGGAGCGCGCATGCCCGAGAAGGTGAGCGCTGCGGGCACGAGCGCGGAGGCGCTGGAGCCTGCATCGCGTGCATCGACAAACAAACGTGATTGAATATCAAAAACAATAGCTGTTAGCGCTTTACCAGTAAGCGCTAGAGGCCATTTTTGCTTGATTTTTTGGCAGAGGTAACTGCCCCGCCTCCTTGGCACGGTGCAGGCATCGGGGGCGCAGTGCAACTGGCGGATCACGCTGCAGCGCAGCGAGACGCGTACTCAGACTCCCATCCCGGACCAGCAAGCCCGGCGGCCGTCGCGAACCCTAAGCCCTCACAACAGCCATTCAATCGGCAACCAGCTCAGCGCTGTCAGCCCGGCACGGCTCCACCAGCTGCTGCCGGGCTCCACCTTGTGCACCACCGGCGGATCGGCAAAGTCGCGCCAGACGACCTTGCCGCTGTCCGAGAGCGCCAGCGTGTAGGAGCGCTTGGGCACCTGGGTTTCAAACGCACTCTCGATGCGCTTGGCCAGCACCGGGCTGTCGATCAGAAAACCCAGCTCGGTGTTGAGCAGGGCCGAGCGCGGGTCGAAGTTGAACGAGCCGACGAACGCGCGCTCGCCGTCCACCGCAAAGGTTTTGGCATGCAGGCTGGAGCCTGAACTGCCCAGCGGGTTGAGCCGCGCGACCGGGTCTTTGCCGCCGGTGGCGGTGCTTTGCATTTCGTACAGCGCCACACCACTCTTGAGCAAGGGCTTGCGCCGCTTGGCGTAGCCGGCGTGCACCAGCGGCACATCGGTCGCCTCGTAGGCATTGGTCAATATTTGCACCGCCACGCCGCGTTGGCGCATCGCAGCCAAAGCCTGCACGCCGGCGGCGGTGGGTACGAAGTAGGGCGATACCAGCGAGAGCGAGCGCTGGGGCGCGCCCAGCAGGTGGTAGAGCTGATCGACCAGCAGCCCGCCGCGCTCTTCCTTGGCCAGGCCTTTGGCCGGGTCGTCGCTGACCATGCGCACCACGCTCCAGTCCAGAGCCACGCGCTGCTGCAGGTGGTCGTTCACAAACGCGGTGTTGCGCACCGCATCGGCGTAGGCGCGCGCCTCGGGTGAATTGCGGATGCGCGCGGCATCGCGCGCCAGCGGCGCCAGGCCTTCGGCGCCTGCGGCCGGCAAGATGGCCTGCACCGGCCAGGCCGAGGCGCTGGCCCAGTAGCGGTCAAAGTCTGCCGACACCTCGGGCACGATCGGGCCAATGGCCAGCACGTCCAGGTCGCTGAACAGCACGCCGTCGGTGGCGCCAAAGTACTCGTCGCCCATGTTGCGCCCGCCAATGATGGTGGCCTGGTTGTCGGCGGTGAACGACTTGTTGTGCATGCGCCGGTTGGCGCGCGAAAAGTCGGTCAGATAGCCCATCGGCTTGGGCCAGCGCAGCACAAACGGGTTGAACAGCCGCACCTCGATCTGCGGGTGCTCGGCGAGCGCGGCCAGCCTGTCGTCCAGGCCCGATGTGCCGCCGTCGTCGAGCAGCAAACGCACGCGCACGCCGCGATCGGCCGCGTCCACGAGCGCCTGCATGAGCAAGGTGCCGGTCTGGTCGGCGTGCCAGATGTAGTACTGCACGTCCAGGCTTTTCTCGGCCGCTTCGGCCAGCAGCATGCGGGCCGCAAAGGCTTCCAGCGGGTCGAACAAGGCGTGAACCCCGCTTTTGCCGTCGCGCTGGCGGGCGACCTGCGCTGCGGACGCGCGGCCCAGGCGCGTTTCTGCGGTGTGCTCCGGCCCAAAGGCGCTCGAGGGCACACGCTCCGGCGGCGGTGGCAGCGAGCAGGCGCCAACGAACAGTGGGAGCATGAGCATGGTCAGGAAGCGAATGGCGCGGTCTCCAAAGGGGTGCTTCATGCTAACGCCTGGGGCTGGTGCTGCCCTACGCCCCTGTGCGGCTGGCTGTGGATGGGCGCGCGTTCACGCTTGCCACACACCAAACCCGGCCGAGCGCAGGTCGATGCCGACCTCGATCTCCTTGTCCACGGCGTCGTCGTAGCGCATCGGGTTGAAGCCTTCGTACAAGTCGGGCAGCAGGCGCAGGCCATACTGGGTCACGTAGCGGTTCGCCTGAATGCCGGCCTTGTGCTTGTCAAAGCGCACATCCGGGTCGAGACCCGTCATGCCGACGTAGACACAGGGCTTGCCCTCGACGTAGCCAGGGTTGTTCTTGCGAAAACGCGCTTCCAGCAGCACGTCTTTGTGCAGTTCGATGACATAGACGTTGTGGTGCTGAGGGCGGCGGCGGGGCATGGTGTCCGGTGTGGGTTGCGCTACAGGACATTGTCCAGCGGGCGCGGTCGGCACGCCAGGGCGCGGCGCCAAGCGGAGTTGGCGCTGTTCCCGGCAAAATGCGGGCTCTCTTCAGTACCTGCAGTCCACTCATGCGCATGCCAACCGACCGTTTCTACCCTATAGGCACCCCCGGTCAAGCCTGGAGCGAGGCCGAGCGCGACCAGTGGCGTGCGCGCCAAGTCCGCCAGCGCAGCTATGCCGACGACGTACTCGCCGCCATCGACATGCTGCGCAGCCGTTTTGATGTAGAGAGCTATGGCGAGCTGCGCTATGGCAATGCGCACCACGTTGAAGAGCGCTTTCCCCTCATGGCCCTGCGCAGCCGCAATTGGCAGCGCGGCCTGCCCAGTGTGTTGGTGACAGGCGGCGTGCACGGCTACGAGACCAGCGGCGTGCACGGCGCGCTGCGTTTTTTGCAAGCGCAGGCCGCAGGCTACGCCAGCCGGGTGAACCTGCTGGTGGTGCCGTGTGTCAGCCCCTGGGGGTACGAACGCATCCAGCGCTGGAATTTTGACGCCATCGACCCCAACCGCGCCTTCCGCGTGGACAGCGCAGCACAAGAATGTGCCGCGCTGATGCGCCTGGTGGCGCCCCTGCACGGCCAGTTCGCAGCCCACATCGACCTGCACGAAACCACCGACACCGACAAGACCGAATACCGCCCGGCTTTGGCTGCGCGCGATGGCAAGCCCTTTGAGCCATGCAGCATTCCCGACGGCTTTTACCTGGTGGACGACGCGGAAAATCCCCAGCCTGCTTTCCAGGCGGCCTTGATTGAAGCGGTGGGCCGCGTGACGCACATTGCGCCAGGCGGCGAGAACAACGACATCATTGGCACGCCTTTGGTGGCGCCGGGCGTCATTGAATACGCCAAAAAGGAACTTGGGCTTTGCGGCAGCATCAGCGGCGCGCGCTATGTGACCACGACCGAGGTCTACCCCGACAGCCCGCGCGCCACGCCTGAGCAGTGCATTGCGGCCCAGGTGGCGGCGGTGTGCGCGGCGCTGGATTTTGTGTTGGCGATATGAGGGTGGGCTTGCCTAAGCGGCTTCCTTGTGCGATGCGGCCGTAGCGGCTATCGGCAGCTGTACTTGCTCTTTTGCACAAACCGGGGCGTGCCATGGGCGATGTCGTGCGAGGTCTGGTAGGGCACCAGCGCCTGGCCACCGGTTTATTGTGTGGCCTGTTGGGGCACGTCGACTTCGGCTCCCATTTCGCTTGCACACACGACGCGGTCGCGCCCTGCCTGCTTGGCACTGTACAGCGCGGCGTCGGCGGCGCGGATCTGCTGTGCAGGGTTGTTGTTCGGCCCGTCGGCCACCCCCACACTGACCGTGAATACGGGCAGACCGGCGCGGCTGCAGGCCGAGGGAAGGTCGGCTCGGCAGCGCTGCAGCAAGGCCGCAGCCGAAGTGATGTCCATGCCAGGAAGAATGAGCAGGAATTCCTCGCCGCCGTAGCGACACAGGATGTCTTCGCGCCGGATGCAGCCACGCACCACCTCTACCAGAAGCTTGATGGCGCGGTCGCCAACCTCATGGCCATGGCCGTCGTTGATCTTCTTGAAGAAATCGATATCCAGCATGGCCACCACGTACTTCTCAGTATGCTGGGCTAGGCTGGCCAGGCGTGCCTCGCCGCTTCGCCGGTTGGCAGCGCCGGTCAGCGGATCGGTCGCCGCTTCGCGCGCAGAGTTCGAAATGGAACGCACCACCGCCAGCCTTGCACCCACGTGGTGCGCTGCGGTGTTGAGCGACTGCAGCAGCCGGTACAGGCTGGGGTCGCCCGAGGGCCCCAGCGCCCGCAGCACGCCGACGCCTGCCCCCGCCACGGTAATCGGTGTGCAGGCGGCAGCGCAGTTGCTGGCCATGGGGCCACGCATGCCGCGGCAGGCGCTCAGGGTAAGGCTGTCTTCAAAAACCGTGCCCATCCCACGGCGCACGGCGGGGCAGTCGGTGGGGCTATCGACATAGCAGCGCCCTTCGTCGTTGGTCCAGCCTTCGATCAGGTCAAAGCGCATGGCCGTGTCTGGCGAGTCGGCCAGCAGCATTTGTGCGGGAGCTCCGTCGGTAGCCAGTGTCAGAGCCTGGCGGGCAATGCGCAGAATGGATTCCTCGTCTTCCGCCATGTCCAGCGCCGCCGTCAGGCGCACGTTCAGGTCGTGCGTGCGCAAACGCTCGTGCAGCGAGGCCGATTCGCGCTCCAGCGAATCACGCGCGGCCTGTGCCTCGCGCCGTACCGGAACGCACAGAAAAAACCAGACGGGCGCCGTCGCAACCAGCAGGAACAAGCCCGCTTCCAAGGTTACACGGCCGATCAAATTCAGTCCTTCCCAATGCGGCATCAACCACGTGCGCAAGACCGAAGATCCCACGGCGACCAGCACCAGGATGAGCCAGAAGCGCACCTCCGTCCGCGCCCAGAGACTGGGTGATGGGGTGGTTGCGCTATTGGCTGCCGCAGACCCGGGGTTGGCGAAGTCGAGTTTCGTCATGGACGCCTCCTTGTACAGAAATGCAGCACGACAGCACGACAGCACGGGCTCGGCGACCACCCAAGCGCTACAAAATTTTTTGGACGGAATTTTGTATTTCAAAATATGCCGGTACTTTGATTCAGATCAGGGGTGGGCGTGAGGGGTTTGGCTGGCTTCTCCGGTGCAGAGGTGGCAAGGAGCACGGCCAGGATCCCTGGTGCCCCTCGGAAAAATGGTGTCGGCGGTGGATGTGGGCGCTGATCGTTTGGTTGAAATGCCCATATTGGAGTTGACCGTTACCCCACTGGATTTTCTAGTGAAAATTTCAAACAAAATTGGTCGCCAGCGCTTATTCAGTAATCGCTATAAGCTATTGAAAACGTAGCAAAAAATGTGAGTGCATGGGCACAATGCGCTGCAATGCCCGCAACGTTTGCTACAGCACCGCATTGGGCAACTGCATGGTCAAACCTGCATGCAGCGCCCCGGCCGGACAACCTGGTTTTGCAACCGATCAAGGGCCTTGCCGAGGCCGTGCGCGACCGACGCGCCAGAGGCTTCAGCCGCTCGGGCCAGGACGGCGCGCATGGCAGGCAGGGACAGCCTCCTAGTCGTCCTCGTCCGCGTGGCCATCATTGCGCAGACGCCGGTCCAGGCGGCCGCGCAGCGTTTCCGTTTCCTGCAGAAACTGCGAGATGGGGACGGCCGGGGCAAGCCGCAGGCTCGGCGGGAACAGGCTGCTCATGTAGAGTTCATTCGACAGCCGCATGCGGTCGAGCCACTGGGTCCCGAGCCACGCCGGCACACCCAACAGCACCACGGCGCCTACGGTCCATGCCAGGCCGGCGCGGCGGCGTGGCAGCACAGCCGCCAGGTGGGCATAGATGCCGATCGCCATCACCAGGGAGATCAGCAGGTAGGCGAAGCGCGAAAGCGTTTCCCACGAGAAAGCGAACGCAGCCAGATTGGCAGCCACCTGCATCGCTTCGGCCGCCAGGTACATGGCGCAGGCGATGCGTACGTGGCGCCAGAACTGCAAGCGGCCGTCAAACACCTTGTTGGCAATCGCCCACAGACCCGACCAGGCGCCCAGCATCACCACCAGGCCCAGCAGCAGGCCGGGCAGCGATTTGAGGTACTTCGAAACCTCGTTCGCCTCCAGCCACGACGAGCCCAGCACCGCAGCCGCCATCAGCGCCACCAGGACGGTGGTGGTGGCCAGCGTACGCCACGGAAACTGTGGCAGCACTTGCTCGTCGGCGATGGCCGTATCGGCCAGGCGCAGCGCCATGCGGGTGCGGCCGATTTCCAGCGGCGTGCCGTCCGGCCAGTCAAAACGCCCGCCACTGCCATGGCGCTTGCGGTGCAGGATGGCGCCGTTGCGGGTCTCGCCCACCTCCACGCTGACTCTGCGGGGCGCGTCCACCGGGCGGTCGATGCGCAGGTGCAGGGGCGCAACGAAGGGGTCGTCCAGCACCAGGTCGCAGTGCAGCCCCCGACCCACGGTCACGGGCCAGTGCGTGATGGGCACGCGCGCCAGCAAGGCGCCGTGGCGGTCAAAGGCTTCCAGCAGTCCAAGGGTCGGCATCATGGCGCGGCCTCCCAGCGAAACGCCTGCAGGTAGCGGTCTGCCAGTTTCAGGCCGTTGTCGAAAGCGATGCCGTGCACGTCGAGGCGGGCCAGCACCCCTTGCGTCGATTGGTTGATGGTTGCGGCCATCACGGTCATGTCGTACAGCCCCGGCAGTTTGCGGTAGGCCGACATGCAGACGACCGCCCGCAGGGGCAGGCCGCCTCGGTCGACATAGCGTTCAGTGCACTCGGCGGCCGTCTGGCGGCGGTTGCCGCGCTTGAGGAAGGGCTCGTTGCCAAAGCTCTGCGAATAGGTCCGGGCGAAACGCGCGGCGCCCAGCGTCGGTGCATCGTAGGCCTCGTAGCTCAGGCGCACCGTGCCCGTGCTGAAATCACCGGCCACCACGTCGCTGTCGGCCTGGCACTTGGTGCGCTCCAGGTTCAGCGCGTGAAAGTCCGGATCGCGCCCGGAGCCCCAGCAGCGGGCGAGCGCGTCGTTGGGCACCGGCACCAGGTACTTGCCGTGGCGCTGCTCCTGAAACGGTGTTTGCAGGAAGCGCTCGGTCAGCAGATTCTGGTGCACCAGCAACTGCCGGGTCACTTCGTCGTAAGCCGGTTCGGTGATCGGTTGGGCCTGGGCGGCGCGCAGCACCAGCGCCTGGGCGAATTCGGCCGGAATCAAGAAACTGACCTGTTCGCCATCGAGCCGCTTGGCCACGTTGACGCCCAGCACACGTCCCGAATCGTCCACCGCCGGCCCGCCGCTCATGCCGGGGTTGAGCGTGCCGCCGAAGAAGATGCGTGGATAAAAACTGCGGCGCACCAGGCCGTTGTAAGTTCCCTCGGTGACGGCAAAACCGATGTCCAGTGGGTTGCCCAGCGAGTAGATGCGCTCGCCCTGGGCCAGTGCCTCGGCTGCCGGGCGAAATTCCAGCACCGGCGCGGGTGAGGTAAGGCCCTTGGCGCGCAGTACGGCCAGGTCGCGCCGAACGTCAAACGCCAGCAACTCGACTTCGCCTTCCTGACCATCAATGGTCACATAGGCGCCGCTGTAGCGTTCGGGTTCCAGTGCGAGCTGGCTCGCGACATGGAAGTTGGTGACGATCAGCCCGTCAGCCGAAACAAAAAAACCCGAGCCGATGGATGCCTGGGTATTGGAGTTGCGCAGCAGCGTGCGGATCTGCACCAGCTTGTCGCGCGAGAGCTCGTAAATGCGCCGGGCGTCGCGCGACAGCGCCGCAGCCGGCACTGCCGGGGCAGCGGGTGCGATGGCCGGCGCGGGCGCCGCGCCTTCCTGCGGGCTCCCCGCAAGCCCAGACACAGCCGACGCTGCGGCCCCTGGGGACATTGCGGCCGAAGCGCGAATGACCGGGGCACTCGCAGAGCCTGCGTTCGGGGAGCTTTGGGCATTTGCCAGGCCGCAGGCCGGCAAAAGAAGAGAGGTGACAAGCCGGAGCGGCCAGCGGGTGGGAAAAGGCATCGCGGCATTTTAAGAAGGCGATGCGGCGCAAGATGGGCCAGGCTGCTTGCGGTGTGGTGCTTGGTCGCAAACCCTCGCCACGGACCCCTGTTGCTACTGCTGCGTGTTCGGGATCAGGAAACCCATGGGACCGCCACTCTGGTGCCTATCGCAAGTACGCAGTCAATTCTCTGATTTCGACGAAATGGCTTCAAGGGCGTGTGCATCATGCGCAAATAGCTATAAGAAATGGGTTCTTTTCGACTCCATGGGCCAGGATGAATACCTGTCAAAGGGTGTGGAAGGCGGCCTCAAGCCCGGCGATACACCCCTGCGCATCCCCAGGTCGATACAGCGCTCGCTTTGCCGCGACATGAAGCCTGAGGCTTTCGCAGCCCGCGACAGTCCCGGCGTGCGCCAGACTTTTTGAAGGTGTGGGAACGTGTTCACGGTCTCGGAGAAAAGAACGCTTTACACCTTGGTGCGATACGGATTTTCAAAGCGGCACTTACACTAATTAATCAAAACAATGGTCCAGCGATGCCAAAAGCCTGTAGGGCCTCAGAGTGTCGAAGTCAGAAATGGGCCCTTGCGAATTGCTTGCAGCCAGCGACCTTCAGGCCGATAGTCTTCTAGACAGAGGGTAATGCCGTGCTCATTCACTCTTGCACCCTTCATCGCCTCCACACCGGCCTGGCGGGTCTGGTTTTATCGTGCACAGCGTACGCAGTACAGGCCGCAGACTTCCTCTATACCGTCCAGCCCGGCGACCATCCCTGGAATCTGGCCGAGCGTTATTTGAAATCTCCGTCGCTGGCGCAAGCGCTGCGCCGTTTCAACCATATTCCCGACGACCGCCGCATCCTGCCGGGCACGCTGCTGCGCATTCCCAAGGATTGGTTGAAGCTGGAATCTACTCAGGTCACAGTTCTGGCCGTTGCAGGCAACACCACGCTGCGCCACGGTCGCAGCCCAGAGCGTGCGGCCGTTGCGGGGGAACGGCTGCAAGCCCCATCGAACATTCGCACCGGACCCGATGGCAGCGCCACACTGCAATTCGCCGACGGAAGTCGCGTCATGGTGCGCCGTGACAGCGAACTTCAGCTGAAAGCCAGCGAGAAAAGCCTGCTCGGCAAAGCCAACGTCGTGGTTTTGTCGCTGCTGCGAGGCAGTGTGGAAAACCAGGTCACTCCCAGAGGCGAGAGCGGTGGCCGGTTTGAGATCCATACCCCCGCTGCCATTGCGGCCGTGCGCGGCACGCAGTACCGCGTGTCCATGGACGGGCAAACCATGCGCACCGAAGTGGTGACGGGCGCCGTCCATGTCGCCAACCCTGGCGGGCAGGTCACTGCCCAGGCGGCGCAGGGCACGCTCGCGCAAAACGGCCGGAGTCCCATCGCGCCGATTGCGCTGCTGCCCGCGCCCCGCTTGGACGACCTGCCCCAAACGATCGAGCGCCTGCCGATTGCCTGGCCGATCACGGCATTGTCAGGAGCCAGTCGCTACCGCAGCCAGTTGGCGGCCACGTCCGAATTCAGCGCCATGTTGTCCGATGAAGTCACCGACACTGCCCGCATTCGCGTACGCGACATCGATGACGGCACCTACGTTCTGCGGGTTCGCGGTATCGACGCCCAGGGCCTGGAAGGCCTGTCGGCCGAGCGCGCGCTGGTCATCCACACCCAGCCCGAGCCACCGCTGCTGATTGATCCCGCCCCCGAAGCCGTCACGACTGCAGCCCGCCCCAGTTTGCGCTGGACGCAGGGCGATGCCCGCCTGCAATACCGCGTACAACTCAGCAGCCATGGCAAGGCCGTAGACGAACAGGTCGTCGCCAGCGCCAGCGCTCAGCCACCACAAGACCTCTCTGCGGGCATCTACCAGTGGCGCGTGGCGGCCATTCACCCCACGAAGGGCCAAGGCCCCTGGGGCGATGCCCAGCCATTTCGCCGTGTACGGCCTGGCCCTGGGGTAGACATTCCCACGCCCCAGGATGGCAGCCTGACCCTTCGCTGGACGGCCCAACCCCAAACTGCCCGCTACCACCTGCAGGTGGCGCGCGACGAAACTTTCGCCGACCCACTGATCGATACAGAAACGGATGCAGTCCAGTTCAGCCTGAAGGATCTGCTGCCCGGCCCACACCATGTGCGGGTGCGGGCTACCGGCACCGACGGCTATACGGGTCCGTGGGGCGGTACACAAACCTTTGTGGTTCCCGACCCTCCGCCCAGTCACTGGCGGGCGTTGATTTTTCTTCTCATCCCACTGCTGGCCGTTCTCTGAACTCTCTGCCTGCGCCCCATGGAGGCCGCGCCTCCCACTGGCTCCCGTCCCGCTGGGAGCATGCGGTGCAACGCGCAGCTTGGTGGTTGGCGGGCACCGCCACAGCCCTGGTTCTGTCTTGGCTGAACCCAACTGCGGTACAGCGCCTGGACCTTCTGGCCTACGACCTGCTGCTGCCCACCATCACGGCCAGCGCCCAGCCGCCAGCGGTCGTGGCGATTGACGATTCCAGCCTGGCCGCGTTGGGCCGGTGGCCTTGGCCGCGTGAAGTGCATGCCCAAATGATCGACCGGCTGCATCAGGCTGGGGCCAGTGCCATCGGAATGGCGGTGCTGTTCACTGAACCGGACGCGCGCAACCCCGCCAGCGATGCAGCTCTGGCCGCCGCCATCGCCCGCCAAGGCCACGTTGTGCTGGCTGTTGCCCCAGCCCAGCAGCCAAGCGGCCAGATCGCCGCCGTGCCTCTGGCGCCATCGCTGGTTTTGGCCAATACAAAAACGCCGCCCGGCCTGGGCCATGTCGATGTGGAAGTGGATTTGGACGGACAGGCGCGCCGCATCCACTTGATGGCGGGCAATAGCCGGGCCGACACACCGGCGCTATCCTTGGCAGTGCTGCAGCAAGTCTCGCCCAGCCCCGTGGGGGATCGACTGCTTCCCACGAACATCTCCCCGCGTCTTGCCACCACCTGGGTGCGTGAACACGAGGTGCTACTGCCCCAGGTGCGCGGCCTCCCCACGCTGTCATTTGCACAGGTCCTGAGTACGCCCCAGGCGCTAGACATGGTGCGGGACCGGGTGGTATTCGTCGGCATCACCGCCAGCGGGTTGGGTGGTGAATTGACCACGCCGCTTGCGGGCAGCCACGCCACGTTGCCATCGGTGATGTACCACGCGCAGGCGTTTGAGGCACTGCGCAGCCAGCGCTGGATCAGCCAAGCACCTGCACCGCTGGCGCTGCTGTTGGCGGTGCTGACAGTTAGCGGCGTTGCGCTGGTACCTGTGCGTCAGGGTCGCCACATGATGCGTGTGAGTGCACTGTTGGCACTGCCTTTGCTGATCAGCGCCGGGGTCCTGCTGGCCACCAGTATCTGGCTGCCGCCCGCCATCGCCACACTGGCCGTGGCCGTGGCATTGGGCTTTTGGTTGATGCGCAAGTTGCGGGTGATGAACCGCCAGCTGCTGCGCACCCGCCAGCATGCCTTGTCCACGTTGCACGCCATTGACGAAGCCGTCATCACCATCGACGCGCGGCTGCACACCATTCGATTTGCCAACCCGGCTGCCCAACTGCATGCCCCAGGCCAAACCTTGCTGGGCCAGCCACTGCATACCGCCTACCCCTTGACCGAAGACAGCATGGAGCGCCTGGTGGTCGCGATATTCGAATGCCTGGGCCGGGGATGCCGGGTCCATGTGCGTGAGCCGCTCAACCTGGCCGCCCCTGGCGGTGGGCGCGTGCTGCAGGCAACGGCCAGCCCTTTGCGCAGCCCGGAGGGCGCATTGGATGGAGCGGTTCTGGTGTTTGCCGACGTCACCCATTCCGTGGCTGCCGCGCGCGCGCTGGACTTTGCCGCCCACCACGATGCGCTCACCGGGCTGGCCAACCGTGCGCTGCTGCACGAGCGGTTGAACGTCGCGCTCTCGCGGATACAGCGCAGCGGCGGTAGCTTGGCTGTGCTGTTTCTGGACCTGAACCGCTTCAAGTACATCAACGACAACCTCGGTCACCGCGCGGGTGACGAAGTGCTGCGCGTGATGGCCAGGCGTCTGAGCACGCTGTGTCGTGGCACCGACACCGTGGCCCGCTGGGGTGGTGATGAATTTGTCTTGCTTCTCGAAGATGTGGACGGCCACGAGGGTGCAGCCGCCGCCGCTGCCAAGGTGGTCGATGCGATGGCCCTGGACGTCGTGCTGGACGCAAGCTTTGGTGACATCACCTTGCCGAGCGCGGGCAGTGTCGGTGTGGTGTTGGCACCGCAGGACAGCATGGACCTCGATGCCCTGCTGTCCATGGCCGACATGGCCATGTACCGCGCCAAAGCCCAGCCCAGGGCTTGTTTTCAGTTCTGGTCCAACGACATCAATACCCGCATGCACAAGCGCCTGACGCTGGAGATGGACCTGCGCCAGGCCCTGCGCGACGACCTGCTTGTGCTGCACTACCAACCGCAGTTTTCACTCACGACACAGCGAATGGTCGGGATGGAGGCGCTCATGCGCTGGCAGCGCACGCCAGAGCAACTGGTAATGCCCATTGGTTTTATCCAGATAGCAGAAGAATGCGGGCTGATTGTCGACATGGGCGCGTGGGCCGTGCTGCACGCCGCACGGCAGGTGGCGCTGTGGCTGCGCGCAGGGCTCACACCGGTGCCTATCGCCGTCAATGTTTCGGCCCGCCAGTGTTTGAACCGCGACCTGGTGCAGGTGGTGCGCCTGGCCCTGCAAGAGACCGGGATCCCCCCACAGCTTCTTAGCCTGGAGATCACCGAGACCACCGCAATGTCCGATGCCGACCAGGTGATCGGACTGTTGCAAGACATCCGCGCCTTGGGTGTGCGACTGGCGGTGGACGATTTCGGCACCGGCTATTCGTCGCTGGCGCACCTCAAACGCTTCCCCATCGACGAGATCAAAATCGACCGCTCCTTTGTCAGCGACATTGCCACCGACAAGGACAGCGCTGCGATCGTGCGCGCCACCATTGCCCTGGCCCACAGCATGGGCCTGCAGGTGGTGGCTGAAGGCGTGGAAACCGAGGAGCAAAGCCGCTACCTGGCCGGCCAGCACTGCGATGTCGCGCAAGGATACCTATTCGGACGCCCCGAGCCGATCGAGGTCGCAACGCGGTGGATGTAGAGAAGACGACCGTTCGAAAAGGACCAAGCAGCCGGACCCGCCCGCAGGTCAGAAACGACTGAAGGGGCGCTGTTTCAGGGGCTTTGGCGCCGCCCGCCCAGCAGCCCACCGCCGATTTTCATCAGATCGCTCAGCCCCACCTGGCCGTCGCCATCCTGGTCGAGCAGGCTGCCCAGCAAGCCTTCCCCCAGCCCACCTTGCTGCTGCACGCGGGCGTGCTCCTGGCCCAGCACCTGGCCCAGGCCGCCGGCGTTCATGCCACCACTGTTCATGCGCTGCGCCAGGAATGACATCACGATGGGGGCCAGCATTTGCAGCAACTGGCCGGCATTGGCGCCCAGCCCCGTGGCTTGGCCCAAACCCGCCTCGGCGCGCTGCTGGCTGCCGCCAAAAATGTGGCCCAGGATGGCCGCACCATCCGTCTGGCCGCCACCCGCGCCGCCGCCACTGCCACCCAGCAACGAACCCAGCAATCTCTCCAGATCGTTGCCGCCGGTGTGGTCGCGTTGCAGCGCGCCAAACAGGTCCATGGCGCCTTGCGGCTCGCTGGCATTGCGGCCCAA
Source organism: Simplicispira suum (assembly GCF_003008595.1). Classification (GTDB taxonomy): domain Bacteria; phylum Pseudomonadota; class Gammaproteobacteria; order Burkholderiales; family Burkholderiaceae_C; genus Simplicispira; species Simplicispira suum. The sequence goes on along the minus strand of NZ_CP027669.1, from coordinate 321,901 downwards.
CTTGCCCAGCAGCAGCGGCAGGGCCGCGCCCAAAGCGTCTTGCGTCTGCGCAGGGCTGGTGCCCAGTTGCTGCGCCATCTGCTGCAGCGGCGCGCCCTGCAGTTGGGCCATCAGGTCGTCGACAAGGGAGGGGAGAGTGCTCATGGCAAGTGACCTTTCTGAAAGAAGCATGGATCGCCAGGTCCTGCAGACATAGTAGGTCACGTTGGCGAAAATTCTGCGCGGCACAGAGGCTGGTTGCAGGGATGGGAGTCTGGCGCCCGGTTACGCTGTCGATAGACGCCTGCCCTCCGTTCAAGCTAGCGTGTGCTGGCCGCCAGAAAGGATTCGCATGGAATGGCAACACATACTGGACACGTTTGCGCGCATGCCGCTCGCAGACCAGCAGACTTGGTGGCGTGGCGCTGCCGGTCTGCTCACGCTGATGTTGGGACTGCTCTGGCTGGAAAGCAGGTTCTTCAAGCAAAGTGGGCGTGTGCACAGCTGGGTGACCGTGCGTCTGGTGTCGGCCGTGGCGGCGCTCCTTGCACTGGCCGCAGTGGTGTTGCCAGCGCGCGCCGTCGGCGGCCCCGAGGCACTGGGCATCTTTGTTGGCGCGCTGTACACGGTTGCGCCTCTGATTTGGTTTGGCAGCCACCTGCTGGCAGGGCGGTGGGTGCGCCCGCCCCTCACACGCGCCGAGAGCCTGGTGCTTGGGGTAACCGGTCTGGCGATTCTGGCGATCCCAGGCGCCGCTTTCTTCGCAGCGCAGGCGCCACTGCAAGCCGCCTCGCGCGAGATCGGCCAGCGCCGCGAGGTGCCGGCCGACAACCCGCCCTTGCAGCACTCGGTGCAAGCCGTGCAGCGCTACCACCTGGCGGGAGTGGGGCTGATTTACACCCAGTCGCTGCTGGGCGCACCCGATACGCGCCTGGTGCGCGTGGAGCAGCGCCAGGGCGGGCAATGGCCTACAGACCAATCCACCGCCCACCCCATCTACTGCACCAATGGCAACGACGTGCACTTGATGTGGTCGGCCCAGGAAGCACCGCCCTACCTGCGCTTGCATTGGGCGCAAAGCAATGCCGCCGTGGTGCGCTCCGAATTCACGCCTCACATGGCTTTTGATGCGACGCCTCCCCCGGCGGAATTCACCATCGGGTTTCGACCCGACGGGGTAGACCCCATCGCTCCGATTCCGCGTGCACGCGCCTACCTGGTTCTGACCAAGCAAGGGCTAGCGCCCTACACCCAGATGCTCGGCAACCCTCCCGGTGCCGGGGAAGTGCGCAGCACCGATTGCGTGATGAACGGATTCCAACGCGTGGCCAGCAGCGCAGACTGGCAGGTGCAGGCCATCGGGGTGCTTTTTTACATGCCCACCGGCGGCGCGGCCTTGCGCAGCCTGATACAGAAACCCCAGTAGAGAGGACACCTGGGGCTCCGCAATGCCCACATAGACGTAGGGCTTTCGCTCGATATAGCCGGTGTTGTTCTGGCGGAGCTTGCTCTGGCGCAGCACGTCGCGGGAGAGTTCGATCCTGTAGACGTTGTGGTGCGGGCGTGCCATGTGCGGGTGGAACCTGCGACTTCGCCAGCGTGCGCTCCGCCGCGTTGCGGGCACTAATCCACCCGGTTGTGGATGGTCGCGCGCTTCCAGCCCTGCGTTGGGAGCTTGAGGCCTTGCGCGGCCAACTGCTGGCGGGCGTGCCGGGTGGTCTCTTTGAGCGCCTCCTCAATGCGCGACTGCTCCGCCGTGCCCTTGCGTGCCTTGGCGGCTTTTTCGGGTTTGTCGGCCTTTGGGTCTTTGGCGGCCTTGTCCAACTTCTCGACCTGTGCGACCTGGTCGGTCTTGGCGACGTTGGCAGGCTTTACGCTTTTGCGAGGGTCTGCAGCAGAAGCCATTTTTTTGAATCCTTCACAGAAATGCGCTTTGGGGTGCCGGACGCAATGATTTCCAGCGTGCCACTGGCATTGTTCAGCACCGACCAGCTGTCGGCCAGCGGCAGGTACAACTCGAACAGATTGTGCAGGCTGCGTGCAAAGCGCCGGTGCACATCCGCCGCTGGGATATTGTGCCCGCCCAGGCGCACGCGCAGCGCCACGCGCTGCACCGCCAGGTCTGAGCTGGGCAAGCTCACATAGAACAGCACCACCCGGTAGCCGCGTGCCTTGCACTGCTGCAGGAACAGCGCAAAGGTGCGGCTCGACAAGGTGCTCTCAAACGCAAAGCTGCTGCCCACGCGCGCCAGCTCGTTCAGCCGCCGCAGCATGATGCGGCCTGCCTCAAATGCCACCGTCTCCGGCGCGTAAGCGGCAAGGCCAACGGCAATCTGGTCGGCATTGACAAATTCGAGCACACCCAGTGCGCCCTTGAGCAAAAAAGGCGCAGCCGTCGATTTGCCGGCGCCGTTCGGGCCGCCGATGACCACGACGGTGGGCTGCTTGGGCGGGTGGGCGGTGTCCATGGGGGAGAGTCTAGCGGGCGGGGCGGGGGCGTGAGGCGATGGCCCGCTGCCTGCGTTGTTGCTGCAGGCAGCGCGTGCAGCTTGGAGGCGCAATCGTGGGAGCGGCATTGCCAACGCAGCACCCCACTACAACGGCACGGTCAAGGGGGAAATCGACGGCAAGAAGTTGGATGTCAAGGTCGTCTGCGAGCGCAGCAAGATCGGGAAGATGGACAGCCTCAGTGCCAGGTCTGACCCCGGCATGGAGATCGATGCGAAAGACCGCAATGGCGATGGCATCGCGGTCTCGGTCACTGGCGACATGTCTCAGCCGGCAGCGGCCTTCACCATGCTCGTGGGGGGCAAGGTGTACAAGTTCGGCGCAAGGCGCGACCTGAAGGTGACGGCCACGGGCTTGTCCCTCAAGGCGCATTTCAAACCCGCGCCCAACAAGCCCGAACTGACCGCCTACGACGTTGATTTGACGCTTGAGTGCGCCTAGTCAGGCCTTAAGCAGGGCACGGGACACGGCCTTGGCGTCTGTCACTGGAGGGCATTGGCCAGCGCCACGGTAGCCTTGACCAAGTCTTTTACCAAGCGCTCATCCACATCGAGCATGCCTTCGTATTCGCCCAGATTGCGTGTGTTGTGGCACTTGTCCAGAACGCGCCAGACTTCTGGTCCTAGGCCCAGGGTATGCGGCAATACCTGAAACACGATGTAGCGGTTGCCAGGGCGATAGCCCATGCGCCGTAGCGCTGCCAGGCACAAGGCATGCGCTGCGTTGTAAGCCAGATCGAAGCGGCTCTCCAATGCCAGTGTCGCGTTTTGCGAATCACGCAAGCGCGCGATGCCGGTGCGCAGCAAGCCAGCAATCTCCTTGTCATCTGGCGCTTCGACTTTGAGCGGCTTGCCGGGGCCGCTGAGGTTTTCAAGCGCTGGCTGCATCGATATGTTCCTCGTTGCCTATCAGCCATATTTTGGGCTGCTGCCACACGCGCGTCGCAAAGGCGTTGTCGTCGTGCAAGCGCTTGGTCCAGTCGGCGAAGCTGTACAGCGTCGGGTTCACTGTGCGGCCCAGCGACACGGCTGCGGCCTCGAGCGCGCCAAACACTTCGCCATAGCCGAGCGTGTTGCTGACGATCAGCACGTCCACATCGCTCTGCGCGGTGTCTTGCTGGCGGGCCAACGAGCCATAGATGAACGCGGCGTCTATCTGCGCTGCCAACGGCGCAAGCGCCGCTCGCAACACATCGGCCAACCCCATGGTTTTGAGCACCAGGCCGCGCAGCTCGGCAAACACCGGCGCATTGGCATTGGCCTGGTAGTGTTTCTGGTTGCCCTGCTTGCTGACGGTGAGCAAGCCGGCCTCTGACAAGCCCGCCAGCTCACGTTGCACAGCCCCAGTGCCCGACTGTGCCAGCGCGATCACCTCGTTGGCGTAATAGCTGCGGTCTGGCGTGCCGAACAGTACGGCCAGCACCCGCTGGCGCACTTTTGGGAAGAGGGCGTCTGCGGCGGACGCCGCAGCTGGCGGCAAAGTTTCAATACCCATATTGGGGTTGATCGTACCTTAATTGGGGTTTATTCGAGAGACTTTTATGAAAAGATGCTCTAGCGCTTATGCCGTAAGCGTAAGCAGCTACTGAAAGCAGAGCGAAACTAACCCGGCGCAGCCACCGTCTGCCGCTTTACTTCATCCAGCGTTCTGCCGCTGGTGTCTTTCCATTCGAACCAGCCGTTGGCAGAACGGCCTTGCAAGGCGACTGCGGCCATGCTCGGGCTCGAAAACAAATAGTCGCGGGTGAAAACCACGCCGCCGCCTTCCAGCGCCAATATGCCTTCCTTCAACAACTTTTCGCGGAAGCGTTCGTGCGAGGAGCCTTGGATGGAGGCCACATTTTCCAGGCGCCCGCGTGAGCCTTTGAGCACCACAAACCCCTCGGCCGTGTACTCGCCCACGCCATCGGCGCCTGAGCCTTTGCAATAAAAGAGATCTGCCGCGCCCTTGGCGGTGGGCGCGTTGGTCAGTGGCTCAAAAATCGGCTGACCCAGCGTGGCCAGCAGGGTCGCCGCAGTTTCGTGAATCTCGTGGCAGTCGGCTTGCAGCGGCGCGGGGGTGTAGGGCTGCGAACCGGCGTTGCCATTTTCCAGGCTATAGCGACCGGCTTTGGTGGCCTCGGCAATGGCCCACCACTCCAGAAACAGCGCGTGCGTTTGCGTCAGGCTGTTGGTCAGCGAGATAACCACCAGCGCGCGGTTCCAGAAATCTTTACTTTGGTTGTGCTGCACGAGTCGGCTGCCGACATTGCCAGACTGGCCGATGTAGGCGCGCGGCAAGCCGGCCTCGGACAACTCGCCCATCAAAAAGTACACGCCCACTTGCTGCGCTTCGGGCAATTTGAGGAAGTCTGCCAACTGGCTGCGGGGCACTTCAATGACGCGAACAATGCGGGTCGTGATCTCGGCCACGCGCATACCGCGCGGATCACCGGCGGGGAGAAAGATTTGGATGGTTTGGGGGCGGAGCATTATTTCCCCCAGGAATCCTTCAACCCCACCGCCAAGTTAAACACCGGCTTAGTCCCCTGCACGTGATCCACCCGATCCGCCACAAAGTACCCATGCCGCTCAAACTGAAACTTGTCGTCCGGTTGCGCCTGCGCCAATGAAGGCTCCACGATGGCAATCACCACCTTCAAACTGTCCGGGTTAAGGCTCTCAATAAAGTCCTTGCCGCCCGCATCGGGCTGCGCGTCCAGAAACAGCCGGTCGTACATGCGGACTTCGGCCTGCACGCCATCCGCCACGCCGACCCAGGTGATGGCGGCCTTGGCTTTCACGCTGTCGGCGCCGGAGGTGCCGCTTTTGGTGCCGGGGATGACGGTGGCGAGCACTTCGGTGACCTTGCCGTCCGCATCCTTGTTGGCGCCGGTGCATTCAATGACGTAGCCGCCTTTGAGGCGCACTTTGTTGCCTGGAAACAAGCGCTTGTAGCCTTTGGGCGGCACTTCCTCGTAGTCGGTGCGTTCAATCCACACCTCTTTGCCCATGCTGAAATGCCGCGCTGGCGGTGGCTCGGTGCCTTCGGGCACGTTGGGCAGGGCGGGCTGGGTGCAGGGCTCCAAGTGGCCGGCGCCGAATTCGGCGTCCCAGTTGGTCAGCACGAGCTTGACCGGGTCGAGCACGGCCATGCCGCGGTGGGCTTTGAGCTCCAGGTCTTCGCGCAGGCATCCTTCCAGCGTGGCGTAGTCGATCCAGCTGTCGCTTTTGGTGACGCCAATGCGTTCGGCAAACAGCTGCAGGCTGGCGGGCGTGTAGCCGCGCCGGCGCAGGCCGACGATGGTGGGCATGCGCGGGTCGTCCCAGCCGTTCACCTTGTGGTCGTACACCAGTTGCGCGAGTTTGCGTTTGCTGGTGATGACGTAGGTGAGGTTCAGGCGGGCAAATTCGTACTGGCGCGGGGGCGGGGCGCTGAGCAGGCCACCTTCGATCAATCGTTGCAACAACCAATCGTAGAACGGGCGCTGGTCTTCGAATTCGAGCGTGCAAAAGCTGTGGGTGATCTGCTCCAGCGCGTCTTCAATCGGGTGCGCGTAGGTGTACATCGGGTAGATGCACCAGGCGTCGCCCGTGTTGTGGTGCGTGGCGCGGCGGATGCGGTAGATGGCCGGGTCGCGCATGTTGATGTTGGGGCTGGCCATGTCGATCTTGGCGCGCAGCACCATGCTGCCGTCTTCGTGCTGGCCGGCGCGCATCTCGCGGAAGATTTGCAGGTTTTCGGCTGGCGTGCGGGCGCGGAAGGGGCTGTTGACACCGGGCTTGCTGAAGTCGCCCCGGTTGATGCGGATCTGCTCAATCGTTTGTTCATCGACATAGGCATGGCCGGCTTCAATCAGGTACTCGGCGGCACGGTACATGAAGTCGAAATAGTCGCTGGCCTGGTACAGGTTGGTCTCGCGCCCGTTGTTCCAGTCAAAGCCCAGCCACTGCACCGAGTCCTTGATGCTGCTCACGTACTCGGCGTCTTCCTTTTCCGGATTCGTGTCGTCAAAGCGCAGGTGGCACACGCCTTCGTAGTCGCGCGCCAGACCAAAGTTGATGCAGATGCTCTTGGCGTGGCCAATGTGCAGGTAGCCGTTGGGCTCGGGCGGGAAGCGGGTGCGAATTTTGGCCGGGTCGGGCGTGCCTGCGGCCTGGTGCGCAGCGTCGCCAGGGCTGCCGGCCCAGCGGCGGTTGGCGTAGGTGCCGCGTTCCAGGTCGCTTTCGATCACCTGGCGCAGGAAATTGCTGATTTTGGTGGCGTCCGAAGCGTTGGCGGCGGGCGTGGATGCGGGGGCAGAGGCGGTCATATCGGGCATTTTAGGCGGCGCGTTCGTGCGGTTTTACGCATGGAAACAAGCAGTTGTACGCACAGACACACTTTAGACACCCTTTCGTGCCATCCTTTCAGGCATGTGGCGCGTTAAGGCGTCTGAGGGCTGGCAATTGCAGCCAATCTGTTTAACCAGGAGATGCATATGTTCAAGACCGTTTTCAGCAAGCTGGCCGTGGTGGGCTTCGGAGTTGCGCTGGCGGCCTCGGCCGGTGTGGCGCAGGCGCGCGACAACGTGAGCTGGTCCATAGGCGTGGGCGTTCCGGGTGTGGTGGTGGGAGCAAGCAACAACTACTACCCAGGCTATGTGTACCGGGCCCCGGCACCTGTGTATTACGCTCCGCCACCGGTCTACTACGCGCCGCCGCGGCCGGTGTATTACGCCCCGCCCGTGGTGTATTCGCCGCCTCCGTACTATGGCGGCCGTTATTACCGCGATCGGGACGACCGCCGTGGGCATCGCCCCCATCGCCACGGTCATCGGCGCGATCGGGATTGAGCGGAGGTGGCAGGCGATGCCGAGGTGCGGCTTCGCCGTGCCGGTCCGAGCGTCGCATAATTTGCGCTTCACCCGCTTGCGCGCCGGCTTGCAGAATGCACAGCCGCCCGCACCCAGCCTGAAAGCGCATTTGTGTCCACTCTTTTCGTTCTCAACGGCCCCAACCTCAACCTGCTCGGCACGCGTGAGCCGGCGGTTTATGGGCACCACACCCTTGCAGACGTAGAAGCCCTGTGCGCAGCCGCCTGCGCCAAGGCGGGCTTTGCGCTGCGCTTTCACCAGAGCAACCACGAGGGTGCGTTGCTCGATTGGTTGCACGAAGCCGGACGCCTGCACCAGCAGGGCGAACTGGCCGGCGTGGTGCTCAACGCAGGTGCCTACACCCACACCAGCATTGCATTGCACGACGCCATCAAGGGCACGGGCGTGCCGCTGATCGAGCTGCACATCAGCAACGTGTTTGCGCGCGAAGCATTTCGCCACCATTCAACAATCTCCAGCGTTGCGCGCGCCGTGGTCTGCGGCTTTGGTGTGCAGGGCTACGTGCTGGCCATAGAAGGGCTGGCGCGCCTGTGAGCGCGTCCACGCCGGCGCCGACCGCAATGCCCGGTGCGGTGCAGCCACTGATCGACCGCGCCCGGCAGCGCACCACGCCCTGTGGCTCGGGTGAGCTGGTCTGGCATGTCTGGGGCACGGCGCAGCCCGGCGTGGCGCCCCTGGTGATGTTGCATGGCGGCAGCGGCAGCTGGACGCATTGGGTGCGCAACATCGACGCCTTGGTGGCTGCAGGGCGTGAACTGTGGCTGCCGGATCTGCCCGGCTTTGGCGCCTCTGCGCCGCCCCCTTTGGGCACCGATGCCGATGCGCTGGTCGAGCCGCTGCGCGCGGGTCTGCAGGCCTTGCTGGGTGAGCAGCCGGTGGATCTGGTGGGCTTTTCGTTCGGGGGGCTCACCGCCGGGCTGCTGCTGGCGGCGCACCCGGCGCTGGCGCAGCGCCTGGTGCTGGTGGGGGCGCCCGCCATGGGCGTGGTGCCCCAGCGCCAGTTCGAGCTGAAGGCCTGGCGCCATCTGGAAGACCCTGAAGCGCAACGGGCCGTGCACCGCCACAACCTCGCCGCGCTGATGCTGTACGACCCGCAGCAGATCGAGGGCCTGGCCCTGGACCTGCATGTGGCCAACATGCACCAGGACCGCATGCCGGGCCGCCGCCTCGCAGGCACCGACATTCTGGCGCGCTCGCTGCCGCGCATCCCGTGCCCGGTGCACGCCATTTACGGGCGATATGACGCGGTTTACCTCGATTACATGGAGCCGCTCGCAACCGCCTATGCGGCCGCAGCACCGGATTTTCGCGGCATGACGCTGATCGAAGAAGCTGGCCATTGGGTGCAGTTCGAGCAGGCGCGGGACTTCAACGCGGCGCTGCTCGCCGCGCTGGGCGACTGAGTCCATGAAAGCACCGAAACTGCAGGTGGATGAGCGTGAGGTGGAGTTCAACGCCATCCGCGCGCAAGGCTCGGGCGGGCAAAACGTCAACAAGGTGTCGAGCGCGGTGCATCTGCGCTTTGACATTCATGCTTCGTCCCTGCCCGAAGATGTGCGCGAGCGCCTGCTGTCGCGGCGCGATGCGCGCATTTCCGACCAGGGCGTGGTGGTGATCAAGGCGCAGCAGTTTCGCACCCAGCTACAAAACCGCGCCGATGCGCTGGAGCGCCTCAACGCCCTGGTCAACAGCATGGCCGTGCCGCCCAAGGCCCGCCGCGCCACGCGCCCCAGCTACGGTTCGAAGATGCGCCGTCTGGAGGGCAAGAGCCAGCGCAGCGACACCAAGGCGCTGCGCGGCCCGGTGCGGGACTGATTCCATTTCCAAATCATCAGTGACATAGTCGACTTCGCCTTGGCGTGCTACAGCCATGTCTGCAGCTTGCCTTCGCGTCACCAATGATTTGGAAATGGAATGAGCGCAGCGCCCGTCCCGGTCTCGTCGCGCATCCGTGCCAAAGGCCCTTGCCGGGTGGTGGGGGCTTGCGGCGCGCAGCCAAGGGTCTAAAGTGAGAGCCTTGCCCCAACGCGATTTGTCCATGCCGCCTTCTGCTCAGCACACCACCCCGCCGCAGGCCCTTGTGCCGGTGCTGTACGTGTCGCACGGTGCTCCGCTGTTTGCCATCGAAGCCGGGGAGACGGGGCCGGCACTTGCGCGCTGGGGTGCCGCGCTGCGTGCGCAGTTTCCGGAACTGCGTGGCGTGTTGATTCTGTCGCCCCACTGGATGGCGCCCGAGGCCCGTGTGACTCTGACCGAGTGGCCGGAAACCTGGCACGACTTTCGGGGCTTCCCGCCCGAGCTGTATGCATTGCAGTACCCGGCGCCCGGCGCTCCTGCATTGGCCGAGCAGGTGCTTGATTTGTTGCACCAGGCTGAAATCGCGGCGCATGGCGACACGGAGCGTCCCTTGGACCATGGCGCCTGGGTGCCGTTGATGCATTTGTTTCCAGAGGCCGACCTGCCCGTGGTGCAACTGGCGTTGCCACAGACCGCCGGGCCGACCGAGGTTTACGCGCTGGGGGCCGCCCTGCAAGGCTTGTGCAGCGAGGGCGTGCTGGTGGTGGGTTCGGGCAGCATGACGCACAACCTGTCGGAGTTTTTTGGCGGTGAGCGTGGGGCCGCGCCGTATGTACTGGAGTTTGCGCGCTGGATCGAGGCGGCGCTGGAGCGGGGCGACCGGCAGGCGCTGCTCGACTACCGCCGCCAGGCGCCGCATGCACTGCGGGCGCACCCGAGCGAAGACCATTTCTTGCCGCTGTTTTTTGCGCTGGGCGCGGCAGGGCCGGATGCACGCGCCACCTACTTGAGCCGCGAGGTGATGTACGGCATCCTGGCGATGGACGCCTTTGCTTTGCACGTTGCTGCCTGAAGCCGCAAACGGCCTATTTTTTTAATAAAAATCGCCTCTGGCGCTTATCCATGCTGGACTTACCGCTCACTTTTTTGAAGCGTCCTGCCACTTCCAACGCGCCGCGACCGTGGCTGCTGGTGCTGCTGCACGGAGTCGGCAGCAACGAGCAGGACCTGTTTGCCCTGAGCGCGCAGATCCCTGATCGTTACTACGTGCTCAGCCTGCGCGCGCCCTACCGCATGGCGCCGGGAGCGTTTGCGTGGTTTGATTATTCGATCGAACCGGGCGGTGGGCGCCGCATCGACGAGACCCAGGAGGCGGCGAGCCGCGCGCTGCTGGCGCAGGTCGTGGCGAGTGCTTCGGAGCAACTGGACATACCGCCCGAACGCGTACTGGTGGCCGGTTTCAGTCAGGGGGCGTGCATGGCCTTGTCGCTGCTGCTGACGCAGCCCGAACTGATGCGTGCGGCCATCGTCTGGCATGGGCGGCTGATGGAGCAGGCGCTGGCTGCAGCAGCTCCGCCCGATGCACTGAGCGGGCACGCACTGTGGGTGAGCCACGGTACGCACGACGATGTGATTCCCATCGCGCACGCGCAGTCCATCGCGCACCATGTGGCCACGCTGCCGCTGACGCTCACGTACCGCGAGTTTCCCAGCGCCCACGAAATCCGCCCATCTGAGCTGGCCGCCTGTGTGAGCTGGATGGAGAGTCTCAGCGCCAAGCCGACCTCGTTTTAGGGCCTGCTGAACAGGCTGGCCGACCTGCGGGTCAGGCCAGATCCACCGGCAGCGCCACGGTGCGCTTGACTTCCTTGAGCGAAAAGCTGGTGGATATCTCGCGCACCCCAGGGAGATTGCGGATGCGGGTGCGCAAATACTCCGCGAACGTTTCCAGGTCGGGCGCTACCAGCTCGATCTGGTAGTCGTAGCGGCCCGAGAGGTTGTGGCACGACAGGACCTGCGGCAGCGCCAGCACCTCGCGCTCAAAGGCCGCCGTGGTGTCCGCTGTGTGGTTGTGCAAGCCCAACTGCACAAAGCCCAACACGCCATAGCCCACGCGGTGCCGATCCAGGTGCGCGTGGTAGCCGCTGATGACGCCCGATTCCTCCAGTTGCCGCACCCGCCGCCAGCAGGGCGAGGTGGAAAGAGAGACCCGCTCGGCCAGCTCGCCGACGGTGGCGCGGCCGTCTTTTTGCAGCGCGTCGAGCAGGCTGCGGTCGACGGCGTCCAGGGCTGCGGCGGTGTTAAGCATAAATTGCCTCTATGGATAAAAAAATCGGTGAATATTTCCAATATAGCTTCTTTATGTGGGCTAGATAGCGAATTTTTGCCCGGTGATTTGGGAAAGAATTCAATTACCACACACGATACTCAGGAGACAACATCATGGGCAAGGCAGACACACCCACCGGCGGCTTCAGCACCCGCGCCATTCACTTTGGCTACAACCCGGCCGACCACCAGGGAGCCTTGGTGCCGCCGATCTACACCTCGGCCACCTTTGCCTTTCCCGATGTGGGCTACGGCGGGCGCTGCTTTACCGGCGAGGAAAACGGCTACTTCTATACCCGCATTGCCAACCCCACGCTGGCGCTGCTCGAAGGCCGGCTGGCCAGCCTGGAGCAGGGCGTGGGCGCGGTGGTGTTTGGCTCGGGCATGGGTGCCATCACGGCCACGCTGTGGTCCATGCTGGAGCCGGGCGACGAGGTGCTGGCCGACATGACCTTGTATGGCTGCACCTTCGCATTCCTGAACCACGGCCTCGCCCGCTTTGGCGTCAGCGTGCGCCATGTGGACATGACCGACCCGGCCCATGTGGCGGCGGCCTTGTCCGACAAGACTCGCGTGGTCTACCTGGAGTCGCCGGCCAACCCCAACATGCGCCTGGTGGACATTGCAGCGGTGTCGGCCCTGGCCCACGCACGTGGCGCGAAGGTGGTGGTGGACAACACCTACTGCACGCCTTACCTGCAGCAGCCCCTGCTGCTGGGCGCCGATGTGAGCGTGCACTCCATGACCAAATACCTGGGTGGCCACGGCGACCTGACGGCCGGCGCCGCCATCTTTGCCGACGCCGAGCTGGCCCAGCGCGTGCGCCTGTATGGCCTCAAAGACATGACCGGCGCCGTGATGTCGGCGCAAGACGCCCACCTCGTGATGCGTGGCCTCAAGACCCTGGCGCTGCGCATGGATCGCCACTGCCAGAGCGCGCAGACGGTGGCCAACTTCATTGCCGCCCACCCTGCCACCGCCGTGGTGCATTACCCGGGCCTTCCCAGCTTCCCGCAGCATGCTCTGGCCAGGCAGCAGATGCGCCAGATGGGCGGCATGATTGCCTTTGAACTGCAAGGCGGCCTGGAGGCCGGCGTGTGCTTCATGGACGCGCTGCAACTCGTCACCCGCGCCGTGAGCCTGGGCGACGCCGAGACCCTGGCCCAGCACCCGGCCAGCATGACGCATTCGGTCTACACCCCCGAAGAGCGCGCCGCGCACGGCATTTCTGAAGGCCTGGTGCGCATGTCGGTGGGGCTGGAGGATGTGGCAGACCTGCTGGACGACATTGGCCAGGCGCTGGACCTGGCGCATGCGAAAGCGCTCAAGAGCGCGCCGAAAGCGCAGGCAGTGGCAGGGCGGTCTTGTAGCGAACCTGCTTGAGCGCAAAGCTGGAGCGGATCTTCTCGATGCCCGGAATTGGCGAGAGCTGCTCCAGGATGAAGCGCTCGAGTGCCGCCATGTCGGCCACCGCGACGCGGATCAGGTAGTCGCTGTCGCCGGTCATCAGGTAGCACTCCATGACTTCGTCCTGCTCGGCAATGCGGCGCTCGAAATCGGCCAGCGCCTCTTTGTTCTGGGCCTTGAGGCTGATGCTGATGAAGACGTTGAGCCCCAGGCCCAGCGCCGCCGCATTGGCCAGCGCCACATAGCGGCTGATGACGCCAGCAGCCTCCAGCGCCTTGACGCGCGCCAGACAGGGCGAGGGCGAGAGGTGCACGCGCCGCGCCAGCGCCACATTCGAGAGCGAGCCGTCGGCTTGCAGCTCGTGCAGTATGCGCAGATCGACGGTGTCCAGCTTCATATGCTTCAAAGTTTGCTTTTAGCAGCGTATTGTGCTGTTCATGTTCCGCATTGCAGCGCAATCAGCACCACATTTTCCCGATACCTGGGTAGTGTCGTGGGTTGGAAATCCGTCTCGGAAAAGTGCCGGGAATCGCCGCCCTGCCGCGTTGCAAATCCTCGCGATAGCACCGGCTATTGCTGTGGTCTGCGCTTGGCCTGACGACGATTTCGCCGCTTTTCATTTTTCAACGCACTTCCAACCCACGACACCAGAGTCCAAGCCATGAACGCCCTGACGCCCCACGCCATGCTGCAAGCCCCCGACGCTCTTGATGCCGATCCCGAAGAAACGGCAGAGTGGCGCGATGCCTTTCTGGCCCTGGTGGCCACCCAAGGTCCAGAGCGCGCCCGCCACATGCTGCAAGAGCTCGCGCGCCTGGCGCGAAGCGAGCGTGTTGGTTGGCAGCCCGGTCTGAACACGCCTTATGTGAACACGGTGGGCGTGGAACAGCAGGGCGTGTTTCCCGGTGACTTGGCCATCGAAGAGCGGCTCGGCTCCATCATTCGCTGGAACGCGCTGGCCATGGTGGTGCGCGCCAACCAGGCCTATGGCGAGCTGGGCGGCCACATTGCCAGCTACGCCAGCGCGGCGGATTTGTTTGAAAGTGGCTTCAACCATTTCTTCCGCGCCCGCGAAGGGCTGGGCGCGGGCCAGCACCGGGGCGACCTGGTGTTCTTCCAGCCGCACAGCGCGCCGGGGGTCTATGCGCGGGCGTTTCTCGAAGGGGGGCTCTCCGAGCAGGACTTGATGTACTACCGCCAGGAGTTGAGTGCGCCCGCTGCAGGGGCGCACGGCCTGTCGAGCTACCCGCATCCGTGGCTCATGCCGGATTTCTGGCAGTTCCCCACGGGCTCGATGGGCATCGGCCCCATCAGCAGCATCTACCACGCGCGCTTCATGCGCTACCTCACGCACCGCAACCTGCTCGACTGCGCAGGCCGAAAAGTGTGGGGCGTGTTTGGCGACGGCGAGATGGACGAGCCCGAGAGCACCAGCGCGCTCACCCTGGCTTCGCGCGAAGGGCTGGACAACCTCGTCTGGGTGGTCAACTGCAACCTGCAGCGGCTCGACGGCCCGGTGCGCGGCAACGGCCGCATCATCGACGAGCTGGAGCGTTTGTTTGCCGGCGCCGGCTGGAACGTCATCAAGCTCGTCTGGGGCAGCGACTGGGACGGCCTGTTTGCCCGCGACCTCACAGGCGCCCTGGCGCGCGCTTTGGAGGGCACGGTCGACGGCCAGATGCAAACCTTTGCTGCGAAAGACGGGCGCTTCAACCGCGACAACTTCTTCGGCCAGAACCCGGAACTGGCCGCGCTGGCCCAGGGCATGACGGACGAGCAGATCGACCGGCTCAAGCGCGGTGGCCACGACCTGGTGAAAATCCACGCCGCCTACGCCGCAGCCAGCGCGCACAAGGGCCAGCCCACCGTCATCCTCGCCCATACCAAAAAGGGCTACGGCATGGGTACGGCCGGGCAGGGCAAGATGACCACGCACAGCCAGAAGAAGCTTGACGGCGCGGACCTGATTGAATTTCGCAACCGCTTCAACCTGCCACTCACCGACGAGCAGGCCACGGGCCTGGCCTTCTACAGACCCCAGGAAGACAGCGCAGAGATGCAGTACCTGCGCCGCCACCGCCAGCAGCTCGGCGGCTACCTGCCGCGCCGCGAAACCGCATGCGAGGCACTGCCCGTGCCGCCCATCACCAGCTACGCCCAGTTCGCCCTGCAGGCCGATGGCAAAGAGATGAGCACCACCATGGCCTTTGTGCGCATGCTCACGGGCCTGCTGAAAGACGCCACGCTGGGGCCGCGCATCGTGCCTATCGTGGCCGACGAGGCGCGCACCTTTGGCATGGCCAACCTGTTCAAGCAGATCGGTATCTACAGCAGTGTGGGCCAGCGCTATGCGCCCGAGGACATCGGCTCGGTGCTGGCCTACCGCGAGGCCCTGGATGGGCAGATTTTGGAGGAGGGCATCAGCGAAGCCGGCGCCATCGCCAGCTGGACGGCTGCCGCCACCAGCTACAGCGTGCACGGCCTGGCCATGCTGCCGTTCTACATCTACTACTCCATGTTTGGCTTTCAGCGCGTGGGGGACGCCATCTGGGCCGCCGCCGACCAGCGCGCGCGCGGCTTTTTGCTGGGCGCGACTTCAGGCCGCACCACATTGGGCGGCGAGGGCCTGCAGCACCAGGACGGTACCAGCCACCTGGTGGCAGCGACCATCCCCAACTGCAAGGCCTACGACCCGGCCTATGCGGGCGAAATGGCCGTCATCGTCGATGCCGGCATGCGCGAGATGGTGACCGAGCAGCGCGACGTCTTCTATTACGTCACGCTGATGAACGAGAACTACGCCCAGCCTGATCTTCCAGAAGGCGCCGCCGAGGGTGTGTTGCGTGGTTGCTACATTTTCGATAGCTGGAGACGCTTGTCAGATAAGCGCGAGAGGCCAATTTCTTCTAAAAATGTCACCCTGCTGGGTTCGGGCGCCATCCTGACTGAAGTCGTCAAGGCCGCCGAGCTGTTGACGGCCGAGGGTTTGGAGGTGACGGTGCTGAGCGTGACGAGCTGGAGCGAGCTGGCGCGCGACGGCCAGGCCTGTGAACAGCGCGCGCTGGCGGGCGAGGCCGCGCCCGGCGTGCCCTGGGTGACGCAGCAGCTTGCAGAAACCCGTGGCCCGGTGATCGCCGCCACCGACTACGTGCGCGCCGTGCCCGAGAGCGTGCGCGCCTTCATTCCACCAGGCCGCCGCTATCTCACGCTGGGCACCGACGGCTTTGGACGCAGCGACACGCGGGCGGCACTGCGTGAGTTTTTCGGCGTGGACGCGCAATCGGTGGCGAAGGCGGCCCGGTTTGCGCTGCAGAATGGCGGTGCCTGACGGGAGCCAGTGCAGTGAAGCACTGCACTGGCTCCCCTTCGCGTAGAGTGGTGCAGGACACCCTATTGATGCGAAAAGGAAGACGCCCATGTCTGGACAGGAACGAAGCACCTTGACTCCCCCCAAGAGCGCTCGCGCTGGCCCCTGGCCTTGTTGGTCGTGGTGGTCCTGCTGGCGGCAGGGGGCTGGTGGTGGTGGCAGAACCGGACGCAGCCTGTGGTCGTGAGCGCCTCCCCGCCCATCGCAACGCCGGTGGCTGCACCAGCATCCACCCCCGCCTCGGGCCCGCAGAACCTGATCGATGCACTGGCCCCGCCCGATGCGGCGTTGCCGGCGCTGGCCAGTGCCGACGACTACGTCGCGCAGGCAATTGCCGAGTTGCTGGGCCAACGCCAGGTGGCAAGCTTTCTGCAAATCGACGGCCTGGTGCGCCGCGTCGTCGCCACAGTCGACAACCTGGCGCGTGCGCAGGCCCCTGCGGGTATGTGGCCGGTGCAGCCCACGCAAGGTCGCTTTACCGTCCAGGGCGAAGGCGAGGGCCAGCACATCGCGCCTGACAACGCAGCGCGCTACAGCGCGGTGGTGCAATGGGTGGAAACGGTGGATTTGCAGCGCGCCGTGGCGCTGTACGCGCGCCTGTACCCGTTGTTCCAGCAGGCCTACGAAGAGCTTGGCTATCCCGGCCGCTACTTCAATGACCGCCTGGTGGCCGTGATTGACCACCTGCTTGCGGCGCCCGAGCCGGCCGAGCCGGTGCGCGTGCAGCTCACCGAAGTCAAGGGCGAATGGAGCTCGGCCCGCCCCTGGGTGCGTTACGAATTTGCCGATCCGCAACTGCAGGCCTTGTCGAGCGGGCAAAAAATCATGGTACGCGTGGGTTTGGTGAACGAACGGCGCTTGAAGGCGCGGCTGAGGGCGCTGCGGGCCCTGGTGGCTACTGGTGCGGTGGCCAAAGCCAAGCCTTGAGCCTCCTTCCCCGTTTGCAGGGAAGGTCCGGTATCACGCCGGGCGTTTGAAAAACCCGTCCAGCGCCGGCATGAGCGAGGGAAACTCCAGCGCAAAGCGTTCGCGGTTCACGAAATAGGCCTCGCAGGCCACGGCAAAGAACTCTGCGGGCGCCGTGGCGCCGTAGGCATCCAGCCAGGGCCGCTCGGCGCCAAAGCGTTCGGCCTTGACCACCGCTTCACGGAAATCGGCATACGCCGGCTTCCACGCGGCCTGCCAGGCCGCCAGCGCCGCGCGCGGGCCACGCGTGCCCAGCAGGCCGCGCGGCAGGGGCGGGCAGCCGTTGGCGTGGCCGTTCTGCATGTCGATCTTGTGGACGAATTCGTGCACCACCACGTTGCTGCCATGGCCTGCGCTCGTGCTGCCTTCGGCCACGTGTCTCCAACTGAGCATCACCGGCCCGCGCTCCATGGCTTCGCCCGCCAGGACCTCGGTGTATTGGTGCACCACGCCGGCGGCGTCCATGCTCTCGCGGCGTGCGACGGCCTCGCCGGGGTGCACCACGATGGTGACGAAGTCGTCGTACCAGGCGAGCGCCTCGTGCGGATCGCCCCAGTGCAGCAGGGGCAGGCAGGCCTGCGCAGCAATGTCGATGGCCATGGCGTCGGTCACCTCCAGGCCGTGGGCGCCGTGGAATTCCTTGCCATCCAGAAACAGCGCCGCCAGGGCACGCAGCTTGGCCTGCTGTGCGAGCGGCAGTGCGGCGAGAAAGGGGTAGCGCCCCAGGGTCTGGAGCCACAGCTCGGCCGAGATGTCGGGCACCGGGGCCAGGGTGGCGCGCAGGCTGCTGCGCAGGCGGTTGAAGAAGGGAACCATGCGGCCTATATGGGGCCCATGGGCAGGCGTTCCAGGCCCTGCGCCGACAAGCGGAGCACGTCTCCCCGTGGCGGTTGGGCGGCGCAGTCCCAGTCGCTGAGCACCACGCGCCGGTAGCCGGGTGCCAGCGCATGCTCGGCCGGGCGGTGCGTGTGGCCATGGACCAGGGTGCGTGCACCCGCCGCCTGCAGCCAGGCCAGCGCGGCCGGACCGTCCACGTCGGCATAGGTTTCGCCGCCTTGTTTGCGCGCTTCGCTCTGGCTGCGAATGGCGCGCGCCTGGGCGCGCCGCAGGGCGAGCGGCTGTGCCAGAAAGCTTTGCTGCCAGGCGCGGCTGCGCACCAGGCTGCGAAAGCGCTGGTAGTCCATGTCGTCGAGACAAAGCAGGTCGCCGTGGCTCAGCAGCAGCCGCTGCGTACCAAAGATGAGCACGCTGGGATCCGATAGCCCGATGATGCCGGTGTGCTCGAACAAGGAGCTTCCCACCAGAAAATCCCGGTTGCCGTGCATGAAATACACCGGGCGCTGCTGCGCCGCTGTAGCGAGCCGCTGGGCCAGCCTTGCTTCAAAACTGCCGGCTTCGTCGCAGGCGTCGTCGCCGACCCAGACCTCGAACAGATCGCCCAGGATGAAGACGGCGTCGGCCGTGGTGCGCGCCAGATAGCGCTCGAAGCAGGCGAGCGTTTCGGGGTCGGCTGCCTGCAAATGCAGATCCGACAAAAAATCGACGGTGCGCCAGTGCGCCGGAGCCAGCAGCTCTTGCGCCTGGGGCACGGCCGGGTTCACGCGCGCGCTGCGTGAATCAGATCAGAGGGCGACGGCTTTTTCGATCACCACGTCGTCCTTGGGGACGTCGTCATGGAAGCCCTTGCGGCCTGTGGGAACGGCCTTGATCTTGTCGACCACATCGGTGCCACCCACCACTTTGCCAAATACGGCGTAGCCCCAGCCTTGGGCCGAGGGCGCGGTGTGGTTCAGAAAGCCGTTGTCGGCCACGTTGATGAAGAATTGCGAGCTGGCCGAGTGCGGGTCGTTGGTGCGCGCCATGGCCACCGTGTAGTTGGCGTTTTTCAGGCCGTTTTGCGCTTCGTTTTCGATCGGCGCATCGGTGGGTTTCTGGTTCATGCCGGGCTCAAAACCGCCACCTTGCACCATAAAGCCAGGAATCACGCGGTGAAAGACGGTGTTGTCGTAGTGGCCCTTGTTGACGTACGCGAGGAAGTTGGCGACCGACTTGGGCGCCTTTTCCTGGTCAAGTTCCAGAGTGATGACGCCGTAGCCGGCGATGTGGAGTTCGACTTGGGGGTTGCTCATGGGAATTCCTTTCGCGAATGCGCTTATTCGACCACGGTGGCCGAGTTGATGGTGACGGGGTCTTTGGGCACGTTTTGGTACGGTCCCTTGTTGCTGGTGGCTACAGCCCGGATCTTGTCCACCACGTCGGTGCCTTCCACCACCTTGCCAAACACCGCGTAGCCGTGGCCGTCGGGCTGGGGGGCGTTGAGCATGGCGTTGTCCTTCACGTTGATGAAAAACTGCGCGGTGGCCGAATCGGGTGCACCGGTGCGCGCCATGGCGATGGTGTATTTGTCGTTCTTCAGGCCGTTCCCGGCTTCGAGCGGAATGGGTGCGCGCATGGGCTTTTGCGCCATGTCGGGCGTAAAGCCCCCGCCCTGGATCATGAAGCCGTCGATCACGCGGTGAAAAATCGTGCCATCGTAGTGCTTCTCGCGCACGTACTGCAGGAAGTTGGCGACGGTTTTCGGCGCTTTTTCCGGGTTGAGCTGCACCACGATGTCGCCCATGGACGTCGCCAGTTTGACTTTGGGAGCATCTTCGGCAGAGGCCTGATTTGCTACGGAAAACATAGCTGTCAGCGCAAGCGCATTCAGCGCTAGAGCCCATTTTCTTCTTGAAATCATCCAATCACCCCTTCAAAAAATATCTGCCAGCGCTGTCCCTGGCGACGCCAGTACTGTCGCTTGACCGGGCCGCTGCGGGCACCGGCGGGGACTTCGGCAAAGGTGACCACCATGGTCTCGCTGCTGTCTTGCCAGTGCAAGGCGGATTTGTCCTTGAGCACCAGTGTGCGGCCGCGCAGGGCCTGGAGGTCTTCCTGCAGCGTGGCGCGCAATTCCGTGATCGACTGGCTGCGCATGCCCTGAAAGTCATAGGTGTAAAAGCCCAGCAGACGCTGCAAGTCGCCTTCGGATTTTGCCTTGCTCCAGGCGTCCAGCACCTGGTTGAACGCCTGGCGTTCCCCCACCACGCCCTGGGGCGTCACCCAATGGAGCTGGCTCGAAATGACCACTGGCGTGCTGCGCGGCTCGACGGTGTTCAGAATGCGCTCCAGGTCCGGGTTGGCGATGGCCACGCAGCCGTCGGTGGCTTGCGGTGCGCGCGAAAACTGGGTGCTGGGCGTGCCGTGCAACCAGATGCCGCTGCCGGTCTTGCCACGGCGCAGATCGAGGGCGTTGGGGTAGTTCAGCGGCAGCGCGCCCGAGCCATAGAGGTCGGCCAGTTGCTTGGCGTCGAGCCGGCTGGTGATGTAGTAGACGCCCAGCGGCGTGCGCTGATCGCCCTCAAATTCCTTTTCGATCCCCAGTTTGCCCACCGACGCGTAGTAGTCGGCCACCAGCCGCAGGCCCTGCTTGCCGTTTTCAAACAAATACAGGCGCGAGCGCGAGGCATCCACGGCGATGGCATGGCGCGTGCGATCAGAGATTTCAACAAAGGCCGCCGGAATGGCGCCTGCTGCCGGGCGCAGTCGCTCGGCCGCCACGCGCTGGCGCGACTCCTGGCGCAGTTCGGCCAAAACCGCTCCTGCTTCAGGCTGGGGTGCCGCCACGTCGCCAAACTGCGCCAGCGGGCGTGTGCGCGCGGTCAGCAAATCACCCAGCGCCAGCTGCGCGAGCTGGAAGTTCGGAAAATCACGCACCAGGGTGTGGGCCTGAGCCAGGGCCTCCTCGGTGCGGCCCTGGGCGGTCAATCGGTACACGCGAATCAACCGGGTTTCTGCCTGATCGCTACGGGCTGCTTGAGCCACTTGCGCCTTGGCTGCCACAGGCACTGCGGCGGCCACGGCCGCACGCCTTGGCGCCACGGCGCGCGTGGCTTTTGCCGCTGTTCGCTGGGTGTGGACGGCCTTTTTCGGCGCTGCGCGCTGCGGCTCACGCGCCCAGCCGGGCAGCGCCGTCAGCGCACCGATGGCCAGCAGCGCGGTGGCCATCCAGGCAGCGCCAACGCGTGGCCAGGCGCGCGGTCGGCGCTTGTCTGGCGCGATCAATGCGGGACGGCGGTGCAGTCGGTGCACCGCAGGAAAACGCGTTGTTGCATCAGCTACCAGTGGATTCGCGCACGATCACCCAGCGGCCCTGGCTGCGTACCAGTTCAAGCGTCTTGCGGCTGGCAACGCTGAGCGTATCGGCGTCGTACGCCTGATGGAAACGCGCAGTGGCTTTGTCGCCTTTGACGTCCACGGACAGGTCGGTGATGGTGACCTTGATGTGCTTCTTGCCCACGATGCGGGACTCCCGCTCTTTCTCCCAGGCGGCGCGGCTTTGCTTGCCGGGCGGATCGAACTGCTTGCCGTAGGAGGACAAATAGTTCTTCATGTCGCGTGCCGACCAGGCGGCGGCCCAGGCGCTGATGGCCGATTCGACATCTTGCTGGGCGACGGTGTCAGCGCCCGAGGCGCTGTCGGAACGGGCTGGGGGTGCGCTCACCGGTTCGGCCGCGGGCGCGCGGACCGGGGCCGCAGCTGGCGCGGCCTCAGCCACCGGAGTCACTGGTGCGGCGACGGGTGGCTTGGGTGCCGGAGCTGGTGCTGCAGCGACGACGACGGGTGTGGCCGGGGGAGCGGCTGCCGGTACGGGGACGGGTGCTGCCGGAGCGCGTGCAGCGACGGGTGCGGCAGCAGGCGCGGCCGCTGTACGGGTGGGCGTGCGGCCCGGTGCAAACAGCTCGCGAATCAGCGCGAGCTTGGGATTGAGCGCGGCGCTGTTGGTCGCATCCAGCTGCAGCGCCTTGTTGTAGGCCTGGGCAGCCAGCTTGGCATAGATGTCGCCCAGGTTCTCGTGCGCGGTCGAATAGCTGGGATTGGTGCGGATCGCCATTTCAAGGGCGGTGCGCGCTTTGTCGAGCTGGTTCTGGCTGGCGTACAGCACGGCCAGGTTGTTGTAGGGCTCGGGCAGCTCGGGGTATTCCTGCGTGAGCTGCGTGAACGTGGCGATGGCGTCTGTGGGTTTGCCCGAGTCGGCCTGTGCGACGCCGCGCAAAAAACGCAACTGTGGGTCTTTGGGGGCACTTGCGAGCCGCTGATCGGCCTTCGCCAGCGCATCGGCAGCCTTGCCGCTTTTGAGCAAGCCGGTGATGTCTGAATAGTCCTCCGCGTGCACGGCCGTTGCGCCCAGCAGCGCAGAAAAAGCCATGAGACGCGCGAGACGCACAAGAGGGGTGAGGGTGCGGCGGGAGGATGTCATGAAGGTCCGTGAAGTGATCAGCGGGAGGCCGGGCAGGCGCTTATACTGCGGCGGATTGTAGCTGAGAGGGTGGTCATGACGGTACGCTGCCAGAGAGCGGCAAACCGGCGCCAAGGCGACTTGTCGGGCCCGCCGTGTGCGCAGGGATCCTGCACGCGCCCCGCACGGGCAGCGTCGGCCGCCCGATACTCCACCCCTCTCCCGCCCGCCTGTTTCGTACCGCCATCCCCATGAGTCTGCGCATCTACAACACGCTCTCGCGTGCCCTGGAAGAGTTTTCCCCGATCGAACCCGGCCATGTGCGCATGTACGTCTGCGGCATGACCATCTACGACCTCTGCCATGTCGGCCATGCCCGCATGATGATGGCGTTTGACGTGGTGCAGCGCTGGCTGCGCGCCAGCGGCTACCGCGTCACCTACGTACGCAACATCACCGACATCGACGACAAGATCATCCGGCGCGCAGTGGAGCGCGGCATCACCATTCGCGAGTTGACCGACGAGATGATCGCGGCGATGCATGCTGACATTGCCAGGCTGGGCATTGAACCGCCGGATGTCGAGCCGCGCGCCACCGAATACGTACCGCAGATGCTCTCGCTGATCGGTACGCTCGAAGGCAAGGGCCTGGCCTACCGCGCCGGCAACGGCGACGTGAACTACGCGGTACGCAAGTTCCCTGGCTACGGCAAGCTCTCGGGCAAGTCGCTTGATGAGCTGCGCGCTGGCGAACGCGTGGCGGTCGATGACGGCAAGCACGACCCGCTCGACTTCGTGCTCTGGAAATCGGCCAAGCCCGAAGAGCCCGCCGAGGCCAAATGGGGCAGCAGCTTTGGCGCCGGGCGCCCTGGCTGGCACATCGAGTGCTCGGCCATGAGCTGCGCCACCCTGGGCGAGACCTTCGATATTCACGGCGGCGGCGCCGACCTGCAGTTCCCGCACCACGAAAACGAGATTGCGCAGAGCGAAGGCGCCCACGGGAAGCCGCTGGCGCGCTTCTGGATGCACAACGGCTTTGTGCGCGTGGACAACGAGAAGATGAGCAAGTCGCTTGGCAACTTCTTCACGATCCGCGATGTACTGCGCGAGTACCAGGCCGAAACCCTGCGCTTCTTTATGGTGCGTGCTCACTACCGCAGTGCGCTCAACTACAGTGACGCGCACCTTGACGACGCCCACCAGGCGCTCAAGCGCCTCTACACTGCGCTCAGTCTGGTGCCTGCGCAGAACGTCGCCATTGACTGGGCCGAGCCCTATGCCGCGCGCTTTCGCGCCGCCATGGACGAAGATTTCGGTACGCCGGAAGCCGTGGCCGTGCTGTTTGATCTGGCCGGCGAAGTCAACCGCAGCCGCTCGCACCAAGCTGCCGGCCTGCTCAAGGCGCTGGGCGGGTGCCTGGGGCTGCTGCAGGGCGAGCCTGCCGCCTTTTTGCAAGCCGGCGGAGCGCACGATGCAGTCGACATTGATGCTCAGATCGCCGCCCGCGCCGCCGCCAAGGCAGCGCGTGATTTCGCCGAGGCCGACCGCATCCGCGCCGCCTTGCTGGCCCAGGGCATCGTCCTCAAGGACAGCGCCGCCGGCACTACCTGGGAAGCAGCCACGTGAAGAAAAATACGAGTCAAATTGGCATCCAGCGCAGCAAGGACAAGCGGTGAATGCTTCTAAAGTAATAGCGATCGCAACCACATCTGACCTGGCGACGCCCGAGTACTGGTCCCAGGCGCGCACGCATTTGATGAAGAAGGATCGGGTGATGAAGCGCCTGATTCCGCAGTTTGGCGAGACCAGCCTGCAGACGCGCGGCGACGCCTTTGTCACGTTGGCGCGCAGCATCGTCGGTCAGCAGATTTCGGTGAAGGCGGCGCAGACCGTGTGGGACCGCTTCGCCGCACTGACTCCTGCGATCACCCCGCCCGACGTGCTGCGGCTGAAGATTGACGATATGCGCGCCGCCGGCCTGTCGGCACGCAAAGTCGAGTATCTGGTGGACCTGGCGCTGCACTTTGACGGCAACAAGCTGCATGTCGATGCCTGGCAGGCCATGGACGACGAAGCCATCATTGCCGAGCTGGTGGCGGTGCGCGGCATTGGCCGCTGGACGGCCGAGATGTTTCTCATCTTTCACCTCATGCGGCCCAATGTGCTGCCGCTGGACGATGTCGGCCTGCTCAACGGTATCAGCCGAAACTACTTTTCGGGCGACCCGGTGAGCCGCAGCGATGCGCGCGAAGTGGCCCAGGCCTGGAAGCCCTGGTGCAGTGTGGCCACTTGGTATATTTGGCGCTCGCTGGACCCGCTGCCCGTAAGTTATTAAGCAACCCCCTGACGCGCTTTGCGCCTTCTCCCTTTCTCCTGCGCGAAGGGGGACGCCGCCCTCCGCAGGGCGGCCTTTGCTCGGTGGCCCTGGTTTGGGTGGCACTGAGCAATGCGAAAAATAGGGAATGTGCCCGGCAGGTGACACACAAGGAGAACGACGTTGGCGAAGAAAACATTTCTGGATTTCGAGAGCCCGATTGCCGAACTCGAAACCAAGATCGAGGAGCTGCGCTACGTGCAGAACGAGAGTGCGGTCGATATCTCGGAAGAAATCGACCAGCTGAGCAAAAAAAGCCAGCAGCTCACCAAAGACATTTACGCGAATCTGACGCCCTGGCAGATCACCAAGATTGCGCGCCACTCCGAGCGGCCCTACACGCTCGACTACGTACGTGATTTGTTCACCGATTTTGTCGAACTGCACGGAGACCGGCACTTTGCGGATGACAAATCCATTGTGGGCGGCCTGGCGCGGTTCAACGGCCACGCCTGCATGGTGGTGGGTCACCAGAAAGGGCGCGACACCAAAGAGCGTGCACTGCGCAACTTTGGCATGACGCGCCCCGAGGGTTACCGCAAGGCACTGCGCCTGATGAAAACTGCGGAGAAGTTCAGCCTGCCGGTGTTCACTTTTGTCGATACGCCCGGCGCTTTTCCGGGGATTGACGCCGAAGAGCGCGGCCAGTCGGAAGCCATTGGCCGCAACATCTACGAGATGGCGCAGCTCGAAGTGCCCATCATCACCACCATCATTGGCGAGGGTGGCTCAGGCGGCGCGCTGGCGCTCAGCGTCTGCGATCAATTGCTGATGCTGCAGTACTCCATCTACTCGGTGATCAGCCCCGAGGGCTGCGCGTCCATCCTGTGGAAAACCAGCGACAAAGCCCAGGACGCGGCCGAGGCGCTGGGCATCACCGCGCACCGCCTGAAGGCGCTCGGCCTGGTGGACAAGATCGTCAATGAACCTGTGGGCGGCGCACACCGCGATCCCAAGCAAATGGCGGCCTTCCTCAAGCGCGCGCTGGGCGACGCCTTTCGCCAGGTGGCGGACCTCAAGGTCAAAGAGTTGATCGAGCGCCGCTACGGGCGGCTGCAAAGCTACGGGCGCTTTACCGACACCAAAGCCGACAGCCACTGAACCGGATTCAAGCCATGCGTTTGCAGCGGTGGCCAAGCGGATGACGCATTCGTTTGAACAGGCCATGGCAGCCTTTCGGCCCGCGCTGCCGCTGGCCGTCGCTCTGAGCGGTGGCGCGGATTCTTCGGCCCTGCTGATCGCTTGCGCCGAGCGCTGGCCGGGCCAGGTCTGTGCCATCCACGTCAACCACGGCCTGCAGCAGGCGGCGGGCGAATTCGAGGCGCATTGCAAAGCGCTGTGCCAGCGCTTGAATGTGCTGCTGGCGGTACAGCCGGTGGCGGCGGGTGCGGCGCCGGGCCAAAGCCCGGAAGAGGCTGCACGCAGCGCCCGTTACAAGGCTTTTGAGTCGCTATCGCTTGATGGTATTGGGCAA
Source organism: Simplicispira suum (assembly GCF_003008595.1). Taxonomy (GTDB): domain Bacteria; phylum Pseudomonadota; class Gammaproteobacteria; order Burkholderiales; family Burkholderiaceae_C; genus Simplicispira; species Simplicispira suum. The sequence goes on along the minus strand of NZ_CP027669.1, from coordinate 295,569 downwards.
GTAGCTATTCAATCCATAGCGCTCGCACAGCATGCCGACGACCAGGTGGAAACGCTGCTGCTGGCGCTCTCGCGCGGCGCAGGGCTGCCGGGCCTGGCCGCCATGCCCAGCCATTGGCAGCGCGCCGGCATCGACTGGTATCGCCCGCTGCTGCGCGTGCCGGGCAGGGCGGTGCGCGACTGGCTGCGTGCGCGCGGCGAGACCTGGGTGGAAGACCCGAGCAATGGCGACCTGCGCTTTACGCGCAACCGCATCCGCGCCCAACTGATGCCGGTGCTGGAGGCGCAGTTCCCGGCCTTTCGTGACACCTTTGCCCGCAGCAGCGCGCATGCTGCACAGGCCCAGTGGCTGCTGCTTGAAGTGGCGCAGGGCGACCTTGCCGCCGTCGGCACGCCACCGCAGATTCGCGCGCTGCAGCAACTGAGCGCCGCGCGCCAGGCCAACGTGCTGCGCCACTGGCTGCAAAGCGAACACGGTTGCGCCCCAAGCGCCGCGCAGCTGCAGGAACTGCAGCGGCAGATTGCCGCCTGCACTACCCGCGGGCATCGGATCGAAATCAAGGTGGGTGGAGGTTTTGTGCGGCGCAGCAACGACCGCCTCCATTGGTACAATCCCAGGGTTTTGGCTCCTTAAAGCACAAGGCACCGGCGGCGCCCCAAAACGCCTTGCAACCTGCGCCGCAGTTCCCGGTTCCCGTCGCACCTATCTTCATGCCCTTGATCGTTCACAAATACGGCGGCACCTCCATGGGCTCGCCCGAGCGCATTCGCAACGTCGCGCGGCGCGTCGCCAAATGGGCGCGCGCCGGTCACCAGATCGTGGTGGTGCCCAGCGCCATGAGCGGCGAGACGAACCGCCTGCTGGGCCTGGCAGCCGAGCTGGCCCCCGCGCGGCCATCCAACGCTTACCACCGCGAACTTGACATGCTTGCCGCCACCGGCGAGCAGGCGTCATCGGCTCTGCTGGCGATTGCGCTGCAGTCCGAGGGCATGCCCTCGGTCAGCTACGCTGGCTGGCAGGTGCCGGTGCGCACCGACAGCAGCCACACCAAGGCGCGCATCGAATCCATTGACAGTCAGCGCGTGCAGGCTGACCTGGACGCGGGCCGCGTGGTCATCGTCACCGGGTTTCAGGGCATTGATGAGCTGGGCAACATCACCACGCTCGGGCGCGGCGGCTCGGACACCTCGGCCGTGGCCATTGCCGCAGCCATGGGCGCCGCTGAATGCCTGATCTACACCGATGTCGATGGCGTCTACACCACCGACCCGCGCATCGTCCCGGCTGCACGCCGCCTGGGTACCGTGAGCTTCGAGGAAATGCTGGAAATGGCCAGCCTAGGCAGCAAAGTGCTGCAGATTCGCTCAGTGGAATTTGCCGGCAAGTACAAGGTGCCCATGCGGGTGCTTTCGAGCTTTACCCCGTGGGATATTGACCTGGCCGAAGAAATGCAGTCGGGCACTTTGATTACTTTTGAGGAAGACGAAAAAATGGAACAAGCCGTCGTATCAGGCATTGCGTTCAACCGTGGCGAAGCCAAGGTTTCGGTGCTGGGCGTTCCCGATTCCCCCGGCATGGCCTACCGCATTCTGGGCCCCGTGGCCGACGCCAACATCGAAGTAGACGTCATCATTCAGAACATCAGCAAGGACGGCAAAGCCGACTTCAGCTTCACCGTGAGCCAGTCCGACTTTGCCCGTACCGTGGATCTGCTGCGCGACACCGTGGTGCCCGAGCTGGGTGCCAAGGAAGTGGTGGGCGACCCCAATATCTGCAAAGTCAGCATCGTCGGCATCGGCATGCGCAGCCATGTGGGCGTGGCCAGCAAGATGTTCCGTGTGCTGAGCGAAGAGGGCATCAACATCCAGATGATTTCGACGTCCGAGATCAAGACTTCGGTCGTCATCGACGAAAAATACCTGGAACTGGCTGTGCGCGCCCTGCACACCGCCTTCGGTCTGGACCAGGAAACCGCCTGATTCCACCCTGCCGCTCGTCTGAAGGCGCCCTGTCTTCGGGCATAATAGCGGGATTGGAAACGTGACCGAGTGGCCGAAGGTGCTCCCCTGCTAAGGGAGTATGGGGTGTAGAGCCTCATCGAGGGTTCGAATCCCTCCGTTTCCGCCAGACAAAAGCCCTAAGTGATGGATTCACTTAGGGCTTTTTCGCTTGAGGCTTGCCCCGAACGCCGCAGCAACACGGCGCCAATCGCCGCCACCACGCACACCATCGCCGCCATGTCCTGCCAATGGGGCCATTCGCCGACGATGAGCGGTGCGCTCAAGGTGCCGATGAGGGGCACTGCCATCACGCTCATGGCACTGGTGGCCGCCGGCAGCTCGCGCGCCAGCGCAAACCAGATCACCTGCGCCGCGCCATAGTTGATCAGCACGCTCCACACCAGGCTCACCCACACTGCGGTGCTGAAATGCCAGCGCTGGGGAGGCTCCAGCGCCACTGCCAGCAGCATGATCACGGCTGCCGACATGAGCATCATCCACACCACGAGGGTCTGGGCAGGCAGCGTCAGCTGCGCGCGGCGCATCCAGATCGTGCCCAGGGCCCAGCAGAGCGCTGCCCCCTGCATCCAGGCAATGCCCTCTGGGCGCCCCGCCAGTTGTGCCCATTCATTCCAGAGCAAAAGCGCAATGCCCGATAGCACGGCCACCACGGCGAGCACCAAGCGCGGGGTCAGCTTGTCGCGGTACAGCAGCACGCCCAGAAGCACCGTCCATACCGGCATGGTGAAGCCGAGAATGGCCGCGCGCCCGGCCGGCAGGTGCGCCACCCCGATGATGGACAGTGCATGCCAGCCCAGGATGTTGGGCAGCCCCAGCACCACCACGGTTTGCCATTCCGGACGTCCTCGGGGGATCAGACGAATGCCTTGCATGCCAAAGTACCCAGCCAGTATCAGCGCGCCAAGCCCCATGGTCAGCCCGCGAAAATAAAGCGGACTGATCTCGCGCAGCGCGAGCTTCATCACCGGCCAGTTCAGGCCCCACATCAGGGTGAGCAGCACGAGGCCAATGAGCTGGCGGCGGGAGAGGGGTGTCATGGAGATGCTGCGTGCATGAGCCAGCGAGTGTCCTTGATTTTGGGCGGCTCGCCTGCAGGCGGTCTCCTTGGGTCCGTGCGCGGTGTCCAAGGGTCATGCGGCATTCGCGCCGATGCGTTGAGCTTACACATGCCGCTTTGGCGGTGCGCCGGCCAGCGCTGCGCCGGGTGCGGCATTCGCCTGCGCGTCGGCCTGGGCGTGCAGCGCATCAAGCACATGGCAGTGGGCGTCGTCGCTGCCATCGCAGCGGCTGCGCAGCGCACGCAGATCTTGCTCCAGTGCCTGCAGTTCCTTGCGCCGGGCGCGCACGTGGGCCAGATGCTCGTCCAGCGTGTGGCAGGCCGCATGCGTGTCGGCGGGCGGCTGGGCGTTCAGGGCCACCAGCGTGCGCACCTCGCCCAGCGACATGTCCATGGTGCGGCACAGGCGAATGAAGCGCAGGCGGTGCACGTCGGCGTCGCTGTAAAGGCGGTAGCGGTTGTCCGCACGCGCGCTGGGCGCCAGCAGCTTTTCTTTCTCGTAAAAGCGGATGTTGGCGGCGGACACCGCAGAACGTTGCGCCGCCTCGCCAATCCGCCACACGGCGGTGTCCTGTAGGGGCATGGCTTGACCTTCAAGTGGCTTCAAGGATTCCAATGGTGCCATTGCGGCCTACAACCGCGTTGATTGCAAGGATTTCATGTCAGCCGAGACCACCACTACAGGCCCTGTCGGCCCGCGCATTTCCCTCTCCTGCTGCCCTGTGGCAGAAGACGCCGCTGCAGCGGATCAAGCCCGCTGCAGCGGCAAACACGCGGGCGACGGCGAGCACCCAAATGGGGCGCACGCAGGTCATGCGCATGCCGGGAGCCGTGCCCCCGATCGGCAGCACGGCGACGGCCACGACCACAGTGTCTTGCCCGGCTGGGCGCGTATCGCGGCTGGCCTGCTTGCCGCTACCGCAGCAGAGCTGCTGCACCTGCTCGGGCCCGACACCTGGCCTTGGCACGCGGGCGGCATGGTGCTGGCGGCGGTGGCCATTGTGCTGGCGGGCCTGGGCGTCTACCAAAGCGGGGTTCGCTCGCTGATGCGTGGGCAATTGGGCATCAGTGCGCTCATGGCCGTGGCGGTGACCGGCGCCTTTGCCATTGGTCAGTGGCCTGAGGCGGCGATGGTGATGGCGCTGTATGCGCTGGCCGAGCGCATCGAGCAGGGAGCGGTGGGGCGGGCACGCCATGCCATTGGCGCCTTGCTGGCGCTCAGCCCCGATCGGGCGGACCGGCTCGGCGCGGATGGTCAGTGGCGCAGCGTGCCGGCCACCGACGTGGCGCTGGGTGACACGCTGCGCATTCGCCCTGGTGGCCGGGTGCCGCTGGACGGCAGCGTGACGCGCGGCGCCAGCGCCGTGGACGAATCCAGCGTCACCGGGGAGAGCCTGGCGGTGGACAAAACGCTGGGTGATCCGCTGTTTGCCGGCACCCTCAACGCCCAGGCCGAGCTGGAGATGCGCGTGACGGCTGCTTCGGGCCACACCACGCTGGACCGCATCATTCGCGCTGTCGAGGAGGCGCAGGCCACGCGTGCGCCGACGCAGCGGCTGGTGGACCGCTTTGCCGCCGTGTATACGCCGGCCGTGTTTGCCATGGCCGTGCTGGTGGCCGTCGGCGCGCCGCTGCTGCTCGGCTGGGCCTGGCTGGACGCCATTTACCGTGCGCTGGTCTTGCTGGTGATTGCCTGCCCCTGCGCGCTGGTGCTCTCCACGCCGGTCACCGTGGTCAGCGGTCTGGCTGTGGCGGCGCGACGCGGCATTTTGATCAAGGGCGGGGCCTGGCTGGAGCTGGCGCGCGGTATTCGTGCCGTGGCCTTTGACAAGACCGGCACCATCACCACCGGCCGGCCGGTGCTGGTGGGGCAAAGCGCCTTGGGCAGCGACGCGGCGCACGACGTGGCGCTGGCCTTGGCGAGCCGCTCGGACCACCCGGTGTCGCAGGCGATCGCGCAGGGGCTGGGTGCGCACGATGGCAATCTGCCCGAAGTGAGCGATTTCACTGCCCAGGCCGGGCGCGGCGTCGAGGGCAGGGTGGGCGGCGAGCGCTGGACCTTGGGCAACCGGCGCTGGATGCGTGAGCAGGGCCTGTGGACCGAGACGGTAGCGGCTGCTTCCGCCGAGCACGAGGCCCAGGGCCGCAGCCTGACCTTCCTGGCCGAGCGCGGCGGCGTGCGCGCGCTGTTTGCCGTGGCCGACACCTTGCGCCCGCAGGCCATAGAAGCAGTGGCCGAACTGCGTGCTCTGGGCATCACGCCCATCATGCTCACCGGCGACCATGGCGCCGCTGCGCAGGCCGCCGCCCGCGCCGCTGGCATCGACGAGGTGCAGGCCGATCTGCTGCCCGAGCACAAGCAGGGCGCCATCGCCACATTGCAAAAACTGCACGGCATGACCGCCATGGCGGGCGACGGCATCAACGACGCGCCCGCCTTGGCGCAGGCCGACATCGGCTTTGCCATGGGCGCCGCCGGCACCGATGTGGCCATGGAAACCGCCGACGTGGTGATCATGAACGACGACCTGCGCCGCGTGGCTGAGACGGTGCGCCTCTCGCGCCGCACGCACCAGGTGCTGGTGCAGAACATTGCGCTGGCGCTGGGCATCAAGCTGGTGTTCCTGGCGCTGGCGCTGGCCGGGCAGGCCACGATGTGGATGGCGGTGTTTGCCGACATGGGCGCCAGCTTGCTGGTGGTGGCCAATGGCCTGCGCATGCTGCGCGCGGAACCCGTTCAGCGCAGAGGCCAAGGAGCAGATCAAAAAAATCGGTAAAAAATGCCTCCAGCGCTTATACAGGGTGCGCGAGCAGCTATAAAAACGATTGCAATAGCGGTCGCAGTGGGGAACCACTTGGTGCGTGGCATGCTCCATGCAGGCATGCGCCGTTTGCTTCGTTGTCTTGCTCTGTCTCTGCTGGTGCTGCGCATGCTGCTGGGCGCCGATGTGGCGCTGGCGGCCGGCCAGCGTTGCGCGCCAGCGGCCGCCGAAGCGGCGGCCACGCACTGCGCTGATGGCGACGCGGTAACCCTTGCTTGTGCTGCCTGCGCGGACTGCTTGCTCTGCCACGCAGTAGCGCTGCCTTTGCCGGGGGCGGCGGGGTCCGCAGGTTTGGGCGCTCCACTGCCCGCTGCGCAGGCTGATTGGGCCTTTGCCAGTGCAGCGCTGGCGCCGGCCCTCAAACCGCCCATTGCGCGCCGGGTGGCCTGAGCTGAGACGTCCCATTCCTGCGCACATGCCGCACGCGGGAGCCTCCTCGGCTTGGCTGTTGCCCTCGATTCGCGCCGTGAATAAGGCTGCTTGCGAGCAGCAACACGGCTTCTGGCCCAAACTTCAATACCCAAGGAAATTCCATGCCCCACATCTTTTCAAACGTATCCGCACCCCAGGCTTTTGCAACCGATCGCTTTCCCGCAGAGGCAAAGCCCGTGCCACGGCGGCACCTGCTGACTGCGTTGGGCCTGCTCGGCGCAGCCATGGTCGCCCCGCGCCTGGCGCGGGCCGCCACGGACCCTCTGGCCGTCGAGGTCTGGAAGGACCCCAGCTGCGGCTGCTGCAAGGACTGGGTGGTGCACATGGAGGAGAACGGCTTTGCCGTCAAAGTGCACGACAGCGGCAACAACGCAGTGCGCAGCCGGCTAGGCCTGCCGCAAAAGCTCGGTTCGTGCCACACGGCGCTGGTCGGCGGCTATCTTCTTGAAGGCCACGTGCCCGCGAGCGATGTGCGCAAGCTGCTCGCGCAAAAACCCAAAGCCTTGGGCTTGGCCGTGCCCGGCATGCCGGTGGGCTCACCGGGTATGGACGGTGCGGTTTACGGCGGTCGGCGCGATCCGTACGACGTGCTGCTGGTGGCCCGCGACGGCAACACCCGCGTGTTCAGCAGCTACCGCTGAGCGAAATGGTGATGCCCTGCGAGGGCCGACTCGCTTGGAAGCCGAGCCTCGCGCGCGTCAGGCCGACTCGGCCTTGGCTTTGAGCAAGGCGTAAAGCTCGTCCTTGAGTTGCAGCTTCTGTTTCTTGAGCGCTTCGATTTCCAGATCCGCCGAGGGGCCGGTGGCTGCCACCATCTGGGTAATTTTTTCGTCCAGGTGGTTGTGTTTGTCGAACAGGCGCGTGAAATGGTGGTCGGTATTTTTGAGTTGGGTGATCAGGTCGCGGTATTCAGGGAACATCGTTTCTCTTTCCTTCAAGCGGCTGGCGCGGGGAGTGTCGGGAAGGGCCTTACCCAGGTTCACTATAAACCGCCAAGCGTTTTTTCCGGGCGCAGCCGCTTATTCATCGAGCGATGCGCTCCAGCGGCTGCCCCAGTCGCGTGCCTTGTCAATGTCTCGGCGGTCGCGCTTCGTTGGCCGCCCGTCGTGCAGTGCCGCTGCCGGCTCTGGTGCCAGGCGCTGGCGCTCGGCAGCGGCCGCGCGCTCCGCCAGGCTCTCCGGGGTTTCTTCGTACAGCAACTGCGCCACGGAGGCGGGCCCGCGCACCTGGCTCAGGCCGCGTACCACGACGGTGCGCGGCACCTGGCCCTGACGCAAGTCCACCGTGTCGCCGGGCCGCAGTTCGCGCGAAGCTTTGGTGACGGTGCCGTTGACGCGTACGCGTCCTTTGGCAATTTCCTCGGCGGCGAGGCTGCGCGTCTTGAAAAAGCGCGCGCACCACAGCCATTTGTCGATGCGTACGGTCTGGGCTTTGTCCATAGTGTTTATTTTGCATTCGCCGAGTGCGAAGGTGCTCCGCCAGCGACACAAGCAAAGTTTGTGCAAAAAATGGCCTCCAGCGCTTGATGGGAAATCGCCTGCAGCTATCAAAACAATAGTTCATTGAACCTCCTGCTACGGGGCGTTACCATCCGCCCCATGGACGCGCTTGCCCCCGACACCCCTGCGTTGCCGCTCGATGCCCAAGGCATTCTTGAGCTGGCGGCACGCTCAATGTTTCATCTGTTTTCCAGTGTCAGCCAGGGCATGTTTTTGGTGGATCTGAGCGGGCGCATCGTTTGGGTGAATGAGGGCTATCAGCGCTTTCTGCCGGAACTCGGGCTGACCCACGTGGACCAGTTCCTGGGCCATATGGTCGAGGACGTCATCCCCAATACGCAGATGCGCCGCGTGCTGGAAACGGGTGAGGCGGTGTTGATCGACCTCCTCACGAACCGCGCGGGCACCTTTGTGGTCAGCCGCATTCCGCTGCGCGGTGACGACGAGCAGGTGATTGGTGCCATCGGCATCGTGCTCTTTGACCACCCCGAGACCACGCTGCAGCCGCTGATCAGCAAGTTCGCATTGTTGCAGCGCGATCTGGACGACGCCCGGCGCGAACTTGCGGTGCAGCGCGGGCGCCAGTTGCGCGCCGGCAGCGGTGACGGCACGCGGCGCGCACGCCATACCTTTGCCAGCTTTGTCGGTTCCAGCCCGGCTGCGGCAGAAGTCAAGCGCCAGGCGCGGCGTGCGGCGCAGTCCTCCAGCCCGGTGCTGCTTCTAGGTGAGACCGGTACCGGCAAAGAGCTGCTGGCGCACGCGATCCACGCTGCCTCGGCGCGCGCGGCCGGGCCGTTTGTCAGCGTGAACATCGCTGCCGTGCCCGACACGCTGCTGGAGGCCGAATTCTTTGGCGTCGCGCCTGGCGCCTACACCGGCGCGGACCGCAAGCCGCGCGACGGCAAGTTCAAGCTGGCTGACGGCGGCACTTTGTTCCTCGACGAAATCGGCGACATGCCGCAAAGCCTCCAGGCCAAGCTGCTGCGCGCGCTGCAGGAGGGCGAGATCGAGCCGCTGGGCTCGAACCAGCTGGTGCCGTTTGACGTGCGCGTGGTGGCGGCCACTTCGCGTGACCTGAGCGCGCTGGTGCGGGAGGGAACGTTTCGCGAAGACCTGTACTACCGTCTGCATGTCCTACCGCTGCGCGTGCCGCCGCTGCGTGAGCGGCGCAGCGATATCCCGGCGCTGGTTGAATTGCTGGGCGAAGACATGGCGCTGAGGAACGGCACTGCGACGCCGGAGCTGCGGCCCGACGCGCTGGCATTGTTGATGGGCCAACCCTGGCGCGGCAACATCCGCGAGCTGCGCAACGTGCTTGAGCAGGCCGCCATGCGCAGCGAATCGCAGAGCATCGATGCCGAGCAGTTGACCCGCATCCTGCGGGAAACCGGCGTCGAGCCGGCCGCGCCGCTGGCGGAAGCGGCGCCCGCTGTGGCGGACGATCGCGCCTTGCTGCGGCCGCTGGCGGAGCAGGTGGCGGAAGTCGAACAGCGCGCCATTGCGGCGGCATTGCGCGCCTCGGCCGGCAACAAGCAGGCAGCGGCGCGGGCACTGGGTATTTCACGTGCCACGCTCTATGGACGCCTGGAAAACCCTGAATAAAAATTAGACGAACGTCTGAATATTAGACATTAATTCGTATGATAATCAGACAAAAAAGTATTTCGTAACAATGAAATGCTTATAAATCAATAGCTTGCGAGTTGGCACGGTCCGTGCAGTCAATGCCTGCATCACAACAGGAGGCATTCCATGCATCGTCGCACCTTCACCGCACTCGCGGCCCTCGCCGCCACGGTCTCTGTATCCGCTTTTGCGGCCGAAGAAATCCGCATCGCCCACGTCTACAGCAAGACGGGTCCGCTCGAAGCCTATGGCAAGCAGACCCAGACCGGCCTGATGATGGGCCTGGAGTACGCCACCGGCGGCACCATGATGGTGGCGGGCAAGAAGCTGGTGTTGATTGAGCGCGACGACCAGGGCAAGCCCGACCTGGGCAAGAGCCTGCTGGCAGCTGCCTACGCAGACGACAAGGCCGACATCGCCGTCGGTCCCACCTCATCGGGCGTCGCGCTGGCCATGCTGCCCGTCGCCGAGGAATACAAGAAAATTTTGCTGGTTGAGCCCGCTGTGGCCGATTCGATCACTGGCGACAAGTGGAACAAATACATCTTCCGCACCGGCCGCAACTCCAGCCAGGATGCCATCAGCAACGCCGTGGCGATGGACAAGGATGGTGTGACCGTGGCCACGCTGGCACAGGACTACGCGTTTGGCCGCGACGGTGTGAAGGCTTTCAAGGCCAACCTGAAGCACGCCAAGATCGGGCATGAGGAATACCTGCCACAGAACACCACCGACTTCACCGCCGGTATTCAGCGCATCGTCGATGCACTCAAGGACAAGCCGGGCAAGAAGGCGATTGAGGTGATCTGGGCCGGTGGCACGCCTCCGTTCAACGCCCTGGCTGCGCAAGACCTGAAGAAGCGCTACGGCATCGACGTCTTCACCGGCGGCAACATTCTCCCCGCCATGGCGAGCTACAAGAACTTCCCCGGTATGGAAGGCGCGACCTACTACTACTTCGGCATTCCAAAGAACGCCGTGAACGACGCCTTGGTGACCGCGCACTACAAAGAGTTCAAGACGCCACCAGACTTCTTTACCGCAGGCGGCTTCTCGGCAGCCATGGCGCTGGTGACGGCGCTCAAGAAGACGAATGGCGACACTGGCACCAACAAGCTCATCAAGACCATGGAAGGCATGAGCTTCGACACGCCCAAGGGCAAGATGACCTTCCGCAAGGAAGACCATCAGGCGATGCAAAGCATGTACCACTTCAAGATCAAGAACGATCCGGCGTTTGCCTGGGGCGTGCCCGAGCTGGTGCACGAGATCAAGCCCGAAGAGATGGACATTCCGATCCGGAACAACCGGTGAGCATCCCCCTGAGCGGCTTTGCCGCTCCGAGCAAGCGCCAGAGGCGCAAGCCCTTCGGAGCCGTCCAAGCCTGCGCAGGCAGGCTTGGAGCTGCGGCCCTCAGCCCCTTCTCTCGCAACGCTGCGCGTTGCGGGAAGGGGGACGACGCCAGCGCGGCGGGGCGGCCCTTGCGTGGCGTCTGCTGGCCTAGACCGTCGCCGGTTTTGTCGTAGCGCTCGGTTGTTACGTTTTTCATAGCTGCAAGCGCTTACGCAATAAGCGCTAGAGCCACTTTTTGCCTAAATTCTTCGTGCCATGCTTGAAACCCGAGACCTGACGATCCGCTTCGGTGGCCACGTCGCCGTCAATGCCGTGAGCTGCGCCTTCGCACCCGGCACGCTGACGGCCATCGTCGGCCCGAACGGGGCGGGCAAGACGACCTACTTCAACCTGATTTCCGGGCAGCTCAAGGCGTCCAAGGGGCAGGTTCTGCTGGGTGGGCGCGAACTCTCGGGTTTGTCGGTGCCAGAACGTGCGCGGGCCGGTCTGGGCCGGGCATTTCAGCTGACCAATCTGTTCCCCCAACTCACTGTGCAGGAAAACGTGCGCCTGGCGGTGCAGGCTACCCAACAGGGTAAGCACCGGCGCGGCCTCAACCTCTGGAGCATCTGGAGCGAGCACGCTGACCTCATCGCCAAGGCCGACACCATCCTTGCCAGCGTGTCACTTCGCGATCGCGCCGACACGCCTGTAGCCAGCTTGCCGCACGGCGACCAGCGCAAGCTCGAAGTGGCGCTCTTGATGGCGCTGGAGCCGCAGGTCTACATGTTTGACGAACCCACGGCCGGCATGAGCCACGACGAGGCGCCCGTGATCCTGAACCTGATCCGCGAGCTGAAGAAAGACCAAACCAAGATCATCCTGCTGGTGGAGCACAAGATGGATGTGGTGCGCGAACTCGCCGACCGCATCATCGTGCTCACCAACGGCACGCTGGTGGCCGACGGGGCGCCCGCCGAGGTGATTGCCTCGCCCGTGGTGCAGGAAGCCTACTTGGGCGTGGTGCAGGAGGAAGCAGCATGACCACTGCAACTGCCCACACCGACAGTGCCGCGCCGCTGCTCGAACTCTCCGGTGTGCACACGCACATCGCGGCGTACCACATCCTGCACGGCGTCGACCTGACGGTGCCGCGTGGCGAAGTCACCATGCTGCTCGGGCGCAATGGCGCGGGCAAGACGACAACGCTGCGCACCGTCATGGGCCTGTGGCGCGCGTCCCAGGGCACGGTGAAGTTCGCGGGGCAGGACATCACGCGCCTGGCCACGCCCCAGATTGCCGGGTTCGGCATCGCCTATGTGCCCGAAACCATGGGCATCTTTGGGGACCTGACGGTCAGGGAAAACATGGTGCTTGCCGCACGCAGCGCGCGCACCGCCGCCCAAATCGACGCCGAGCGTCTGGCCTGGATCTTCCGGCTGTTTCCTGCGGTGGAGAAGTTCTGGAACCACCCTGCCGGCAAGCTCTCGGGCGGGCAGAAACAAATGCTGGCGGTGGCACGCGCCATCGTCGAGCCGCGCGAACTGCTCATCGTGGACGAGCCCAGCAAGGGACTGGCGCCCGCCATCATCAACAACATGATCGACGCGTTCGATCAGCTCAAAAAGCGCGGCGTCACGATTTTGCTGGTCGAGCAGAACATCAACTTCGCCAAGCGCCTGGGCGACAACGTGGCGGTCATGGACAACGGCGTCGTCGTGCACGCCGGACGCATGCAGGCGCTCGCGCAGGACGAGGCGCTGCAGCGCTCGCTGCTGGGGTTGGCGCTATGAATTTACAGACTTTTAGGCCTCTAGCGCTTATTGCGCCTGCGCTTGCAGCTATGCAATCAATAGTAAATCGTTCACGCGCCGGAGGTGCAGCATGAATTGGCGCGAACTCGACTGGAAGCCGCTCGCCCTGGTGCCTCTGCTGGCCTTGGCGGTACTGCCGTTTATCGGCTCACCCTCTACCTGGCTCACGCTCACGGTGGCCGGGTTGGCGATGGGCATGATCATTTTCATCATCGCTTCGGGCCTGACGCTGATCTTTGGCCTGATGGACGTGCTCAACTTTGGCCACGGCGTGTTCATTGCACTGGGCGCCTTCGTCGCCGTCAGCGTGCTGGGCAGCATGGGCGACTGGACCGGCTCGCAGGAGCTGTGGCGCAACCTGGTGGCCGTGATCCCGGCCATGCTGATTGCCATGCTGGTGGCGGGTGCCGTGGGCCTGGCGTTCGAGCGCTTCATCGTGCGGCCGGTGTATGGCCAGCACCTGAAGCAGATTCTCATCACCATGGGCGGAATGATCATCGGTGAAGAAATCATCAAGATGATCTGGGGGCCGGCGCAGATTCCGCTGCCGCTGCCGGCTGGCATGCAAGGCTCGCTCTTCGTCGGCGACGCTGCCATCGAGAAATACCGCCTCATTGCCGTGGTCGTGGGCCTGCTGGTCTTCGGCATCCTGGCCTGGACCTTGGCGCGCACCAAGGTGGGCCTTTTGATCCGCGCCGGCGTGCAGGACCGCGAGATGGTCGAGTCGCTGGGCTACCGCATCCGGCGATTGTTCATCGGCGTGTTTGTCGCCGGCAGCGCGCTTGCCGGCCTGGGCGGCGTGATGTGGGGCCTGTACCAGCAGAGCGTGATTCCGCAGATGGGTGCGCAGGTCAACGTGCTGATCTTCATCGTCATCATCATTGGCGGGCTGGGCAGCACGGGCGGGGCGCTGATTGGCGCGCTGCTGGTGGGCTTGATGGCCAACTACACCGGTTTTCTGATCCCCAAGGTGGCGCTGTTTTCGAACATCGCGCTGATGGTCGCCATCCTGCTCTGGCGTCCCCAGGGCGTTTATCCGGTCACGAACAGATGAAGTACCCCCTGAGTCGCTTCGCGCCTTCCCCCTGGAAGAGGGACGCCACCGCTGCGGCGGGGCGGCCCTTGCAGGGCGGCCGCTGGTTTGGGCGCGTTGTGCGTACCTCGCGCAGCTGACGCAGACCGCTGTAGCTCCTTGAAAGACAAGCTCGCATGTTGAATCGAATTCTCTCTGGCGATTACCCGCGCAGCCGCGTGCTGACCGTGGTGCTGGTCGCGATCTTTCTGGGTCTGGCTTTCGCGCCCTTCCTGTTTCCTGGCGTCAAGGCGCTCTCGGTGGCTGCCAAGGTGCTGATCTTTGTTGTACTGGTGGCCAGCTTTGACTTGCTGCTGGGCTACACCGGCATTGTGAGCTTTGCGCACACCATGTTTTTTGGCATCGGCGCTTACGGTGTGGCGGTGGCCAGCACGCGCATGGGCGCTGGCTGGGATGCACTGGCGGTGGGCATCCTGGGGGCGCTTGCGCTGTCATTCGTGCTCGCGCTTGCCGTGGGGCTGTTTTCGCTGCGGGTGCGGGCCATCTTCTTTGCCATGATCACGCTCGCCGTGGCGGCGGCGTTCCAGACGCTGGCTTCGCAGCTGTTCGAGATTACCGGCGGCGAGGACGGCCTGAGCTTTCGCCTGCCCGAACTGCTCACGCCCAGCCACGAATTTGCCGAAGAGCCCTTTCTGGGTGTGTCGCTTGATGGGCGCTTGCTGACGTACTACCTGCTCTTTGTTGCGGCCGTGGTGTTGGTGCTGGCGATGCTTCGTATCGTCAACTCGCCCTTCGGTCGCGTGCTGCAGGCGATTCGCGAAAACGAGTTCCGCGCCGAGGCCATTGGCTACCGCGTGGTGGTCTACCGCACGCTCTCTTCTGTGCTCTCGGCCCTGTTCGCGTGTCTTGCCGGCTGCATGTTGGCGATCTGGCTGCGCTACAACGGGCCGGACACCTCGCTGTCGTTTGAAATCATGATCGACGTGCTGCTGATCGTCGTCATCGGCGGCATGGGAACGATTTACGGCGCAGCCATTGGCGCCGTGCTGTTTCTCATCGCACAAAGTTACCTGCAGGATTTGCTGCGCCTGGGCAACGAGGCGGCAAGCGGTCTGCCCTGGCTCGCCGCCTTGTTCTCGCCCGACCGCTGGCTGCTCTGGCTGGGCGTGCTCTTCGTACTGTCGGTTTACTACTTTCCCACCGGTGTCGTCGGCCGGCTGCGCGCCAGTGCGGCGCGGCGCGGCGGTGCCTGATTTCTCGTTCTTCGCGTTCACCAATAACCACCAGGAGACAAGCGCATGAAGATGGCAAGACACCCTTTGATTCCAAGCCTGCTAGCGGCAGCCGTGCTGGCTGCCTGCGGCGGCAGCAGTGAAAGCAACACCAACACCGCGCCCGGTTTTCTGGGCGCTGTGCGGGCCACGAACTACGACGGCGCATCCGACGATTTGCTGACGGCAGGCCTGGGTGCCTCGGGCCTCGCTGCGCCAGCGCCGCCTGCCTACGCCAATGCCCTGGCGCCCACCGCCGCCGAACTGCGCCGTGCCGCTATTCATACCAACTACCGCGCCATGCTGGATATGACCGCCGCTGGCGGCTACGGCACTTTCTACGGGCCCAACGTGGACGCCGAAGGCAAGGTGACGGCTGGCGAGGGCAAGGTCGCGGGCACCGAATACCTGGCCTTTGCCGACGACGGAAGCGGCCGCAAGAACGTCACGCTGATGGTGCAACTGCCCGCCAGCTTCGATCCGAAAAAACCCTGCATCATCACTGCCACGGCCTCGGGCTCGCGCGGGGTGTACGGTGGCATTTCCACCGGCGAATGGGGCTTGAAGCGCGGCTGCGCGGTGGCCTATTCCGACAAGGGGACCGGCGGCGCGCCGCACGATCTGCAGAACGACACCGTGCCGCTCATCGATGGCACGCGCAGCTCGGCGGCGGCCGCCGGCAAGAGCGCCGCGTTCAACGCCGGCCTCAGCGCCACGGAGCTGGCAGCGTTCAACGCCGCCACGCCCAACCGCTTTGCCTTCAAGCACGCGCATTCTGGCCAGAACGCCGAGCGCGACTGGGGCCGCACCACCTTGCAGGCCGTGGAATTTGCCTTCTGGGCCATCAACGAACGCTATGGCGAAGTGCAAGGCGGCGAGCGCCTGAAGACCTTCACGCCGAAAAACACCATCACCATTGCATCGAGCATTTCCAACGGCGGCGGCGCGGCCATTGCCGCAGCCGAGCAGGACGCAGACGGCTGGATCAGCGGCGTCGCTGTGTCGGAGCCCGCCATCGAGATGCCGGCCAACCCCGGCGTGCGTGTGGAGCGCGGTGGCGCGGTCGTGGCCACCACGGCAAAGCCGCTCGTGGACTTCACCACCGTTGCCAATCTGTACCAGGCCTGCGCAGCCCTGGCACCGTCGATTGCGTCCACGCCGTATGCGGCGGGGTTTGCCGCCGGCTTTGCCAGCACGGCCCTGCCGATCGCTCCCAACCGCTGTGCCAGCCTGGCAGCGCGTGGTTTGCTCAGCGCCAGCACCACGCCCACCCAGGCCGAAGAGGCTTTGCAGAAGCTGCGCGACTATGGCTGGGAGCCCGAGTCCAACGACCTGCACGCCTCGCTTGCCGCGTTTGAAGTGGCCCCGGCCGTGGCAGTGACCTTCGCCAACAGCCTCTCGAGCGCCAGCGTGCGGGACAACCTTTGCGGGTTCAGCTACGCCGCCACGACGGCGGCCGGCGCCGTCACGCCGCTTGCATCCGCCGCGCTGGCGGGCATGTTTGCCACCGGCAACGGCGTGCCGCCCACCAGCGGCGTGCAACTGGTCAACAACCTGGGCAAATTTGGGCCGGCGCGCGACTTCCTCTCGGCCTCGCCAGCAGGTGCCTTCGACTGGAACCTGGATGGCGCCGTGTGCCTGCGCAACCTGGTCACGGGCACCGATGCCGCCGCCAAGAAGCTGCAAGCCGGCCTGGATGAGACGCGCCGCAATGGCAATCTGCACGGCAAGCCCACGCTGATCGTGCATGGCCGCGCCGACGCGCTGCTGCCGGTGAACCACACCTCGCGCCCCTACGCCGCACTCAACCGCAAGGTGGAAGGTACGGCCAGTCGCCTGTCCTATATCGAAGTGGCAAACGCCCAGCATTTCGACAGCTTCATTGGTCTACCTGCGGTGCTACCGGGCTACGACAGCCGCTACGTGCCGCTGCACATCTACCTGAACCGTGCGCTGGACGCCATGTACGCGCACCTGAGCAGCGGCGCGGCACTGCCGGCGAGCCAGGTGGTTCGCACCCTGCCTCGCGGCGGAACCCCTGGCAGTGCGCCGGCACTCGGCACGGGCAACTTGCCAGCGATTGCCACCGTGCCGGCAGCCGCCGATGCGATCGTACTCACCCCCGGCGCCATCTCGGTGCCCGAGTGAGAGCTTCGAGCCTCGCACCGCTTCGGCCGTGCGGGGCCATTTTTATCCCCAGGAGCCAGCCATGAATTCAGTTTCTTACCTGCGCATGGGCGCCGCCTGGTCGCGCACGCTCGCCACCGTCTGCATGGCGCTTGCGCTGCTTGGCCAGGGTGCGGCGCGCGCTGCCGAAATCGTCATTGGTCAGGTCGCTCCGCTGACCGGTGTGCTGGCCAGTACCGGCGAGCAAATGGTGCTCGGCGGAAAGATTTACTTTGACGCCGTCAATGCCCAGGGCGGCGTGCATGGCGCCACGCTGCACCAGTTGGTGGTCGATGATGGCTACGACGTGAGCAAGACGGTGGCGCGCACCCGCGAACTGTTGGCACGGCCCGATGTCGTGGCCTTGTTCGGCTTTGCCGGCACGGCCAACATCACGCAATTGCTCAAGGACGGCGTATTGGCTGAAGGGGGCGCCGCGTTGGTCGCACCTTATACCGGCGGCGAATCGCTGCGCACACCGTTCAACCCCTGGATTTTTCATGTGCGCGCCGGTTATGTCGACGAAGCCGAGCACATGGTGCAGCAGCTCACCACGCTGGGCATGAACCGCATCGCGGTGATGTACCAGGACGATGGCTTTGGCCAGTCGGGCCTGGAGGGCGTGGAGGCCGCGCTGGCACGGCGCAAGCTCAAGCTCGTGGCGTCGGCAGGCTACCCACGCAACACCGACGATGTAGCCAGCGCCGTCAAGTCCATCTCGGCCGCCAACCCGCATGCGGTGATCATGATTGCGATCAACAAGGCCTCTGCGGCATTCATCAAGAAATACCGCGAGACAGGCGGCGGGGCGCAGCTCTACAACATCTCGGTGGTCAACCCCGCCGAAATCGTTCGCTTGGCGGGCCTGGAAAATGCCCACGGCCTGGGGATCAGCCAGGTGGTTCCGTTTCCCTATCAGCCCAAACTCCCGGTGGTGCGCGAATACCAGCAACTGCTGGCCAAGTACGCCCCTGGCGCCGAGGTGAACTACACCAGCTTCGAAGAATTTCTGGGTGCCAAAGTACTCGTGGAAGCGCTGCGCCGCGCCGGGCCTGCGCCTACGCGCGAGCGGGTGATCAAGGCGCTTGAATCGCTACAGAAATTTGATCTGGGCGGCCTGGTGATCAGCTACTCACCCACCAACCGCATCGGCTCGCGCAGCGTGGAAGTCACCGTGATCGGCAGCACCGGCCGGCTCATGAAATAAGCCCTCGTCAAGGACCTCGCATGCAACCGCGCTCGCGCTACGCCATCTGTGCTGGCTATGAAATTCACTACATGGAATGGGGCGCGCCCGATGCTCCGGTGGTCATCGCCTGGCATGGCCTGGCGCGCACCGGACGCGACATGGACCCCTTGGCCGAGCACCTGGCCGATCGCTACCGCGTCATCTGTCCCGACACACTCGGGCGGGGCCTGAGCCAGTGGGCGCGTTACCCGGCTGAGGAATACCGCCTGCGCTTCTATGCGCGTATCGCGGCCGATCTGTTTGCGCAGTTGGGCATTGATCGCGCGCACTGGATTGGCACATCGATGGGTGGCTCCATTGGGACGGTCAGCGCAAGCGGCCTGTTCGAGCCCGCGCTACAGGGTGCCATCCGTAGCCTGCTGCTCAACGACAACGCGCCCCAGCTCGCTGACGCTGCGCTCGAACGCATCAAGGCCTATGCAGGCCAGCCGCCAGCGTTCGACACGGTGGCCGAGCTTGAAGCGTTTTTTCGGCAGGTCTACGCTCCCTACGGCTGGCTGACTGATGCCCAGTGGCGCCTGCTGACCGAAAGTTCCACACGCCGGCTGCCCGACGGTCGCGTCACACCGCACTACGATCCGGCCATGGTGCAGCAGTTCACCCGGCACGACAACGACTACCTGATCTGGGACCACTACGACGCGCTGAACCTGCCCGTGCTGTGCTTGCGCGGCGCCGATTCCGATCTGGTGTTGCCGCAAACCACTGCTGCCATGCAGACACGTGGCCCCGGCGCACGCGCCCAGTTGCAAGTGACGCAAGTCGCCGGCTGCGGCCATGCCCCTGCCCTCAACGTGCCCGAGCAATTGGCGCTGGTGGACGCATTTCTCGCCAGGGTGGAGGCGGGCAAAAGCGTTCGCCAGGAGCCGCTTTGCACATAAGCTAGGCGCATGGCGCAGCCGCGCCATGCGCAATTGAGCAGGGAAAAACATGATTGACGGATTGGTAGCGGGCCGCCTCCACAGCGCGCCCGGTGAACGCATCGACAAAGGGGGCAATGGCTTTGTGGTGGCCAAGGTGCTCGCCGCAGCATCCGAGGGCGAGAACCTGATTGTCAATGTCATCGCTTTCGACAAGGAAGTCTGCAATGCACTGCTCGCACTGCGCGATGGCGACAGCCTTGCCCTGGCCGGAAGCCTGACGCCGCGCGTGTGGACGGACAAACAGGGCAATACCCGGCCCAGTCTGGACATGGTGGCGAACGGGGTGTTGACGGCCCATCACGCTGCCCATAGACGCGACGCCTTGGACGGTGGCTGAGATGCGCTGACGCAGTGACCGCTACGCGATCCGATTTGGCGTTGGGATAAGGTGGCAGGTTACGCACCAGCTACAAAAAAGCCCCTGGCTCTTGCGAATCAGGGGCTTTTATTTGGTGCCGGAGAGATGAATCGAACACCCGACCTTCTCATTACGAATGAGCTGCTCTACCGACTGAGCTACACCGGCTTAGCTCAAAATTATAGCTCGGAATGATAGCTGGTCACGCGCTCGACCTCGTTTTTCGAACCCAGGATCACGCTGACGCGCTCGTGCAGTTTGGTGGGCTGGATGTCCATGATGCGCTGCTTTCCGTTGGTGGCAGCGCCGCCGGCTTGCTCAATGAGCCAGGCCATGGGGTTGGCCTCGTACATCAGCCGCAGCTTGCCGGGTTTGTTTGGCTCGCGCCGGTCCCAGGGGTACATGAAGACGCCGCCGCGGGTGAGGATGCGGTGCACGTCGGCCACCATGCTGGCGATCCAGCGCATGTTGAAGTCTTTGCCGCGAGGGCCTTCCTGGCCTTGCAGGCATTCGTCGATGTAGCGACGCACGGGTGGGGCCCAGTGGCGCATGTTGCTCATGTTGATGGCGAACTCTTGGGTGTCGGCGGGGATGCGCACGTTTTCCTGCGTGAGGATGAACGAGCCCTGCTCGCGGTCCAGCGTGAACATGGCGACGCCGTCGCCCACGGTCAGCACCAGGGTGGTCTGCGGGCCGTAGACGCAGTAGCCGGCGGCTACCTGGCGGTTGCCCGGCTGCAGAAAATCGCCTTCATCCACGCCGCGGTCGTCCTCGGGCATGTGCAGCACGCTGAAGATGGTGCCGATGCTGACGTTCACGTCGATGTTGCTGGAGCCATCGAGCGGATCGAACAGCAGCAGGTATTCGCCCTTGGGGTAGCGGTTGGGCACGACATAGATGGCGTCCATTTCCTCTGACGCCATGCCGGCCAGATGGCCGCCCCATTCGTTGGCTTCGATCAGCACCTCGTTGGCGATGATGTCGAGCTTCTTCTGGATTTCCCCCTGCACGTTTTCGCTGTTGGCGCTGCCCAGCACGTTTCCGAGCGCGCCCTTGTTCACGGCGTGGCTGATGCTTTTGCAGGCGCGCGCCACCACTTCAAGCAACAGGCGCAACTGGCCGGGGATCAGGCCGTCAATGCGCTGCTGCTCGACGAGGTAGCGGGTGAGGGAGATTTTCTTGGGGGGTGTCATGGGGTCTCCAAAGCGCGGGTGACAACCTCGCGCACATCCTTGCTGAGTTTGGCGTGTCCGGCCACTTGGGTGATGGCCGCTTGCGCCGCGCTGCGCCAAGGCTCGGCCAGTTTGCTCCAGCGGTCCAATGCGCGCGCCAGGCGGGCGGCGACTTGCGGGTTGATGGCGTCAAGCGCGAGTACGCGGTCCACCCAGAAGTGATAGCCGACGCCATCTGCGCGGTGGAAGGCGCCGGGGTTGGCGTTGCAGTAGCTGAAGATCAGGCTGCGCGCGCGGTTCGGGTTGGTCAGTTGAAAGTCGGGGTGCTTCATCAGCGCCTGAACGGCGGGCAGCACGTTGCCGCCGCGATCGGGGCTACCTGCCTGCAGCGCAAACCACTTGTCGATGACCAAGGCGTCGTCCTTGAACAGCGCATGGAAGCGCGCCAGCGCGGCCGCCGCGTGCGGGTGGCCGCTGGTGACCAGGGCCGAGAGCGCGCCAAAGCGGTCGGTCATGTTGCCGGCATCCTTGAAGCGCTGCAGCGTTTTGCCGGGCCAGACGGCATCGCCGCTGGCCTGGGCTGCCAGGCACAGCATGGACAGGGACTGTCCGGCGAGAGCGCGGCGGCCGGCCGATGCCGCGTCCGGCCGGTAGGCGCCGGTGTCTTGGCTGGCTTCGTAGGTGGCTTCCCAGTCGCTCTGCAGGGCCGTGGCAAGTTGCAGGCGCATGGCTTCGCGCACGGCGTGCACGCGCTGCGGATCGACCACGTCGAGCTGCTCGGCGAGGTAGCTCTCGGAGGGCAGGGTCAGCACCAGCTCCTTGTAGGCGGCGTCGAGCTGCGGGTCGCGCAGCGTGCGGCGCAAGGCGGTGAGCAAGTCTGCGCCCATGATTTCAACATCGAATTGGCCGCCAGCGCTTGGTGCATCTGCGCTACCAGCTATTGCATTGATAGCGCAGCGCAGCATCAGGCGTTGCCCGGCTTCCCAGCGGTTGAAGGCGTCGCTGTCGTACGCCAGCAGCGTCAGCAGTTCAGCGTCGGTGTAGGCGTAGTCCAGCCGCACCGGCGCGCTGAACGAGCGCAGCAGCGAGGGCACGGGGGGGCTTGCCACGCCGATGAAGCGCAGTGTCAGGCTGGCTGTGTCGAGCACCACAGTGCGCGAGCTGGTGCCGGGGGCGGTTTCGCCGTCCATCTGCAGGGGCAGGGCGCTGCCGTCCTGCGCCAGCAGACCCAGTTCGACGGGAATGACGAAGGGCAGCTTGCTCGGCTGGTGCGGCGTGGCCGGGCAGCTCTGGCTGAGCGTGAGGGTGTAGGTCTGTGCAGCAGCGTCGTAGCTGCCTTCGGCCTTGACGCAGGGCGTGCCGGCCTGGCTGTACCAGCGCTTGAAGGCATCGAGCCGTGTGGCCAGCTCGCTGCCGGGGTTGGCGTCGGCAATCGCGGCCGCGAAGTCGTCGCAGGTGACGGCCTGGCCGTCGTGGCGCTCGAAGTACAGCTTCATGCCGCGCGCAAAGCCATCGCGGCCGACCAGCGTGTGCATCATGCGCACCACTTCGGCGCCCTTTTCGTAAATGGTGACGGTGTAGAAGTTGTTGATTTCTACGTAGCTCTCGGGCCGCACCGGGTGCGCCATGGGACCTGCGTCTTCGGGGAATTGCATGGTGCGCAGCACGCGCACGTCTTCAATGCGTTTGACGGCGCGGGCCGAGGGGCTGCCCGCCATGTCCATGGAAAATTCCTGATCGCGGAACACCGTCAGGCCTTCTTTCAGGCTGAGCTGGAACCAATCGCGGCAGGTGATGCGGTTGCCGGTCCAGTTGTGGAAGTACTCGTGGCCGACGACGCTTTCGATGTTGGAAAAATCCTGGTCCGTGGCCGTGGCCTGGCTGGCCAGCACGTACTTGGTGTTGAAGACGTTCAGGCCCTTGTTTTCCATTGCGCCCATGTTGAAGTCGCTGGTGGCGACGATCATGAAACGCTCCAGATCCAGGCTCAGGCCAAAGCGCGCTTCGTCCCAGGCGACGCTGGCCATCAGGGAATGCATGGCGTGCTCGGTCTTGCCCAGATCGCCAGGGCGCACGTAGACCTCCAGCAAATGCTCCTTGCCGGCGCGGGACGTAATGCGCTGCTGGCGCGCTACCAGCTTGCCGGCTACCAGGGCGAACAGGTAGCAGGGCTTCTTGTGCGGGTCCACCCATTTGGCAAAGTGCCGACCGCCGTCAAGCTCGCCTTGCTCCACCAGATTGCCGTTCGAGAGCAGCACTGGGTAGGCGGCCTTGTCGGCGCGCAGCAGTACCTGGTAGCTGGCCATGACGTCTGGGCGGTCGAGGAAGTAGGTGATGCGGCGGAAGCCCTCGGCCTCGCATTGCGTGAAGAACGTGCCCTGGCTCACGTACAAGCCCATCAGCGCGGTGTTTTTCTCGGGCGCGCAGGTGGTGAAGATCTCCAGGTCAAAGCCGGCCTCGTCCTGCGGCAGGTTCTCCAGCACCAACTGGCCTGCGTCCATACGAAAGGAGGTGCCGCCACCATTGACCATCACGCGCGCCAGGTTCAGCTCGTCGCCGTCGAGCCGCAGCGGTTGCAGTGCCACATCGGGGTTGCGGCGCACGCGCATGCGGTTGAGCACGCGCGTCTTGGCGGGGTCGAGGTCGAAGGTAAGTTCTACGGTGTCGATCCACCAGGCGGGTGCCTGGTAGTCACCTCGGTGGTGGGCGGTGGCCGGCGCCTGGCCGTCTTCGCGCATTGCGTACATTCAGATTCCTTAAGGCGATGTTGAATAAGTCACCACGATGGCGCGCGCCGTGCGTGGTGATGGGATGCAAGGCGCAAATCCTCCCCATAGCCGCAGCTATGGCGAGGATTTGCAACGCCACAGACCGCACTACGCACGGATGCAGGGCGCGTGAGGGACTTGTTCAGCATTGCCTAAATACCTTGCTTCAGCGAAGCTTCAATAAACGCGTCGAGGTCGCCGTCCAGCACTTTCTGGGTGGCGGAGATTTCAACATTGGTGCGCAAATCCTTGATGCGGCTGTTGTCGAGCACATACGAACGAATCTGGTGGCCCCAGCCGACATCCGTCTTGGAGTCTTCGAGCTTTTGCGCTTCTTCCTGGCGCTTGCGCATTTCGAAGTCGTAGAGCTTGGAGCGCAGGCGCTGCCAGGCGATGTCGCGGTTGCCATGCTGGCTGCGTCCGTCCTGGCACTGCACCACGATGCCGGTGGGCAGGTGGGTCAGGCGCACGGCCGAGTCGGTCTTGTTGATGTGCTGGCCGCCGGCGCCGCTGGCGCGGTAGGTGTCGGTGCGCACGTCGGACGGGTTGATGTCGATCTGGATCGAGTCGTCAATTTCCGGGTAGACAAACACGCTGGCAAAGCTGGTGTGGCGCCCGCCCGAGCTGTCGAATGGCGATTTGCGCACCAGACGGTGCACGCCGGTTTCGGTGCGCAGCAGGCCGTAGGCGTATTCGCCCTCGATGTGGATGGTCGCGCCTTTGATGCCGGCCACATCTCCCGGCGTCTCGTCGTCCACGCTGGTCTTGAAGCCCTTGCGCTCGGCGTAGCGCAGGTACTGGCGCAGCAGCATGCTGGCCCAGTCGCAGGCTTCGGTGCCGCCGGCGCCGGCCTGGATGTCCAGGTAGCAGTTGAGCGGGTCGGCCTCGTTGCGGAACATGCGGCGGAATTCGAGTTCCTCGATGTCCGGGCGCAGTTTGGCGGTTTCGCTCTCGATGGTGCGCAGGCCGGCTTCGTCGCCCTCGTCGCGGCTCATTTCGAACAACTCGGTGTTGTCCGCCAACTCACGCGTCAGGCGTTCGAGCGTGACCACCACGCCGTCGAGCGATTTTTTCTCTTTGCCGAGTTCCTGGGCCTTCTTTGGGTCGTTCCAGACCGACGGGTCTTCCAGCGAGGCGTTTACCGTGCGCAGGCGTTCAAATTTGGCATCGTAGTCAAAGATACCCCCGTAACTCACGGGTGCGCTCCGTGAGGTCTTCAAGTGCGTTGCCGATGAGGTTGATGCGTTCTGCTTCCATGGTGTTGTCTTTGGGTGTCTGGTGAGTAATCGGGCATTTTCTCACGCGCTGCAGACAGAGGTCATTTGCTATCCAAAAAATAGCTGAAAACACAGGCCCAATAAGCGCTGGAGCCTGTTTTTCTCTAAAACCTTGACGTTCAGGCTACAGGTGCCTTGCCTGCAGCCTGCGGATGGGCGTGCAGCCAGCCGGGCAGGGCGTCGCCGGGCATGGGGCGAGCGCAGAAGTAGCCCTGCGCCTCGGTGCAACCTTGTTCCAGCAGGAAGGCAAGTTGCTGCGGTGTCTCGACCCCCTCCCCGGTGGTTTCAATGCCCAGGGCCTGTGCCATGCGCACGATGGCACTGACCAGGGCGCGGTCGCTGGCGTCCTCGCCCAGGTCGCGCACAAAGGACTGGTCGATCTTGAGCTTGTGGATGGGAAAGCGTTTGAGCAGGCTGAGCGACGAATACCCGGTGCCGAAATCGTCAATCGCCAGCCGCACGCCCAGGGCGTTCAGTTGGTCCATGGTGGCGCTCGCTGCCTGGGGGTCGTCCAGGGCTACGCCCTCCGTCAGCTCCAGCTCCAGCACCTGCGCGGGCAGCTTGGCCTCGGCCAGCATCTGGCGAATGCGTTCGGGCATGCCGGGCTGGCGAAACTGCACCGCCGAGAGGTTGACCGCCACTCCGGGAACTGCATGGCTGGCACGCTGCCAGGTGTTTAGCTGCGCCAAGGCCGTGCGGAGCACCCAGTCGCCGATGGCCAGAATCTGGCCACTGTCCTCGGCCAGCGGGATGAATTCGGCCGGCGAGATGGCACCCAGTTCGGGGTGCTGCCAGCGCAGCAAGGCTTCGACACCGCGCAGCCGGCCGCTGGCCAGGCAAACCTGCGGCTGGTAGTGCAGCGTGAACTGCTCGCGTTCCAGCGCGCGCCGCAAGGCATTTTCCAGTGTCAGGGCACGGGCCGATTGCGCCTGCATCTCCGGCGTGAAGAACCGGTAGGTATTGCGCCCGCCCTGCTTGGCGCGGTACATGGCGACGTCGGCCGATTGCGTGAGGGTGTCGAAGTCCGCGCCGTCGCCAGGAAACATGGCAATGCCCATCGAGGGCGCCATGGTCAGCTCGTGGTGCCCGATTTGGTAGGGCGGCTTGGAGGCTTCGAGCAGTTTTCCCGCCACGCGCTCGGCGCCATGCGCGTTGGCGCCGGGGAGCAGCAGAATGAATTCATCGCCACCGAGGCGGCAGACCGTGTCTTTGTCGCGCACCACAGCGCGCAGGCGCTCGGCAATGGCGACGAGCAGGGCATCGCCGACGCGGTGGCCCAGCGAGTCGTTGACGTGCTTGAAATGGTCGAGGTCGAGGAAAACAACGGCCAGCGGCGTGCCGCCCTGCTGGGCGGCAGCGATGGCGTCGCGGCTGCGTTCGGCCAGCAGCGTGCGGTTGGGCAGCCCGGTCAAGGCGTCGTAGTGGGCCAGCCAGTGGATGCGGTCACGGTCCACCTGGCGCTCTTCCATTTCGCGGTGCAGGCTGTCCACGGTTTCGCTGAGTTGGCGTGTGCGCTCCTGCACCAGGCGCGCCAGCCTGACCTGAGCCTGCGCCACCGCCGCCTGGGCGTTGCGTCGCTCGGTCACGTCCATCACTGTCCACAGCGAGCCCTGCTCCGGCTTGCCCGGATGCAAGGCACGGCTGCGCACTTCGCAGACGATCTGGCTGCCATCCTTGCGGCAAATGCTGACCTCGCCCGCAAATGAATCGCCGCGCTGCAGCACCGGCTGGCTGCGCTGCGAAATGTCGTCCCACTCGGCATCGCTGGCATACCAGAGGCGCGTCGAGCAACCGGTCAACTCGCCCGGGCCGTAACCCAGCATGCTTTCAAAAAAGCTGTTGCAGCGCGTCATCTGGCGATCGACGAGGTAGACGATGCCTACCATGGCATGGTCAAACAAGGTCTGCTTTTCCCACAGGGCGGCTTCCAGCTGTTTCTGCGCGGTCTTTTGCGCATCCAGATCGTCAATTACCCAGACGGCACCATCGAGCGGTTCGGCCGTATTGATCAGGCTGCCGGTCAGGCGGGCCCAGAAGCGCCGGCCATCGCGCCGCCGCATCTCGCGTTCGGTGGTGTAGGGCTTGCCTTCTGCGATCACGGGAAATGCAGCGCGCCCCAGGTCGCGGTAGGCCGTGCGCCCAAGGGAAAAGCTCTCGCTGCGCTGGCCAATCAGCTCGGCCGCCGAGCCATAGCCGAACAACTGGGCAAACCGCGCATTGCAGCGCACCACCTGCCGTTCGCGGATGAAAACGATGCCCGCGCCCGCATTGTCCAGCAGCGCCTGCAACTCTTGCAGGGTGCGGTGGGGTGCGCCATCAATCTCGGAAAGGAGAACGGAAGAGCTGAGGGAGTCGTTCACGAAGTGGGCGATGGCGGGGCAGAGTGGCGTCGGAAAAGGCTAATTGTATGCAATTGTTTCTCTCTTTGCAGAGCGGTTCGGGTGGCAATGTGCGACTGTCTAGATCCACTGTCACAGACCTGTCATATGGCGGCCCTACATTGCATTCATTCCTCCAGCAAAAGCAAAGGTGTGATTCATGCAGGTGTTCAAAGTTCGGACTTTGGTAGTGGGTGCCTTCCTCGCAGGGTTCGCATGGAGCGCGCAGGCGCAGCAGGAAGCGACGGGCGCTGGCGCGAGCTTTCCGGCACCGCTGTATGCCAAGTGGGCATCGGACTACAACAAGGCCACGGGTGTGCGCATCAACTACCAATCGGTGGGGTCCGGAGCGGGTCTGCGCCAGATTGACGCCAAGACGGTAGATTTCGGAGCCTCCGATGCACCGCTCAAGGACGAGGACCTGGCCAAGAAGGGACTGATGCAGTTCCCCACCGTGATTGGCGGCGTGGTGCCCGTGGTCAATATCCAGGGCATCGCTCCAGGGCAGATCAAGCTCAGCGGCCAGGTGCTTGGCGATATCTACCTGGGAAAGACCAAGCGCTGGAACGACCCGGCCATTGCCGCCCTCAATCCTGGCGTGAAGCTGCCGGATGCCGACATCACTGCGGTGCGCCGTGCCGATGGATCTGGCACCAGCTTCCTTTTCACCAACTACCTGAGCAAGGTGAACGCCGAATGGAAAGCCAAAGTGGGCGAGGGCACGGCGGTGAACTGGCCCACGGGCGCGGGCGGCAAGGGCAACGAGGGTGTGGCCGCCTTCGTCGGCCGCCTGCCGAACTCGATTGGCTACGTCGAATACGCCTACGTCAAGCAGAACAAGATGAAGTACGTGCAGCTCTCCAACAGCACGGGCCGCTTCGTGTCGCCGAATGACACGTCGTTCAAAGCCGCCGCAGCGGGCGCCGACTGGAGCAAAAGTTTCTACCAGGTTCTCACCGACCAGCCTGGCCAGGAGGCCTGGCCCATCACGGGCGCTACCTTCATCTTGATGCACAAACTGCAGGACAAGCCCATGCAGGCGACCACCACGCTCAAATTCTTCGACTGGGCCTACATGCAGGGCGACAAGACGGCCTCGGATCTCGACTACGTGCCCATGCCCGACAGCGTCAAGAAAGTCATCAGGAAGGCCTGGGGTGAGATGAAGGATGAAACCGGCAAGCCGGTTGCGGTCCAATAAGCACTTGCACTGACCCGCACCTGGTGGCGCGCATTGCGTGCGCCGCCGTCCACCCCATAGGTTTGCAACGTGTCTTCATTTCCCCTGTCTCCCGCAGCCGCGCGCGCTCCTGCGCGCACTGCGGGCAAAAATCCTCCCCGCAAGCCCCGCGTTACCGGCTTGCTCGCGGACCGGCTGTTTGCCTTGCTGGCCCACGGCGCTGCATGGCTGACTCTGGCCGCGCTGGTGGGTATCCTCATTTCCCTCGCGATGGGTGCATGGCCTGCGATCCACGCGTTTGGCCTTGGATTTCTCACCAATAGCGTGTGGGATCCGGTGCAAAACGAGTATGGCGGTCTGGTAATGATCTACGGCACCTTGGCCACCTCGGTCATTGCCCTGTTGATTGCCGTTCCGGTGAGTTTCGGCATTGCGCTGTTCCTCACCGAGCTGTCCCCCGGTTGGCTCAGGCGCCCACTGGGTACGGCCATTGAGTTGCTGGCTGCAGTGCCGTCCATCGTTTACGGCATGTGGGGCTTGATGGTCTTCGGCCCCATTCTGGCGACCTGGGTGCAGGCGCCGCTGCAAAAACTCTTTGCCGGCGTGCCGTATCTGGGCGCGCTGGTGTCGGGCCCGCCCGTGGGCATCGGCATTTTGTCGGCCGGCATCATCCTGGCCATCATGATCATTCCGTTTATCTCGGCAGTCATGCGCGACGTGTTCGAGGTAACTCCCACGCTGCTCAAGGAGTCGGCCTATGGCTTGGGCTCGACGACCTGGGAGGTGGTCTCCAAGGTGGTGTTGCCGTATACCAAGACGGGGGTGCTGGGCGGCATCATGCTGGGCTTGGGCCGTGCGCTGGGCGAGACCATGGCGGTCACCTTTGTCATCGGCAACATGAACCAGCTCGACTCGGTGTCGCTGTTTGCCGCCGCCAACAGCATCACGTCCGCGCTGGCCAACGAGTTCGCCGAAGCGGGCGAGGGGCTGCACCAGGCGTCGCTGATCTACCTGGGGCTGGTGCTGTTTTTCATCACCTTCGTGGTGCTGGGCCTGTCCAAAATTTTGCTGCTGCGTCTGCAAAAAAATGAAGGAGCCCGGTCATGAGCAGCTCGCAAAGATTGATTTCGGCAGCCGACCTGAGCGCCGCACGGGCCGCGCGGTTTGCCCGGCGCAAACGTGTGAACCGCATTGCGCTGGGACTGTCGCTGCTGGCCATGGTGTTCGGCGTCTTCTGGCTGGTCTGGATCTTGTGGGAGACGCTGCGCCTGGGCCTGGGGGGTCTGTCGTTTGCGCTGTTCACCGAAATGACGCCCCCGCCCAACGAAGCGGGCGGCCTGTCCAACGCCATCTTTGGCTCGCTCACCATGGTGGCGCTGGCCACCTTTGTCGGCACGCCCATCGGCATCCTGGCGGGCATTTACCTGTCGGAGTACGACACCCGTGGCCCGTTGGCGCAGGTGACGCGCTTTGTGAACGACATCCTGCTTTCGGCGCCCAGCATCGTGATCGGCCTGTTCGTCTACACCGTGATGGTGACGCGCATGAAGAGTTTTTCCGGCTACGCAGGGGGCTTTGCGCTGGCCCTGATCGTGGTGCCGGTGGTCATCCGCACCACCGAGAACATGCTGCTGCTGGTGCCGGCGGGACTGCGCGAAGCAGCCTATGCCCTCGGCGCGCCCAAGTGGAAAGTCATTTCGTCGATTACGCTGCGCGCCGCGCGCGCCGGGGTGATCACTGGCGTGCTGCTGGCCGTGGCGCGCATTGCAGGTGAGACGGCGCCACTGTTGTTCACCGCGCTGAACAACCAGTTCTGGAATGCGGACCTGTCCAAACCCATGGCGAGCCTTCCAGTGACCATTTTCAAGTTCGCCATGAGCCCGTACGAGAACTGGCAAAAGCTCGCCTGGGCGGGGGTGTTCCTCATCACCATGGCTGTATTGGCCCTCAACATCGTTGCGCGTGTCCTCACGCGTGCCAGATAAGGCGTGCAGCGTAGCCCGCCACACTTCACCACACCCATGCTCGACACCCCGTTTGCCCCCGCCGCCAGGAGCGCCAGCGCCCCGGCGGTCCCGTCTCTATCCCGCACCCAGCCCAAGATTACAGTGCGCAACCTGAACTTCTATTACGGCAAGTTCCATGCACTCAGGTCCATCAACCTCGAAATCCCGGAAAACAAGGTGACGGCCTTCATCGGGCCTTCGGGCTGCGGAAAATCCACCTTGCTGCGCACCTTCAACCGCATGTTCGAGCTCTACCCCGAGCAGCGCGCCGAGGGCGAAATTTTGCTCGATGGCGAGAACCTGCTCACCAGCAAGCAGGACGTCGCCCTGCTGCGCGCCAAGGTCGGCATGGTGTTCCAGAAGCCCACGCCGTTCCCCATGTCGATTTACGACAACATTGCCTTTGGCGTGAAGCTGTTTGACAGTCTGAGCGCCCCGGAGATGGACGAGCGCGTGGAGTGGGCACTGCGCAAGGCGGCGCTCTGGACAGAGGTGCGCGACAAGCTGCACCAAAGCGGCGCCAGCCTCTCGGGCGGGCAGCAGCAGCGCTTGTGCATTGCGCGCGGTATTGCCATCAAGCCCGAAGTGCTGCTGCTCGATGAGCCGTGCTCGGCGCTCGATCCGATTTCCACTGCCAAAATCGAAGAGCTGATTGCCGAACTGAAAACGGACTACACCGTGGTCATCGTCACGCACAACATGCAGCAGGCCGCGCGCTGCAGTGATTACACCGCCTACATGTACCTCGGCGAGCTGATCGAGTTTGGTGAAACCGAGCAACTGTTCGTCAAGCCAGCGCGCAGCGAGACAGAGGACTACATCACCGGCCGTTTCGGCTAAGCGAAAGCGTTCAACATGCAAAAGCACCTTTCTTCGCAGTTCGACGCCGAACTCAATACCGTATCGGCCCGGGTGATGGAACTCGGCGGGCTGGTCGAATCGCAAATCGGCCACGCCATTCGCGCGCTGTCGCAGTTCAGCCTGGAGGCGGTGGAGACGGTGGCCGCGCTGGAGACGCGCGTCAACGCGCTTGAAGTGGACATCGATCGCGAGCTTTCCACCATCATTGCGCGCCGCCAACCCACCGCGCGCGACCTGCGCCTGTTGATGGCGTTCTCCAAGGCCACCGCCAACCTGGAGCGCATGGGGGACGAGGCCAGCAAGATGGCGCGCATGGTGCGCTCCATCATCGAGACTGGCGCCCCACGCAGCCTGCCCACGACGGACCTGCGTGTGGCGGCTGACTTGGCATCCGGCCTGCTGCACAAGGCGCTGGACGCGTTTGCGCGGCTTGATACCCGGGCGGCGCTGGCCATCCTCAAGGAGGACGACCTCATTGACGAGGAGTTCGATGGCTTCGTGCGCAAACTCATCACCTACATGATGGAAGACCCGCGCACCATCTCGCCCAGCCTTGATCTGCTGTTCATCGCCAAGGCCATCGAGCGCATTGGTGACCACTCCAAAAACGTCGCCGAACTCATCATTTACCTGGTTGAGGGAACGGACGTGCGCCACACCTCGCTCGAAGACATTGAATCGGTGTTGCGTTGATGGCCTATTTGCCCAGAGTGCTGGTGGTCGAGGACGAGCCCGCGATTGCCGAACTGATTGCCGTGAATCTGCGCCACAACGGCTTTGCGCCAGTTTGCGTCGAAGACGGTCCCAGCGCCCAGCGCGAATTGGACGCGGTGTTGCCCGATGTCATCCTGCTCGACTGGATGCTGCCCGGCCAGAGCGGCCTGCAGCTCGCGCGCAAGTGGCGCGCGCAAGCGCGCACGCGCGCCGTTCCCATTCTCATCCTCACGGCACGTGGCGACGAGCCGGACAAGGTCGCCGGCCTCGATGCGGGTGCCGACGACTACATCACCAAGCCCTTTTCCACGCAAGAACTGCTGGCGCGCATCCGTGCCGTGCTGCGCCGCCGCGCGCCCGAGCAAACGAGCGAAGCGCTGGAGGCGGGCGGCCTGCGGCTTGATGCGGCAGCGCACCGCTTGAGCTTTCAGGGCAAGGAACTGCGCATCGGCCCGACCGAATTCAAGCTGCTGCGCTACCTGATGGCGCACCCGGAGCGCGTGCATGCACGCGCGCAGTTGCTCGACAAAGTGTGGGGCGACCACGTATTCATCGAGGAGCGCACGGTGGACGTGCACGTCAAGCGCCTGCGCGAGGCGCTGGGCAGCGCGAGCGCTATGGTGGAGACGGTGCGCGGCGCCGGCTACCGGTTCACCGCTCAGGCGGGTCAGGCCGGTGTGCGGGCCGAGCCGCCATGACGTCGCAGTGTTTTTCTCCTGAATTGATAGCTGTTAGCCCTTATGCAGTAAGCGCTAGAGGCCATTTTCACTGTATTTTTTCCTGTTTTTACAGCCGCCCATGTGGACCCGCTCGCTGATCTTTCTTGCCGCCCAGTTGCTGGGCGCGGGCATGGGGTTCGCCCTGCATGGCGCCTGGGGCGCGGTGGCGGTGGCGGCGGCTGTCGTCTGGCTGTGGTTCCTGGTCGACCTGATGCGGGCGGGGCGCGTTCTGCGTTGGCTGCGCGATGCGCCACCAGGCGCGGTGCCAGCGCGCGTCGGCGTTTGGGGCGAAGCGGTAGATCGCGTGCAGCGCCTCGTGCGGCTGCATGAACAGCACGCCAGTGAGAGCAGGCAGCGACTGGGCGACATGTTGGACGCCCTCCAGGCCACGCCCAACGGCGTACTGCTGCTGGACGACAAATCCCGCATCGTCTGGTGCAACCACAACGCCGCGCTGCACCTGTCCATCGACGCCCAACGGGACGCCGAGCAGTTCATTGGCAACCTGCTGCGCGACCCCGATTTCGCAGCCTATCTGGCTGGTGGCGATTGGTTGCGTGAGCTGGTCATCACCACCTATGGTCAGAGCGATGGACGGGCGGCGCGGATGTCCATCCAGCTGTGCGCCTATGGCGCGGGACAGAAGCTCATGCTCACGCGCGATGTCACGGCGGCGGAGCAGGCCGAAGCCATGCGGCGCGACTTTGTCGCCAACGTTTCGCACGAAATTCGCACGCCTCTGACCGTGCTGGCCGGCTTTGTCGAGACGCTGCAAACCCTGCCGCTGGAGGCGCAGGAGCAGTCACGCTACCTGGCGCTGATGGCGCAGCAGGCCCAGCGCATGCAGCGCGTGGTCGAGGGACTGTTGGCGCTTTCCAGGCTGGAGGCCAGCCCGCCGCCGGGCTTGGCGCAGTGGCTGCCGGTGGCGCCGCTCCTGGAGCGCTGCGAACAGGAAGCCACAGCCTTGGCCGCAGTGATGGGGCGGCAGCATGTCTTGCGCTTCCCCAGATTTTCAGCGCCAGAAGATGCGGGCGAGATTGCCGGGGGCGCCGCCGAACTGCACAGCGCGTTGTCCAACCTGGTCGGCAATGCAGTGCGTTACACGCCCGCTGATGGCAGCATTGAAGTGCAATGGGCGTGGCAACCCGATGGCGACGCCGTGTTCAGCGTGCGCGACACCGGCCCAGGTATTGAGGCCGAGCACTTGCCGCGCGTTACCGAGCGTTTCTATCGGGTGGACCGCAGCCGCTCGCGCGACACCGGCGGAACAGGGTTGGGGCTCGCCATCGTGAAACATGTGGTGCAGCGCCACGGCGCGCAATTGGTGGTCGAGAGCACGCCTGGAAAGGGATCGAACTTCAGCATCCGCTTTCCCGCCTTGCGGCTGCGGCGCGCGGGTTCTTGTTGACTTAGCGCGGCACGCGCCGGTACACCACCAGCGCATCGCTCCTGTCGGTGGGTCGCCCGATGCGAGCCGCAAAGGCCCATTCCTTTTCGTCGGGTGGACTGCGGCGCAGGGCGGGCCTGGGTGCATCGTCGGCCACGAGCAGCCAGGGGCATGTGGGCGCGGCAGCCGTCAACGGACGCGTCACGACGCTCCCAAACACCTGCAGCGCGGCAAACTGGCCTTGGTCCAGGCCCAGCACGTGCACGCAGGGCGACCCGTTGATGAGCGCCATGACGGATCGCACCTGAGGTGCGTCGCTGCGCGCGTAGTTCAGCATGGGCAGCCACAGCGTGGTGAGCAGCAGCCAGCACAAGGTCGTGCCCGCTGCCGGGAGCACCAGCGTTTTCCATAGAGCACTCTGGTTGCGCCCCGTCCGCCAGACCACCACCGCGCACCAGGCGGCGGTGGCAGCCAAGGCGACAGCAAAGGCAAGAGCAGAAAACTCCGGACGAAAACCCTGGGCCAGCTTGGCCACGTTGGCTGCCGGCTTGGCTGGAAAACCGGTCTGTGTGGATATCCAGATGACCCAGATGGCAATCGCTGACGCGGTAAAGAAGAGCAGCGTGAACCAGTCGATCAGGGCCGACACGCTGCGCTTGAGCGTGGGCAAGGCAAACGCCGCCAGCCCCGCCAGCGCCGGCAGGCCCAGCAGCAGTGCGCGATCAGCAGGGCGGGAAACCGCCATGGCCGTGAGGGCACAGAGCACGAACCACAGCGGCAGCCAGAGATGGCGCTGCAGAGGGACGACAAAGAAATGGCGGCGCCAGCGCCACAGTGTCCACAGTGCAAGCGGCCAGGCAGGCCAGGTGAACCACAGCAACAGTCGGGCCAGGCTGCGTGCTTCCTTTTCGAAATCGGGCCACAGTACACGCCGCTCCCACAGTCCCAGTTGCCAGGCAAGCCATGCGGTTGCCAGCGTCAGCACCAGAAGTCCCAGGGCCGTCCGGCGCTGCGCGCCCGCATTGGGCTGGCCCTCGTCGCTCGCCCACAGGCACAGTGCGGTGCCACCCGCGCCGTAGAGCACTGCCAGCACAGGGGCCCCGCTGAGCACCAGTCCGGGCAAGCCCAGGGCGAGTGCCAGCCAGGGTCGCCAGCGCTGGCGTGGCATGGCGGCCAGTCCGTAGAAGACCAATGCCGTGCCGCATAGTTGTGTGAGATAGGCCGAGGTCTCATGTGCGGGCTGGGCCAGTCCCAGGCTGGCGAGCAGGGCGAGCAGACCGCCATCGGCAATGGCGCGTGCGTAATCGGCCGGCGCGGCTTCACCGCCAAAAGCAAAAGCCACTGGCTGCGCACCGGGGCTGCGCGCCAAGGAATAAATAGCCCACCAGGTCGCCCACAAGGTCAGCACCAATAGCAGCGCGAAGGCAATCCGCGTGGCAAAAATGGCCGGTAAAAGGCCCTGGGCCGCCTGCAAAGCCCAGGCGCCCAGCCAGTAGGGCAGCAGGCC
Source organism: Simplicispira suum (assembly GCF_003008595.1). Lineage (GTDB taxonomy): Bacteria > Pseudomonadota > Gammaproteobacteria > Burkholderiales > Burkholderiaceae_C > Simplicispira > Simplicispira suum. The sequence goes on along the minus strand of NZ_CP027669.1, from coordinate 259,997 downwards.
GTCTGACGCTGGCGGCAGGCCTCCCAGCAGCGGCGCCAGCCAAGGCGTATGCCCGCCCGCCAGCTGCAACATGTAGCCGTAGGCAGTGACGTCGGCTCCGCGCCAGGGGTCGCGGCCAATGAAGCCCGGCAGCACATAGGCCGCGCACAAAAGCAGCAAGGCCCAGCGCGGCAGGGGTCGCACGGCGCTGCGGGGAACGATGGCGGGAGTAGGTTGGTTCACGCGAAGTCAGGCTGCATGGTCGCCGCAAAGCATACGGGCAAACAAAAAGGCAGCGCGGTTTCCCGAGCTGCCTCTTGACTGGTGCGAGGGCACTGGCGATGGAGGGGGCTTTCGAAGGCCCGCCAGTGCACCCGTAGCGCTTACTTGGCGGCCGTCTTGCCGAAACGGTTGCGGAAGCGCTCAACGCGCCCGCCCATGTTGTCGACAGACTTCTGGGTGCCGGTGTAGAAGGGGTGCGACTCGCTGGACGTCTCGAGCTTGAACATCGGCAGCTCACGCCCGTCTTCGGTCTTTCCCATTTCCTTGGTGTTCACACACGAGCGCGTGACGAACTTGAAACCGTTGGAGAGGTCCACGAAGAGCACTTCGCGGTAGTTGGGGTGAATGCCTTCTTTCATGATCGTCCTTGAATGTCGCTGCGGGAGCCGGGCCAGACCATCTGACCTACTTTCCGCTGAAAAGCCTTCGATTATAACTAATTGACGCCGGGTTTATCCGCCTCTGCGCATCATGTCGAAGAACTCGACATTGCTCTTGGTTGCTCGCATGTTCTTGATCATGAGTTCCATGGATTCCATCTCGTCCATGTTGTACATAAGCTGGCGCAAGATGCGCGTCTTTTGCAGGATCTCGGGCGTAAGCAGGAGTTCCTCGCGGCGCGTACCGCTCTTGTTGAGTTCAATGGCCGGGAACACGCGCTTTTCGTACAGGCGGCGATTGAGGTGAATCTCGCAGTTGCCTGTGCCTTTGAATTCTTCAAAGATCACTTCGTCCATGCGGCTGCCGGTATCGACCAGCGCCGTGGCAATGATGGTCAGCGAACCGCCTTCTTCCACCTTGCGTGCCGCACCAAAGAAGCGCTTGGGGCGCTGCAGTGCGTTGGAATCCACGCCGCCCGAGAGCACCTTGCCCGATGAGGGAACAACGTTGTTGTAGGCGCGAGCCAGACGGGTGATGGAGTCGAGCAGGATCACCACGTCTTTCTTGAGCTCGACGAGCCGCTTGGCGCGCTCAATCACCATTTCGGCCACATGCACGTGGCGTGCAGCGGGTTCATCGAAAGTGGATGCAATGATTTCGCCCTTCACGGTGCGCTGCATCTCGGTCACTTCTTCAGGCCGCTCATCGACGAGCAAAACCATCAGGTGCACGTCGGGGTTGTTGGCGGTGATGGCGTGGGCAATGTGCTGCATCATCACCGTCTTGCCGCTTTTGGGCGGCGCGACAATCAGCGCGCGCTGGCCTCGGCCAATCGGGGCAATGATGTCGATGATGCGACCCGTGATGTTCTCTTCGCTCTTGATGTCGCGCTCAAGCCGCATGTGCTCTTTGGGGAACAGGGGCGTGAGGTTCTCGAACATCACCTTGTGCTTGTTCTGCTCGGGCGGGCCATCATTGACCTTGTCGAGCTTGGTCAGCGCAAAGTAGCGCTCGCCGTCCTTGGGCGTACGCACTTCTCCTTCGATCATGTCGCCGGTGTGCAGGTTGAAGCGCCGCACCTGGCTGGGCGAGATGTAGATGTCGTCGGTGCTGGCGGTGTAGCTGGTGTCCGGGCTGCGCAGGAAGCCGAATCCGTCGGGCAGGATTTCGAGCACGCCATCGGCAAACACCTGTTCGCCGGCTTTCGCGCGTTTCTTGATGATCGCGAACATCAGCTCCTGCTTGCGCATGCGGCCGCCGTTTTCGATTTCAAGCTCTTCGGCCTGCTTGAGGACTTCGGACACGTGCAGTGCCTTGAGTTCGTTAAGGTGCATTGAGAGACTCCTGAGCGGAGTGATAAGAATCAGGGGGAGAGGCTGGATGCCAGGAGAGCCGCGGAACGCGGGCTTGGCACTTCTGAAGGTGCTCGAACCGATCGCATGGGTTTGCGACGCAGTGAGCAGAAAAGATTATGACAGGAAAAAAATGGGCCCGATGCGGGGGATCGGCTTGGACATCTGGATCAGCAAATTAGCAGCCTTGCGTGCAGCCCGTCGGGCAGGACTGCACGCGCAAGAAAATCAGGCGAGTTGCTGCTCGATAAACGCGGTGAGCTGTGCCTTGCTCATAGCGCCCACCTTGGTGGCTGCAAGTTCACCGTTCTTGAACAGCATGAGCGTAGGAATTCCACGAATGCCGTAGCGCGCAGGCACTTCGCGGTTGTCGTCCACGTTCATCTTGGCAACTTGCAGCTTTCCTTGGTGGCTGGCGGCCACTTCATCAAGAATGGGAGCAATCATTTTGCAGGGGCCGCACCATTCGGCCCAATAGTCCACCAGAACGGGGGTGGACGATTGGAGCACGTCGGCCTCGAAACTGGCGTCGGAAAGATGTTTGATGAGGTCGCTGGCCATGCTTTTCCTTTGACGGGTGCGAAAGAGATAGAGTCCATTCATTGTGACAGAAACCACGGCACACTCGCCTGTGGTGGTGCTGAAATACGCTATCACAGTCATAGCGAAATGCGATGTGAAAGGATCTCGAAATTGCAGCAAGGCCTGAATGATTCGGTGCACTCGCACGATGCTGTCGTCATCGGCGGGGGCCCCGCCGGCCTGATGGCGGCTCAGCAACTCGCCGCTGCGGGGCGTCAGGTGCATGTCTACGACGCCATGCCCTCGGTGGGGCGAAAATTCCTTCTGGCCGGTAGGGGTGGGCTCAACCTCACCCATTCCGAGCCAGCCGACGTGTTCCTGAGCCGCTACGGTGCGCGCGTCCCGTGGGTGGCGTCCTGGCTGGCGCACTTCGGTGCGGACCAGGTGCGTGCCTGGGCGCAAGCTTTGGGCATTGACACCTTTGTAGGCACCTCGGGACGGGTGTTTCCAGCGGAAATGAAGGCCGCTCCGCTGCTGCGCGCCTGGTTGGCCCGCCTGCGCGCCGCAGGGGTGCAGTTCCATATGCGCCAGCGCTGGCATGGCTGGGCAGCCGATGGCACGTTGCTGTTCCAAGGTCCTGCAGGTGCGTACCGCCTCGCAGCAGGCGCGACGGTACTGGCGCTGGGCGGCGCCAGCTGGCCACAGCTGGGTTCCGACGGCGCCTGGGTAGAGGCTTTGTCGGCTGATGGCACCCGCGTACAACCACTGGCGCCTGCCAATTGCGGCTTCGACGTTGTGGGTGGGCAGGGTGCGCGAGGGGAGAGCCGGCGGGAGTTTCTAAAGGAGTTGATCGGTCAGGGCGAGAAGGCGCCCAGCGGCTGGACGCCGCACTTTGTTGAGCGGCACGCAGGCGCAGCGCTGAAGTCAGTGGCTATGCGCTTTGCCGATGCAGCGGGGGCGAGTTTCTCCCGGCGCGGCGAGTTCGTGGTCACCGCGACGGGAGTGGAAGGCAGTCTCATCTACGCCGTCTCGGCCCTCGTTCGCGAGGAAATTGCTCGCAACCACAGCGCGACGGTGCATCTGGATCTGCTGCCGGACCACAGTGCACAGCGGGTGTTGGCTGAGACTGCCCATCCGCGCGGCGCGCGCTCACTGTCGAGCCATCTCAAGAGCCGCCTGGGTCTGGGCGGCGTGAAGATGGGTTTGCTGCACGAGTTGCTGAGCAAGGAGCAAATGGCTGACTCGGCGTTTCTTGCTGCTGCGATCAAGGAGCTGCCACTGGTGTTGTGCGCCGCGCGTCCGGTGGCCGAAGCCATCAGTACAGCGGGCGGCGTAGCGCTGGAGGACCTCAACGAGCATTTGATGCTGCTGCGCCGTCCGGGCGTGTTCTGTTGCGGTGAGATGCTTGACTGGGAGGCTCCGACCGGGGGCTACCTGCTCACCGCCTGCCTTGCGAGCGGCTGGCTAGCCGGGGAGGGGGCGGCCGCGTGGCGATCCGACGACGGAAATGCACCGATCTGAAACACATCTTGCCGTCAAAAGTATTTGGCTGTTTTAAACTGCCAGTTTCGCAATCCTTCTTCGGGCTGTCCTCTTGCGCATCTTCGCCACCGTGGTGTTTTCCGATCTTTCGGGAAGCACGGCCCTCTACGAGTCCCTTGGCAACGAGCGCGCTTCCCAAGCCGTGATGCGCTTGACTCGCTGGATGGGCGATGTCGTGGTCGCCCATGGCGGCCGCGTTGTGAAAGAGTTGGGCGATGGCGTTCTGAGCGTTTTCACCGACGCTCACGCTGCAGTCCAGGCGGCCGCCGATTTGCAGCGCGACCACCAGCTCACGCTGGCCCGCTGGGCCGAGCCGATGCGCATGGCGATACGGATTGGCGTCGCCACGGGTGAAGTGGTGGAGCTCGAAGGCGATACCTATGGCGACGCTGTCAACGTCGCCTCACGTTTGTGCGAGCGTGCCGGCGCGAGTGAGATCTGGGTCACGGACGCTACAGCTGTAGACGCCGGTGCTGTGCCGCGCGTGCACTTTCGTCGCCTGGGGATGTTTGACATCCGGGGCAAGTCCGAATCGCAGGTGGTCTACCAGGCCGACTGGCGCGAAGACCAGCCCCAGGAAGCCTTGACGCAACATGCTCTGCTGCCGAGTGTGATTGCCCCACTCGACAATGTGCTGGGCACCGTGGAGTTGGTGTGGACCGACGAAACGCGGGTGTTCAACTCGGATGAGGTTCCGGTGCATGTGGGGCGTTCGCCCGAGGCCGACTGCTTTGTCCATGACCCTAGGGTCTCGCGCATGCACGCGCGCATTGACTGGCGGCAAGGGGTGTTCACGCTCACCGATCTGAGCAGCTTTGGCAGCTGGGTGCGCTTTGACGGCAGCGACGCCGAGGTGCGCTTGCGGCGTGACGCCTGCATCCTTCACGGCAGCGGCGCCATTTCCTTGGGTGTTGCCTTTGGGCCGGGGGCTCCCATGCTAAGGTTTCATGTCACCGGGAGCAGCATGAGTTTAAGCTAAAATGGCTGCTAGCGCTTATTCTATAAGCACTAGCAGCTATTAATATAATAGCAAAAAGAATGGAGCGTTAGCCGGAATTTCATTCTCCAGGCGCTCCTGTTCCCGGCTACCAACCGCGCAGCACGTTATGCGCTTGGCTCAGCCCGCTTTGGGCGGCGCGTACTTGCCAAGTTCCATTTTGGCGATGGAAGCGCGGTGTACTTCGTCCGGGCCGTCGGCAAAACGCAGTGTGCGCGCTTGAGCGTAGGAAAACGCCAGCGGAAAATCATTGCTGACGCCGCCGCCGCCGTGGGCCTGAATGGCCCAGTCAATGACTTCGCAGGCCATGGTGGGGGCGACGACCTTGATCATCGCGATCTCCGTCTTGGCCACCTTGTTGCCGGCCACGTCCATCATCCAGGCGGCCTTGAGGGTCAGCAGGCGTGCCATGTCGATCTTGCAGCGGGCTTCGGCAATGCGCTCCTGGGTCACGCCTTGCTGGGCCACGGTCTTTCCAAACGCAACGCGCGACATGGAGCGCTTGCACATCAGCTCCAGCGCACGCTCGGCCAAACCAATCAGGCGCATGCAGTGGTGGATGCGTCCGGGGCCAAGGCGTCCCTGGGCGATTTCGAAGCCGCGGCCTTCGCCCAACAAAATATTGGATACAGGTACGCGCACGTTTTCAAATAGTACTTCGGCGTGACCATGAGGAGCATCGTCGTAGCCAAATACGTTGAGCGCACGCACGATCTTCACGCCCGCCGTGTCGGCCGGCACCAGAACCATGCTTTGCTGCGAATGACGCGGCGCTTGCGGATCGGTCTTGCCCATGGTGATGAACACGGCGCAGCGGGGATCGTTGGCGCCGGAAGTCCACCACTTGCGGCCATTGATGACGTATTCGTCACCCTGGCGTTCGATGCGGGTTTCGATGTTGGTGGCGTCGCTCGACGCGACATCGGGCTCGGTCATGGCAAAGGCCGAGCGGATTTTCCCTTCCAGCAGGGGCTTGAGCCAGCGCGCCTTGTTTGCTTCGTCGCCATAGCGAGCGATGGTTTCCATATTGCCGGTGTCGGGTGCTGAGCAATTGAAGACTTCGCTCGACCACAGCACGCGTCCCATGATTTCGGCAAGCGGTGCGTACTCCTGGTTGGTCAGGCCTGCGCCCTGGTAGCCAGAGGCTTGCGCCGTGTCAACAGGCAAAAATAGATTCCACAGACCGGCGGCCTGCGCCTTGAGCTTGAGTTGCTCAACAGTCTCCAGCGGTGTCCAGCGCTTTCCCGCCACCGTGTTGGCGGCCAACTCCGCTGTGTACGCGGCCTCGGCTGGATAGATGTGGTCATCCATGAACTGCAGCAGTCGGGTCTGCAGGTCCTTGGTTTTGGGTGAATAGTCAAAGTCCATGGGGATCTCCTTCAAAAACAGGGGGTGGCAATTCAGTGGGCTTGGGCAAAGCCCCACGCCATTTCCGCGAGCGGGCGTGCGCCAGCCGAGGAAGCCTTGGCTTGGGCGCTGGAGGCGGTTCCCGTTTCGACGCGCTTGGCGATGCCCTGCAGGATCGCTGCCAGCCGGAACAGGTTGTAGGCCAGATAAAAATTCCAGTCGCGTGCCAGCTCGTCGGGCGTGGCAAGACCGGTGCGCTCGCAGTAGCGCCGGATGTACTCGGCCTCGGTAGGAATGCCCAGCGCCTGGTGGTCCAGCCCGCCGATGCCACGAAACATGCCAGGGGGAATGTGCCAGGCCATGCAGTGGTAGCTGAAGTCGGCCAGCGGATGGCCCAGTGTAGAAAGCTCCCAGTCCAGCACGGCAATCGCCCGCGGTTCGCTGGGGTGGAACATGAGGTTGTCGAGCCGGAAGTCGCCGTGCACGATGGAGGTTCGGCCCGCGTCGCGCGCGCCCGCCGGAATGTGTGTGGGCAGCCATTCCATCAATCGGTCCATCTCGGCGATCGGCTCGGTGACGGAGGCCAGGTATTGTTTGCTCCAGCGGCCGATCTGGCGCTCGAAATAGTTGCCCGGTTTCCCGTAGCCCGCCAGCCCTTGCTCGGCAAAAGGCACAGTGTGCAACGCGGAGATCACCCGGTTGGTTTCATCGTAGATTGCGCCGCGCTCGGCAGGCGTCATGCCGGGCAGTGCCTGGTCCCACAGGACCCGACCCTCCATGTACTCCATGATGTAGAAGGCGCGGCCGATGATGGTTTCGTCTTCGCACAGCACGTGCATGCGGGGAACGGGCACTTGCGTGCCCTGCAGGCCGCTCATCACGGCAAACTCCCGCTCGATAGCGTGTGCCGAAGGAAGAAGTTTGGCTACCGGTCCGGGTTTGGAGCGCATGACGTAGTTGCGCGTCGGAGTGATCAGCTTGTAGGTCGGGTTGGACTGCCCACCCTTGAACATCTCCACCTGCAGTGGGCCAGAAAAACCCTCCAGCCTGGGCGCAAGCCAGGCGCTCAGCACATCGGTGTCGAAGGCATGAGAACCCGACACCTCGCGGGTTCCGACGAAGTGGTCAAAGTTGCTCATGGCAAGGCCTTTCCTAAATGTCTATTTCTGTCAGCCGCATCAGCGCAGGCCGGTCGCGTACTACCAAGCCACCGGGCTCGATCCGAATGATGTCGTCGCGCTCCATGGCCTTGAGTTCTTGATTCACACGCTGGCGCGAGGCACCCAGGAGCTGAGCCAGCTCTTCCTGCGCCAATTGCAGACCGATGCGCATTTCGTCGCTGTTCGAGAGACTGGAGATGCCGTAGCTGCGCACCAGGTGCAGCAACTGCTTGGCAAGGCGTGCGCGCAACGGCAGGGTGTTGAGATCTTCCACCAGGCCGTAGAGCTGGCGAATGCGCCGCGCATGCAGGCGCAGCATGGCTTCGTACAACTCGACGTGATTGGCCAGAATCTTCTTGAAATCGGCCTTGGCAACGCACAGGATGGTGGTTTCTCCGTGCGCGTAGGTATCGTGCGTTCGCCGGTCCCCATCGAAGATGGACACGTCGCCAAACCAGATGCCCGGCTCCACATAGGTCAGCGTGATTTGCTTGCCCGAAATCGATATCGAACTCACCCGCACCGCACCGCGCGCACAGGCAATCCATTCCTCGGGCGGATCGCCTCGGGCAGCAATCAGGCCGCCGTCCTTGAAACGTTTGACGTAAGCGCATCGAAGAATGTCGTGTCGCAACGACGGTGAAAGGGTGGAGAACCAGCGGCCAGAGTTGATCGCCTCGCGTTCATCGATAGTAAGGATGGGGTCGTCCATGGTCTGTCCTTTGTGTGACTGGTAGCGGCTTCTTTGTCGCGTGGGGGACCAGCGCACTCGAACCGCAGGGTCTTTGGGGACTGGCGGGTGGGGCGCCAGTATCCCCGTTATCGAAAGAGTGGCTCGCGCTTTTCAAAGAAGGCCACGATTCCTTCACCCGCATTTTCGTGGTGCAGGTTGTCGACGAAATGCCTTCGCTCACGCGCCAACTGTGCGTGCAGATCGCTTCCCGCTGCGTCGACGAGCAGCTCCTTGACGCTGGCCAATACATTGGGCGCACGCGCATGGAGGCTTGCACACAGATTCAGCGCCCCTGCAAGGGCCGCTCCAGGCTCGGTGAGGCGGTTGATCACGCCCAGGGCGTGCAGGCGTTCGGCCGAAATTGCTTCGCCCAGCATCAACCACTCAGCCGCCAACGCCCGCGGGACCGCCTGCGCCAAAGCCCAGCTGGCGCCGCCGTCCGGCGACAGGCCTACGCGGCTGTATGCCAGCGAGAAGCGCGCGCTGCGCGCTGCAACCGCAAAATCGCAAGCCAGCACCAAGGAGAAACCGGCGCCGGCCGCTGCCCCTTCGATGGCGGCGACGACGGGCTTGGGGTACGTACGGATGGTCTCGATCCAATCGTGCAGCGCGTCGATGCTCGCCGCCTGAACTGCAGGTGGTTGCTGGCGGTTGGCCTGCAGGCGCGCAAGGTCGCCGCCGGCGCAAAACAAACCATCAGCCCCTGTGAGCACCACAGAGCGCACATCGGCGCTTCGTTCTGCGCCGTTGAGGGCCTCGATGCCTGCAGCGTAGATGTCCGGACTCAAGGTGTTGAGCCGGCCGGGATGACTCAGCGTCAGGACCAGGGTCTGACCATCGGTGCGGCTGGTGAGTTCTGCGGCCATAGGTTCAGCGCTCCACGTGTGTCAGGCTCAGGCCCAATGCACCGCGTCGGCGCAGCCACGGGCTTGGGCGGTAGCGGGGGTCACCGTAGACGGTCTGCATGTTGAACAGGATTTCAAGAATGCTCGAAGGGCCCCAGCGGTCGCCCATGGCGAGCGGGCCCAGCGGATAGCCCAGGCCCAGCGTCACGGCCATCTCCAGGTCGGCGGGGCTGCAGATGCCTTGCTGGCAGATGTCACAGGCAATGTTCACAATGTGCGCGAGCACGCGCTGGGTGACGAAGCCACCACTGTCGCGCAACACGCTCACGGGCTTGCCGTCGCGCGCGAACAAGGCGTGGGCGGCGTCACGCATGTCCTCACGGGTGGCGGGGTTCATGGCCAGGACCCGGCGCCGCGTGCTGGCGTCCTCGATCAGCATGTCGATCCCGACGGTACGCGCAGGGTCCAGGCCATCCACCACGGCAACGGTAGTGACATCAAAGCCCAGTGGTGCGACCAGACACAGCGCCTTCGTGGAGGCTGTCGCCCCCGTTTCGATGGAGGCGCCGAGATTTTTCAGCAATTGATAGATCTCCGCGCGCCGTGCGGCACGCGGAGAGACCCACACCGGAGGCAGCCAATCTATGGCCGGCACAGGCGGATCGGCCGGCACTTGCGCAGCACCGTCTGCATAGCGATAAAAGCCTTCGCCGCTCTTGCGCCCCAAGACCCCTGCGGCCAGGCGCTGCGCTGTGATGACGCTGGGACGGAAACGCGGCTCCTCGTAGAACTGGTGGTAGATCGATTCCATCACCGGGTGCGAAACATCAAGGCCGGTCAGGTCCATCAGCTCGAACGGACCCAGCCGAAATCCAGCCTGCTCACGCAGAATGCGATCGACCGTTGCAAAATCTGCCACGCCCTCGGAGACGATGCGCAGCGCCTCGGTACCAAAGCCGCGTCCGGCATGGTTGACGATGAATCCCGGCGTATCTTGGGCCCGAACCGGCGTGTGGCCCATCTTTCGGGCGAAACCAGACAGGCTTTCACACACCGTCGAATGCGTTCGCAGTCCGGGAACCACTTCCACAATCTTCATCAGCGGTACCGGATTGAAGAAATGAAAACCGCAAAATCGCTCCGGTTGGCGCAGGCTGCAAGCCAGTGCGGTGATGGAGAGCGACGAGGTATTGCTTGCCAGCACGGCGTCGGGCGCCACGACGGATTCCAGTTGCTCAAACAAGACACGCTTGGCGTCCAGGTCCTCGACGATGGCTTCGATCACGAGGTTGCACTGCGCCAGTGCATGAATATCGTCAACCGCCAGCAGCGCGCTTCGCCACCGCTTCACCTGCTCGGGTGTTGCGCGTCCTTTTTCCGACATCCTGCGCCATTGCGCTTCTATCGCATCGATAGCGACCTGGGCAGCGCCCGCACGGGCGTCCAGCAGCAGCACATCGCTGCCGGCTTGGGCAGACAGTTGTGCGATGCCTTGGCCCATAGCACCTGCGCCCAGCACACCTACCTTGGAAAAGTTCATTGTCATCCTTGGATTATGTCGTTCGCGCAGGTGCTGTAATTTATGCAAGAATCGGAAAAATTAATTTACAAAAAAAAGTGAGACTTAGTCATCTTCTGCTCGGAATGGCGATGGTGTGTGCGGCCGGGGGCGCCGCAGCACTTTCTCTTGGCAATCCGCAAGGCACTGTCGTCTTGGGGCGTCCGTTGGATCTCGTGTTCGATGTGCGCACCGACGGGGCAGATGTATCTGATGCCTGTGTCACTGCAGGTGTCACGGCGGGCGATACACCCATTTCGCAAAGTCAGATTTCTGTGACGCCCCAGCCGAAAACGGCTGGGCGACCGGCCAGCGTGCGATTGCGAAGCAGCCAGCCGATCAATGAGCCGGTGCTCAGCGTGCGTCTTTCGGCCGGTTGTTCGGGCAGTGTGGTGCGCATTTACACGGTGTTGGCCTATCCGGCGGAAGCGATCAGCGCCGCCCAGGTGAGGGCCGAGCGCGCGCGCGCTGCCGAAGTGCCGTTGGTTCTGCGCAGCACGCTTACTTCCGCTGCTGCAGGCGCACCCGAAGGCGTACCCAGCCGTTCGGGCGCTGTTCCTTCGACCCAGGCCCCGGCGCAGCGCCCGGCTCGCGCTGAGCGCGCGGCCAGACCTGCAGTGACCCGCAAGCCGGAGCAGGAAGCGGGCCGGCCGCGCCTGATCATGGAGCCATTGTCGGACTGGCTGCAGGCGCCTTCGGTGCTGCGTGCTTCGACCGAAATCGCAGCCTTGCCTGAATCGGTTTCGCCGTCGCTGCGTGAGCAAGCAGCAGCACGGTGGCGTGCACTGAACATGCAGCCCGAAGACTTGCTGCAGGAAGAAGCGAGCCGCGCAGCGCAGGACAAGGCCCAGAGCGAAAAACTTGCCGCCGCCGAGCGCGACAAGGCAGCCGCCGTGGCGGCACAACAGCAGTTGCAAGAGCGGGCCGCTGAACGCTTCCCCGCTGTCGTCGTCTATGTCTTGTTGGCTTTGCTGCTAGCGCTTGCCGCATTGCTGGTGTGGCTCTGGGGACGCAAGCAGCGGGCGCCAGCCAACAGCGAAGGCACCTGGACCCACGGGCCGGCCAAAGCAGCCGTCCCTTCGTCCGCAGTGGCGGCAGGGGCAGGCACTGTGCGACAGGTCGCTGAGGAGCACGACGTCACAACCCGGCCACAGCCGGCTGAACCTGAAATGCTGCCGTCGGGGATGATGCCGCTCGAATTTGGGGTGTCGGATGACACGCCTGAGCCGGCAGATGATTCAACGACGGATGCCGTGCAGGCTGCAGCACCCGCTGCCGTTACGGCGGTGCTCAATCCCGAAGACTTGTTTGATCTGCAGCAGCAGGCCGAATTTTTTGTTTCCGTCGGCGAGCACGATCAGGCCATCGAGGTGATGAAAAAGCACATCGAGGCCAATCAGGCGGCTTCGCCTTCTGCCTACCTCGAACTTCTGCGCCTGTACCGTTCGCTCAGCCGCATCGAGCAGTTCAACGAATTGCGCGCGCAATTTCACCGGTATTTCAATGCCCAGGTACCTGAGTTCGCCGCATTTGCTCGGCCGGGCAGAACCCTTTTCGGCTACCCGGACGTACTCGCCCGTATTGAGGCGCTTTGGTGCGACCCGTCGGTGGTGCCTTTGCTGCAGGAACTGTTGTTCCGTGGCCAAGGACAGGACCAGCGCTTCGATCTGCCGGCCTACGACGATCTGTTGTTGTTGCATGCGGTTGCACGGACCACGCCCGCCACAGCCCGTGGGCAGTCTGCTCCGCGCCATCGCACGACGCCTCTGGAGGCTGCTGCTGCAGAGCAGGGGATGGTTCCGACCTCAGCGATAGCGACAGCGCCTGAGCCGGCCAGCAACCTCATGGAGTTTGAGCCCGACTGGGATTTCGATGCCCAGGCTGCTGCGGCCGCCGCGAAGCAGGCCCCCCCTCGGGGCGCACCCATGGAGATCGACCTTGACCTGAGCGATCTGACCCATCTCGATGCACTGACCGATTCGAGCGAGATCAGCCAGCCATTGCCTTTTCTGACGCAGCAGGAGGTGCCGGCAGTGGCCAGCACGCCGCCGCCGGCCCCTAACCAACCCGTGGGCTTCGGCGTGAACAGCGACCGCTTTGAAGCGCGGATCGATCCGGACGAGCGCAAGCCGCGTTGAACCGCACGGGCTGCTGTCGGATGTGGCAAGCAACTGGCTTCCGGCTCGGTAGTCGCCTGCATCTACCGATACCTTACGCTATGTTTTAGATAGCTATAAACGCAATATGGTAAAGCGCTAGAGCCATTTTTATCTGATTTTTTCTCGACTGGACTCGCAACCTGCCCGCTGGCGCGGTTTAGGCGGACAGGAAATTGCGCAGAGCCATCAGAGTCTCTTCGGGTGCTTCGGTCATTTCATTGTGGCCCACCGAAAGCATGGCCACCGAGACCGCTTTGCCAGCGGCTCGGGCGGCGCTGACAAGGGTTTGGGCGGCCTTTGGTGGAGTCATTTGGTCTTGCGTGCCGAGCGCGAACAGAACCGGGCAGGCAACGCGTCCGATCGCTGCTTCACCTCCTGCATAGCGATCGCAGGCCAAAAATCCCCGATGAAACAGATTGACCTTCGGGTTGCTGCGCAGCACATGCCGGCCGAGTGCCATCTGGGCGCCAAACACCCAGGTGCCCGGCCCCAAAGCGGAGGGTGGAGCGCACAGCGTGCTGCGTGAAAATACATTGACCATGCGCAAGGCTTTTTCCGGTTCGTTCAGCGCCGACTCCAGCAGCGCGGGTGAGACCTTCATCGGCCAGGCCGTACCGACCAGCGCCAAATGCGTGGCCCGCTCGCCCAGCCTTGCCGCCGTCTCCAGTGCGATCAGTGAGCCCCAACTGTGGCCCACCAGCGCAGCGCGCTGGATGCCCAGGGCATCGAGCAGCGCGATGACGAACTCCGCTGCTTCTTCCACGCTTTGTGGCGCAGCCCCCGCGCTGCGGCAGTGCCCCGGCAGGTCGATGGCCAGCACGTTCCAGCCGTGGTGGGCGAACCAGCGGCTTTGCATGGCCCAGACACTGTGGTCATTGAGTACGCCGTGGATCATCGCCACGGTGGGTTTTGCGGGATTGAAGACCTGACCGCCCGTATAGCAGTAGGTTCGCTGTCCGTTCACCAGCAGTTCCATCTTCAGCCCCCCAACTTTTCCGCCGCCTTGAGCGCGCGTTTGAGATCGTCAATCAGGTCGTCCGCGTCCTCAAGGCCAATCGACAAGCGAATCGTTCCCTGTGTGATGCCAGCCAAGGCCAGCGCCTCATCGCTCAAGCGAAAGTGCGTGGTGCTGGCCGGGTGGATGACCAGACTTCGGCAGTCGCCCACGTTGGCCAGGTGGCTGAATATCTTCAAGGTTTCAATGAACTTCTTGCCCTGCTCGCGCGTTCCTTTGAGGTCAAAGCTGAACACCGAGCCTGCGCCGCGCGGTAGAAGCCGCTTGGCCAGCTGGTGGCTGGGATGCGTCTCCAGCATGGGGTGACCGACGCGCGCGACAAAATCCTGGTTTGCGAGAAACTCCACCACGCGCTCGGTGTTGCGCATGTGCTGCTGCATGCGCAGCGGCAGGGTCTCTATGCCCTGCAAAATGAGCCATGCCGTGTGCGGGCTCATGCAGGCGCCAAAGTCGCGCAGGCCTTCGCGGCGAGCGCGCAGCAGAAAGGCGCCTACGGAGCTTTCTTCGGCAAACACCATGCCATGAAAGCCATCGTAGGGCTCAGTCAGCTCAGGGTAGCGGCCTGATGCTTCCCAGTCGAAGCTCCCGCCGTCGACCAGCACGCCGCCAATCACCGTACCGTGTCCACTGAGGAATTTGGTGGCGGAGTGGTACACGATGTCTGCACCGTGCTCGAAGGGCTTCATCAGCCAGGGCGTGGTGAAGGTGGAATCGACCAGCAAAGGCACCCCCGCCTCGTGCGCAATGGCACTCACGCTGGGGATATCAAGCACATCCAGACCAGGGTTGCCCACAGTTTCGCCAAACAGCAAACGCGTGTTGGGTCGGATCGCTGCGCGCCACGCGCCAAGGTCGCCTGTGGGTACGAAACTGGTTTCAATGCCAAAGCGGCGCAGCGTGTAGTGCAGGAGATTTTGCGATCCACCGTACAGCGCGCTGCTGGCCACGATGTGTGAGCCTGCGCCCATCAGCGTGGCAATGGTCAGATGCAGCGCCGCCTGGCCACTGGCCGTGGCAACAGCGCCAACGCCGCCTTCCAGCGCTGCCATGCGCTGCTCAAACACTGCGGTGGTGGGATTGCTGATGCGCGAATACACATGTCCGCCGCGCTCCATGTTGAAGAGCGAGGCCGCATGGTCGCTGGATTCGAAGACGAACGATGTCGTGAGATGAATTGGCACGGCCCGCGCACCTGTGGCGGGGTCGGGGGTGGCGCCGGCATGCAGGGCCAGCGTGTCGAAGCCGGGATCGGCGTAACCGGACATGTTTTTCTCCAAAGCGATGGTGGCATTGTGGGCTATATTTGCAGAGGCGCCAGCAAGCGACACTTGCTGCAAACAGTACGGAGCACGCCATGAAAGTCAGCGATATCCTGCGGGTGAAGGGCAATACGCTCTATACCGCCCATCCCGCCGAACCCCTTGCCGATGCTGTGCGTGTTATGTCGGAGAAGGACATTGGCTCGCTGGTGGTCATGGAGCATGGCGATCTGGTGGGCATGCTCACCTTCCGCGAAGTCATTCAGGCCCTTGTGCGAAACGGCGGCAATGTGGGCACCATGCTCGTGCGCACGGCCATGGACGACCACCCGCTGACCTGCACCAACGGCACCGACATGGACGAAGTGCGGCGCATGATGCTTGATCGCCACGCGCGCTACATGCCCGTCATGGACAACCGCATGCTGATGGGCGTGATCAGCTTCTACGACGTGGCCAAAGCTGTGGTGGACAGCCAGAATTTTGAGAACAAGATGCTCAAGGCCTACATCCGCGACTGGCCAGAAGGCGAAGCCGGCGATTCGGACGAAAAGCTGCTTTAAGCTCCCAAGACCCGCAGCCGCGGCCGATTGGATGGTGGGGCTGGATTGCTCTGCCCCGTCCCTGCGGCGGGCTCCTACTGCCCCGATAATTGCCGTCTATGAGCGGCAATACTTTCGGCACCCTTTTCGCAGTCACCAACTTCGGTGAATCCCACGGCCCGGCCATTGGCTGCGTGATCGACGGCTGTCCGCCCGGCATGCCCTTGTGCGAGGCCGACATTCAGGCCGATCTGGACAGACGCCGGCCCGGCACCAGCCGCCACGTCACGCAGCGCGCCGAGCCCGACGCCGTGGAAATCCTCTCGGGCGTGTACGAAGGCGTGACCACCGGCACGCCGATTGCCTTGCTGATTCGCAACACCGACCAGCGCAGCAAGGACTATGGCGATATTGCCCAGCGCTTTCGCCCCGGCCACGCCGACTACACCTACTGGCACAAGTACGGCGTGCGTGACCCGCGTGGTGGCGGACGTTCGTCGGCCCGGCTGACCGCGCCCACGGTGGCGGCCGGTGCGGTGGCCCGGAAATGGCTGGCGGCGCAGTTCGGTACCCAGGTGCGCGCTTGCATGAGCCAACTGGGCGAACTCGAAATCGGATTTGAATCCTGGGATCACGTTGCACAAAACCCGTTTTTTGCACCCGTGGCCGACGTCCAGCGCTTTGAGGATTACATGGATGCCCTGCGCAAGGCGGGCGATTCGTGCGGCGCGCGCATTCGCGTTCAGGCTACCGGCGTGCCCGTGGGCTGGGGCGAACCGATCTACGACAAGCTCGACGCCGATATCGCCTGGGCGATGATGGGTCTCAACGCGGTCAAGGGGGTGGAAATTGGCGCCGGCTTTGCCAGTGCCGCGCAGCGCGGCACGGTGCACGGCGATTCGCTTTCCCCCGACGGTTTTCGCAGCAACAACGCGGGCGGCATTCTGGGCGGCATCAGCAGTGGCCAGGACATTGAGGCGCAGATCGCCATCAAGCCCACCAGTTCCATCCTCAGTCCCCGCGAATCCATCGACACGGCGGGCCAGAGCGTGCAGGTATCGACCAGGGGCCGGCACGATCCCTGTGTCGGTATCCGCGCCGCGCCCATTGCCGAGGCTTTGCTGGCGCTGGTGCTGATCGACCATGCCCTGCGCCACCGCGCCCAATGCGGCGATGTGCGCCAGGCAGTGGCACCAATTTCGGCGGCGGTGCGTTGAACCGAAAACTATGAAATTGATAGCTTGTAGCGCTTACCCAGTAAGCGCTAGAGGCATAAAACACTCATTTTTTTGATAGCTAAGTGTCCGCAGTGAAAGCGGCGCTTAGAGGGACTGATCAGCGCCGGACTTCGTCTACCAGCGTCTTGAATTCGTCGATGTCCTCGAAGCTGCGGTAGACGCTGGCGTAGCGGATGTACGCCACCTGGTCGAGTTTTTTGAGTTCGCGCATCACCAGTTCACCGATGCGGCTCGACGCCAGCTCGCGCAGGCCCAGGCTCAGCAATTGCTCTTCGATGCGCTCGATGGCAGCGTCCACCTGTGCCGTGCTCACAGGGCGCTTGCGCAGGGCAATGGCGAAGGATCCGCGCAGCTTGGCCGCGACGTATTCGGTGCGGCGACCGTCCTTCTTGACCACCACCGGAAAGTTGATTTCCGGTTTTTCGTAGGTGGTAAAGCGCTTGCCGCAGGCCCCGCAGCGGCGCCTGCGGCGGATGAAACCGCCGTCCTCGGCCACCCGGGTCTCGGCCACCTGGGTATCGAGATGGCCGCAGAACGGGCATTTCATGCGTCGGACCTTTAGTCGCGGTAGACCGGAAAGCGGCTGGTCAGCGCATTCACCTTGGCGCGCACGGCGGCAATGTGGGCTTCGTCGCGCGGCTTGTCCAAGACGTCTGCCAGCAGGTTGGCGGTCAGGCGGGCTTCCTCGTCCTTGAAGCCGCGCGTGGTCATGGCCGGCGTGCCCACGCGGATGCCGCTGGTCACCATGGGCTTTTCCGGGTCGTTGGGGATGGCGTTCTTGTTGATCGTCATGTGGGCCTGGCCCAGCACGGCCTCGGCTTCCTTGCCCGTGATGCCCTTGGCGCGCAGATCCACCAGCATCAAATGGCTTTGCGTCCCGCCACTGACAATGCGCAGGCCGCGCTCGGTGAGCGTCTCAGCCATCACACGGGCATTGGCCAGCACTTGCTGCTGGTACTGTTTGAAGTCGGGCTGCAGCGCTTCTTTGAAAGCCACCGCCTTGGCTGCAATCACGTGCATCAGCGGGCCGCCTTGCAAGCCAGGGAAAATGGCGCTGTTGATCGCCTTTTCGTGCTCCGCCTTCATCAAAATGATGCCGCCGCGCGGGCCGCGCAGGCTCTTGTGCGTGGTGCTGGTGACGACATCGGCGTGCGGCACGGGGTTGGGGTAGAGGCCTGCGGCAATCAGGCCGGCGTAGTGCGCCATGTCCACCATGAAAATCGCGCCGACGTCCTTGGCCACTTTGGCGAAGCGGGCGAAATCGATGTGCAGGCTGTAGGCCGAGGCGCCCGCAATGATGAGCTTGGGCTTGTGTTCGTGCGCCTTCTTCTCCATGGCGTCGTAGTCAATTTCTTCCTTGGCGTTGAGGCCATAGGAAATCACGTTGAACCACTTGCCCGACATATTCAGTGCCATTCCGTGCGTCAGGTGTCCGCCTTCGGCCAGGCTCATGCCCATGATGGTGTCACCCGGCTTGAGAAAGGCGAGAAACACCGCTTCATTGGCCGATGCACCGCAGTGCGGCTGCACATTGGCCGCCTCTGCGCCAAAGATTTTCTTGACGCGCTCAAGGGCCAGTTGCTCGGCCACATCGACAAACTCGCAGCCGCCGTAATAGCGCTTGCCTGGGTACCCCTCGGCGTACTTGTTGGTCAACTGCGTGCCCTGGGCCCACATCACTGCAGGCGACGCGTAGTTTTCGCTGGCGATCAGTTCGATGTGCTCTTCCTGGCGCTGGTTCTCTGACTGAATGGCAGCGAACAGCTCAGGATCGGTTTGCTCTACGAGAATATTTCGGTGGTACATGGCAGTCCTGTGAACTTGTGTCCCTTGCAACAAGGGCTGCCCAGGCGAACGGCGGAACGCAGCAGGCCAGAAGCCGGTGCGGCACGCTTCCCGGTGGTTCACAAGGGCAAAGCCTTGTCGGTTTCCACGTCAGCGGCAGCCCGTTTCGGGCCGCGCCTATCGCCAGTCGCGCACGGGTGTGAGTGTAACTGAGCCGCGCATCCTGGGAGAGCGGATGCGCAGGGTGGCTCAGGATGCGGACAGCAGAGCCACCTTTTCAATGCCCGGAGCCACCACGGGGGCAGCGGGCGCTTCTGCAGCGGGCGGCGCGTCGGCCTTGGTGGTCAGCGTTCCGGGAGCGGGCGTGGCAGTACGTGTACCGCGCCCACCTGCTACTTGGCGCAACCGGAAATGCTCTGCCAGCACTTTTGCCGCGTAGCCACCGTCGCTTTCCAGATTGGCGGCTCCCACGTAGTAGCGCAGCCCGCCTTCCAGCGAGCCAGCGCGGCGGATGCATTCTTGCAGTACTTGAACTCCGACGCGCAAATTGGTGACCGGGTCGAAGGCCGCAAGCTGCCCGCCCACAGCTTCATATTTGTCGGTGTGTACACGCGTCATCACCTGCATCAGGCCCTGCGCACCAACAGGGCTCTGGGCGAAGGGGTTGAACCTGGATTCGATGGCCACAATGGCGAGAATCAATGTCGGATCGAGCTTGGTTCTGGCACCCAGTTCATACGCTTCGCCCACCAGCACACTCAGTGGTTCGGGCGCCACACGGTATTTTTTACTCAGCCAGAAGGCCACCCGGGCCTGTTCCTTGGGCAAACCACGCGGGTCGGCCGCCAGGGCGCGCTCGCTGGGTTCGTCGAGTTCGGCGTCTGCATCCGATTCAATGCCTTGGCGGGCCTGCAGCCAGCTGCGCAACTGCAATTCACCCTGCTCACGCAGGTCGGGGCGGGCGGTCAGGGTGATGACAAGGCACGCCACGGCCAAACCCAAAAGGGCGAAGCTGTTGTGCGTGAGTTTGAAAATACCGTTGACCAACGCGTGTAAAACAGTACGCAGGCCGGAGGCGAAAAATCCTGTCGCTGTCATAGCTTCCTTTCGACGGCAATGTCGACACACCTCAATCACTAAGGACTCGTGCATCCACATTCACCTGATTGGTACGCCATCAAATCCGTGCCTGGCGCGCTGCGCAGGCCGCTTTGACTTAGCCGATTTCGGCAGCGGAACTGGGGGTTAATACTTAGCTTTTCGCAAAGTTGGCGGATTCTAGGGGGCTATCAAATACCAAGTCAACACTATTAATTCATGTTGTTAGACTTAGTAGTAGTAAATATGCTGTATGTAATCCCTGTTTTGCCTGGGGTGAGCGTGTTGTCTGCGAACTTTGGACCATTCGCTTTGCCTTTGCCGGCGTCGGTTTGGCGTGCGTTCGAGCATGGGCAGAGAGCAGGTGTTGACCAAGGTTTAGGGAGCTTGTTCAAAACCCTGTGAAAATAGACCTGCGCTCGCCTCTGGGCGTGCTTCTTCCATTGCCTCTTTGTACGGGCTGGCGCTTTGTGCCATCGCTCCTCACTTCCCATGTTCCCTTTTTCTTTGCGCAACAAGATGTCCGACGCTCCCGATCTGCCCACCACGCCGCCTCCGACGACGCCCGTGCATCCGCTCGACGCGCTGACGGGTGGCGCTTTCTCTGCAGCCACTTCGGGCGAGCGCGCCTCCCGTATCCGGGACTGGCTTGCGTCGCAGCCCACACCAGGGCAGCTGCAGGACGTATTCAAGGAACTCAGTGGGCGTGACAAAGGTGCAGCGCGCGCTGTGCGCGAGCGGCTGGACGAGATGCGTCGCGCCAAAAATCAGGAGGCGATCGCCGCCGAGTGGGCAGAAAAGGCCCATGCCCTGCTGGCAGCGCCCAAGCTGAACATTGCCGACGCCATGGCCTGGCAGCGCGATGCGGCCAAGGCCGGCGCGCCGCTCTCGCGCGAACCTCTGGCCGAACTCAAGACGCAGTTGGCCGAGCGCATCAAGGTGATTGAAGACCTGCAACACCGTGTCCAGGTGCAGCGTGAAGCGGCGGTGCTGCTGGCGCAACGTATCGAAGTGCTGTCCACCAAGCCTTGGCAGGATGCGCACGCCGCTCAAGACGCACTTCTGACCGACGTTCAGCACTGGCAGGAACAGGCACAGGCGCTTGCGGGCGATGCCAGTTGGCCCAGTGTCGAAGCACGCTTTCCCCCTTGCTGGATACATCCAAGGCGCAACTGCTGGTGGTTTGGGAAGCATTCCAGGCCGCTATCGGGCAGGCCGCCGCCGCAGCTGCGGATGCGCAGGCCCCGCTTCCAGCAGTCCCCATGTGGGCGGAAGCATTGCGCGCGGCGCGCGGTGAGGCGCCTGCTGCTGCTCCTGCGGCCCAGCGGCCGAGCAAGCCCAGGGTGGCCCCGGAGCTGGCCGCGCAATCCGCAGCCCGCGTCACGGACGCTCTGAGCAAACTGGAAGAAGAAACAGCGCAAGGCCACGGCAAGGCAAGTGCCGGTGCAGCGACCGCTCTGCGTGCCGTGCTCAAGCAGCATGGCCGGCATATTGATACCGCGCTCGAGCAACGCGTGCACACTGCACTCGTGGCGGCCGGTGAACTTGAGGGCTGGCAGCGCTGGAGCGCCGATCAGGTGCGGGAAGACTTGGTAGCCAAGGCGCAGGCCTTGTTGCAGCGGCCGGAAGGCCAGGCATTGGGTGGACGCAAGATGCAAGAGAGCTTGCGCCATCTGCGCGAGCAATGGAAGCAGGCCGACCAGGGCGGGGCGCCCAACCATGGCTTGTGGAAGAAGTTCGACGAAGCCTGCAATGAGGCGCACAAGGTGGTTGAGGCCTGGCTGGAAAAAGTGCGCACCGACGCAGCAGAGCACAGGGCGCAGCGTTTGGCCTTGATTGCTGAGCTCCAGGCTTGGGGCGAGCAGAACGCCGCCAATACCGATTGGAAGTCGGTTTTGCGCGGTCTTCAGCAGTTTGGCGCCCGTTGGCGGGACGGGGGCCATGTGGGGGAGAAGCTGCTGACCGAACTGCAACCGCAGTGGAAGCGCAGCATGGAGGCTGCGGCAGCGCCTTTCGAGGCTGCGCAGGCCGCCAGTCTGGAGCGGCGCCACGCCATGATTGAAGAAGCCGTCGCCCTGGGAGCAGCGCCCATGCTGCGTGTGGATGCGGTCAAGGCCTTGCAGCTGCGCTGGCAAACGGAAGCCCAGACGGTGCCGCTGGAGCGCCGCCAGGAGCAAAAGCTGTGGGACGCGTTCCGTAAGCCCATTGATGACGCTTTCAACCGCAAGACCGCAGAGCGCGAAAGGGGCGCGGGCCAGGCCAGTGCCCACGACAAGGCTGTGCTCGAGGCGGCCAAGGCACTTGATGCTGCCAATGCCAGCGGTGACGCGCAGCGCATTCGAGCTGCCATGAGCGCACTGGAGGCGGCACTTCGCGGTCAGGCTGCGCATGCCGCCACCCAGGCTCCTGCGCAAAAGCTCGTGCAAGAGCCTGGGCAAGCTGGTGGCGACGCGCCCAGCCCTTCGGAGCCGAGCTCGCAGGAGGCTGCCGAATCGCAGGGCGCTGCGGCCGACGAGAACCCGCCAGCCAAGCCGTCGGCGCCCCCTCCGCCGCCGCGCCCGGTGGTGGCGGTGCGCGGCGACGACCGGCCAGGAATGAAAAAGGATGTGCCAGCGGCACCAGGCCGAGGTGCACGTCCTGGCGAGCGGCGCGATGGTCGCCCGGCAGACGGGCGCCGAGACGGCGGCGGTTCGGGGCGCTTTGGCGATCGGCCAGCGTACGAAGACCGGGGCCCACGGCTGGGCGATGCGGCCTTTCGCGCGCAGCGCGAGGCGCTCGAGCATGCCCAGGCAGCTCTGCGCAAACTGGCGGCCCAGGCGCACGGAGAGGCGCTTTCGCAGCTGCTGAGCGCGTGGGAAAAGCGGGACGCAGACATGGTGCCGCCCGCGCAGGAATTTGGCCGCAGTGTGACGGGCGCCGTGCGCAATGCCTGGACGCAGGCGCTGGCCGCGGCCTCGCAAACGGGCGGAAAGGTCTCCAGTGCCGATCTGTTGCTGCGGCTCGAAATCGCTGCCGAGGTGCCGACTCCGGCCGAGCATCTGTCCGATCGCCGCATGATGCAATTGCAGCTGCTGACGCGCCGCAACGAAGCGGCGCCGGCGCAGACGTGGGCCCAGGATGTGGCCCAGCTGCTTGCTCAGCCCAGCGAGCCTGCCGCCGCCCGCCGTTTGCAGAACGTTCTCAAGGCTTTGATGCGCGGGTAAGGCCTAGAAAACCCCAAGCGCCTTGGAAACAAAAAAGCCGCTGCAACTGCAGCGGCTTTTTGCTTGGTGCCCAGAAGAGGACTCGAACCTCCACGATGTTACTCGCTAGTACCTGAAACTAGTGCGTCTACCAATTCCGCCATCTGGGCCAGATATCGAAGGCTTGAATTTTATAGCAGTGGACGCAGTGCTGACGCGGCGCGCAGGCCAATAAAAACAAAAAAGCCGCTGATGCAGCGGCTTCTCGTTAAACTTGGTGCCCAGGAGAGGACTCGAACCTCCACGATGTTACTCGCTAGTACCTGAAACTAGTGCGTCTACCAATTCCGCCACCTGGGCATTTCAGGAAAGAACGAGATTGTATAGCAAAAAAATGAGCGAAAAATTGCCCGTCAACCAGCCTTCCGATGAATTTGAAGGCACGGTTCAAGGGCACCGCGATGGCCACGGTTTTGTCTTGCGCGACGATGGCCTGTCTGATATTTTTCTCCCCCCCAACGAGATGCGCGCCGTCCTGCACAAGGACCGCGTGCGGGTCTGCATCGTGCGCCAGGACCGGCGCGGCCGGCCCGAAGGCCGTGTGGTGGAGATCATCGAGCGCCCCAAGCAGCCCCTGATTGGCCGATTGCTGCAGGAGAGCGGGGTCTGGATCGTGGCGCCCGAAGACAAGCGTTATGGCCAGGACGTGCTGATTCCCAAAGGCGCTTTGGGCGCTGCCGAGCCGGGACAAGTCGTTGTAGTCGAATTGACCGAGCCGCCCGCGCTCTACGGCCAGCCGGTGGGGCGCATCACCGAAGTGCTGGGCGAGGTCGATGACCCCGGCATGGAAATCGAAATTGCGGTGCGCAAGTACGGGGTTCCGCACGAGTTTTCTGAGACCTGCCTGGCGCAGGCCGCCGCGCTGCCGGACAAAGTGCGCCCGCAGGACAAAAAAGGCCGCATCGACCTGACCGATGTGCCGCTGGTCACCATCGATGGCGAAGACGCGCGCGACTTCGACGACGCCGTGTACTGCGAGCCCGCCAAGGTCGGTCGCGCCAAGGGCTGGCGCCTGCTGGTCGCCATTGCCGATGTCAGCCACTATGTGCAGACGGGCAGCGCCATCGATGTCGATGCCTACGACCGCGCCACCAGCGTGTATTTTCCCCGCCGCGTCATTCCCATGCTGCCCGAGAAGCTCAGCAATGGGCTGTGTTCGCTCAATCCCGACGTGGAACGCCTGTGCATGGTTTGCGACATGCTGATCACGGCCAAGGGCGAAGTGCACGCCTACCAGTTCTATCCGGCGGTGATGTTCAGCCATGCGCGCTTCACGTACACCGAAGTGGCGGCGATTTTGGCCAATACGCGCGGTCCGGAAGCGGCCAAACGCACGGAGCGAATTCCCGATCTGCTCAATCTGCACGACGTGTACCGCGCTCTGTTGATCGCGCGGCGTGAGCGCGGCGCGGTGGACTTTGAAACTACCGAGACGCAGATCGTCTGCGACGACAACGGCCGCATCGAAAAAATTATTCCGCGCACGCGCAACGACGCCCACAAGCTGATCGAAGAGGCCATGCTGGCCGCCAACGTCTGCAGCGCCGACTTCATCGCCCAGGGCAAGCAGCACGGCCTGTACCGGGTGCACGAAGGCCCCACGCCCGAAAAGCAGGACATCCTGCGCAGCTACCTGAAGGCCATGGCGGTGGGATTGAGCATCAGCGACAACCCGGCTCCGTCCGAATTTCAGGCGATTGCCGAAGCCACCAAGGACCGGCCAGACGCCCAGCAGATCCACACCATGCTGCTGCGCTCCATGCAGCAGGCCATTTACACGCCCAACAACAGCGGCCACTTTGGTTTGGCGTTCGAGGCCTACACACATTTCACGAGTCCGATCCGCCGCTACCCCGATCTGCTGGTGCACCGCGTCATCAAGTCGATTCTGGGCAATACGCGCTACCGGCTGCCGGCACTGCCGCTGCCAGGCGAAGCGCATGCCAAGCTGAGCAAGCGCCTGGCGGCACGGGCGCAGAAGCCTGGGGCTGAGCCGCGCAAGAAGGAGACCGGAGCAGCTTTGCTGGAGACGCAGTCTTGGGAGGCAGCCGGCCTGCACTGCAGCGCCAACGAGCGCCGCGCCGACGAGGCCAGCCGCGACGTCGAGGCCTGGCTCAAGTGCAAGTACATGCGCGAACACCTGGGCGAGGAATATGGCGGTTTGGTGTCCTCGGTCACCAGCTTTGGCATATTCGTCACGCTCGACGCCATGTACGTCGAGGGCCTGGTGCACATCACCGAGCTGGGTGGCGATTACTTCAAGTTCGACGAAACGCGGCAGGAGCTGCGTGGCGAGCGCAGCGGAATCCGCTATGCCATTGGCTCGCGCGTTCGTGTGCAGGTCAGCCGTGTGGATCTGGACGGCCGGCGCATTGATTTCCGTCTCGTCAACGAGGGCGAGATCGCCGCGCCGCGCAGCGCTGGCGAGCGCAGTGGCGGCAAGAAAAATGGCAAAAGCAGCGACAAGCCTGCGCGCGCGCGGCGGGCCAGCGAGGAGGCCGCGCCAGTGCCTTCACGAAGCCACCGCGAGGCGCCGACTCCCAAGGATGCCGGCGGATCGGGCGCCAAGTCCAAGCAAAAGGCTTCCTTGCTGACCAAGGCGCCTTCGGGCAAGGGACGCGGATCTCGCCACTGAGGCGCAGAGCGGGTCTGCCGGGCCCGCGCTTGCAGCCGGGCCGTTTTGCTCTTATTTCAGGAGCTGTTAGCGTTTGTGGAATAAGCGCTAGAGCCTCATTTCAATCAAAATTCGACGCTTTGGCGAGCGCGCTGGCAACCAGTGCCTGGCCTTCAGACCAGCGGTCGGCCAGGCGACCGTGCTGGTAGACGGCGCTGCACGCCGCCGCGAAAGATTCTTTCCCTGCCGCCCAGTGGGCACCCAGCATGCCGGCCAGCACATCGCCCGTGCCGGCCGTGGCCAGTCGCGCGTTTCCTGTGGGGTTGATGGCGGGCACCCGGCCCGGCCCGGCCACTACGCTGCCCGAACCCTTGAGCACGCAGACGCAGCCAAAGCGCTGCACCAGGCGCTGCGCTGCCGCCAGCCGATCGGCCTGCACCGCCTGTGCGCTGCAGCCCAGCAGGCGGGCGGCTTCAAGCGGGTGCGGTGTCAGGATGGTGCCCCACCGGCGTGTGGCACGTTCCGCCAAGGCGGTCTGCAGCGCCGCGTCGCTGGCGATGGCGTTGAGCGCATCGGCGTCAAGCACCAGCCGGGCGGCGCGCGCCAAAACGGCCGGCAGTACCTCGGCCACGGATTCACCGCCGCCGCAGCCACAGACCACCGTGAGCGCTTCCAGATCGAGCGCCTCGAAGCGGCGCTGCATCAGCTCGGGCGCCCCAACGGCTGCCGGCAGCGCTCCATCGTCCAGCAGCGCCAGCAGCACACGGCCGGCGCCGGCGTGCAAGGCCGCGCTGGCGGCGAGCAACGCAGCACCTTCCATGCCCATGCCGCGCCGTGCCAAGCCCTCGCCCCCGACCACGGCGACATCGCCGTAGCTTCCCTTGTGGCTGGCATGCGCGCGCTGCGCGGCCGGGGACGGGCCCGTCAGCCGGGCGCTGGCGAGAGATTCATCGGCAAGGACATCCAGTGTGTCCAGCCATACGGTGCCAGCGGCGTCGCGCCCCTGGGCGGTGAAGAGGCCGGGCTTGAGTGTGAGCAGCGCCAGCGTGTGGCAGGCGGCCTGCGCAGGCGCATCCGGCGCAAAGCCAGCTGCCCAGGCGCCGGTATCGGTCTGCAGGCCGCTGGGCAGGTCCACGCACAGCAGGCAGGCGGGGGCGGCGCGCAACTGCGCCAGCAAGGCAAGCCAGTGGGGTGGCGGTGGGCGCGCCGCACCGCCCGGCGCCAGGCCGATGCCCAGCAATGCGTCTATGCAGATGTCGGCCGCTGTAAGTGCGATGGTGGGAGCATCAGCAAAATCCACGCCCGCGTCCCGTGCCCGTTGCAGCGAGTGCTGGGCATCGGGCGGCAGGCGGCCCTCGCTGCCCAGCCAGGTAACGGTGACGCGAATGCCCGCGCGGTGCAGGTGCGCGGCGGCTTCCAGCCCGTCGCCGCCGTTGTTGCCCGGACCGCAGACGATCCATGCGGCGCGGGCGTGCGGCGCCAAGGCGCGTGCCAGGCGTGCGGTGGCGAGGCCGGCGCGCTGCATCAGGGTGTGGGGCGGCAGGCTTGCCGCCGCGCTGTGCTCAATGGCGCGCGTTGCCGCCAGGTCGTACAGCGGGTGGGGGCTATCGGGCCGGATGCGCAGCATGTGCGCCATTATGGGCAGGCAATGCGCCTTTGAGGCGCGCGCGATTAGCTGGTGGGAGCGAAGTGCGCCATTTCGGCAGGCGAGAGCGCCGATTCGCGTCCGCCCAGTTGCTGTACGAGAAGACGCGCGCAGCCGCTGGCCAGGGACCAGCCGCTGTCGCCGTGGGCCAGGTTGAGCCACAGGCCTGGAACGCCGCTGGCGCCAAGCAGGGGCAGGCCGCCGGCGCGAATGGCACGGGCGCCGCGCCATATCTGCAGGCCCGCGCCGCGCCGGACGCTGCCCGGAAACCAGATGTCCAGAGCCTCATAGAGCGCGTGCAAGGCTTTTGGATGCTGCGCCTCGCCTGTGCCGCCCAGCTCGGCGCCACCGGAGACGCGGATGCGCTGGCCCAGGCGCGCCAGGCTCACCTGCCGTGCCACGTCCAGCACGGAGCCTTGCGGCGCAGGGGCACCTTCGCGCAGCGGCGCGGTCAGCGAATAGCCCCACAGCGCCACCATGCCGGTGCGTACGCCCAGCGGCGCGAGCAAGGAGAGGGCATCGGCACCGCTGCACAGCACGGCAGCATCGAAGCGCCGGGGTTCGGCTTCGCCGCGCACTTGCAGTTTGGTGCCGCTTGAGGCACTGCGAATGGCGGTGATTTCGGTTTGAAAAGCAAATTCGGCGCCCAGGCGCTGCGCGGCCTGGCGCAGCAGCACGCTGTACTGCCGGCAGTTGCCTGCCTCGGCCTGGGGCAGATGCAGCGCCAGCGCGAAATCGGTGTTTTCGGCCAGCCCAGGTTCGAGCTTGCGCGCCGCTGCGGCGTCCAGTTCGTGCAGCGGCGCCCCCGCATTGCGCAGTGCCTGTACGGCCTGGCGCAGCGGCGCGGCGGTGCGGTCGTCCCGAAGCAGCAGCAGAGCGCCGCGGCTGTGCTCCAGCTCCAGCCCCAGGGCTTCGGTGGTGTCAAGGTAGCAGTGCTGGCTCCATTGCGAGAGCTGCGCCAGCGCGCGCATGGCGGGTGTCGGCTCGCCACTTCGCAGTGCTTTGCGCGCAGCGCCTTGCCATTGCCAGAGCCAGCGCAGCTCCGCCAGGCTGCTGGCCCGGCCCGCCTGAACGCTGGCTGAGCTGCCCAGAGCGCGCGGCACGCCCATCGACCCGGGCAGCGCCCAGGGAGCCAGTGGACCCAGGCCGCGCACCGCGCCTGGGGCGAAGCTGGTTTCCTCGGCGGCACTGGCGCGCCGTTCGAACACGGTAACGGCATGGCCGTGGCGCGCCAACTCGTAAGCCGTGGTCACGCCGGCCACTCCGGCGCCCACAATCGCAATCTTCATGAATTTGAGGTGTTTTTGGCCTCTAGCGCTTATCCATCAAGCGCTAGTAGCTATGATTCTTGTAGTTGTTCTTCGACGCGCAGGCCCACATTGAGCACCGCATCGTCGTGCATCGCGGCGTGCCACAGCATCAGGCCGACCGGAAGTTCTCCGGCCTGGTGGCAGGGCAACGACAGCGCACAACCGTCGAGCATATTGACAATGCTGGGGTTGCGCAGCAGCAGGGCATTGACGCGTCCAAACTCCGCGTCGCGCGCTGCATCCTGTTGTGGATTGGTGCCGTCGGCCGGTGCAACGGACGCGAGCAGTGGGGCCAGGATGGGGACGGTGGGTGAGAGCAGGGCGTCAAAGCCGGCAATGGCGGCCTCGATCTGCGCGATCCAGGCGGTGCGTGCGTGCAGCAGATCGATGTAATCGGCCGCAGACATGCGCGCGCCGCGTTCGATGCGCCCCCGCACGCGCGGGTCGTAGGCAGGCCCGCTTTGGGCCAGATGTTGCCGGTGCCAGGCGTAACTCTCGGCTGCGGCAAAACCGCCTGTGGCCTGCAGGCCGGAGAGTTGCGCGACTTCGGGCAGTTCGATTTCGACGATGCGCGCGCCGGCGCGGCGCAACTGCTCGACGCTGCGCTCGAACGCGCTGCGCACGGGGGGCTCCAAGCCTTCGAGAAACACCCCGCCGGGCACTGCCAGGCGCCAGGCAGATAGGGGCGCCTGGCTGCGCGTCACGCGCCGCGCAGCCAGAATCTCGTGTGCCAGCACAGCGTCCGGTACCGAGCGCGTCATGGCGCACGCGGTGTCCAAGGTGGTCGAGAGCGGCACGGCGCCCGAGGTGGGAACCAGGCGGGCGGTGTTCTTGAAGCCCACAATGCCACACAAGGCCGCAGGAATGCGGATCGAACCCCCGGTGTCTGAGCCCAGGCCAATAAATGCCGCCCCGGTGGCCACGGATACCGCCGCGCCTGAGGACGACCCGCCGGGCACACGCGCTGGCCCTGGCAGTGCGCCAAAGCGGCCATCAAACGCTGCCGGCGTGCCATGGTGCGGGTTGGTGCCCACGCCGGAAAAGGCGAATTCCACCATCTGCGTGCGCCCGATCACAGCGCCGCCTGCTGCGCGCAGACGCTGCACGGCCGCTGCATCGCATGCCGCAGGCGGCGCCTCGGCCAGCACCGTGGAGCCCGCCCGGGTGGTCATGCCTTGCATGTCGAAGAGTTCTTTCACCGACACCGCCAGCCCGGCCAGGGGACGGTGGGCCTGCCCTGGGTTGGCGGCTTCGCGCGCGGCTTGCCCGGCAAGCAAGGGCGTGAAGACATGCTGGCACTCGGGAGCGTGCGCCCGATCGAGGCAGCGCTCCATTTCCGCCGTTGCAGTGGTGCCGCCGGCGTGCAGCAGGCGCAGCGTGCTGTCAAGGTCTTTTGCCATGCCTATGCTAGAATCCTTGGGTTTTGCGGGGCGTGAAAACCCTAGCGAAACCAATAGCAAACCAGTCCCGCCAAGGTGTTGCGGCCTTGCCCTTGAGTGGCGGGCCGCGATGTCGGACTGGATTTTAGACCCAACCTTTGGAGCACTTTTATGGCAGTCACTATGCGCGAAATGCTGGAAGCCGGCGTTCACTTCGGCCACCAGACCCGTTTCTGGAACCCCAAGATGGCACCGTTCATCTTCGGCCACCGCAACAAGATTCACATCATCAACCTGGAAAAGTCGCTGCCGATGCTCCAGGACGCGGCCAAGTTCGCGCAGCAGCTCACCGCCAACCGCGGCACCGTGCTGTTTGTCGGTACCAAGCGCCAGGCCCGTGACACCATTGCCGCTGAAGCCCTGCGCGCTGGTGTGCCCTACGTGAACCAGCGCTGGCTGGGCGGCATGTTGACCAACTTCAAGACCGTCAAGACCTCGATCAAGCGCCTCAAAGACATGAAGGCGCAGCAGGAAGGTGGCCTTGAAGCCCTGAGCAAGAAAGAGCAACTCATGTTCACGCGTGAGATCGAGAAGCTCGAAAAAGACATCGGCGGCATTCAGGACATGGCTGCTTTGCCCGACGCGATCTTCGTGGTCGACGTGGGTTTCCACAAGATCGCCATTGCCGAAGCCAAGAAGCTCGGCATCCCGCTGATTGGCGTGGTCGATACCAACCACTCGCCCGAAGGCATTGACCACGTCATCCCCGGCAACGACGACTCCGCCAAGGCGGTGGATCTGTACGTGCGTGCCATGGCTGACGCAGTCATCGAAGGCCGCAACAACGCGGTGAACGATGTGGTGAAGGCGGTTTCCGCAGAAGCTTCGGACGAGTTCGTCGAAGTGGAAAGCTCCGCAGCCTGAACCCCCCTGTCCGCGCGGCGCTTTGTCGCGGAAAAAAGTGGGGCTCGATTGCCCCCTTTTTTTTACCCTGATATGAATTGACTTTGGAGAATGACTGATGGCTGCAATTACCGCAAGCATGGTGGGCGAACTGCGCGCAAAGACCGACGCGCCGATGATGGAATGCAAGAAGGCGCTGACCGAAGCCGCTGGCGACATGGCCAAGGCTGAAGAGTTGCTGCGCGTCAAGCTCGGCACCAAAGCCGGGAAGGCAGCATCGCGCATCACCGCCGAAGGCGTGGTGGCCAGCTTCATCGATGGCAATACCGGCGCCCTGCTCGAAGTGAACAGCGAAACCGATTTTGTCAGCAAGAACGATAGCTTTATCGCCATGGCCAATGCCGCAGCCAAACTGGTCGCCCAGCACAATCCTGCCGACATCGCCGCCCTGGGTGCGCTCGCCTATGAGCAGGACAGCTTTGGCCCCACGCTGGAAGACGTGCGCAAGGGCCTCATTGGCAAGATCGGCGAGAACATGTCGTTTCGCCGCTTCCAGCGTTTTGCTGGCAGCGACAAGCTTGCGTCCTATCTGCACGGCACGCGCATCGGCGTCGTGGTGCAGTACGAAGGCGACGAGACGGCTGCCAAAGACGTGGCCATGCACATTGCCGCCATGAAGCCCGTGGCCCTGGCCAGCAGCGACGTGCCCGCCGAACTGATTGAGAAAGAGCGCTCGGTCGCCGCCGCCAAGGCAGCGGAAGACAAGGCCAAGGCGCAGGCCGAAGGCAAGCCGGTGCAGTCCGATGAAATCGTGACCAAGCGCATCGAAGGCGGCGTGCAGAAGTACCTCAAGGAAGTGTCGCTGTTCAACCAGGCTTTCGTGAAGAACGACAAGCAAAGCGTCGAGCAAATGCTCAAGGAGCGCGGCACCCAGATCAAGGGCTTCACGCTGTACGTGGTGGGTGAAGGCATCGAGAAAAAGGTGGATGACTTCGCCGCTGAAGTCGCTGCCCAGGTCGCTGCTGCCAAGGCTGGCGCCTGAGTTTTCGACGACCAATCCGCCCATTTTTGCTCCGTCTTACGAAAGAACCCCATGACCACCTCCACGCCGGCCTACAAGCGCATTTTGCTCAAGCTGTCGGGCGAGGCGCTCATGGGCGAAGATGCCTTCGGCATCAACCGCGCGACCATCGTGCGCATGGTGGGGGAGGTGGCTGAGGTCACCCGCATGGGCGTCGAAGTGGCGGTGGTCATTGGCGGAGGCAACATCTTCCGCGGGGTCGCAGGCGGCGCCGAAGGCATGGACCGCGCCACGGCCGACTACATGGGCATGCTGGCCACGGTAATGAATGCACTGGCGCTGGCGGATGCCATGGACAAGCAGGGGCTCACAGCGCGTGTGATGTCGGCCATCTCCATCGAGCAGGTGGTCGAGCCCTATGTGCGTCCCAAGGCGCTGCAATACCTGGAAGAAGGCAAGGTGGTGGTGTTTGCTGCCGGCACCGGCAATCCTTTTTTTACCACCGACACGGCCGCCGCCCTGCGGGGCGCGGAGATTGGTGCGGAATTGGTGCTCAAGGCCACCAAAGTCGATGGCGTGTACACCGCCGATCCGCACAAGGATGCCTCAGCCACGCGCTATGCCACACTGACGTTTGACGAAGCCATGGCACGCAATCTGGGCATCATGGACGCCACGGCGTTTGCCTTGTGCCGTGACCAGAAGCTCCCCGTCAAGGTGTTTTCCATCTTCAAACCCGGCGCACTCAAGCGCGTCGTCATGGGTCTGGACGAAGGCACGTTGGTGCACGCGTGAAGCGCTGCGCGGCCACAGATCCCCGATTTCGAGGAGAAAGAACATGACAGCCGACATTCGAAAGACCATGGAAGGCAAGATGGATCAGTCCATTGTTGCCTTCAAGAACAATCTGCAGAAGATCCGCACTGGCCGCGCCAGCCCGGCCTTGCTCGACTCGATCCATGTCGAGTACTACGGTTCCATGGTGCCGCTGAGCCAAGTGGCGAATGTGCAATTGCTCGATGCGCGCACTATCAGCGTGCAGCCCTGGGAAAAGAACATGGGCGCCAAGATCGAAAAGGCGATTCGCGAGAGCGATCTGGGACTCAACCCCGCCTCCCTGGGTGAGCTGATTCGCGTGCCCATGCCGCCGATGAGCGAAGAGCGCCGCAAGGAAATGACCAAGCTGGCGCGCAACGAAGGCGAGTCAGCCAAGATCGCCGTGCGCAACCTGCGCCGCGACGCCAATGAAGCGGTCAAGCGCATGGTGAAGGACAAACTGGCGTCCGAAGACGACCAGAAACGCTCCGAAGCCGATATTCAGAAGATTACCGACCGCCACATCAGCGAAATCGATGCCTTGGTGGCTGCCAAGGAGCAGGACATCCTGGCGGTGTGAAGCTGCTGCGGCACCGCGCTCCCTCCATGGCCTCACCTCTGCCTGCTCCTGAGCACATTGCCATCGTCATGGATGGCAATGGCCGCTGGGCCAAGCGCCGCTTTTTGCCGCGCCTGGCGGGTCACAAACAGGGCGTGGATGCCTTGCGCCGCTGCGTCAAGGCCTGCGCTGAGCGTGGGGTGTCGGCACTGACCGTGTTCGCGTTTTCATCGGAGAACTGGAGCCGCCCAGCGGACGAGGTGTCGGGCCTGATGGAGTTGCTCGCACGGGCCATCGGCCGCGAAGTACCCCAGTTGGCGCGCGATGGCATTCGCGTGCGTTTCGTGGGCGACCGTGCCAGCCTGTCGGCGCATTTGCGCGCCGGTCTGGAGCAGGCGGAAGCGCAGACGGCCCATTGCCAGCTCATGCTGCTCAATATTTGCTTCAACTACGGCGGGCGCTGGGATATCGCCCAGGCGGCGGCCGGTCTGGCCGCACGCGGCGAGGCCATTACGCCGGAGAGCCTGGACGCAGCCATGGCGCTGTCGCATGTGCGCGACCCGGATCTGCTGATCCGTACCGGAGGCGAAATGCGCTTGAGCAACTTTTTGCTCTGGCAGGCGGCCTATTCGGAGCTGGTGTTCAGCGACAAGCTTTGGCCCGACTTCGACGAGGCGGCGCTGGATGCTGCCATTGCCGCCTACCATGCCCGCGAGCGCCGCTTTGGCCTGATTTCCGAACAACTTGCCAGTGAGCCGCCGGTGCTGGCGCGCGCCTGAAAGGCCTTCATGCTCAAGCAGCGCATTCTCACCGCCCTGGTTTTGCTGGCCATTTTGGTGCCTGCGCTGTTCTATCCCGACCCCGTAGCGTTTGCCGGGGTGGTGTTGGTGTTGATGGCTGGCGGCGCATGGGAGTGGGGGCGCCTCAACGGCTGCTCGTTTGCGGCATCGCTGGCGCTTTCCGCCGTCTGTGTGGCGCTGTGTTCCGCAGCCTGGCTCGGCGGATGGATAACGCAGCCGCTGGCTCTGTTGTGGATTGTTAGCGGGGGTGTGTGGGTCTTGGGCAGCGCCTGGTTGCTGCGCACAGGCGTGCCGGGTTGGCCGCGCATCCCACGCGCATTGCGTCTGGTGCTGGGTGTGCTCGGCTTGTGGCTGGCGTGGCTGGCGGTGGTGCAGGCGCGCGTTATTGGGATCAATTTTTTGCTTTCGGTGATGACGCTGGTCTGGATGGCCGACATTGCCGCGTATTTCGCTGGCCGCACGTTTGGCCTGCGGTTTACCAAGAACAAGCTGGCGCCTTCCATCAGCCCCGGCAAGAGCTGGGAAGGCGTCTGGGGTGGCATGGCGGGCGTATTGCTGCTGGGCCTGTGCTGGGTTCTGGCCGACGCGCATTGGCAGGCAGCCGTGCCCAGCTTTTATTCACGGCTGTGGAGCCAGGGCGCCTGGCTGCTGGTGCTGGGCGCGCTTTTCATGGCCTGCATGAGCGTGGTGGGTGATCTGATCGAATCGCTGGTCAAGCGCAGTGCGGGGGCCAAGGACAGCAGCAAGCTGCTGCCCGGCCACGGCGGAGTGCTGGACCGCGTCGATGCCTTGTTGCCTACGCTGCCCATCGCCATGATGCTCACCCGTCTGGTGTCGTGATGCGCCAGCGCGTGACGGTGCTCGGTTCCACCGGGTCGATTGGCAAGAACACCCTGGATGTGATCGCGCGCCACCCTGAGCGCTTTGAAGTCTTTGCCTTGAGCGCCGCCACGCAAACCGATCTGTTGCTGGCGCAATGCGCGC
This sequence comes from Simplicispira suum, assembly GCF_003008595.1. GTDB lineage: Bacteria > Pseudomonadota > Gammaproteobacteria > Burkholderiales > Burkholderiaceae_C > Simplicispira > Simplicispira suum. The sequence goes on along the minus strand of NZ_CP027669.1, from coordinate 224,930 downwards.
AGTTTCGGCCCCGCTACGCGGTGATGGCAAGCGCGGCACATGCCCGCGATCTGGCGGAAAAAATTCAGTCCAATGGGCTTCCAACGCAGGTACTGCAAGCGCCGGACGCTCTTGAAACAATAGCATCTCACGCAGAGGTCGACAGCGTGATGGCGGCCATCGTCGGAGCCGCCGGTCTGGCGCCCTGTCTGGCGGCCGCGCACGCCGGCAAGCGCTTGCTGCTGGCCAACAAGGAAGCGTTGGTGGTGGGTGGCGAAGTTTTTCTGCGTGCGGTGCGGGACGGCCATGCGACGCTGCTGCCGATTGACAGCGAGCATTCGGCGATTTTTCAGTCTCTGCCGGACGATCCTGCGACCTGGGGTGAGCGGGTCGACAAAATCATCCTCACCGCCTCGGGCGGCCCGTTTCGCTCGCGCGCGCCGGGCAGCTTGCGCGACGTGACCCCCGAGGATGCCTGTGCCCACCCCAATTGGGTCATGGGACGCAAGATCTCGGTCGATTCGGCCACCATGATGAACAAGGCGCTCGAAGTCATCGAGGCCCGCTATTTGTTTGGTTTGGCGCCAGAGCAGCTGGATGTGGTCATTCACCCGCAAAGCACCATCCACTCCATGGTTCAGTACCGCGACATGTCGGTGGTGGCGCAAATGGGCACACCAGACATGCGCGTGCCTATTGCGTACGGCCTGTCGTGGCCCGAGCGTGTCGCCTCGGGCGCGGCGGCACTCGATTTTCATGCACTTGGCGCGATGACCTTCGAGTCCATCGACGATCACGGGCATCCAGAGCGTTTCCCTTCGCTGCGCCTGGCCTGGGAAACCCTGGCGGCTCCGCCGGGAAGCACGGTGGTGCTCAACGCAGCGAATGAGGTGGCCGTGGCGGCTTTTCTGGAGCGGCGCATCCGGTTTGACCAGATTCACGCCTTGAATGTCGAAACTTTGACCGCAGTTCCCTCCTCCAAACCCGATTCGCTGGCGGCGCTGCTTGAGCTTGATGCACAGGCGCGCAGCAGCGCGCAGCAGCACGCCGCGCGCATGGCGGCCTGACCTTCGCAAGGAGTTGCACGTGCTGACACTGATCGCTTTCATTGGCGCGCTTGCCATCCTCATTGCCGTGCACGAGTACGGCCACTACCGTGTGGCTGTGGCCTGCGGTGTCAAGGTGCTGCGGTTTTCCATTGGCTTCGGCAAACCCTTGTTGCGCTGGCAACCCAAGGGCTCATCGACCGAATTTGTATTGGCCGCTTTTCCGCTGGGTGGTTTCGTACGCATGCTGGACGAGCGCGAAGCCCCAGTGTCCCCCGAGGAGCGGCACTTGGCATTCAATACGCAACCCTTGCGCGCGCGCGCCGCCATTGTTGCTGCGGGGCCGTTGGCCAATCTGTTGCTTGCGGTGCTTCTGTATGCGTTGGTGAATTGGGCGGGTGTCCAGGAACCCATGGCCTACATTTCCAGCCCGCCGGCTGGCTCCATTGCACAGGTGGCAGGGCTGCACGGCGGCGAACGCATTCAAAGCGCTGCGCTCGGCGACGACGAGCCGCGCGAGTTGCGCTCGTTTGAGGACCTGCGCTGGACGTTGACGCGCGGTGCGCTGGACAGCACGCCAGTGCGGCTGGAAGTGGAGGTCCGCCCTGGCGCGCCGCTGCGCTCTGTGCTGTTGCCACTCGATCAGATTGATGTACGCGAAGCCGATGCCCAGCTGCTTCGAAAAATTGGCATTGTCACGCCTTGGACTCGGCCGGTCATCGGCGAGGTGATGGAGGGCGGCGCAGCGGCTCGCGCTGGCTTGCAGCCGGGCGATCTGGTCTTGCGCATCGGCGATGCGGATATTGGCGATGCCCAGCAATTGCGTGAGCGCATTCGCTCTTCGGTGCGGGCTGGCGCGCCTTTGGCGCAGCCTTGGCGCATCGAGCGGGGCGGACGCCTGTTGGAGCTGGATATCGCTCCCGACCTCGCGGATGAAGAGGGCGCGAAGATTGGCCGTATCGGCGCGTACGTGGGCGAGCCGCCGCAGTTCACCACCGTGCGCTATGGCGTGCTGGAAGGTCTGTGGGGCGGTGTCGAGCGCACCTGGCAGGTCTCTGCGCTGTCGCTCAAAATGATGGGCCGCATGCTGATCGGAGAAGCCTCGATCAAAAACCTCAGCGGTCCGCTGACCATTGCCGACTACGCTGGCCGTTCAGCGCATGGCGGACTGACGCACTATCTGACGTTTCTGGCACTGATCAGCGTGAGCTTGGGCGTGCTGAACCTGCTGCCCTTGCCGGTGCTCGATGGGGGGCACCTGATGTATTATCTTTGGGAGGGTCTCACGGGCAAGGGTGTGTCCGAGGCCTGGATGGAAAAGCTGCAGCGCGGCGGTGTCGCCATTTTGCTGCTGATGATGTCCATCGCATTGTTTAACGATCTGAACCGGCTGTTTGGCTAACCTGCGGGCCCCGGGCGCTGGCGCACGGTGGTACCGACATCGACCTCTTTCCATGAATAAAAAACTACCTCGCTTTGGCGTGCGGACCGTTGCGGCCGTGGCAGCCCTGGTTCTCGCGGCCCAGGCCGCCTGGGCTCTGGAGCCTTTCAAGGTCCGCGATATCCGCGTCGAAGGCCTGCAGCGCGTGGAACCGGGGACGGTGTTTGCGTCGCTCCCGCTGCGCGTGGGCGACGAATACAGCGACGACAAGGGCTCCGCAGCCATTCGGGCCCTGTTTGGTCTGGGACTGTTTACCGATGTGCGCCTCGAAGCTTCGGGGGACGTGCTGGTGGTGGTGGTACAGGAGCGTCCCACGGTTGCCAATGTCGAGTTTGCTGGCGCACGCGAGTTCGACAAAGAAACGCTCAAGAACGTCATGCGCGACATCGGCCTGACCGACGGGCGCCCGTACGACAAGGCGCTGACCGATCGCGCCGAGCAAGAGCTCAAGCGCCAGTACCTGAACAAGAGTTTTTATGCCGCCGAAGTGGTTACTACGGTTACGCCGATTGAGCGCAACCGCGTCAATCTGACGTTCACGGTAACCGAGGGCGATACGGCGCGCATCAAGGACATCCACATTGTGGGCAACAAGGCCTTCAGTGAATCGACGCTCAAGGGCCTGTTTGACCAGGACACTGGTGGTTGGCTCAGCTGGTACACCAAGTCAGATCGGTATTCGCGCGCCAAACTCAATGCCGATCTGGAAACGCTGCGCTCTTACTACCTGCAGCGCGGCTACCTGGAGTTCCGCATTGATTCCACACAAGTGGCGCTCACGCCGGACAAGCAGGACATCTCCATCACGGTCAACGTGACCGAAGGGGAGCGCTTTGTAGTCTCCAGCGTCAAGCTGGAGGGCAACTACCTGGACCGCGATGACGAGTTCAAATCTCTGGTAGCGATCCGCGCCGGCGAGCCCTATAACGCCGATCAGGTGGCAGAAACCACCAAGGCGTTTTCTGACCACTTTGGAAATTTTGGCTTTGCTTTTGCGCGCATCGAAGCCGTTCCCGAGATTGACCGCGAAAAAGGCCAGGTGGCGCTTGTGCTGACCGCCGATCCGCAGCGCCGCGCCTATGTGCGGCGCATCAGCATCGCGGGCAATGATCGCACGCGGGACGAGGTGGTGCGGCGCGAATTCCGCCAGTTTGAGGCCTCCTGGTATGACGGCGAGAAAATCCGCCTCTCGCGCGACCGCGTCGACCGCCTTGGCTACTTTACCGAGGTCGACGTGGAGAGCCAGGAAGTACCCGGCGCACCCGATCAGGTCGATCTGGTGATCAGCGTGAAAGAAAAACCGACGGGTTCCCTGCAGCTGGGCGCGGGCTTTTCCAGTGCCGAGAAAGTGTCTTTCTCGTTTGCCATCAAGCAGGAAAACGTTTTTGGTTCGGGCAACTACCTGGGCATCGACGTCAATACCAGCAAGTACAAACGTACCTTGGTATTCAGCACCACCAATCCGTATTTCACCCAGGACGGTATTTCGCGCACGATCGACTTGTACTACCGCACCGACAAACCCTATGAAGACCAGGGTGGCAACTACGAATTGGTGACGACCGGCGCCAGCGCACGTTTTGGTGTGCCATTCAGCGAAACCGACACCGTGTTTTTTGGCGGCGGGCTGGAGCAAACCCGCATCAAGCCGGGGACCAACATTCCTGCGGCCTATCTGGTGTATGCGGACCGCTATGGCTACAGCAGCTCGGCGGTGCCGCTCACGATTGGTTGGTCGCGCGACAGCCGCGACAGCGCGCTGGCCCCCAATGTAGGGGTCTATCAGAAGTTCAATTCGGAATGGTCCGTCGCTGGAGATGCGCGCTACGTGCGGGCCAATTACCAGTACCAGCAGTATGTGCCGCTGAACAAGAAGTTCACCTTGGCCTTTAACGGAGAAGTGGGGGTGGGCAAGGGCATCAACGGCCGGCCGTTCCCGGTTTTCAAGAACTTCTATTCGGGCGGCCTGGGATCCGTACGTGGCTTTGATCAGGGCACCCTGGGCCCGCGCGACGTGACCGGTGCATCCTTGGGTGGGCCGAAAAAGGTCTCACTCAACGTCGAACTGATCGCCCCCTTCCCGGGCGCCGGCAACGATCGCACCTTGCGCGTGTTCACTTTTGCCGACCTTGGCAACGTGTATGGCGACAACGAGCGTGTCCGTTTCAGCGAAATGCGTGCCTCAGTGGGCGTGGGCCTGAGCTGGATCTCGCCACTCGGACCGCTGCGCCTGGCGTACGCCAAGCCAGTGCGCAAATTCGCCGGGGATAGAATTCAGGAATTGCAATTCCAGATCGGAACGTCTTTCTAATGAAACATACTTCTCGTTTCGCCGCTTGCACCCTGGCGCTGGCCGCTGTGGCTGCCTGGGTGCCCGCGCAGGCCCAGGAATTCAAGGCCGGTTTCGTGCATACCGAACGCGTCTTTCGCGAAGCCAACACCGCCAAAGCAGCGCAAGCCAAGCTGGAGCAGGAGTTCTCGCGGCGCGACAAGGAACTGCTCGATCAAGGCAATGCACTCAAGGCCGCGAACGAAAAATTTGAACGTGAGGCGCCCACGCTGTCCGAGAGCCAGCGCACCACCCGCCAGCGCCAGCTGGTGGATCAGGACCGTGACTTCCAGCGCAAGCGGCGCGAATTTCAGGAAGACCTCAACTTGCGCAAGAGCGAAGAGCTGACCCAGATGGGCGATCGTGTGAACAAGGTGGTCAAGCAGATTGCCGAGCAAGAAAAATACGACATCATTCTTGATCAGGCCGTCTACATCAACCCCAAGAACGACATCACCGACAAAGTGATCAAGGCGCTCAATGCTGCGCCGGCCAAATAAGCGCGCCGAGCATTCTGCGGGTTTGGCGTGAGTCTTCGCCTGGGGGAAATCGCTGAGGCCTTGGGCGGCTGCCTGCACGGAGACGCCCAGGTGTGTATTGAGCGGCTGGCACCGCTAGAGACGGCGGGCGCGAATGCGCTCAGCTTCCTCAGCAATCCCCGCTACCAGCAGCAACTGGCCGCCTCTCAGGCGGCTTGCGTCATTGTGGCTCCGGCCATGGCAGATTCGGCGCGCGCGCGCGGGGCCTGCATCGTGGCGGAAGATCCCTACGTCTATTTTGCTCGCGCCACCCAGTTGTGGAAGCGCCGCACGGCGCCGCCCTTGCGGGCCGGCGTTCACCCGAGCGCGGTGGTGAGCGCTGATGCGCAGGTGCATGCCACGGCCTGCGTCGGACCTCTGTGCGTAGTGGAGCGGGGCGCGTGCATTGGCGCAGGAACCGTCTTGCATCCTCGTGTCACCGTGGGTGAAAACTGCCATATCGGCGAGCGTTGCGTCCTGCATTCCGGCGCCGTGATCGGTGCCGACGGCTTTGGCTTTGCGTCCGAGCGAGGCACCTGGGTCAAGATCGAGCAGCTCGGCGCCGTGCGCATTGGCGACGATGTGGAAATCGGTGCCAACACCTGCATCGACCGTGGCGCGCTGGATGACACGGTGATCGAGGACGGCGTCAAGATCGACAACCTGGTGCAGATCGGTCACAACGTTCGCGTAGGGCGCCACAGCGCCATGGCCGGCTGCGTGGGGGTGGCGGGCAGTGCACAGATTGGCGAGCGCTGCACTTTTGGCGGCGGCGCGATCGTGCTGGGCCATCTCAGCGTGGCCAACGACGTCCATGTGTCGGCAGCCACCGTGGTGACCCGCTCCCTGGCGCGGCCAGGTCAGTACACGGGCATGTTTCCTATCGATGACAATGCGCGATGGGAAAAGAACGCCGCCACGCTCAAACAATTGCACAGCTTGCGCGAGCGCATCAAGGCGCTTGAAGGCCTCCTGCAGAACAACAAGATCGAACGCTCATGATGGATATTCACGCAATTCTCAAACAGCTCCCCCACCGCTACCCCTTTCTGCTGGTGGATCGGGTGCTTGAACTCGAACGCAACACGCGCATCAAGGCGGTCAAGAACGTCACTTTCAACGAGCCCTATTTCATGGGGCATTTCCCCGGCCACCCCGTCATGCCAGGAGTGCTCATTCTTGAAGCCCTGGCCCAGGCCGCAGGCCTGCTGGCGTTTGACGCCATGGGTCAGGTGCCCGATGAAAACAATATTTACTACTTTGTCGGCATCGATGGCGCACGCTTCAAGCGCCCCGTCGAACCGGGGGACCAACTGATGCTGGACATCACCATCGACCGTGTACGTGGCGGCATCTGGAAGTTCAAAGGCATCGCGCGCGTGGGTGACGAAGTGGCCTGTGAAGCCCAACTCATGTGCACCATGCGCGCCGTAGGCTGACGGAGGGCGCGGGATTGGCAGCGGCCCACATTCACTCCACCGCCGTGGTGGACGCGGCAGCGCAGATCGACGCTTCGGTGCAGATCGGACCGTACGCGGTCATCGGACCGAACGTGCGCATTGGTGCGGGCACCACGGTGGGGGCGCACTGCGTGATTGATGGCTACACCCGCATTGGCCAGGACAACCGCATTTTTCAGTTTGCGTCCGTCGGCGCGCCGCCCCAGGACAAGAAATATGCCGGCGAAGCCACGGCCCTGGTCATTGGCGATCGCAACACCATCCGCGAGTTCTGCACCATCAACACCGGCACGGCGCAGGATCGCGGAGTCACGACGGTAGGCGACGACAACTGGATCATGGCCTACGTCCACATCGCGCACGACTGCACGGTGGGCCATGGCACGGTGCTGGCCAACAATGCGACGCTGGCGGGACATGTGCAGATCGACGATTTCGCCATCATCGGCGGGCTGACGGGCATCCATCAGTTCACACGCGTGGGCGCCTATGTCATGGCGGGTTTTGCCAGCCATATTTCGCAGGACGTTCCGCCCTTCATGATGGTGGACGGCAACCCGCTGGCGGTGCGCGGCCTGAACGCCGAAGGCCTGCGGCGGCGGGGGTTTTCCAGCGCGCGGGTTGCGGTCATCAAGCAGATGCACCGCCTTCTCTATCGCCAGGGGCTGACGCTGGCGGCAGCGCGCGCGGCCATTGCAGCATTGCCGACCGAGGAGGCGCAGCAGGACGTGGCGTTGATGCTCAATCTGCTCGATGCGTCGTCGCGCGGCATTGTTCGCTGAGGATATGGCGCAGCAACCGCGCATCGCCATGGTGGCGGGCGAAACGTCTGGCGATCTGCTGGCCAGCCTGCTGCTGAGCGGCATGCGCGGCCTGTGGCCCGATCTGCAGGCATTCGGCATTGGCGGCCCCCAGATGTCCGGGCAAGGTTTTGACGCCTGGTGGCCCAGTGAGCGGCTTGCTGTTCACGGCTACAGTTTTGAGGTGCTGGGCCGTCTCGCCGAACTCATTCGCATGCGGCGCCAGCTGCGCGGGCGGCTGCTGGGTGGCCCGCCCGACGTGTTTATTGGTATCGATGCCCCCGACTTCAATCTGGGACTGGAAGCCGACCTGCGCACCGCTGGTATCAAGACCGTGCATTTTGTCTGCCCGTCCATCTGGGCCTGGCGTGCAGATCGGGTGGAGAAAATCCGCAGCGCAGCCGACCATGTGCTCTGCATCTTTCCCTTTGAACCAGCTTTGCTTGCGCTCCACGGCATTGCCGCCACCTATGTGGGGCACCCTCTGGCCGGAGTGATTCCCATGGAGCCCGACCGCCGCGCAGCCCGTGCCGTATTGGGGCTGCAGGACCATGATGCGGTGCTGGCCATACTGCCAGGCAGCCGGTCGGCCGAGGTGCAGTACATCACTCCAAGGTTCTTTGAGGCTGCAGCGCTTATCCATCAAGCGCTTCCGGCTATAAAAATGATAGTTCCTGCGGTCCCGGCCTTACTCAACCGTATCGAGCAAGCGGCGCGCACCTGCGGTCTGGGCGATGTGCTGCAGGTCATTTCCGGTCAATCGCACACGGCATTGGCGGCTTGTGATGTGACGCTGATTGCCAGCGGCACTGCGACCTTGGAGGCCGCGCTGTTCAAGCGCCCCATGGTCATCGGCTACCGCATGCACCCGCTGAGTTGGCGCCTGATGCGCCGCAAGCAATTGCAGCCCTGGGTGGGTTTGCCCAATATCTTGTGCAAGGATTTTGTCGTGCCCGAGCTTCTTCAGGACGATGCCACGCCGCAGTCGCTGGCCGCTGCGGTGTTGCAGTGGTTCGATGCGCTGGAGCAGGACCCTGACCGAATGACCGCGCTGCACCAGCGCTTTACCGCACTGCACCAAAGCTTGCAGCGCAATACCCCCCAACTGGCCGCCGATGCAATCCAGAAAGTCCTTGCCCCCACGGCCTGAACAATCCTGCCTGCCATGGCACCCTCGCGGCCTGGTGGCGGGGGTGGACGAGGCGGGTCGCGGCCCGCTGGCAGGCCCGGTGGTGGCGGCGGCCGTCATCCTGGATGATTTGCATCCCATCGCCGGACTGGCTGATTCCAAGAAGCTGACGCCGTCCCGGCGGGAAAAGCTCTACGACGAAATTCGCGCCAAGGCGCTGTGCTGCAGCATTGCCGAGGCCAGCGTGGAAGAAATCGACCGGCTCAACATCCTGCAGGCCACGCTGCTGGCCATGCGCCGGGCCGTGATGGGTTTGCGGCTCAAACCGGCCATGGTGCTGGTCGATGGCAACCGCCTGCCGCTGCTCGATATGCCGGCCGAGGCCATCGTCAAGGGCGACACGTTGGTACAAGCCATTTCGGCTGCATCCATTCTGGCCAAGGTGCACCGGGATCGTTGGTGTGTGCAGGTGCACGATGCATTTCCGCAGTACGGTTTTGCCGGACACAAGGGCTACGGTACGGCCGCACACATGGCTGCCTTGCACGTGCATGGCGCATGCATTCACCATCGGCGCTCTTTTGCGCCCGTGGCGCAGAGCCTGCGTGAAGAGGTCTGCCGATGACCTCGCCCTTGGTGACAGCGATCCATTCGCGGGACAACGCCTTCGTCAAAGATCTGCGCCGACTGGCGCAGGACAGCACGCAATATCGCAAGCAGGGCCGCGTCTGGGTCGAAGGCGATCACCTCTGCCGTGCAGCGCTGACGCGGGGACAGCGTGTCTCGATTGCGGTTTTTTCGGAGTCTTTTTGGCCTCTGGCGCAGGTGGAATGGGCGCTAGCAGCTAGCAAAACGATAGTGTTGTCCGATGCCTTGTTTGCCGACATCAGCGGCCTGGAGTCTCCAGCGCGCATGGGCTTCATCATCGAACTGCCTGCTGCCACCGCGCTGCAACCCGATGCGGCGACGGTGGTGCTCGACCGCGTGCAGGATGCTGGCAATGTCGGCTCCATCCTGCGCAGTGCTTCCGCATTTGGATTTCGGCAGGTGCTTGCCCTCAAGGGCAGCGCTGCCCTGTGGTCGCCCAAGGTGCTCCGGGCGGGCATGGGCGCGCATTTCGCACTGGACCTGATCGAAGCCGCAAGCCTCGAAGACCTTCAGCCGCTGCGGGTGCCCATGCTGGTGACCCATGTGCACGAAGGCGACTTCCTGCATCGCGCGGAACTGCCCTGGCCCTGTGCCTGGGTGCTGGGCCACGAAGGGCAGGGCGTGTCGGCCGAGCTGGAGGGGCGGGCCTCCCGGCGCATCCGCATTGCCCAGCCGGGTGGCGAAGAGTCGCTCAACGTGGCTGCGGCGGCCGCAATTTGCCTGCACGCCAGCGCCAGCGCGCGCTGACTTCAAGCGTACCAAAGACCGTTCGGCGACGCGGTGAGAGCAGCATGCCTTCCGGCGGGAAGAGGCGCCTGCGGCTACAATCAGGAGCTTTTCTCGCAACAGCGTCGCCCGATCGCACCCAAAGCAACAACCCATCTGAGAGCTGCCGCCCACGCACGCCATGCGGGGCAGCGCGCAGGCGCCGGGCGACCGTAACCATTCGGAGAACCCAGTGCTTTTGTCTCTCAAGGGAAATTTCCCGCCCGCCATCCTGGCGCTTGCAGACGGCACGGTCTTTGTCGGAAATTCGATTGGAGCCGCCGGCTCCACCGTCGGTGAGGTGGTGTTCAACACCTCCATGACCGGCTACCAGGAAATCCTCACCGACCCCAGTTACTGCCAGCAGATCGTGACGCTCACGGTCTCTCACGTCGGCAACTACGGTGTCAATGCCGAGGACATCGAAGCCGACAAGGTCCATGCCGCAGGACTGATCATCAAAGACCTGCCCTTGCTGGTCAGCAACTTCCGCAGCACCGACAGCCTGTCCGGCTACCTGATGCGCGCGAACACGGTGGCCATTGCCAATATCGACACCCGCCAGCTCACGCGCCACCTGCGGGCCCATGGGGCACAAAACGGCTGCATCCTGGCGCTCGCGCCGGGCGAAGCGGTGACCGCCGAGCGCCGCGAGGAGGCTTTGGCCGCCGCGCGCGCTGCGCCATCGATGGAAGGGCTGGATCTGGCGCGCCAGGTGTCGGTGCGCGCGCCTTACGAGTGGACCCAGACGGAGTGGCAGTTGGGCAGCGGCTATGGACAGCAGCAATCCCCAACCCACCACGTCGTCGCCTACGACTACGGCATGAAGCTCAACATCCTGCGCATGCTGGCCGAGCGCGGCTGCCGCGTCACCGTGGTGCCGGCGCAAACCCCGGCGCGTGAGGCCCTGGCGCTGGCGCCCGACGGCATCTTTCTGTCGAACGGCCCGGGTGACCCGCAGGCCTGCGACTACGCCATTGATGCGGTGCGCGAAATTGTCGCCACCGGCATTCCCACCTTTGGCATCTGCCTGGGCCACCAGCTGATGGCCCTGGCCGCTGGAGCCCGAACCTTCAAGATGGGCCACGGCCACCATGGTGGCAACCATCCGGTCAAAGACCTCGACACCGGGCGCGTTGGCATCACCAGCCAGAACCACGGTTTTGCGGTGGATGCGGACAGCCTGCCCGCGCAGGTGCGTGCCACGCACATCAGCCTGTTTGACGGCACTTTGCAGGGCCTGGCCTACCGCGATCAACCAGCCTTCAGCTTCCAGGGGCACCCGGAAGCTTCGCCGGGCCCGCACGATGTGGACTATTTGTTTGACCGCTTCATCGACGCCATGCGCGCTGCACACAGCAAGGCGGCGGCTACGGCGGTTTCGGTAGCAGCATGAAGCTCTTCAAATTTCCCGCAGCGGCGCTCGAAAAGGCGATCCACAAACGCCTGCTGACACTTGCTTCTCCGCACCGCGAGTGGTTTGCCGAGCGCTGGCAGCAAAAACCTTACCGCAAGGCCTTTGTGGAACGCAAGGCCATGCCCTTGGTCACGCTGGTGTCCAAGGGTAAGACCTGGGACGACGCCACTTTCAACGAAGTCCTGGCCGAGTGGGATGTCACATTCCACGAGGCCGAGACCGAGGTTCTCAGCCCTCTGGTGCAGGGCGATGGTTTGCTCCAGCTGATGCAGAAAAACCTGCCCGCAGAGCGCGCCGCCGTGCTGCTTGAGCGCCTGCGCCGACGCCCCGGCGATGTCGCGCCTGCCGCGCCCACTGCCGCTCCAGCCGACCCCAACGACTGATCTTCATGCCAAAACGCACAGACATTCAAAGCATTCTCATCATCGGCGCTGGCCCCATCATCATTGGCCAGGCCTGCGAATTCGACTACTCCGGTGTTCAGGCCTGCAAGGCACTGCGCGAGGAGGGCTACAAGGTCATCCTGATCAACAGCAACCCCGCGACGATCATGACCGACCCGGCCACAGCCGACGTCACCTACATCGAGCCCATCACCTGGCAGACGGTAGAGAAAATCATTGCCAAGGAGCGCCCCGACGCCATCCTGCCGACCATGGGTGGGCAGACGGCGCTCAATTGCGCGCTGGATTTGTGGCGCAACGGGGTGCTGCACAAATACAAGGTGGAGCTGATCGGCGCCACGCCCGAAGCCATCGACAAGGCCGAGGACCGTCTCAAGTTCAAGGATGCGATGACGCGCATCGGCCTGGGCTCGGCGCGATCGGGCATCGCCCACACCATGGACGAGGCCTGGGTGGTGCAGAAAACGCTGGGTTTTCCCACCGTCATCCGCCCCAGTTTCACGCTGGGCGGCACCGGCGGCGGCATCGCCTACAACCCGGAAGAATTCGAGACCATCTGCAAGCGTGGCCTGGAAGCCTCGCCCACCAATGAGCTGCTGATCGAGGAATCGCTGCTCGGCTGGAAAGAGTATGAGATGGAGGTGGTGCGCGACAAGGCGGACAACTGCATCATCATCTGCTCGATTGAAAACCTCGACCCCATGGGCGTGCACACGGGCGATTCGATCACCGTGGCCCCGGCGCAGACCTTGAGCGACAAGGAATACCAGATCATGCGCAACGCCAGCCTCGCGGTGCTCCGCGAGATCGGCGTGGATACGGGCGGATCGAACGTGCAGTTCTCGGTGAACCCGAAGGACGGCCGAATGATCGTCATCGAGATGAACCCGCGCGTCTCGCGCTCGTCGGCACTTGCTTCCAAGGCCACGGGTTTCCCGATTGCCAAGGTGGCGGCCAAGCTGGCCGTGGGCTACACGCTCGACGAATTGCGCAACGAGATCACGGGCGGCGCCACACCGGCGTCGTTTGAGCCGTCAATCGACTACGTAGTCACCAAGATTCCGCGCTTTGCCTTCGAGAAGTTCCCGACCGCCGACAGCCGCCTGACCACGCAGATGAAGAGCGTGGGCGAGGTGATGGCCATGGGCCGGACCTTCCAGGAATCTTTCCAGAAAGCCCTGCGTGGCCTGGAAGTGGGCGTGGATGGAATGGACGAAAAAACCCAGGACCGCGAGGTGCTGGAGCGCGAATTGGGCGAGCCCGGCCCCGAGCGCATCTGGTACGTGGGGGACGCCTTTGCCATGGGGCTGTCGGTGGACGAGGTGTTTGAACTCACCAAAATTGACCGCTGGTTCCTGGTGCAGATCGAGCAGATCGTGAAGATCGAGCTCGACATCGACCAGCTCGTGGCCGCAAAAGGCGAGGGCGCCTTGGGTTCCATGGACGCCGCCACGCTGCGTACACTCAAGCAAAAAGGTTTTTCCGATCGGCGCCTGGCCAAGCTGTTCAAGACCACGGAAAAAGCCGTGCGCGAGGCACGCCGCCAGCAAGGCGTGCGTCCGGTCTACAAGCGCGTGGACACTTGCGCCGCCGAATTCGAGACGCACACCGCCTACCTCTATTCGACCTACGAGGCCGAGGGCAGCGAGTGCGAAGCCCTGCCGACCAGCAACAAGAAGATCATGGTGCTGGGCGGTGGTCCCAACCGCATCGGCCAGGGCATCGAGTTCGACTACTGCTGCGTGCACGCGGCCCTTGCCATGCGCGAGGATGGCTACGAGACGATCATGGTCAACTGCAACCCCGAGACGGTTTCCACCGACTACGACACCTCGGACCGCCTGTATTTCGAGCCGGTGACGCTGGAAGACGTGCTGGAAATTGTCGACAAGGAACAACCCGCAGGCGTCATCGTGCAATACGGTGGCCAGACGCCCTTGAAACTGGCGCTGGCATTGGCAGCCGAGGGCGTGCCCATTATCGGCACCAGCCCCGACATGATCGACGCTGCGGAGGACCGCGAGCGGTTTCAGGCCCTGCTGCACAAGCTCAATTTGCGCCAGCCGCCCAACGCCACGGCGCGGACCGAAGCCGACGCGCTGGCCAAGGCCGAAGCCCTGGGCTACCCATTGGTGGTGCGCCCGAGCTATGTGCTGGGTGGCCGCGCCATGGAAATCGTGCATGAGCAACGCGACCTCGAGCGTTACATGCGCGAAGCCGTCAAGGTGAGCCACGACTCGCCCGTGCTGCTGGACCGCTTTTTGAGCAACGCCATCGAGTGCGACGTGGACTGCGTGCGCGACTCTGCAGGTGTCACCTTCATCGGCGGCGTCATGGAGCACATCGAACAGGCGGGCGTGCACAGCGGCGATTCGGCCTGCTCGCTGCCACCGTACTACCTGGCAGCGGCCACCATAGACGAAATCAAGCGCCAGACTGGGGCCATGGCTGAAGGTCTGAGCGTGGTGGGCCTGATGAACGTGCAGTTCGCCATTCAGGAGGTGGATGGCAAGGACGTCATCTACGTGCTCGAAGTGAACCCACGGGCATCACGCACCGTGCCTTTCGTCAGCAAGGCCACCGGCATCCAGCTGGCCAAGGTCGCGGCGCGCTGCATGGCGGGCCAGACGCTGGCTTCGCAAGGCATCACCAAGGAAGTGACACCGCCGTACTTCAGCGTCAAGGAGGCCGTGTTCCCCTTCGTCAAGTTCCCCGGCGTGGACACCATCCTCGGCCCCGAGATGAAATCCACCGGCGAAGTCATGGGCGTGGGCAAGACCTTTGGCGAGGCGTATGTCAAGAGCCAGCTCGGCGCTGGCACCGTGCTGCCCAAGTCGGGCAAGGTCTTCCTTACTGTCAAGAACGCCGACAAGCCGCGCGCTGTCGATATTGCGCGCCAGCTCGTTCAATTGGGCTTTGAGCTGGTGGCCACCAAGGGCACGGCAGCGGCCATTGAAGCAGCGGGCGTCGCGGTGCAGGTGGTCAACAAGGTGACCGAAGGACGGCCGCATATCGTCGACATGATCAAGAACAACGAGATTGTCATGGTCATCAACACGGTCGAAGAGCGCCGCAACGCCATTGCCGATTCGCGCGCCATCCGCACCAGTTCGCTGCTGGCGCGGGTCACGACCTTCACCACCATTTTCGGCGCAGAGGCGGCTGTGGAGGGCCTGCGGCACGTGGACCAACTCGATGTGATTTCGGTACAGGAAATGCACGCGCAACTGCTGGTGTAGCTTTGCCATTTTTTTAAGCAAAGCAAACGCGGCATAATGGCCGCATGAACAACACCGCCGCGCGGCAACGTGCGGCGGTTTGCTTTTGGGGCATGGCACACCGCACTCTGGCTGTGCATGCGAAGACAATTGCCGCGCTTGTCAACAGCGCACCAACACCAACGGAGACGTCAGGCCATGGCCACTCTTCCCATCACGAAACGCGGCGCCGAGAAGCTCAAGGCCGAGCTGCATCGCCTCAAGACCGTCGACCGCCCAGGGGTCATCGCAGCCATTGCCGAAGCACGGGCCCAGGGCGACCTGAGCGAAAACGCCGAATACGACGCCGCCAAAGACCGCCAGGGCTTTATTGAAGGACGCATCCAGGAAATCGAAGGCAAGCTCTCGGCTGCGCAAATCATCGACCCTACTGCCATCGACGCGGAAGGCCGCGTAGTGTTTGGTGCCACCGTCCGTCTGGAAGACGAAAACACCGGTGAAGCAGTCACGTACCAGATTGTTGGTGAGGATGAGGCCGACTTGAAGCAAGGCCTGATCAACATTGGCAGTCCCATTGCGCGCGCGCTGATCGGTAAGTCGGAGGGGGACACCGCTGAAGTGGTGGCGCCAGGCGGCATACGCCATTACGAGATCGTCGCCGTCAACTATGCCTGAGCATGCGCGAACGGCTGCCCGTGCTGCTGGCCGCGTTGTGGTGGGGGAGCCTGACCACCTTGGGTGCGCTCGTCGTGCCGCTGTTGTTCGCCTATTTGCCAACGCCGGCCATGGCCGGCCACATGGCCGCACGGCTGTTTGCTGCACAGACCTGGGTGTCGGTCGCTTGCGGCCTTTTGCTGCTGCTGATTTCCAGGCCAAAAGGGGAGGTAACGCAGTATCCATGGGCGCGAGCAGCTATGCTTTTCATACTGGGCGGAATGCTGCTGGCAGTGTTGGTGCAATTCGGCGTGGCCCCCCGCATTGAGGCGCGGCAGAACCTGCGTTTGTGGCACAGCGCAGGCAGCGCCATGTTGGGCCTGCAGTGGCTGTGCGCGCTGATGGTGCTGTGGTGTACCGCTGGACCCAAGAGAGACGCCTAAGCGCGCTCTCCATCGCTCTATTCGTACCAGTGCTCTGCCACCCAGGTGGCCGGCCGGATGAAACGAAAACGCCGGTTGCGCCGGCCGGCCAGTGCGTCGGGCGGATTGCATTCGCCATGAAAGATCACGACGCGCGCGCCTTCGGGTACGAAGGGGGGCTGCCAGTAGTTGGTGGGCCAGGTTGGAATGCAGTGGTACTTGAAACTGGGGCACCATGCTGCGGGCCAATAGCTGAGCTTGCCCTGGCGGTGCAGAAAATCCGACAAATACGCCTGTTCATTGCGAAATTTGGCGCGAATCTCATTGAAGTGTGAGCGGAAGTAGCTGAGCACTTCGGGGTGCGCGCCCAGCTCGAACCGGTACACCGACGAGTTGCCGGTGATGCGCCAGGGGCGCTTGTGGTCATGGATGATCAGGAACTCACCCGGCTGGGTGAAAAAGTCGTCCAGGCTGCCCGTCACCACCACGTCCACGTCAAGAAACAGCGCCGTTCCCTTCAGGCCATGCAGGTCCGCACTGAACGTGGCCAGCTTGTTCCAGCCGCGCTCGGGAATGCCTGCGGGCAAATCCAGCGGCGGAATCGGCAAGCACTGCACCTCACTGCGGATACCGGTTGCATCGTCCGTCAGGCAGACAAAGTGGAAGTGTCCGCGCAGGTGGCGCCGCACCATGGCATACAGGCGGTTGACGTACTCGGGGCCGTACTTGTGGCCCCATTTCATGCAGATGACGTGGCGCGGCTGCGCCGGACTCGCTCCGCTCATGGCATCAAGGGGCCTGGCGCTTCTTGATGGATGTGAGTCTGGGTTTTTTGGCGCGTTTCACCTGGCCACCCGGCGTGAGGCGTTGGTTGCCCAGCACACGCAGTTGTTTGATTTCGGGGCGCTGACCGCCGCGTTTGCTGTATTTGAGTACTTTCACGTCGCGCGGGCCCGGCATGCGGTCTTCGTCCACGCTGCGCTCCTTTTCGGGCTGTGGGCGCCACAGCACGAAAAGCTTGCCAATATGCTGAATGGGTGCGGCGCTGAGTTCGGCGGCCAGTTCCTGGTACATCAGCTCGCGGGCGGCGCGGTCATCACCGAAAACACGAATTTTGATCAGGCCGTGGGCATTGAGTGCAGCGTCGATCTCCTTGCGTACGGCGGGTGTCAGGCCGTCGCCGCCCACCATCACCACGGGATTGAGGTGGTGCGCCTGAGCGCGGTATTCGCGGCGCGCGGCCGAGTCAAGTTCTATTTGGGGCATACCCGTATTATCTGCGGCCCGGCGCATGGGGCTTTGGACACATTTTGAATACAGAGACTTCGTCGTGGGCCGGGAGACAATAGGTCCCCATGAAAGTCAAAACCCAGAGCAAGAAGGTCAACAAGGCGTGGCTCAACGACCACGTCAATGACACCTACGTCAAACTCGCGCAGCAAGAAGGCTACCGCGCTCGCGCTGCGTACAAGCTCAAGGAGATCGACGAGCACTTTCGCCTGATCCGCCCCGGCGCCGTGGTGGTGGATCTGGGCAGTGCGCCTGGAGCCTGGAGTCAGTATGTGCGTCGTCGATTGGGCGGCACCGGCGCCATCGTGGCCCTGGATATGCTGCCCATGGAGCCGATTGATGGAGTGCGCTTTTTTCAAGGCGATTTTCGTGAGGGAGTGGTGCTGGCCGAGGTGGAGGCCGCTCTTGGTGAGCGCAAGGTTGATCTGGTGGTCTCCGACATGGCGCCCAACCTCTCCGGCATTGCGGCGACCGATGCGGCGCGTATCTCGCTGCTGGTGGAGCTGGCGATCGACTTTGCCCGCAATCACCTGCAAGCGGACGGGGCGCTGGTGGCCAAGGTGTTTCACGGCGGCGGGTATGCCGAGCTGGTTGATGCGTTCCGTGCAAACTTTCGTCTCGTCAAGCCGCTCAAGCCCAAGGCCTCGCGCGACAAATCGTCGGAAACCTTTCTTGTCGGGGTCGGTCTTAAACCATGAAACACCGTGCCAAACCCTGAGAGACCGTGCTGGCGCAATGGCCTGTCGCTGAGGCATTAAAGGGAGGCTTGGCTTGAAAAGTCTAAAATTGCCTCTATCTGGGTCAAATCTGCCCTGTCACCCACTCTGGAGTCCCGCTTGAACAATCAGTGGTTTTCAAAAGTTGCCGTCTGGCTCGTTATTGCCATGGTGCTGTTTACGGTGTTCAAACAATTTGACACCCGCGCCAGCGCGTCGGCCGGCCACGTGGGCTACTCCGAATTCCTGGACGAAGTGCGCAGCAACCGCATCAAGAGCGCGACCATTCAGGAAGGCCAGGGCGGTACCGAGATCATCGCCCTGACCAACGATGACCGCCGCATCCGCACCACCGCCACCTATCTCGATCGCGGTCTGGTGGGCGACCTGATCAACAACAACGTCAAGTTCGACGTCAAGCCGCGTGAAGAAGGCTCGCTGCTGATGACCCTGCTGGTGAGCTGGGGTCCCATGCTGCTTTTGATTGGCGTGTGGGTGTACTTCATGCGCCAGATGCAGGGCGGCGGCAAGGGCGGCGCCTTCAGCTTTGGCAAGAGCAAGGCGCGCATGATGGACGAGAACAACAACACGGTGACGTTTGCCGACGTAGCCGGTTGCGACGAAGCCAAGGAAGAAGTCAAGGAAGTTGTCGATTTCCTGAAAGACCCGCAGCGCTTTCAAAAGCTCGGCGGCCGCATTCCACGCGGTCTGCTGCTGGTAGGCCCTCCGGGCACCGGCAAGACGCTGCTTGCCAAGTCCATTGCGGGTGAAGCCAAGGTACCGTTCTTTTCTATTTCCGGCTCTGATTTCGTCGAAATGTTCGTTGGCGTCGGTGCCGCCCGCGTGCGCGACATGTTTGAGAACGCCAAGAAAAATGCTCCCTGCATCATCTTCATCGATGAAATTGATGCCGTCGGCCGCCAGCGGGGCGCGGGCCTGGGCGGTGGCAACGACGAGCGCGAACAGACCTTGAACCAGATGCTGGTCGAGATGGACGGGTTTGAGACCAACCTCGGTGTGATCGTGGTAGCCGCCACCAACCGGCCAGACATTTTGGATGCTGCGCTGCTGCGCCCCGGCCGTTTCGACCGCCAGGTGTATGTGACGCTGCCCGACATTCGTGGCCGTGAGCAGATCCTCAACGTGCACATGCGCAAGATTCCGGTCAGCCAGGACGTCAACCCCGGCGTCATCGCGCGCGGCACGCCCGGCATGTCCGGCGCCGATCTGGCCAACCTGTGCAACGAAGCCGCCTTGATGGCCGCACGTCGGAACGCCCGTACGGTCGAGATGCAGGATTTCGAGCGTGCCAAGGACAAGATCCTCATGGGCCCCGAGCGCAAGAGCATGGTCATGCCCGAGGAAGAGCGCCGCAACACGGCCTACCACGAGTCGGGCCATGCGCTGATCGGCAAGCTCCTGCCCAAGTGCGACCCGGTGCACAAGGTCACCATCATTCCCCGTGGTCGGGCTTTGGGCGTCACCATGAGCCTGCCGGCACAAGACCGCTACAGCTACGACAAGGAATACATGCTGAACCAGATCAGCATGCTCTTTGGCGGCCGCATTGCCGAAGAAGTGTTCATGGGCCAGATGACCACGGGTGCCAGCAACGACTTCGAGCGCGCGACCTCGATTGCCCGCGACATGGTCACTCGCTACGGCATGACCGATGCGCTTGGCCCCATGGTCTACGCCGAAAACGAAGGCGAAGTGTTTTTGGGCCGCTCGGTGACCAAAACCACGACCATGAGCGAGGCAACCATGCAGAAGGTTGACCAGGAAGTGCGCAAGATCATCGATGAGCAGTACGCCCAGGCACGCAAACTGATCGAGGACAACCAGGACAAGATCCACGCCATGGCCAAGGCCCTGCTCGAATGGGAAACCATCGACTCCGATCAACTCGACGACATCATTGCGGGCAAGCCTCCGCGCCCACCCAAGGACTGGACCCCGCGCACGCCTTCGTCCGAGGGCGACGACGCCAGCGGCGGTACCCCCGCCGTAGCGGCTGAACCGGCGCCTTCAGCGGCTTGATGCAAGCATTTCTGCAATGAAGCAAACGGGGCGCAAGCCCCGTTTGTTCGTTCTCCTTCTCCAGCCCCACCCATGATCTGGCAAACCAGCCGTTTCGCCATCGACCTCAGCCGCCCGCAGGTGATGGGCATTGTCAATATCACGCCTGATTCGTTTTCGGACGGTGGGCAGCACGCAAGCGCCGCAGCCGCCCTGCGCCATTGCGAGGTGCTGTTGCGAGACGGTGCCGATATGCTCGATATAGGCGGTGAATCCACCCGTCCGGGAAGCCCACCGGTGCCGCTGGACGACGAACTTGCCCGCGTGTTGCCCGTGGTGCGCGCCGTCGTTTCCATGGGGGTTCCGGTTTCGGTGGATACCTACAAGGCCGAGGTGATGCGCGCGGTGCTGGATCTGGGCGCTGACATCATCAACGACGTGTGGGCGCTGCGCCAGAGCGGCGCTGCACAGGTGGTGGCCCAACACCCCAACTGCGGCGTTTGTCTGATGCACATGCACCGCGAGCCACAAACCATGCAGGTGCAGCCCATGGAGGGCGATGTTCCGAGGCAAGTGCTCGGATTCTTGAGGCACCGTGCCGAAGCGGTGCAGGCACTGGGCGTCGAAAAGGCCAGAATTTTGCTGGACCCCGGCATCGGTTTTGGCAAGACGGTGGCCCAGAATTTCGAACTGCTGAGGCGCCAGCAGGAGTTGCTGTGTGCCGGCTATCCGGTGGTGGCGGCTTGGTCCCGCAAATCGCCACTGGGGGCTGTCAGCGGCCTGGAAGTTGGCTCCCGCATCATTCCCAGCATTGCGGCGGCGCTGCTTGCGGTAGAGCGTGGGGCACGCGTGGTGCGCGTGCACGACGTAGCCGAAACCGTACAGGCCCTGAGCGTCTGGCAGGCGGCCAGCAACCCGGTGAATTGAGCCGCATCGAGCCGTTCAGAAGAAAAGAATATTTGAGAGGAACAGCATGCAGAGACAGTATTTCGGCACCGACGGCATTCGCGGAACGGTGGGGGTGTCTCCGATCACCCCCGACTTCATTCTTCGGCTGGGCCATGCGGTGGGCCGCGTGCTCAAGCGCAGTGAAGCGCGCCCCACGGTTCTGATCGGCAAGGACACGCGGATTTCGGGCTACATGCTCGAGAGCGCGCTCGAATCGGGCTTCAATTCGGCCGGCGTCGATGTGGTTTTGCTTGGTCCGCTGCCGACGCCGGGGGTTGCCTATCTGACGCGCGCCCAGCGCGCGAGCCTGGGCGTGGTCATCAGCGCCAGCCACAATCCGTTTCCGGACAACGGCATCAAGTTTTTCAGCGCGCAGGGCAGCAAGCTGAGCGACAACTGGGAGATCGCCGTGGAAGAAGCGCTGGCCGAAGCGCCCGTGTGGGCCGATTCGGCCTCGCTTGGCAAGGCGCGCCGACTGGACGATGCCGCTGGGCGCTACATCGAATTTTGCAAGAGCACCTATGCGCACGATCTGACGCTCAAGGGGCTGAAAATCGTGGTGGACGCCGCCCACGGCGCGGCCTACCAGGTGGCGCCCAAGGTGTTTCATGAGCTGGGCGCTGACGTGATTGCCATGGGCTGCGCGCCCGACGGCATCAACATCAACCACGAAGTGGGCGCCACGCACCCCGACGCACTGGTGCTGGCGGTGCGCGCCAACCATGCGGACTACGGTATTGCGCTCGATGGTGACGCCGACCGCCTGCAGGTGGTGGACGCCGCCGGACGCCTCTACAACGGCGACGAGCTGCTCTACCTCATGGCGCGCGAGCGCATGGGTCGCGACGAACTCGTGCCCGGCGTGGTGGGTACCCTGATGACCAACATGGCGGTGGAGCTGGCGCTGGCCGAACGCGGCGTCCAGCTGGTGCGCGCCAAGGTGGGAGACCGCTACGTGCTGGAAGAGCTGGCCAAGCGGGGCTGGTTGCTCGGCGGCGAAGGTTCGGGCCACTTGCTGGCACTCGACAAGCAGACCACGGGCGACGGTCTGGTGAGCGCCTTGCAGGTGCTGCAGTGCGTGGTGCGCAGTGGCCGCACTTTGGCTCAGCTGATGGAAGAAGTGGTGTTGTTCCCCCAGGTGCTGCTCAACGTGCGCTTGGCGCCGGGAAGCGACTGGCGCAGCAACGCGCACCTGGCGCGGGAAACCGAAACCGTGCAGGCCGAACTGGGCGCACTGGGCCGCGTGTTGATTCGCGCCAGCGGCACCGAGCCGGTATTGCGGGTGATGGTGGAGGCCCGCGACGCTGCCCAGGCAAGCCGCTGCGCAGAGCGTCTGGCCGACGCCGTTCGAGCGGCGTGACAACTCCCCAATTCCTGTTTTGATAGCATCTGGCGCTTTCTGGATAAGCGCTGGAAGCCTTTTTTCATCAAAATTTTGCTGGTTTCAGTCGCTTAGGAACGCTTCGACCAGCTTGGCCAGTACCTCGGGCTGGTCGTGGTGCAGCATGTGGCCTGCGTCCTCGATGACGGCGGTGCGGCAGTTCGCCACGGCTTTCAGGCGCTCGTGATACTGCGCCAGTGTGTAGCGGCCCTGCCACCACTGGCCCAGGCTGTCGCCACTGGCTTCCACCGCCAGCGTGGGCGCGGCGATGGCGGCGTAGAGTGCCTGCACTTCGTCCACCCGGTAGAGTTGCGCGCTTTTGACCTTGTGGGCTGCGTCGCCCAGGATGGCCCAGCGGCCTGACGCGTCCGGCGCGGCCCAATGCTGCGCCAGCCATTCGGCTTTGTCCTGCGAGAGGCGCGGGTTGGTCTTCATGAGCCGCCGCGCCACGCCGTTCAGGCCTTCGTAGCTTTTGAGTGCCATCTCGCCGCGTTCGAGCTGGCGGATTTCGTCCATCCATTCGCCGTAGCGGCGCACCGCAGACTCGGGCTGGGAGGCGGGCAGGCCAAAGCCCTCCAGATTCACCAGGCGCCGCACCCGCGTTGCGCGAACGCCCGCGTACATCATGGCAATGTTGCCGCCCATGCTGTGGCCCACCAGATCCACCGGGCGCTCGCCGGCGTAGTGGTCCAGCAACTGGTCCAGGTCGGCCAGGTAATCGGCAAAAGCGTAGTGGTCTGTTGGCACCGGTGGTTTGGTCAGGCCGAAGCCGCGCCAATCGGGCGCGAGGATGGTCCGGCCTTGCACAAAGGCCTCGGGCAGGGCGTCGACCATGAACTGGTAGGAAGCGCCCACGTCCATCCAGCCATGGACCAAAACAAGGGGCGGAGCGTCACTCTGCAGCGCGCCCCAGCGCCAGACGTGGTAGTCGAGTGAGCGGATGCGCACGACTTCGGTGCGGGCGGGAAAGCGTTCTGAATACATCCGCCAATTATTCATGGCTTGCGGTGGGGGCTTGTCCTGGCGGCGACAAATCCCTGTGCGTTGGCTCGCCTGCACGATTGCGCCTGCGCCCGTAAACTGCAGCGCCAACCTTTGACAAGCCCCCGCAACGCATGAAAACACTCCCCCTCGGCCAAAGCGACCTGCACGTCACTCCCATCTGCCTGGGCACCATGACCTTCGGCGAACAGGTGGACGAGGCCTCGGCCCACGCCATGCTCGACCGCGCGGCAGAGCGCGGCATCAACTTCATCGATACGGCCGAGATGTACGCCGTGCCGGCGCGTGCCGAGACCTTTGGTGCCACCGAAGCCATTCTGGGCAACTGGTTTGCATCCCGCCCTGGGCTGCGTGCCAAGACGGTGCTGGCCACCAAGGTGGCCGGGCCGTCGCGCGGCATGCCCTGGGTGCGTGCAGGGCAGGGCATGACGCCGGCCGACATCGTCGCGTCTTGCGAAGCGAGTCTGCGGCGACTGCAGACCGACGTCATCGACCTCTACCAGATCCACTGGCCCGAGCGCCACGTGCCGGTGTTTGGCATCAAGTACTACGACCCGGCCAAAGAGACCTCGCAAACGCCTATTCATGAGCAGCTGGATGCTTTGGCCGGCCTGGTGCGTGCGGGCAAAGTGCGCCATATCGGCTTGTCGAACGAATCACCCTATGGCGTGCACGAATTCGTCCGGCTGGCCGAGCAGCATGGCCTGCCGCGCGTGGTGAGCGTGCAGAACCCGTACTGCCTGATCAATCGCAGCTACGAGAACGCGCTGGACGAAACCTGCCACCGCCTCGATGTGGGCCTGCTGGCCTACTCGCCACTGGGCTTTGGCCTGCTCACCGGCAAGTACGACGCCAGCGGCACGGAGGGTCCGAATGCACCCGCCGGTGCGCGCATGGCCAGCTACGCCAGCGTGCGCAAGCAGCGCTGGGGCCGCCCCGAGGCGCTGACGGCCGCGCGCCGCTACAACCAGCTGGCGCGCGACCACGGATTGAGCCCCACGCAGATGGCGCTGGCGTTTTGCTATACCAAGTGGCAGGTCGCCAGCACCATCATTGGCGTGACCTCGATGGCGCAACTTGACGAAGACATCGCCGCTTTTGGCACCACGCTCAGCCCGGAGCTGCTGACAGCGATTGATACCTTGCGTTGGGAAACGGGCGACCCGGCGATTTAAGGCAAAAAATGGCTCCTGGCGTTTATCCAGTAAACGCTTGCAGCTATCATTTTCAATATGGCAAAGAAGGACAAAAAGGCCGCGCACGTCAGCGAAACCCCCGCGACACAGATGCTGCGTGCGCACGGCGTGGCGTTCACCAGCCACCCCTACGAGTACCTGGAGCACGGTGGCGCCCAGCACAGCGCGGCGGTGCTGGGGCTGGACCCGTACGCCGTGGTCAAGACCTTGGTCATGCAGGACCAGGACGCCAAACCCCTGCTGGTGCTGATGCACGGCAACCGCACAGTCTCCACCAAGAACCTGGCACGCCAGATCGGTGCCAAGTCGGTGGAGCCCTGCACACCCGAGGTCGCCAACCGCCACAGCGGCTACCTGGTGGGCGGCACCTCGCCCTTTGGCACGCGCCGCGAAATGCCGGTTTTTATTGAAGAAAGCATCCTCGCGCTGCCGCGCATTGCCATCAACGGCGGGCGGCGCGGATTCCTGGTGCAGATCGATCCGCAGGTCTGCGTGCGACTGCTGGGCGCCCGGCCGGTGCAGTGCGCGCTGGAGTAGCCGCAGCAAGGGGATATGGCGTCGCTGGCAGAATGGCGCGCCGCGGCGCCATCAGCGGCTGATCCTCGTTTTGACTGTTTTGGGAGTGCTCTTCGTGCCTGTTGCCTATAGCTTTGCTGCGGTGCTTGCCGCCTACCTGCTCGGCTCGCTCTCGTTTGCCGTGGTCGTCAGCCGCGCCATGGGCCTGGCCGATCCGCGCACCTTTGGCAGCAAGAACCCCGGCGCCACCAATGTGCTGCGCTCGGGCAGCAAGGTCGCCGCCATCGTGACGCTGCTGCTTGACGCTGCCAAGGGCTGGCTCCCGGTGGTGCTGGTGCGTTGGTACGGTGCGCCGTATGGGCTGGAAGACGGAACGCAGGCGCTGGTGGGCCTGGCGGCTTTTGTGGGCCACTTGTGGCCGATATTTTTCCGCTTTCAGGGTGGCAAAGGCGTGGCCACGGCGCTGGGTGTGCTCGTGGGTTTCAGTCTCTGGCTGGGGCTGGCCACTGGAGCCACCTGGCTGATCGTGGCGTTTTTCTTTCGCTATTCGTCGCTGGCTTCGCTGGCCAGCGCCCTGTTTGCTCCGGTGTACTACGTGTTGGTGGGTGGCGTGGTCTGGGACACCGAGCGCAGCATTGCTGCGGCCATTGTGGTGATGTCGAGTCTGCTGGCCTGGCGGCACAAGGAAAATATTGCCCGCCTGATCAAAGGAACGGAATCGAGCCTGGGCAGCAAGAAGGGGGCGGCAAACAGCGCCGCTGTGGCCCCAAAGGGGCGCCGCAAGCGGCATTGAAAAAAGGAAAGAAGGCGGCTGGCCAGGCGTTCAGCAAATGACGACTGGCGAAAAGAAGTTGACGAGCCTTACCCCCGGCACTGGCTCCACAGTTAGGGCTGCTTGGTTCCCCACCTGACCCGGTTGGCCGCTTCACCATGCGGGGAGGCCCGTCACCAATGATTGTATGCGACGCGCCGCGTGCGCTTCAGCGCGCACCCGGCAGCATGCGCAGCACGGTGTTGTCGCGCTGCACATAGTGGTGGAACAGGGCGGCAGCGGCATGCAGGCCGACCAGCACATAGCCCACTGTGGCGCCGGCCTCGTGCAGGTCTTTGAACCAGCGCGCCGTTTCCTTGCTTTCACTGATGGGCAGCATCGGCAGACCCATCCCGCCGGGCAAGGCAACCGGTGCGCCCTTGGCACTGAGTGCCATCCAGCCCAGGAACGGCAGGCCGATCATCAGCGCGTACAGCGCCAGGTGCACCAGATGGGCCAGCAGAACCTGCCAGGCGGGCGGCGGCGGCGCGATAGCCGGGGTGGGGCCCAGCGCGCGCGCCAGCAGCCGCAGCCACACCAAGGCAAAAACGGACAGGCCGAGGGCGTAGTGGACCGACATGAGCAGACTGCGTCCAGCGCTGCCTTTGGGGTAAATCCCCTTCAGCTCCATGGTGGTGGCCGTGGCGACGAGCAGCACGGCCATCAGCCAGTGCAGGGCAATCGACCAGCGGTTGTAGTGATGGGCCAGAGCGTTGGAGGTCATGGGTGGCTTTCTGTGTGCAACGGGGTCCGATATTCGCAGTGCAAGATGAAGCGTTCATGAAGGCGATAACCCAAGGGCGATAGGGCGAGGCCGCCGCAGCCACATAGAATCCTGCCACATGTCCTACCTCGTGCTCGCCCGCAAGTACCGTCCGCGCAATTTCACCGAAATGGTGGGTCAGCAGCACGTGGTGCAGGCGCTGACCAATGCGCTCACCCAGCAGCGGCTGCACCACGCTTATTTGTTCACCGGCACGCGCGGCGTCGGCAAGACCACGGTCTCGCGCATTCTGGCCAAGTCCCTCAATTGCCAGGGCGTGGACGGGCAGGGCGGCATCACGGCCACGCCCTGCGGGGTCTGTGCAGCGTGTACGGCCATCGACGCCGGCCGCTTTGTCGATTACACAGAACTCGATGCTGCGTCGAACCGCGGCGTCGATGAGGTGCAAAGCCTGCTCGAACAAGCGGTCTACAAACCGGTACAGGGGCGCTTCAAGGTCTTCATGATCGACGAGGTCCACATGCTCACGACCACGGCGTTCAACGCCATGCTCAAGACGCTGGAGGAGCCGCCCGAATACCTCAAATTCGTTCTCGCCACCACCGACCCGCAAAAAGTGCCGGTGACGGTGCTCTCGCGCTGCCTCCAGTTCAACCTGCGCCCCATGGCGCCCGACACCGTTCAGGAGCATCTCGTCCAGGTGCTCGCACAAGAGCAGATCGAAGCCGAGCCGGCCGCGCTGCGCCAACTGGCCAAAGCTGCGCGCGGCTCCATGCGCGACGCGCTCTCGCTGACCGATCAGGCCATTGCCTTCGGCAGCGGCCGCATTGAGGAAGCCCCGGTGCGCCAGATGCTGGGCAGCGTGGACCGCTCGCATGTGACGCAGCTGATCGACGCCCTGGCGCGCGGCGACGGCCGCACCGTGGTGGAGACCGCTGAGGCGCTGCGCCTGCACGGTCTCTCGGCTGCGGCAGCGCTGGAAGACATGGCTGCACTGCTGCAGCGCATGGCCGTGCTGCAAGCCGTGCCCGGCCACCGCCAGTCGGGCGAGGACGACGCCGAAGCCCAGGAAACCGCCCGCCTGGCGGCGCTGCTGCCGCCCGACGAGACCCAACTGCTCTACAGCATGTGCCTGCACGGCCGCACCGAGCTGGGCCTGGCGCCCGACGAATACGCCGCGCTGACCATGGTGCTGCTGCGCCTGCTGGCGTTCAAGCCCGCCGCCGGCGGAGCGGAAAAAAAAACGGCGCTGCCGGTTCAAGCGCCTGAAGCGCCTGGGCCGGCCAGACAAAACGTCTCGCATGCGGAACCGCTTGCCGCGCCGACCTCTGAGGCGCCCGTCGTTCGAGAAACCAGAAATTTTGATGAAAATAGGCCTCTAGCGCAGGATGCGCCTGCGCTGACAGCTACAAAAATAGAAGCGAATGCAGAGCCTGTGGCTGCGGCGCCCGAGCCGCCCCCCCCTGCACCTGTGGAGGCACCCACCACCCCACAGCCAGCGCCCGCCGTGCTCACCGTGCCGGTGCGCGAACTCCCCGAGCCCGGCCCGCGCCTGCAGCCGCGCGCCGACGCCGCCCCAGCCGCACTGGTTCCCACGCCGGAAGGTGAAACCTGGCACGGCGTGGTGCAGCAGTTGATCGCAGCCGACGCGGTCACGGCATTGGTAAGGGAACTGGCGCTCCAGTCGCAATTGCTGGCGCGCGACGGCGGGCACTGGCTGCTGCGCGTGGAGCGCGAATCGCTCAACCAGCCGGCCACCCGCGAGCGCCTGCGCAGCGCGCTCGCCGCCGCAGGCCACGCCGAGCGCCTGAGCGTGGAAATCGGGCCGGTCACCGACACGCCCGCGCGCCGCAATACGGCAAAGGACAATGCCGAGCTGGATCGTGCCCGCACCGTCGTCATGAATGACCCCTTCGTCCAGGCCATGGTGCGTGACCATGGCGCAAAAATTGTTCCGGGCAGCATCCGGCCGCTCTAGCCGGCGCAGCTGCCCCATTCATTTCATTGACCAGAAAAGGATCTCACCATGTTCAACAAAGGACAGCTCGCCGGCCTCATGAAACAGGCCCAGGCCATGCAGGACAACCTCAAGAAGGCCCAGGACGAACTGGCCGATATCGAAGTCGAAGGCGAGGCAGGCGCCGGGCTGGTCAAGGTGTTGATGACCTGCAAGCACGACGTCAAGCGCATCACCATCGACCCCAGCCTGCTGGCCGAGGACAAAGACATGCTGGAAGACCTGGTGGCGGCGGCGTTCAACGCTGCGGTGCGCAAGGCGGAGGAGACGTCGCAGGAGAAGATGGGCAAGCTCACGGCAGGCCTTCCCCCCGGCATGAAGTTCCCTTTTTAGTGCACTGGCTATCGGGCGCGCGTGATGCGTCGTTGCGCGGTGCTCAGAATCCTCACGCACCGGGAGTACGTTCCGGTTCTTCCGCTCCGTGCGCATAGCCTGATGCGCGCTCGCTACGCCCTTGAGGCGGGGTGCACTGGCTACCGGGCGGGCGATCTGCGTTGTTGCGCGGTGCTCGGAATCCTCACGTACCGCAAGTACGTTCCGGTTCCTGCGCTCCGGGCGCCTAGCAGCTCATCCCGCCCGCTACGCCCTTGAGGGAGGGGTGGAAATACAGTGAAAACCAAAAGCTTAGTTGATGGCCGCTACGCAATCTCTTGAACTGCTGATCCAGGCGCTGCGGCGCCTCCCAGGCGTCGGGGCGAAGTCTGCAGCGCGGATGGCGTTTCATTTGCTGCAGCACGATCGCGATGGGGCGCAGGCGCTTTCGCGTGCCTTGGCGCAGGCGGTGGAGCAGGTGCGCCACTGTGCGCGCTGCCACACGTTTACCGAAGCCGAGGTGTGTGCCGTGTGCCTGGACCCCGAACGCGACGCGACGCGGCTGTGCGTGGTGGAGACGCCCGCAGACCAAGCGGCGCTGGAGCGCACCGGGGCGTTTCGTGGGCTGTATTTCGTGCTGATGGGGCGGCTCAGCCCGCTCGATGGCATCGGCCCGGCCGACATTGGCATCCAGGCGCTGCTGGATCGGGCACGCGATGGCGTGGTGCAGGAAGTCATTCTGGCCACCAATTTCACTGCCGAGGGTGAGGCTACGGCCCATGTCGTCAGTGAGGCGCTGCGGCGCGATGGCTTGGCGGTGACGCGCCTGGCGCGCGGCGTGCCCGTGGGCAGTGAGCTTGAATTTGTCGATCTGGGCACGATTGCCCACGCGCTGGCCGACAGGCGCTGAGTTGCCGGGCATTTCTGGCGTCCGGCGGGCGGCTGCCGAAGGCGGCACAATGCGGCGGTCCATTCACACTCTTTGCCTTTGGCCGCTCTCTTTATGAACCCTTCTGCACTTCCTGAGTTCACGATCGCTTACTGGTGCGTGCTTGTTGCTGCCCTGCTGCCGTTTCTCTGTGGGCTGCTTGCCAAGCGCAGCGGGGTGGGCAAGCGGCGTGCTGACGGCGGTTACGACAACCACAATCCGCGTGCCTGGCTGGCCCGGCAAGAAGGTGAGTCGGCCCGTGCCAATGCGGCGCAGGCCAATGGCTTCGAGGCTCTGCCTTTTTTCATCGGTGCAGTGATCATTGCGCACCAGTTGGGCGCGCCGCAAAGCCGGCTCGACTGGCTGGCGGTTGCTTTCGTTGCCTTGCGCGTGGTCTACATCGGGCTGTATGTCGGCGACAAGGCCACCGCACGCAGCCTGGTGTGGGGCTTGGCGCTGGCCGTCAACATCGCCATTTTGTTCAGCGGCTATCGCTGATCACCGATTTTTCCCCTGGAGTTCCAACATGAATATCAATCTCAGCGTCGGTCCGCTGGTCGCCTTGTTGGCCGGCATCCTGATCCTGGTATTCCCCAGGTTGCTTAGCACCATCGTGGCGCTGTATCTGATCGTGATCGGGGTGCTGGGGCTGATCGGCGTGCACCAGCTGCACTTTTAGTCGGCTCTTTGGGCGCCCGCTTCGGCGCTGCCCTGGCGGCTTATTCCCTTTCTAAATCATCCGTGACATTGTCGACTTCCCCCTGCCTTGCTACAGCAAGGTCTGCGGCTCATCTTCGCGCCACCAATGATTTGGAAATGGAATTACTTGCGCTTTGACTTGGAGGGTTTGCCGCCGCGCGAGTGTTTGACTGATTTTCCCGCCGCGCGCTTGCCGGGGCTTGCGCGCGTTGCGCCTCTGGCGCTTGACGTGCGCACCGGCAAATACAGGACGATGCTGGATCCGGCCGCGAAGTTTGCATGGGATTTCACGTCGTTCCACGCGGCCACGTCGGCCGTGGTGACGTGGTAGCGCCGGGCAATGCTGGTGACGCTGTCGCGCCGCCCCGCCTTCACGGTGGTGCGCCGCGTCACGACGTCGGGAGTGAACGCGATCTGGCCGTTGTCAGCGACCTTGGAAGCCACGTCCGCGCGGGTGGTGGCCGAGCGCGGCACCAACAGCGCCGAGCCCGCCTTGATGCGCATATGGGGCGGAATACCGTTGACGCTGCGCAAGTCGCGCTCGTCCATGCCCGTGGTGCGCGCTGCTTCCGCAACGCTCATGGTGGAGGGAAGGGTCCACACCGTCCAGCTGGCGTACTGGCCCTGGGTGTAGGCCTGAAAATTGCGCTCAAACGCCTTGGCGTTGTCCCAGGGCAGCAGGATCTGTGGCGTGCCGGCTGCCAGAATCACGGGCCGGTGCAGCGAGGGATTCAACTCCTTGAAATCTTCCTCCCGCACGCCGGCAAAGCGGGCGGCGAGCGCCACGTCGATGTCGCGCGAGATGTCTACCATCTCGAAATAAGGGTGGTTTTCAATCAGCGGCAATTCGGCGGCAAAGCGCTTGGGATTGGCCACAATGTTCTTCACTGCTTGCAACTTGGGCACGTAGAGGCGGGTCTCTGCCGGCATGGTCAGGTCGTTGTAGCCCGTGGGCAGCCCGGCCTTCTGGTTGCGTGCGATGGCCCGGCCCACGCTGCCTTCGCCCCAGTTGTAGGCGGCCAGCGCCAGGTGCCAGTCGCCAAACATGGTGTAGAGTTTTTGCAGATAGTCGAGCGCGGCGCGGGTGGAAGCCAGCACGTCGCGCCGGTCATCGCGAAATGCGTTCTGCTTGAGCTCGAAATACTCCCCGGTGGCGGGCATGAACTGCCACATGCCGGCGGCTTTCGCCGACGACACGGCCTGTGGGTTGAAGGCGCTCTCGATGTAGGGCAGCAGCGCCAGTTCGGTGGGCATGCCGCGGCGCTCCAGCTCCTCGACGATGTGGAAAAGGTATTTGCGCGAGCGCTCGGTCATGCGCTGCATGTACTCCGGCCGGCTGGCGTACCACTGCTCCCGGTCGCGTACCAGATCGCCTTCGAGGTCGGGCATGGCAAAGCCGCGCCGAATGCGATCCCACAGATCAGAGGGAGCAAACAGCGGCGCAACAGCGTGAGGGCTGGTCTGGGCCGTTGTGATGGGCTGCAGCGGGCCTTGTGGATAGAGCGGCGTGTGCGGCGGCGCCGTAGTTGGCGTCGCGGCTTGTGTGTCGCTTGCCTGCGACGGAGCACTGATCTGGTTTGCGCAGCCGCTGAGTACGAGCGAACCGGCCAGACAGGCCCAATATAAAAATTTCTTCAAAACGTATTTTTCCATTCGCGAAGGGCCGCAAAGACGGCAACCTCGTCGTGGGGATTGGTCATGGGTGCATGCGCCAGAACGCTGGCAATGACCGCGCGTTCACGGCTGCGCAAAAACGGGTTGATCGCGCGTTCCTTGGCGATCGTCGATGGCAGCGTCGGCAGATTCTGTGCACGCAGCTTCTCACAGGCCGCGCTGTAAGCTTGCAGAGCAGCATTTTCGGGTTCGACGGCACGGGCAAAACGCAGGTTGGCGAGCGTGTATTCATGGGCGCAGCACACGCGGGTGTCGCCCGGCAAGGCGGCCAGGCGGCCCAGCGACGCCAGCATTTGCGCTGGCGTGCCTTCAAACAAGCGGCCACAGCCACCCGAGAACAGCGTGTCGCCGCAAAAAAGCAATGGAGCCGCATCCGGACATTCGGCGTAGTAGGCAATATGGCCAGCGGTGTGGCCAGGCACGTCGATGACGGAAAAATGCAGTCCCAGGGCATCCACCGTATCGCCCTGGCGCAGCGGCTCAAAGGGTTCGGGAATGCGTTCGGTGGCTGGGCCCACCACGCGCGCGCCGGTGGTTTCGCGCAGTTGCGCCACGCCGCCGACATGATCGGCATGGTGGTGGGTGACTAGAATGGTTTGCAACGCCAGCCGATGCTCCTGCAGGCATTCCAGAATCGGCGCTGCCTGCCCCGGGTCCACCACGATGGCGTGGCGCGTGTCGTGTAGTAGCCACAGGTAGTTGTCGGAGAACGCGGGGACTGCTAATAACTTCATGACCGCACAAATTATAGGTTTGCACCAGTGGTTTGACTCGCCCCCCGGCCGCTACCTGCTGGAATGGGAGCAAGCGCGCTACGACGAGGCGGTGGTGGATGCCTTCGGCTACCACGGCCTGCAATTGGGCATGCCCTTGCTCGACGGCCTGCAGGCCAACCGCATGCCGCACCGCTGGCGGGCCGTGGCCTACCCCGAGTTGCTGGGCGTAGGTGCCGCGCCTGAGCTGCTGGCCGACCCGGTGGCCCTGCCTTTCCCTGAAAGCAGCATTGACCTGCTGCTGCTGCCCCATACGCTGGAACTGAGCGAAGACCCGCACGCTGCGCTGCGCGAGGCGGCGCGCGTGCTGGTGCCTGAAGGGCGTCTGGTGATCAGCGGCCTCAACCCGGTGAGCCTGTGGGCGCTGCGCCAGGGCAGGGCGCGTATGTGCCAGCGCTTTGGCCATGGCCGGCTGTTCCTGCCCGACGTTGGCGAAGTCATAGGCCATTGGCGGCTGCGCGACTGGCTGCGCCTGCTGGGCCTGGAACTCGAATCCCTGGAATTTGGCTGCTACCGTCCGGCGGTGCGCAGCGAAGGCTGGCTCAACCGCTTTGCCTGGATGGACCCGGTGGGCACCCGCTGCTGGCCTATTTTTGGCGCTGCGTACTTCGCGGTAGCCGTCAAGCGCGTGGCAGGCATGCGCTTGCTGGAGCCCGCCTGGCGCACGGGTGCGCAGCGCGCGCGCACGCAAGTGCCCGTAGCCAACCGCAGCGCAGCGCCATTTCAATCGACTGGAAAGACTGAGTGAACGAGATCGTGATTTATACCGATGGGGCCTGCAAGGGAAATCCAGGCCCCGGAGGCTGGGGCGCCGTGCTGCGTTCTGGCACCACCGAGAAAGAGCTGTTTGGCGGTGAACTCTCCACCACCAACAACCGCATGGAACTGATGGCAGTCATTGAGGCCCTGGCTGCGCTCAAGCGCCCCTGCGCGGTCGTTCTGTACCTCGACAGCGAATATGTGCGCAAGGGCATCACCGAATGGATTCACGGTTGGAAGGCGCGCGGCTGGCGGACCGCCGCCAAACAGCCAGTAAAAAACGTAGAGCTGTGGCAGCGGCTCGACGCGCTGGTCAACGGAGCCGGCCACCGCATTGACTGGCGCTGGGTCAAGGGGCATTCGGGAGACCCTGGCAACGAGCATGCCGACGCGCTGGCCAACCGCGGTGTTGAGCACGCCTTGGGCAGAGCCAGGTAAATGGGGAGTAAAGCTGGGCGATAGTGCCCAGGAAAGAAGCCTTTGTGTCAGCAGATCAGCAAGTGCACTGCTACATTCAAAAGCTGTTTTTTAGAGGCGCTTTCCAGGGTCTATCTTCCATGGCTTCCAGAACGATGCATTTTGCGACTGCAGGTAGCGCACTGGCCGTTGCCGTTTTCGCGGCCTGGTGGCTGCAGCGACCTGCGCCCGCTTCACCAGACACCGCCGCGCGGCCCACCGCCGCAGCTGCGTCAGGGGGGCAGGCCAAACCAGCCAGCGTGGAAACAGCCGCAGTGCAACAGCGCGATCTGGCCCAAACCGTGCAGGCCGTAGGCAGCCTGCGCTCGCGCCGCAGCGTGGTTCTGCGGCCCGAGATCAGCGGACGGATTGTGAAATTGGGCTTTTCCGATGGCCAACGCGTGCACAAAGGCGCCTTGCTGGTGCAGCTCGACGACCAATTGCCGCGCGCGCAAGTGGCGCAGGCCCAGGCCGAATTGTCCATCGCCCGGGCCAATGACAAGCGCAACCGCGAGCTGGTGGCACAAGGCTTTGTCAGCCAGCGCGCACTCGATGAGAGCGCCGCCAGCGTGCAGGTGGCGCAGGCCAAGCTGGCGCTGGCCGAGGCCACTGCGGCGCGCTTGCGCATCCTGGCGCCGTTTGACGGCATTGCCGGCATTGGACAGTTGAGCGTCGGCGAATACATCAAGGACGGCGCCGACATCGTCAACATCGAAGACATGGACACCATGCTGGTCGACTTTCGCCTGCCCGAGCGTTACCAGAGCCTGGTGCGAGTGGGCCAGAGTGTGGCCTTGGCGCTGGATGCGCTTCCTGGAGCGCAATTCACGGCAGAAGTGCGCGCGCTGGACCCCCAGATCGACGCCAATGGCCGCTCACTGGCGGTGCGCGCGAGCCTCGCAAACCCGGCGCTGCGCCTGCGCCCGGGCATGTTTGCGCGCGTGTCGCTGGAGCTGGCGCGGCGCAGCGGCGCCTTGGTCGTGCCCGAGGAAGCCATTGTTCCGCAGAGCGAAGGCGCCATCGTGTTCAAGCTGGTGGCGGCTGCCGACGGCAGCAGCGTGGCACAGCGCGTGCCGGTGGTGCTCGGGCTGCGCGGCGACGGTTTTGTCGAAGTGACGCAGGGCCTGGCGGTGGGCGATGTGGTGGTCACCGCCGGCCAGCAGCGGTTGCAGAAGGACGCCACACGGGTCCGCGTGGCCGATGCCGCCGCCCGTCCGGCAGAGCGCGCCGCCAGTCGCTGAGCCTTCGCCATGCAAATTGCTGAAATGTCCATCCGCCGGCCGGTGCTGGCCACCGTGCTCTCGCTGCTGGTGCTGCTTGTCGGCGCTGTCAGCTTCACGCGCCTGTCGGTGCGCGAATACCCCAAGATCGACGAGCCCGTGGTCACCGTGCGCGTCAACTACGCGGGCGCGTCTGCTGAGGTGATGGAGTCGCAGGTCACCAAACCGCTGGAAGATTCCATTGCCGGAATCGATGCGGTGGATGTGATCACCTCGATCAGCCGCGCCGAACAAAGCCAGATCAGCGTGCGTTTCCGCTTGGAAAAAGACGCCGACAACGCGGCGGCAGAGGTCCGTGACCGCACCGCACGGGTGCGCAACCGCCTGCCGGACGCAGTGGACGAGCCGGTCATTGCCAAGGTCGAGGCCGACGCATTTCCCGTGATGTGGCTGGCTTTCAGCAGCGATTCGCGCAGCCCGCTGGAGATCAACGAGCTGCTCAACCGCATCGTCAAGCCGCGCCTGCAGACGGTGACTGGCGTGGCCGATGTGCCCATTTATGGCGAGCGGCGGTACGCCATGCGGGTGTGGCTGGACCCGCAGCGCCTGGCCGCTTACGGGCTGACGACGCAGGACGTGGAGGACGCCATCCGCCGCGCCAACCTGGAGTTGCCCGCCGGGCGGATTGAATCGGACCAGCGCGAATTCAGCGTCACCTCGCAGACCGACTTGCAGCGGCCCGAGCAGTTCGGTGCCATCGTGCTGCGCCGGGCGAACGGTTTTGCCGTGCGCCTGTCCGACGTGGCCAGAGTCGAAGAGGGGCCGGCCAGCGAACGCAGCCGGGTGCGCATCAACGGCCGTTCCGCGATTTCCGTCGGCGTGGTGCGCCAAGCCACAGCCAACCCGCTGGAGCTGTCGGCTGGCGTGCGCGCCATGCTGCCCATTCTCAAGGCCGATCTGCCGGCAGATATCGGTATCGATATCGCCAACGACAACTCGGTGTTCATCGACCGATCGGTCAAGAGCGTCTACACCACCATTGCAGAGGCTGTGCTGCTGGTGGCCGTGGTCATCTTTGTCTTCTTGCGCACGCTGCGTGCGTCCATCATTCCTCTGGTGACGATCCCCGTGAGCCTGGTGGGCAGCTTTGCGCTGATGCAGCTGGCGGGCTTTTCCATCAACACCCTGACGCTCCTGGCGCTGGTGCTGGCGATCGGTCTGGTCGTGGACGATTCCATCGTCATGCTGGAGAACATCTTTCGCCATATCGAGGAGGGCATGGCGCCGTTTGCGGCCGCAATTCGTGGCGCGCGCGAAATTGGCTTTGCCATCGTCGCCATGACGCTGACGCTGGTGGCGGTCTATGCGCCGCTGGCCTTCACCCCCGGGCGCACCGGGCGTTTGTTTGTCGAGTTTGCGCTGGCGCTGGCCGGCGCCGTGGTGGTCTCGGGTTTTGTCGCGCTTACCCTCACGCCCATGCTGTGTTCGCTGCTGCTGCGCCACAACCCCAAGCCGCACTGGTTCGACCGCAGCATGGAACGCTGGCTCACCGGCCTGTCGAACGCGTACGCACGCCTGCTGCGTTGGGTGTTGACGGCGCGTGTGGGCGCCGCCGGGAGCGTGCGCGCTGCGGTGTTGCAGGCGCGTTGGCTCGTGATTGGGGTGATGCTGCTGTGCGCCGTGGTGATTGCGCTGGTATTGCCGCGCATGAAGCAGGAGCTCTCGCCGCTGGAAGACCGGGGCACCATCCTGGCCGTGGTCAACGCGCCGGACGGATCGACCCTGGACTACACCAACCGCTACGCGCTGGCGCTGGAAAAAATTGGCCGCGACTACCCCGAGTTCGACCGCATTTACGCCAGCATTGGCAACCCCACGGTGTCGCAGGGCAGCGTCATCTTTCGCACTGTGGATTGGGAGAAACGCGAGCGCAGCACCTTGGCCCTGGCGCGGGAGATGCAGCCCCGCCTGGCCAGCCTCGCCGGGGTGAATGCCTTTCCCATCACCCCTGCGTCGCTCGGCCAGGGGTTTCGCTCGCGACCGCTCGAATATGTGATTCAAACCTCGGAAAGCTATGAAAAACTCAGTGCGGTAGCTGGGCAATTCTTGGCCGAGATGGCTAAGAATCCGGGGATTGTCTCGCCCGATGTGGACTTGCGCCTCAACAAACCCGAGCTGCGCCTGGACGTCAACCGGGAGCGCGCGGCCGATCTGGGCGTGAATGTGGATGCGGTTGCGCGTGCCATCGAAACCATGCTCGGTGGGCGCACAGTGACGCGCTACAAGCGGGACGCCGAACAGTACGACGTCATTGTGCAGACCGAGGGCAGCGCGCGCAGCACCCCCCAAGCCATCGACGCCATCAACGTGCGTGGGCGCGGCGACACCATGGTGCCCTTGTCGTCCCTGGTCACGGTGCGTGAAGGCGTGAGTCCGCGCGAGCTGAACCACTTCGGCCAGCGCCGCTCGGTCACCATCACGGCGAACCTCTCGCCCGACTATTCTCTGGGCCAGGCGCTCGCCTTCATGGACCAGACCGCCAGGCAGGTGCTCCAGCCCGGCTACACCACCGAGCTGAACGGAACTTCGCGCGAGTTCCGCAGCTCCCAGGGTGCGCTGGGCGTGGTCTTCGTGCTCGCACTGGTCTTTATTTTTCTGGTGCTGGCCGCGCAGTTCGAGAGCTTTGTCGACCCGCTGGTGATTCTCTTGTCGGTACCGCTCTCGATGACCGGCGCGCTGCTGGCCCTGCAGTGGAGCGGGGGCTCGCTCAACGTCTATTCGCAGATCGGCCTGATCACCCTGGTGGGCTTGATCACCAAGCACGGCATCTTGATCGTGGAATTCACCAACCAGTTGCGCGAACAAGGTGTGGAGATGCTCGATGCGCTGGTGAAGGCGTCGGCGCAGCGCTTGCGCCCGATTCTGATGACCACCGGCGCCATGGTGCTGGGCGCGCTGCCGCTGGCGCTGGCGCGCGGCGCAGGCGCCGAGACGCGCACGCAGATCGGCTGGGTGATCGTCGGGGGCATGCTTCTGGGCACGCTGCTGACGGTGTTCGTCGTGCCCACCATGTACGCCTTGCTGGCGCGGCGTACGGTGCCCGGCGCTCGGCAGGACGCCGTGCAGCCGGCACTCGGTTCCGTTCACTGAAGCTATTGTTTTAATAGCTGTTTGCGCTTATGGATAAAGCGCTAGAGGCCTTTTTTTATCAAAATTCTCTGTGTGCGGCAAGCTGGACTGCGGTGCTTCCCAGCGCTCAGCGGCTTAGCGCGCCCAGCGCCTCTTCGATGGCCTGGACCGACTGGGGCCGCACCAGGCGGGCCACCTCGTTGCCGCCGCGCAGGAACACCAGCGTGGGCCAGAGCTTGACGCCATAGCTGCGGCCCAGCGGCCGGCCTTTGCCGTCTTCCACCTTTGTGTGCGCGATTTCGGGATGGTCTTGCAGCGCCTGCTCGATCAGCGGCTGCGCCGCCTGGCAGTGGCTGCACCAGGGTGTGCCAAATTCCAGCACGGTGGGGTCGGCCAGGGCGTCGATTTCGGCGCGGCTGGGCTCGGTGGCGAGGTGTTTTGCGGTAAAGGGCATGCCTGGATCCTGCGAAAAAAAGAAATTGCATCAGAGGGTAGCCGATGGCCCGCCCCGGCAGGGTGGGAGCCCGGCGCGCCAGGCCGTCCCGCTGAGTGTCCCCCAGCCAGCGCCCGTGGGCATCTGGCTGGGTGGACTTCGGGCTACGATAGCCTCGACCTCCTCACTCATCCGCCCTCGGACAGACCATGATCGATGATTTTTGTGCTTCGCTCGGCGAGGAACTGCGCAAAGCGGCGGCGCAGGCGCCGCATCGGCCATTTGTCCGCATGGCAGCCGGTGAGTGGAGCTACAGCCAGTTCGACGCTGAAACCGACCGCCTTGCCGCCGGCTTGCATGCGCAGGGCGTGCGGCGCGGCGACAACGTCAGCTTGATGCTGCCCAACTGCATTGAACTGGCGCTTCTGTGGTTTGCATTGTCCAAGCTGGGCGCAGCTGCAGCGCCAGTGAACACCTCGTTTCGCGGTCCCGTGCTGGCCGATGCGGTGAACCTGGTGCAAAGCCGTGTTGCGGTGGTGCATGCCGATCTGCTGGAGGCCTGGCAGCAGGTACGCGGTGGCCTGGTGAGCGTATCTCAGGTGTTTCTGCTGGGCGCGGCGCAACCACCCTTCCCCGGCTGCGAGCCCTATGAGCGGCTGCGCAGCGTGCAGCCCGACAGCGAAACGCTGCCCCGGCCGCAGGTGGGTTTCGAGGAAACCTGTTTGCTGCTCTATACGTCGGGCACCACGGGCCGCTCCAAGGCCGCCATGATCGCGCACCGGTTTGTCCTGGCCCAGGCGCGCGGCTTCATCAAAGGGCTGGAACTGCGCCCGGACGATGTGCTGTATTGCCCGTATCCAATGTTTCACCTCGACGCCACGGTCCTCACCATTGCCCCGGCGCTGCTGCTGCGCTCGGTCGCGGCGCTGGGCGAGCGCTTCAGTGTCTCGCGCTACTGGGAAGAGGTGCGCACCCTGGAGGCCACGGTGTTTGACTTCATGGGCGCCACCATCACCATGCTGTGGAAGCAGCCCCCTGCGGCGCACGACCGCGACCATCGCGCGCGCCTGGGTTGGGGTGTCCCGCTGCCCAGCTTCACGCCGGAATTCGAAGCGCGTTTTGGCTGCCGGCTGGTGGAGATGTATGGATCGACCGAGGTGGGTGCGGCCATGTTCACGCCGCTGGACGCCCCGCGCCGCATGGGCTCGTGCGGAAAGCTCGCTGAGGGATTCACGGCCCGTCTGGTGGACGAACAGGGCTTCGAGGTTGCTGTGGGACAGATTGGCGAGTTGTTGGTGCGGCCCGAGCAGCCTGCGCTGTTGATGCAGGGCTATTACGGCATGCCCGAGGCGACACTTGCCGCGTTCAAGGACCTGTGGTTCCATACCGGCGACGCAATGCGCCAGGACGAAGACGGCTACATGTACTTCGTCGGGCGGCGCAAGGACATGGTGCGCCGGCGCGGCGAGAACATCTCCAGCGCCGAAGTGGAAATGGGCATTGAAGCGCACCCGGAGGTGCTCGAATGCGCCGTATACGGCGTCCCCAGTGAGCTGACCGAAGAGGAAGTCATGGCGAGCGTTGTGCTGAGGCCTGGGGCTTCGCTCACGGAATCTGCATTGGCGGCGCATTGCGCGGCGCGAATGGCGCGCTTCATGGTTCCACGCTACCTGCGTTTTCTTCCGGCGCTGCCCAAAACGCCGACCGACAAGGTGGAAAAATTCCGCCTCAAGGAAGAGGGCGTTGTGCCAGGCACCTGGGATCGGGAGGCGCCACCAAGTGGCCCCGCCTGAGTCGTTTTGTCGTTGTTTTCAGGAGTTTTCCATGGCCTTTGCCACCCACGCCATTCACGGCGCCGTCAGTCTTGTCACGCTGGAGCGGCCCGAGCGCCTGAATGCCATTGGCGCAGCCTTGCTGGTGGATCTGCACCAGGCCTTGCATGCCGCCCAAACAGAGCCGTCCACGCGCGCCATCGTCCTGACCGGCGCCGGCAGGGCGTTCTGCGCGGGGGACGACCTCAAGGAGTTTGCCGAGCAATCGGAAAGCGCGGAGGCCATCTCCCTGCATTGCGAGCGCATCCAGACCATTACGCGCGACATGATGTTCGGCCCCAAGCTGGTGGTTGGGGCGGTGCACGGCTATGCCGTCGGCGGCGGCTTTGAGTGGATGCTCAACTGCGACATGGTCGTGGCGGCCGACAGCCTGGTGTGCTTCTTCCCTGAAATGGCGCTGGGTCATTTCGTGACGGGCGCGGTGACCCATCTGCTGCCTCAGGCGCTGGGCCACCAGCGCACCATGGAACTCATTGTTCTGGGCGAGCGAAAAAGTGCGGACGACTTGGCGGCCCTTGGGCTGGTGAACCGCGTGGTCCCTGAGGACGAGATGCTGGCCTCCGCCATGGCGCTTGCAGCCGAGATTGCCACGCGCTCGCCGGGCGCGACATCGCGGCTCAAACGCGCTCTGGCTTCTGGCTTGGGGCCACGCATTGCCGACGCACTGGCGCTGGAGCACGCAGAAGCAGCGGCCTGCTTTGCGGACCCCGACACCGCACAGCGTGTGCAGGCCTTTGCTGAAAAGCGCCTCTAAGTGGCCCATGGCCACGAGACGTGGCGCGTGGCCTTACATCACGCCGTCAAACACCATGACCTCGACCGCATCGCCCGCAGCCACGTCGCCGCTGTCGTGCGGCAGAACGATCAAGCCGTTGGCCTGCACCATGGAGCTGAGCACGCCGGAGCCCTGGTTGCCGGTGACGCGTACTTCCAGCTGACCATCGGCTCCCATGCAGACCCGTCCGCGCTGGTATTCGGTGCGGCCGGGCTTTTTTCGGATGGACCCGGCGCTGCGCGCGCGCAGCAGCGGTGGGGCGGCGCGGGTTGAGCCCATCATGTGCAGCAGGGCGGGGCGGACAAAGGCCAGAAAGGCCACCATGACGGCCACGGGATTGCCGGGCAGACCAAAAAGAATGGCCTCACCTGTTAGATTATTGCTATTATATTGAGAGCTTATAGCGCTTATAGGATAAGCGCTAGAGGCCAATTTTGTCCATAATTTGTCGCGGGCAATGCGTCCGACGGCCATGGGCCGGCCGGGCCGCATGGCAATGCGCCAGAAGGCCACGTCACCGAGTTCGCGCATCATGCTGCGCGTGTGGTCGGCTTCGCCCACGCTCACGCCGCCGCTCGTGATCACGGCGTCGGCCTGGGCGGCGGCGCTGGCGAAGGCGGCGCGCAAACGCGTCGGTTCGTCGGGCACCACGCCCAGATCCACCAGCTCCACGCCCAGGCGGGTGAGCAGGCCCAGCAGGGTGTAGCGGTTGCTGTCGTACACCGCGCCTTCGCGCGGCGCGTCGCCCAGGCGCAGGATCTCGTCGCCGGTGGAAAACACGGCCACGCGCAGGCGCCGCCGCACCGAGACGCGGGGCAGCCCCAGGCTGGCCAGCAGGCCCAGCGCCGCAGGGCTGATGGGTTCGCCCGCCGCCAGCGCCACGGCGCCGCGCATCAGGTCTTCGCCGGCAAAGCGACGGTTGTCGCCCGCACGCAGCACATCGGGCGCGATGCGTATGAACTCACCCTCGGCCTGCGCCAGCTCCTGGGGCACGACGGTATCGAGCCCGTCCGGCATGATGGCGCCGGTCATGATGCGCACGCACTCGCCCGCCGCCACGGCGCCGCGCCAGGCGGCACCGGCAAAGGCCGGCGCGCCGACGACGCGCAGGCGCAGCGCCTGGCCCGCCTGCAGCTGCCCGCCAGCGAAGGCGTAGCCGTCCATGGCGGAGTTGTCGTGTGGCGGCACGCTGATGGGTGAGACCACATCGCTTGCCAGCACGCGCCCGAGCGCGGCGTGCAGCTCCACGGTTTCGCACTCTTGCACCGGCTGCACCAACTGCTCCAGAAACGCCGTCACCTGTGCGGCATGAAGGGCCTCTGGGTCGTAGCCTTGCAGGCGGGCGGCGATTTCGGCGATATTTTTCATGCAAAAAAGGCGGCTGGTTTCAGGGTTGGCCGCGCGACTCCAGTGCATGCAGCTCGGCCAGGGTGTTGGCGTTGAAGAAGGCGCTGGGGTCGTCGCCCGGTGTGTCAAACGGCACCAGGGCGCAGTGGTGCTGGCCGGTCCAGGCGTCTATTTTGCGCCTGCCGGCCTGGGTGAAGTGCACCAGGCTTTCCAATAAATCGACGCGCAGCAGGCAAAAAACGGGCTGCGCGCGCACGCGCATGCTGCCGTCGTCGCCCATCTCCGGCGCGGCGGCCATGGCAATGTCGGCCTGTTCGCGCTCGGCGGCATCGGCCAGGCGGCGAACCAGGTCGTGTGGAAACAGCGGTGTGTCGCAGGGAACAGTCAGCAGCCATGGGGTTTCGCAGCGCTCGAGCCCGGTGAGAAAGCCCGACAGCGGCCCCGCGTAGTCGCTGTCGGTGTCGGGCCAGACCGGGACGCCAAACGATTCGTAGGCCGCCAGATTGCGGTTGGCGTTGATCATCACGGTGCCCACCTGCACTTGCAGGCGCAATAGCGTGTGCAGCGCCAGCGGTACGCCGCGAAACGCCTGCAAGCCCTTGTCCACCCCACCCATGCGCGAGCCGCGCCCGCCGGCGAGCACCAGGCCGGTGATGTCCTGAGAATCGATCATGGAAATGTCCCTTGAAGGGCTTGGACCCGCTCGCAGCCGGTGTGGCGCCGCGTGCAAGAAAGTGGCGCGACGGGTCTCATCCGCCGATGTAGCTCATCTCGATGCGCCGCGGCCGTGCGCTTGCGTCGCCCGCCTCGGCAGGCAGGCTGGCGCGCAGTTCGGAATAGCGGTCGGCGCGGCCCTGCCAGATACTGGCAACAGCGCCTTGCAAGTCTTCGTCGCTGGCGCCGCCGCGCACCAGGGCGCGCAGATCGTAGCCCTGGCCGGCAAACAGGCACAGGTACATCCGCCCTTCTGTGGACAGGCGCGCGCGGTTGCAGCTGCCGCAAAACGCCTG
Source organism: Simplicispira suum (assembly GCF_003008595.1). Lineage (GTDB taxonomy): Bacteria > Pseudomonadota > Gammaproteobacteria > Burkholderiales > Burkholderiaceae_C > Simplicispira > Simplicispira suum. The sequence goes on along the minus strand of NZ_CP027669.1, from coordinate 180,733 downwards.
CGTCACGCTGCTGATCACGCCCATCTCGCCCAGCGCGGGGTCGTAGTGGCCGGCTGCGTTCGCATAGCCCCAGCGCTCGGCCGTTTCGCCCGGTGCGCTGGCGCCCAGCTGCACCAGCGGCAGCGCGGCGCGCAGGCGCGCAATCAGCTCGCGCGACGGCAGCACTTCGTCCATGCGCCAGCCGTTGGTGGCGCCCACGTCCATGTATTCAATGAAGCGCAGCGTAATCCCGGTGCCGCGAAAATGCTGTGCCATGGGCAGGATTTCGTGCTCGTTGGTGCCACGCTTGACCACCATGTTGACCTTGGTTCCGGTCAAACCTGCGGCCTGCGCCGCGTCGATGCCAGCGAGCACCTCAGCCACCGGAAAATCCACGTCGTTCATGCGCCGGAACACCGCGTCGTCCAGGCCGTCGAGGCTGACCGTGACGCGGCTCAGACCCGCATCTTTCAGCACTTGTGCCTTGCGCGCCAGCAGCGAACCGTTGGTGGTCAGGGTCAGCTCCGGCGCCCGCCCGTCCACGGTGCGCAGCGCCGCCAGCTGCGCCACCAGCTCTTCCAGGTTTTTTCGCAGCAGCGGCTCGCCGCCCGTGAGGCGAATCTTGCGTACGCCATGCGCCAGAAATGCCGTTGCGAGTCGGGTGATTTCTTCAAACGTCAGCAATGCGCTGTGCGGCAGGTAGGCGTGTTCCTTGTCGAACACTTCCTTGGGCATGCAGTAGTTGCAGCGAAAGTTGCAGCGGTCCGTGACGCTGATGCGCAAGTCGCGCAGCGGCCGGCCCAGGGTGTCGGTCACGCGCCCCGCTTCGGTCACGGCAGCCCCCGTTGGAAGGGGCAGCGCGGCCACCCTGGCATCGACGAGAGGAATCACGCGTTCAGGCATGCACAGGATTATGCCGAGGGGTGGTTACCACCCGGTGGCCGTGGGTATGGCAGCAGCGCGGGGGGAGGCTAAACGCAGCGCCCGCCGTCCACCTCGATGCACACGCCGCTGACAAACGCGGCTTCGTCACTGGCCAGGTAGAGCGCGGCATTGGCGACATCCAGGGCCGTTGAGAAGCGCCCCAGTGGGATGGTGGTCAGGAATTTCGCGCGGCGCGCTTCATCCAGCGGTCCGCCGGCAAACTCGGCCGCCAGGCCGGTGTCGGGGTTGAACACGGGGTTGATGCAATTGACGCGAATGTTCTCGGGGCCGAGTTCGGCCGCCATGGATTTGCTGGTGGTGATCACCGCGCCCTTCGAGCCGTTGTACCAGGTCAGCCCCGGGCGTGGACGGATGCCCGCGGTGGAAGCGATGTTGATAAAGCTGCCGCTGCTGCCCCCAGGGTTGGCCCGCATGGCGGGCACGGCGTGGATGGCCGAGAGGTAGATGCTTTTGACGTTGATGGCATAGACCTTGTCGAATTCTTCCTCGCTCACCTCCAGCATAGGGCGGTTGCGGTGCGTCCAGCCGGCGTTGTTGACCACCACGTCCAGGCGGCCATGCTGCGCAACGGCCTGGGCCACCAGGGCTTGCACGTCGCCCGAGCGCGTGACATCGGCGCAAAAGAACTGCGCTTGTCCGCCCGCATCGCGAATGGCCAGAGCGACGCGTTCGCCCGCCGTGGGGTTGATGTCATTGACGACGACCTGCGCGCCCTCGGCCGCCAGGCGCCGGGCAATGCCTTCACCAATGCCGCTTCCGGCGCCGGTGACGATGATGGATTTGGCGGCAAGACGCATGGGGGATCCTTGTGCAATGGGTTGCGAAATGTGGGCGCAGGCAATGGCCTATTCTGGCGCGGAGCGCGCGGCCCGTGGTGTAAATGCTGCATGCAGCAGTTTCTTGATGCGTGTCAGTTTGCCGTGTGTGCACTGCAGCAAAATGGCGTTTCGGCCCAAACCGGGACCGTGGAGCCTGTTGTGACTTCGTTGACTTCTTGCCGTCGCCCCCGTGCCGCTACCCGCCGCGCCGTGGTCCAAACGCTCGCCGCTGCGCTGTTCCTGCCCGCCATGGGCGCAGCGCAGGCGCAAATTGCGGTCTCTACCGCCATCAACCGCATTGCCCGCTACCGCGCGCTGTCGCAGCGCATGGCCAAGGCCTATGTACAAATGCATCTGGGCGTGTTGCCAGACCAGGCAGCCAGTGTCATGGCTTCGGCCAAGAAACTGGTGCGCTCCGGTTTCGACGATCTGGCCAGCGTGCCCTGGCCGACCGAACTGGCGCGCCAGGTGGATGACGTGCACAAGTCGGTGGATGCTCTCGAAGCCCTGCTCGTCATGCCGCCCACCGCGCAATCGGTGGCGGCCGTGGCGGCGCAGGCCGACCGCATGCTGGCCGTCGCCAATGCCGCGACGGAGGCGTTTGAAAGATCGTCCAATGCTGCTACCGCGAAACTGGTGAACATTGCCGGCAGGCAGCGTGCACTGTCCCAGCGTCTGGCCAAGAACTACTTTCTTGTGGCGGCAGGCAGCGACGCAAAAGGCCCGCGCGAGCAACTATTGAGCGATGCCGATGAATTTCGAAAAGCCATGGCCACGCTCGCAGCCGCCCCGCTGTCCACACCGGCGATTCGCGACGAGCTGGCACTGGGCGATGGGCAGTGGGTGTTCTTCAGTTCGGCCCTGCAGCGCAAGGCCGATGCGCGTGGCCTTGCAGACGTGGCCACCACCAGCGAGCGCCTGCTGGAAGTCACCGACCGGCTCACTGGCCTGTACGACGCCGCGCTCAAGCAAGTGCTGGGCTGAAGAATCAGGCGTGGCGAATGGCCACCGTCTTGAGCGTGGTGAATCCATAGAGCGCTTCAAAGCCTTTTTCTCGGCCGTATCCTGATGATTTGACACCGCCAAAGGGCAGTTCCACGCCACCGCCCGCGCCGTAGTTGTTGATGAACACCTGGCCACATTGCAGGCGCCGCGCCACGCGCATCTGCCGTGCGCCGTCGCGTGTCCACACTCCGGCCACCAGACCAAATGCGGTGCCGTTGGCCAGTTTTACGGCATGGTCTTCGTCGTCAAACGCCATGGCGCAGAGCACCGGACCAAAGATTTCTTCTTGCGCCAGCCGGTGATCGGCGGGAACGTCGCGCAGCAGCACCGGGGCGACGTAAAAGCCGTCGGAAGGGGCCGTAGGCACCACGCTGCCTTGCGCCACGGTGGCAATGTCGGCGGCTTCGGCTTGCGCCAAAAAGTCCAGCACACGCTCTTTTTGCGTTGCGCGGATCAATGGGCCGACATCCAGATCCAAGGCGGCCGGCCCGGCGCGCAGCTTGGAAAAGAGGGTGCCCAGGCGTTCCAGCAAAGGTTCGTACAGGCTGCGCGCGACCAGCAGGCGCGAACCTGCCGAGCAGGTCTGACCGGCGTTTTGCACGATAGCGTTCACGATGGCGGGCAGCGCAGCGTCCAGGTCGGCGTCGGCAAAAACGATTTGCGGGCTCTTGCCGCCCAGCTCCAGGGTCACCGGACAATGGCGTTTGGCCGCAGCCTGGGCGATCAGTGTGCCCACGCTGGGGCTGCCAGTGAAGCTGATGTGATCGACGCCAGGGTGGTGGGCCAGCGCATCACCCACCTCATGTCCATAACCCGTGACGATGTTGATCGCGCCCGGCGGGAAACCGACCTCGGCCGCCAGCTGCGCCACGCGCAGCACCGACAGGCAGGCGTCTTCGGCAGGCTTGACCACGCAGGTATTGCCGGCGGCCAGCGCGCCGCCCACGCTGCGCCCAAAGATCTGCATCGGATAGTTCCATGGGATCACATGACCGGTGACGCCGTGGGGTTCCCGCCAGGTGAGCACGCTGGTGCCTTCCTGGTAAGGCAGGGTTTCGCCGTGCAGCTTGTCGCAGGCGCCGGCATAGAACTCGAAATAGCGCGCCAGTGCCAGGACGTCGGCACGCGCTTGGCGGGTGGGCTTGCCGCAGTCGCGCTGCTCCAGTCCAGCCAGCTCGGTGGCATGCTCGGTAACGGCGGCTGAGAGGCGCATGAGCAGCCGCCCCCGGTCGGCTGCCGCCATGGGGCGCCAGAGTGTCTCAAAGCAATGGCGCGCAGCGCGTACGGCGGTATCGATGTCGACTGCGTTGCTGCGCTGCAGGTGGTCGAAGACCTGACCGTTCGAGGGATCGATGACATCCAGCGTATGGCCACTGAGCGAGGGCCGCGCTTCATTGGCGATGAAATTGCTTTGCATGCGCCATTGTGCGGCCGGGAAAAAAAGCCGCAAGCATCCTGTGCCGCCATCGCGTTTTTCTGGGTAGATGGAAAGCGATAGGGAGACCGCTTCGCCTGCGGTACGAGTGCGGTGCGAAGGCGCGCTGCTACTTGGGTTCTTCGTTCGTCAATTGGGGCAAGGGCGAACCCTTGCCGAGGGTGAGCAGCCCCGCCTGCGCATAAATCCCCAGCTTGGCGCGCGTGTCCACGATGTCGAGGTTGCGCATGGTGAGCTGGCCGATGCGGTCCTGTGGGGAGAAGGGGGCGTCTTCCACTTTTTCCATCGACAGGCGCTCGGGGTGGTAGGTCAGGTTGGGGCTTTCCGTGTTGAGCAGCGAGTAGTCGTTGCCCCGGCGCAGCTCCAGTGTGACGGTGCCGGTCACAGCACGTGCGATCCAGCGCTGGGCACTCTCGCGCAGCATGATGGCCTGGGGGTCGAACCAGCGGCCCTGGTACAAGAGGCGCCCGAGCTTGAGGCCGTTCATGCGGTACTGCTCGATGGTGTCCTCGTTGTGGATGCCGGTCACCAGGCGCTCATAGGCGATGTGCAATAGCGCCAGGCCTGGGGCCTCGTAGATGCCGCGGCTCTTGGCCTCGATGATGCGGTTTTCGATCTGGTCGCTCATGCCCAGGCCGTGGCGGCCCCCGATGCGGTTGGCTTCGAGGATGAGCTCCACCGGGTCGCTGAACTCGATGCTGTTGAGCGCCACGGGCTGGCCTTCTTCAAAGCGCACCGAGACTTCTTCCGCCTTGACGGCCACGTCTTCCTTCCAGAAGGCCACGCCCATGATGGGGTTGACGATGCGGATGCCGCTGTTCAAAAACTCCAGGTCCTTGGCCTCGTGCGTGGCACCCAGCATGTTGCTGTCGGTGCTGTAGGCCTTCTCGGCGCTCATCTTGTAGCCAAAGCCGTGTTGCGTCATGAAGGCCGACATTTCGGCGCGGCCGCCCAGCTCGTCGATGAAGAGCTGGTCGAGCCAGGGCTTGTATATCTTGAGTGAGGGGTTGGTCAGCAGGCCGTAGCGGTAGAAGCGCTCGATGTCGTTGCCCTTGAAGGTGCTGCCGTCACCCCAGATGTTGACGTCGTCTTCCTTCATGGCGGCCACCAGCATGGTGCCGGTGACGGCGCGGCCCAGCGGCGTGGTGTTGAAATAGGTCAGTCCGCCGGTGCTGATGTGGAACGCACCGCACTGCAGCGCGGCAATGCCTTCGTGCGCCAGCTGGGTGCGGCAATCGACCAGACGGGCTATTTCGGCGCCATATTCCATGGCCTTGCGCGGAATGGCGTCGTAGTCGGGCTCGTCGGGCTGGCCCAGGTTGGCCGTGTAGGCGTAGGGCAGGGCACCTTTTTGCTTCATCCAGAGCAAGGCAGCGCTGGTGTCCAGGCCGCCGGAGAATGCGATACCGACCTTCTGGCCGATGGGGAGGTTTTGCAGAATGGTGGCCATGGTTCAGCCGTAGTGGCAGATGTAGTGAAAGGCGTCGCTGACGCGAATGTCGAACTGGCTGTTGCCCGGTACGCTGAACTGCTGACCGGCTTGGCAAGGGACCCAATCGGCCGAGTCTGCAAGCTTGTATTCGCAGGAACCGGCCACGCACTCCATGACTTCGGCGGCGTTGGTGCCAAAGCGTAGCGTTGCAGGCAGCACCACACCGACGGATTTCTTCGTGCCGTCCGGGAACGTGATGCCATGGCTGACGCACTTGCCGTCGAAATAGACGTTGGCCTGGGTGGTGACGGAGACGCCGTGGATTTGTTCGGTGGTCATGGAGTGGCGGGCATGGGCGCAAGCAGAAACAGAAGCGGGCGATTTTAGGCCACGAGGGAATGGGCAAGCCGCGCGCAACCTGCGCCAAGAAAAAAGGGCCCGACGGGCCCTTCGCTGTATTGGTTTAGCGCCAGTGCGGCCGGGGTGGCGGATAGGGGTAGTACGGGCGTTGGCCTTCGTAGCCATATTCAATCACGGTCACGCCGGGAGAAACCACGGGTGGCAGGGGCGCCGTGCTATAGGGCGAGCTGACCGCGCCACGTTGGCCGTAGCCGTCGTCGTCGTAGCGCTGGTAGTCACGCTGATAGTCGCGCTGGTCTTCGGGTTGCACGCGCAGCGCGATATAGCGTCCAGGATCGGTCTGGGTGCGCGTGGTGTAGCGCCTGCCTGCATATTCATACACCACGTCGTAGCCGGCCGTGCGGTTTTCGTAGGTGGTTTCGACGCCGCAGCGCTGCACGTTTTGGTACTCGGGGCGGCCATTGCCTTCGATGTGGTTGCCCAGAACGGCGCCGCCGATCACGCCAAGGGCCGTGGCGGCTGCGCGTCCTCCACCCTTGCCAATGGCATTTCCGGCTGCACCGCCGGCAATGGCCCCGAGCACAGCGCCGCCACCGCTGGTGCGCGGGCCGGTGTAGACCGTCTCGTTGCCGCAGACCTGCCGAGGCACCGCCACCTGTTCGATGATGGGGGTAACCGAAAGCACCCGTCCGCGTTCTTGCGCTACCGCCATCGCCGAGGCACTGGCCATCAAGGAAAACAACAAAATCTTCTTCATGGTGAAACCCTTTCAAAAGCGCATGTACAACGCGCCAAGGTGAGAGAAAGTTTATCCAGAGCCTGTCAACGGCGTGGCGGCCCACCGTAAATCTGCGTAAAGAAGTGTGCGAAATCAGTCGTTTGAAGGATTTTTGCTGCGTTTCTCCCAGTCTGTGGGGTCAAACCCCACGGTGACATCGCCGTTCGGCCACTCGACGACGGGCCGACGGATCGCGCTGGGATGCCTTAGCAGCACGGGCAAAGCCGTTGTTGTGCACGTCAGCGCTGCCTGCTCGGCTCGGTCCAACTGGCGCCAGGTGGTGCCTCTGCGGTTGACGAGTTCCTTGTCGCCCAGCGCCTGCAGCCAATGCGCCAGCGCTTGTGGAGGCACGCCGGACTTCTTGAAATCGTGGAATTCGTAGGGCACGGCTCGGCTGCTCAGCCAAGCGCGCGCCTTGCGCACCGTGTCGCAGTTGGAGATGCCGTAAAGCACAGGGTTTTTCATGGACCGATCATGGCCCAAACTGCGACTCGGAGGACAATCGCGCCCCGTATGCCAGCAACCCCACTCCTTACCCTTCAAGATTGGCTCGCCCACTGCGAGCGCATCCATCCACAGCAGATCGACATGGGCCTGGAGCGAGTGCGCGCAGTGGCCGAGCGGCTCCATCTGCGATTCGATTGCCCCGTGATCACGGTCGCTGGCACCAATGGCAAGGGTTCAACCTGCGCCATGATCGAGGCGGTGGCACTCCAGGCGGGCTATCGCACCGGCGTGTACACCTCGCCGCATCTGGTGCACTTTGAAGAGCGTTGTCGTATTCATGGCGAATCCGTCAGTGGTCCTGAATTAATAGCAAACTTTTCAGCTATAGAGAGCGCAAGGTGCCAAAATGGCCAAGAAATCTCGCTCAGCTACTTTGAATTCACGACGCTGGCCATCCTGCGCCTGATGAGTCTGGCCAAGCTGGATCTCGCCATTCTCGAAGTCGGGCTGGGCGGCCGCCTGGACGCCACGAATACCGTGGATGCCGATTGCGCAGTCATTACCAGCATCGATATCGACCACACCGAATACCTGGGCCTTGACCGGGAAAGCATAGGACGCGAGAAGGCGGGCATCATGCGCACTGGTCGCCCGGCCATCGTCTGCGACCCCATGCCGCCGCAGAGTGTGGTGGACCATGCACGCGAAATCGGTGCCGACCTCTGGCGTTTCGGCCATGATTTCAACTTCTCTGGCGACAAGCTGCAATGGAACTGGGCCGGAAGGGGGCGCCGCTATGCTGGCATGGCCTACCCGGCACTGCGCGGCGCCAACCAGCTGGTCAACGCCTCGGGGGCTCTGGCGGCGCTCGACGCTTTGCGTGATCGGATTCCTGTGACCGCGCAGGCGGTGCGCAATGGGCTCGGCATGGTCGAACTGGCTGGGCGTTTCCAGATCGTTCCCGGCGAGCCGACGCTGGTGCTTGACGTCGCGCACAACCCGCATGCTGTGGCGGCGCTTGCGGCCAACCTGGACGCGATGCGTTTTCATCCAACGACGCACGTCGTCTTCGGTGCCATGGCCGACAAAGACGTCAAAGGCATGCTGGCGCGAATTGGCTTTTTGGTAGACCGCTGGTATTTCACTGATTTGCCCACGACGCGTGCTGCCAGCGCTGCCGATCTCGCACAGCTCTGGGAGAGCGTGGCGGCCGGTCTGAGCAGACGAAAGGACATCCCGGTGAGCCTCCACGCAACGCCCCAGGAGGCGCTTGATGAGGCGGTGGCTGCAGCGGGTGCCGCTGATATAATCGTTGTTTTTGGCTCTTTCTACACGGTAGGCGGTGTCCTGGAGCATGGCACGCCCAAGTTGCAGGCCAAGCACCTTGGCTGGAGCACCAGCAAAAGCGGTGTGAGCAAGCCTTAGTTTTCTACCCATCCATGGCATTTTTCAAGATTCGCTGGCCCGGGCAACAAGCTGCAGAGGGCAAGCCTGCCAAGGTGTCAAGGGCAGTGCGCGGCGAAACTGTGGAAGTCATGCGCCGACGTGCCCGCCATCGTTTGATCGGCGCCGCCTTGCTGGTGCTGATTGGAGTGGTGGGTTTCCCGCTGGTGTTTGACACCCAGCCGCGCCCCATTCCGGTCGATACGCGCATCGAAATTCCGGACCGCGACAAGGTTGCTCCATTGGTTGTGCCGGCACCCCAGGCCGCAGCGGTGGCGTCGGTAGAGGCGTCCGCCGCAGCGCAGTCGGCTCCGGTCAAGCGCGAACCCGAGCCCAAAGTTGCCGCGGTGCCCCAGGAAAAAGCGCCCGTTGCTGCTGCTCCGGCTGCACCGCGCAAGGAAACTGCACCACCGGCTTTTGTAGAGGCACGCCCGCAGTCTGCCAAGCCCGAACCGATGCCGGCGCCACCTCCCGCTGTGGCGCCACTCAGCGAAGCCGAGCGCGCACGCGCCTTGCTTGAGGGACGCTCGGGCAAAACACCGGTAGTGGCTGCGGCTGCCCCGGCTGCCCTAGCTGCGGCAGGAGGTGAGCGTTTCATCGTTCAAGTGGGTGCTTTTTCCGACGAATCCAAGGTGCGCGAGGCTCGGCAGAAGCTCGAGCGTGCGGGCTTGACGACCTACACGCAGGTGGTTGAAACCAAAGACGGCAAGCGCACTCGGGTGCGGGTGGGGCCTTTCCAGGGGCGTGCCGAAGCGGAAAAGGCCACGGCCAAGATCAAAGGCCTTGGTTTGCCGGCGTCCATCCTGAGTCTGTGAGCGCGGCGCGACCCAACATGCCCGAAGTGCCTGCATTGCCCGCATTGCAATGGGCCGCGCTTGACTGGATTTTGCTCACCGTGGTCCTTGCTTCGCTCATGCTGGGTGCTTGGCGCGGTCTGGTGTATGAGGTGTTGTCCCTGTTGGCCTGGGTGGCAGCATTTTTTGTGGCCCAGTGGTTCGCAGCGGACATCGCGACTTGGCTGCCCTTGGGCGATTCGTCAGAGCCTGTGCGTTATGCCGCCGGTTTCATCGGGGTTTTTGTCGCGACCTTGTTTGCCTGCAGCCTGGTCGCCTGGCTGGCGAAGAAGCTGATTGAGGCGGTGGGTCTGCGTCCGGTGGATCGGGTGCTGGGCGCTGTTTTTGGCGTTGTACGCGCTGGTGTTCTGCTGCTCGTCCTGGGTGTGGTGGCGCAGCTGACCCCCATGGGTAAGGCTGCGTGGTGGTTGGAATCGGCAAGCGCGCCGCGCATTGCGCAGGTGCTGCAGAATTTGCGCCCCGCGTTGCCGGAACAGTTTGAAAAAATGCTGCCTGCGTGAAACACGGGCAGTGTGAGCTTGGCCATCTCGGCCGGGTGCGCGCAATGTGGGCCAAGGCCTGCGAACGGATGGAATGAGCTATGTGTGGAATCGTCGGCGTCGTTAGTGGTGCTCCCGTCAACCAGCTGATCTACGACGCATTGCTGCTGTTGCAGCACCGTGGACAAGATGCGGCCGGCATCGTGACGCAGGAAGAGCGAAAGTTCTTCATGCACAAGGCCAAAGGCATGGTGCGCGACGTGTTTCGCACACGCAATATGCGGGCACTTCCCGGCAATTCTGGCCTGGGGCAGGTGCGCTATCCCACTGCCGGCAACGCGTTCAATGAAGAAGAGGCGCAGCCGTTTTACGTCAATGCCCCGTTTGGCATTGTGCTGGTGCACAACGGCAATCTCACCAATGCAGACGTACTGCGCGCTGAGTTGTTTTCAACGGACCACCGCCACACCAATACCGACAGCGATTCGGAGGTGCTGCTGAACGTTTTTGCCCACGAATTGGAGCACGCTACGCGCGGTGTAGCCTTGCAGCCCGACGACGTCTTCAAGGCGGTCCGCGCGGTGCATAGAAGGGTGCGCGGCTCCTACGCCGTCATTGCGTTGATCGCGGGCCATGGTTTGGTGGCGTTTCGTGATCCCTACGGCATCCGTCCGTTGGCGATGGGGCGCAGCGCCGAAGGTGCCGTCGTGTTTGCCAGCGAGTCGGTGGCCATTGAAGGTACGGGCCACGAATTTCAACGCGACGTAGCGCCCGGCGAGGCACTGTTCGTCGATCTGGCCGGAAATCTCAGTGCGCAGCAATGCGCGGAAAAAACGCAACACTTTCCCTGCGTGTTCGAGTATGTGTATCTGGCGCGTCCCGATTCGGTCCTTGACGGCATTTCGGTATACCAGGCGCGCCTCAACCTCGGCGCTTCACTGGCCAAGCGCGTGGTTTCGACGGTTCCGCCCAGCGACATCGACGTCATCATTCCGATTCCCGAGTCGAGCCGCCCCAGTGCCACGCAGTTGGCGCATCTGCTGGGCGTGCCGTACCGGGAAGGTTTCGTCAAGAACCGTTATGTAGGACGCACCTTCATCATGCCAGGCCAAGAGGTTCGCAAAAAGTCCGTGCGCCAAAAGCTCAATGTGATTGGCAGCGAATTCAAGGGCCGCAATGTCCTGCTCGTGGACGACTCCATCGTTCGCGGTACCACCAGCCGCGAGATCGTGCAGATGGCCCGCGAAGCGGGCGCCCGCAAGGTGTACTTGGCGAGTGCTGCGCCTCCGGTGCGCTACCCGAACGTCTACGGCATTGACATGCCCACCAGCGATGAACTGGTGGCCCATAGTCGCACCGTTGAAGAGGTCCGGGCCCTGATTGGATGCGACGCGCTTATTTACCAGGATGTGGACGCAATGAAAAAGGCCGTCGGCGCAGGCAACCCCGCGTTGTCGGGTTTCGACGCATCCTGTTTCGATGGCGTTTACGTGACCGGTGACATCGGTCCCGACGATATTGCGCGCCTGAATGCGGGTCGCAAAGGCGGGACCGAAGACGAAGAAGACGCCTCGCGTCTGGCGCTTCCGAATGCAGCGGATGCGTAGCGCCTCGCGTTCAATGAAAGAAAGAGCTTCATGACGGCATTCGATAGCACCGCTCTTCACCCCGACACCCTGGCGGTGCGCCAAGCCGTACCGCGCAGCCAGTTTGGCGAACATTCCGAAGCGCTGTATCTGAGCAGCAGCTTCGTCCAACCCGACGCAGCCACCGCAGCGCGGCGCTTTGCCGGTGAGGAAGAGGGATATACCTACACCCGCACGGCCAACCCCACCGTAACGAGCTTCGAGCAGCGGCTGGCCGCAATGGAGGGCACACAAGCGGCGGTTGCCACGGCCAGCGGAATGTCTGCCATCTTGCTGGTGTGCCTCGCGCTGCTCAAGGCAGGAGACCATGTCGTGTGCTCGCAGTCGATGTTCGGATCCACCATGAAGCTCATCGGGGGCGAGTTGGCGCGTTTTGGCGTGCAATCGACTTTTGTGCCGCAAACCGACGTTGCGGCTTGGCGCGCGGCCGTTCGACCCGAAACGCGTCTGCTCTTTGCCGAGACTCCGACCAACCCGTTGACCGAGCTTTGCGACATTCGTGCGCTGGCGGACATCGCGCACGAGGCCGGCGTGCTGCTGGCGGTCGACAACTGCTTTGCCTCTCCTGCGCTGCAGCGCCCTGCAGAAATGGGAGCGGATCTGGTGATCCATTCAGGCACCAAGTTTCTTGATGGTCAGGGGCGCGTCATGGCGGGCGCAGTCTGCGGCCCGCATGCGCTGATTGAGGAAAAACTCGCGCCCTTGATCCGCAGTGCGGGCATGAATCTCTCGCCCTTCAACGCCTGGGTGGTGCTCAAGGGGCTCGAGACCTTGTCTATTCGCATGCAAGCGCAAAGCGCCCACGCGCTAGCCATTGCAAGCTGGCTCGAGTCGCACCCTGCGGTGAGACGCACCTTTTATCCTGGCCTGGCTTCGCATCCGCAGCATGAGTTGGCCATGCGCCAGCAATCGGGCGTGGGTGGCGCTGTGGTGTCGTTTGTGGTTGGCGGCGCAGAAGCTGCAGCCGCGCGCGCCAGCGCCTTTCATGTGATTGATAGCACCCGCATATGCAGCATCACAGCCAACTTGGGTGACACCAAGACCACCATTACTCACCCGGCAAGCACCTCCCATGGCCGTTTGACCGACGCGCAGCGCAGTGCTGCAGGCATCGGCCAAGGCCTGATCCGTCTTGCCGTGGGGCTGGAACACATCGACGATTTGAAGGCCGACCTAGCGCGCGGCCTGGATAGCTTGAAATGAACGACCAGATAACCAATTTGCCTGCGGCGCGCGTGCGCACGCGATTCGCCCCATCGCCTACCGGCTTTATCCATCTGGGAAATATCCGCTCGGCGCTGTATCCCTGGGCTTTCGCACGATCCACCGGCGGGGATTTCATCTTGCGCATTGAAGATACCGATGTCGAGCGTTCCACGCAGGCCGCCGTCGATGTGATTCTTGAGGGATTGGATTGGCTGGGCATGGCGCCCGACGAGGGGCCTTTCTACCAGATGCAGCGCATGGATCGGTACCGTGAGGTGCTTGGTCAGCTCAAGGCCAGTGGCCATGTCTACCCCTGCTACATGTCGGTGCAAGAACTCGATGCGTTGCGCGAACAGCAAATGGCTAACAAGGAAAAGCCCCGCTACAACGGGCTGTGGCGCCCCGAGTCGGGCAAGTCGCTGCCGGATGTGCCGCTGGGTGTGCAGCCGGTGCTGCGCTTTCGCAATCCGCAAGGCGGTGTGGTGGCGTGGGACGACAAGGTCAAAGGTCGGATTGAAATTCGCAACGAAGAATTGGATGATTTGGTGATTGCCCGGCCCGACGGCACGCCTACTTATAACTTTTGTGTTGTCGTGGACGACATCGACATGGAGATCACGCACGTGATTCGGGGTGATGACCACGTCAACAATACGCCGCGCCAGATCAACATTTTTCTCGCCCTTGGAGCGCAGCCGCCCGTGTATGCGCACTTGCCCACCGTGCTCAATGAGCAGGGCGAGAAAATGAGCAAGCGCAATGGGGCTAAGCCTGTCACGCAGTACCGCGACGAAGGTTATCTGGCCGACGCCATGATCAACTACCTTGCGCGCCTGGGTTGGAGTCACGGGGACGATGAAATTTTCACGCGGCAGCAGTTCATCGACTGGTTCAGCCTGGATCACCTGGGTCGCAGTGCGGCGCAGTTTGACGAAGCCAAGCTGCGTTGGGTGAATGCCCAGCACATCAAGTCCATGGACGACGACGCACTTGCAAAGCTGGTGGCAGAGCAGCTGGTCAAGCGCAATGCTGCCCAGCTCGATCTGGCGCCCTTGGTCGCTTTGTGCGCCTTGTTCAAAGACCGTTGCGACACCACGGTAGCTCTGGCCGACTGGGCCGAGCGATTGCTGGGAGAAGAGGTCGAAGGCGCCGAGCAGGAGCGGGCGCAGTACCTGACGGATGCTGTGGCGCCGGCGCTGGATGCCTTGGCGCAGGCGCTGGATGAATGCGTCTGGGACCGGCCAGCTATTGCAGCGGCCATCAAAAAAACGCTCGCCGATCACGGGATGAAAATGCCGCAACTGGCCATGCCGGTTCGCGTGCTGGTGGCTGGCACGGCGCAGACACCCTCGGTGGACGCCTTGCTCGAGCTGCTGGGGCGTGAAAAAGTTGTTGCACGCCTCAAAAAGCGCTAAAAAAGCTGTCTATAATTCAAGGCTCAGGTGATTGCTGCTAAATGCAGCTATTGCAGCGGTTTTGGGGGTATAGCTCAGCTGGGAGAGCGCTTGCATGGCATGCAAGAGGTCATCGGTTCGATCCCGTTTACCTCCACCAAATGGTTAGTTTTTCGGTTCGTTCCAAGGTTTTGACCCCATCGTCTAGAGGCCTAGGACATCACCCTTTCACGGTGAGTACCGGGGTTCGAATCCCCGTGGGGTCGCCAAGTTGTAGCGCTTGGCTTGCATAAAAATGCAAGCAAAAGCTGCCTGCCAGGAGTGGTAGTTCAGTTGGTTAGAATACCGGCCTGTCACGCCGGGGGTCGCGGGTTCGAGTCCCGTCCACTCCGCCAGTTCCGAGCCCTTGCAGGTCGCAGGATGTGCAAGGGCTTTTCTTTGGCCTCAAGCCAGGGATATGGGAAGTTTGGGGGGTATAGCTCAGCTGGGAGAGCGCTTGCATGGCATGCAAGAGGTCATCGGTTCGATCCCGTTTACCTCCACCAAATGGTTAGTTTTTCGGTTCGTTCCAAGGTTTTGACCCCATCGTCTAGAGGCCTAGGACATCACCCTTTCACGGTGAGTACCGGGGTTCGAATCCCCGTGGGGTCGCCAAGTTGTAGCGCTTGGCTTGCATAAAAATGCAAGCAAAAGCTGCCTGCCAGGAGTGGTAGTTCAGTTGGTTAGAATACCGGCCTGTCACGCCGGGGGTCGCGGGTTCGAGTCCCGTCCACTCCGCCAATAAAATCAACGGCTTGCGGCAAGTTTGCTGCAAGCCGCTTTTTTTCGTCTGCGCCCTGGGAGCGCTTGCAAAAGCAGCTGCACCGCTGGCTCGGTTGCACCAAGCGCGCCGCCGATCTACGAAGTGATGGTGCACCCGGACAGGGGCTTGGCCAAGGCACATCAAATGTGCAATTGTCAAACGCGTCTGCCTCCGTCGTCGCCGTCCAGATCCGTGCGTGGATCGAGACCCATGACGATGGGCGTTACATCTGGAAGCGGTACGTATTTTTCTCGCTGATCCACAGGCAACGACGGCCGCCGCGAGGCGTACACAATAACAAACGCCGCGTAAAGTACTGCCACCGTCGCTTCGAACAAGAAAAAGCTGGACGGGCCGTAGATGGACATGAGTACCGACGCGAGCACGGGGCCGACGGTCGCGCCGATGGAATAGACCATCAACAAGCGCCCCGATGCCGCCACGTAGTATCGGCGCTCCAAGCGGTCGAAGGTTTGCGCGACGCACAGCGGATACACGCTGCTCATGGCCCCTCCGAACGCCATGCCGACGATCAACAAAGCAGTAAACGGCAAGCCAGAGGCAACGAACCCCGCCAGCGTCCCCCAGGCGATGCCGACGGCCAGCAAGGCGCCGGACATGACGAAACGCCGGTCATACCGATCCGCCAAAACGCCTATGGGGAGTTGAAAAACCAGGCTACCGAGCACCACTACGCTCATGAACAAAGCGGCTTCGGATACGCTTAATCCGATCTTGATGGCAAAAACGACACCCAGCGCATAGAAGGAGCCGACCATCAGCCCGGCGACGCCTGCGCCGACCACGCCAACCTTTGACGCCGCGAAAAGCTGCCTGACGTTCAGCACACCGCTATCGCTGAGGTTGGGCTCGCCCAGACGCGTCATGGCAACCGGGATCAATGAAAGCTCGATCAGCGACGCGGCCAACATGAGCAGATCGGGTGTACCAACGTCAGCGAGATTGACCAAGGTTTGCCCCAGCGCGGTCGCAAGAAAGAAGGTCACCATGTAAAAGCTCAGCACGCGCCCGCGCGTTTCGTTGCGGCTTTTGGTGTTCAGCCAGCTTTCTATGGCGGCCGTCATACCGGCAATGCAGAACCCATTGACAACGCGCAGCACCAGCCATGCCGCCGGATGTTCAAAAGCCGCATAAGCCAGAGTTGTTGCAGCCGTCAGCGCCGCGAAAACAGCGAAGGCCCGGATATGGCCGATCCGAAAGATGACGTGTTTGCCATGCAAACCCCCGATCGCCAGGCCGAAGTAATAGGCCGCCATGATCGCCCCGGTCAGTGCCACCGGGTACCCTGCCGCCTCCATGCGCAGCGGGAGCACAACACCAAGCAGGGCGTTGCCAGCCATGAAGGCCGCAGTGCCGCCCAAAAGGGATCTCACCGAGACAAGAATCTCGCGCACGTTTTTTGTCATTAGCGGAGCATCCTAAGCGGCGTACGACAATTCTTCCTAGTACGAATCCACTTGCATGCGGCTCATTGCGGCGCTCGAAGCAGATGCGTAGCCGCGGGTGGCCCATGTGTGCTCCATGCACCCGTCATCTTGGATGGCAAGCACGGCGCCATTGGTTGTCCGGCTGAGCAGTACACACCGGAACGCTGTTGTAGAGGAAACTTGATATGCTATAAATTATATAGCTGCCGACGCTTGATGAGTAAGCGCTATAGGGCATTTTCGTTCAATTTTTAGTGGCAATCGTGCAGTCGCCACGACAGCCGCCTCCATAGTCTGCGCGGCGCGGCCCGTGGTTGTCCCAGCCGCAGCTCGCCGTCTTCAGTACGGTGTTGACGCCTTTGTACCTGCAGGCTGTGGTGACCATGGACAAAGGCTTACCTTGGCTCAACTCACGCCAGTTCGGGTCAATGGTAGGCTGGGGCACAACATAGGCGTCAATCGGATATCCGACTCCGCAAAAATCCCGCCCGTCCGGCGTCGCTCAGACGTCTGACCTCACAGGCGTCGTACAGACGTCCCTTCAAGCCAACGTGGCGCAGACGTGAAACCACATGGGCGTGCTTCCAAGCAAAGAGGCGCGTAGTTACTCCTCTCAGGTTCACAAAACAAGATGCCTCTCCCGTCTTCTCCAAACGAAAAGCAAACCTTTTCATGGTTCTTCTTCGGCCTGATGGCCAGTGTGACCTTTGTGGGCATCCTGTCCGAACTGGTGCCCTCGGGCATCCTGCCGCAGATGACCGAGGGGCTGGGCGTTGAGGAAAGCGACGTCGGCTTCATGGTCGGTGTGTATGCACTGGCGTCCGCCATTGCGGCCATCCCACTGGTCAGCGCCACCCTGGCGTTCAACCGCAAGACGCTGTTGATGGCGCTGCTGGTCGGGTTCGCGGCCTCCAATGTCGTCGTCGGCCTCTCATCGTCCTACCCGGTCATCATTGGCGCCCGCATCGTTGGCGGCATTTGCGCGGGTGTGATGTGGCCCATGATCGCGGCCTACGGAACGCGGCTGGCCCCGTCCAACATGCATGGCAAGGCCATTACCGTCATCATGTCCGGCAATACACTGGGCATCAGCATCGGCCTGCCGGCGATGACGGCGATTGGCCTCGCGTTTGGCTGGCGCAGCGTTTTCCTGGTGCTTGGCGCGGTGGTCGCGGTGATTGTCGTGCTGTCGTATATCTACTTGCCTGAGGTAGAAGGCGAGAAGCTCAACAAAAGCAACTCACCCTTGGCAGTGCTGAAGATGCGCTCGATGCAGCTCGTCTTGCTGTTGACGTTTCTGTCGGTCGCGGCCCACTACGGTATCTACACCTACATCACACTGCTGGTGGAGTTGATCGGCTTTGCCGGTGGTATTGGCGTGGCGCTGCTGATCTTCGGCATCGGCTCGGTGATCTCGGTGGTGGTTTCTGCGAAGTACATCGACGCCTATTTGCGCCCACTCATCGTTTCGATGCTCGGCGTTGGCGGCATTTCCATGGCGATGTTTCTTGCCTTCAAGGGAGCCATCGGCGTCTCGCATGCCGCCTTCTTCCTGTGGGGTCTGGCCTTTGGCCCGCTGGTGACGATGTACCAGACCGCCGTGACCAAGCAGGTGGACGAAGCACGCGACATTGCAACGTCGGTGCAATCGAGCGTTTTCAACCTGTCCGTCATGGTCGCCACCTGGGTCGGTGGAATGCTGCTGATCAATTTTCCGGATGGCGGCGTGAAGCTTGTCGTCGTCCTGTCGCTGGTTTGTTTCATTCTGGCCATCGTGATTGCGTTTCTGGCCAGACGCACCCTGGGGCCGTCCTCAGGGTTGTCCACCAACCCATGAGAGAGATCACCATGAAAAAGTTTACCAACGCGCGCATCTACGGACAGCATGCGGAAACCAGCGATATCCTGGTTGACAAAGGCGTCATCACACAGATTGGCCAAAACTTGCCCAAGGCGCACGAAGAAATCGACCTTCAGGGGCGTCTGGTGGTCCCGCCCTACGTCGATCCTCACCTGCACCTGGACTATGTCTATACCGCCGGCAGCGAAGGTGCCAAGAACGCGAGCGGCACGCTGTTCGAAGGCATTGCCCGCTGGCACGACGTCAAGAAAACTCAAACGCTGGAGGACGCCAAGGAGCGAGCATTAAAGGGCATCGAAGAAGAGGTCTCCAAAGGCGTGCAGTTCATTCGTACCCACATCGACGTGTGCGACCCGCGCCTGACCGGCCTCAAGGCGATGCTGGAAATCCGCGGACAGCTCAAAGACAAGGTCACCATCCAGATCGTCGCCTTCCCGCAGGAGGGCATGTACGCCTACAAGGGCGGCGACGAGATGGTCGAAGAGGCTTTGAAGATGGGCGCAGACTGTGTCGGCGCCATTCCGCACTTCGAGTGGGCGCGCGAGATCGGCGAAAAATCGATCCACCGCACGGTGGAGCTGGCCGTCAAGCACAACAAGCTGATCGACGTGCACTGCGACGAGACCGACGACGTGATGAGCCGTTTCGTCGAACTGCTCAACGCCCTGGTGATGACCGAGGGCATTGGCTCGCGCACCGCCGCCAGCCACACCTGCTCGTTTGGCTCTGCCGACAACGCCTACGCGTTTCGCATGATGCGGCTGTTTCAGCAGTCCGGCATGCATTTCATCGCACTGCCAACCGAGAACGCCTACCTGCAGGGGCGCCAGGACAGCTACCCCAAGCGCCGCGGCCTGACGCGGGTGAAAGAGCTGTGGGAAGGCGGCATCAACGTCTGCTTTGGCCAGGACTCGATCAACGATCCGTGGTACCCGGTGGGCAACGGCAACCTGATGAACATCCTGGACAACGGCATTCACCTGGCGCAGACCATGTCGTTCGAGGAACTGGACAAGTGCCTGGACCTGATCACTACGAACGGCGCCAAGACCTTGAACGTGCAAGACCAGTACGGCATTGAAGTGGGCAAACCGGCCAACTTCCTGGTGCTCAATGCCCGTTCGCCCTTTGAGGCCGTGCGCCAGCGTGCCGACGTACTGGCATCCGTCCGCCATGGTGACTACCTCTTCAAGCGCCCAGAGCCGAGCTATGAGATTGGGCTCGATCTTTTGGGCATGGCAACGTGAAAAAGATGCGAAATGTGCGTTTGCATGAAACGGTGAATGGGATAGGGTCCCTTCGGAGGTCCCGTCCGTCTAACGTGGACTCAACATTCGCGCCAACTCTGTTCACCCTGGCGTGATCGAAATACCCATGAACATGCAGGGTGACACCATGACGGCCGTGGAAGCCTTTGCTAAACACGCACCGCTAAAGCGTGTTGCAAAGCCAGACGAAGTTTGGAATTTGGTGCTGTATCTGGCATCGAATGAATCAATCTATTCGACAGGCTCACAGTTTGTCGTCGATGGTGGAATAGCCGCCCAGTAATGCGGTTTTTCATTTCGGTCGCGGCAATCCAGAACCGGCAGCCGCACCGCCGCCAACGCAGTCACAGGAGATCCCTTCCGCGCGCGTTATGCAGGCTGGTCGCCACCTTCAACAGGCGCGCGGCGCATGAACCAGTTCGGTACGCCAAGCACGGGCTCATGCTGAGCCGTGACGAAACCGAGTGATTCATAAAAGCGGGCGTTGATGGCAAGGTCGGTCTCCAGCCAGGCGACAGCCGCCAGCGCGTCCATCTGGCCGCAGCAGTGCACCATCAAGTGGCGCCCCACACCCTGGCGGCGGTAGGCCGACGCCACGGCCAGCGGCCCGATATGCCAATGAAATCCGGATGGGTCATTGCGCGCCCAAGCCGCCAGCCACCGCCCGATGCGCACCGCGCCGACCGGCGGATTGCTGGTCATAATCACAGCGGCAAAACGCAGTGCGGCCCACCCCGTCGGACGACAACAGCCGGGTTTCATCATGCCCAGCACGCCAACCAGCTCGCCCTGTGCGTAGGCGCCCAGTAGCGTGCCGTGCGACTGAACGTGGCGCACCAGCGCTTCCATGAATCGGAACAGGCGCTGTCGCCGGCGCGCTGGATCGGCGCCGAACGCCTGTACATGCAAGGGGTTGTCACGCATGGCGTCGGCCAGCAGCACGGCTGCAGCCACTCGCTGCGCGCCAGACCCAACTTCCGTGATCCCGAAGGCAAGGCCGTCTCCTGCACGGTGAGGCGATGGCTGCAGGCGCTTCATCAGACGATGCACATAGTCATTTGTTGGTGGCTGGAGGGCACGCGCGGAACGGCCGCAGTGCACTCAATGGCGCGTGAACGGTACAAAGCGAACGCGCAACACTGGGCGCACGGTGATTGCCCCCGCCGCGCTTTTTTCGACCACAGAGAGCGACTGGGTCCCATCCGGCGCATCGAGCGGCAACACCAGTCGTCCGCCGGGTTTCAATTGCTCGATCAGCGGCTGTGGCAACTCGGAGGCTGCGGCGGTCACGATGATGGCATCGAACGGTGCCTCTTGCGGCCAGCCTGCGTGACCGTCGCCCAAGCGAGTGTGCACGTTTGGATAGCCTGCCGCAGCCAGGGCCCGCGCTGCCTCAAGGCCCAGCGGCTCGACGATCTCGATCGTATACACCGCAGCCACCAGTTCAGCCAGCACCGCAGTCTGATAACCGGAACCGGTGCCCACTTCCAGCACCTTGCTATCGGCATTGAGCGCCATCAGCTCGGTCATCAGCGCAACGATGAAGGGCTGCGAAATGGTTTGGCCGGCGCCGATAGGGAGCGGGTGGTTGTCATAGGCTTGTGCGATCTGTGCGCTTGGCACGAAGCGATGCCGCTCGACTCTGCGCAGCGCGGCCAGCACGCGCTCGGACAAGGCCTCGCACCCCGTCTCAAGGCGCGTCTGGTGCACCATGCCTACGATCTCGAGGACCATGCGCTCGCGGCGCGGGTTCATTGGGTCAGCAGAGGGGATGGTCATGAATGATCTCCGATCGGGGCGCCTCGGGCTGTCATTCGTGCATGGACCGGAAGAGCAACCACCACCGCATGCTCAGGTGCCGCGGATTTTCTGCTGGCCCAGACGCTCGCGATGGTGCAGCGCGCTGAAGTCCAGAACCGGGCCGATCGACACAATGCCGTGTGGATTGATCGTCGGGTGGCTGCAAAAATAGTGGTGGCGAATGTGATCCATATGGACGGTGTCGGCCACGCCGGGCATTTGGTATATATCGCGCAGCAAGCCATTGAGGTTTGGAAAATCGGCAATGCGCTTGCGGTCGCACTTGAAGTGCGTCACGTACACCGCATCAAAGCGCAGCAGCGTCGCCCAGAGCCGCAGATCGGCTTCGGTCAAGGTGTTGCCCAGTAAATATCGGCTTTCGCCAAGGCGGTTCTCCAGATCCTCCAGTGCCCGGAACAAGGCAGTCGCAGCCTCGTCATAGGCGGTCTGGGTGGTGGCGAAGCCCGCTTTGTACACGCCGTTGTTCACGTGTTCGTACACCGTGTCGTTGACGGCATCGATGCCTTCAAGCAGATCTTGCGGGCAGTAGTCCCCTGGGCGCGCGCCGACGCCGTCGAACGCGCTGTTCAGCATACGGATGATCTCGGCGGATTCGTTGTTGACGATGGTCTCGCGATCTTTGTCCCACAGAATGGGCACCGTCACGCGCCCGCTGTAGTGCGGGTCGGCCTTCAGATACACCTGGTACATCTTGTCGAATCCGTACAGCAGATCGCCGGTCGCGCCAGGGAAATCCATGCGCAGCTCCCAACCGTTCTCGAGCATCAGCGGGTGCGACACGGATACGTCAATGTGCTCCTCCAGCCCTTTCCACGCGCGCATCACCAGGGTTCGGTGCGCCCATGGACAGGCGTAGGACACATACAGGTGGTAGCGCCCGCGTTCTGCCTTGAACCCACCATCGCCGCTCGGCCCCGCTTTGCCGTCGGCTGTGATCCAGTTGCGGAACTGGCTTTTTGAGCGTTCGAAGCGTCCCTCGGTCGCCTTGGTGTCGTACCACTCGTCGTGCCACTTTCCATCCACCAACAGTCCCATGATGTTCTCCTCGTCGCTTGTTGCAACCAGCGCAGCTTATAGCGTTGGAGGTGTAACTGCAGGGAGGATAGAGATGAACCTTGCTCGACACGTTTGCGCCCCGACATCAGCCGCAAGCAAGGTCTCACAACATCTGCGGAAATTTCCTGTGGGCGCGGGTCGAGCGTGTCGTTCCTGGCGGGGCCCGATTCTGACGGCATGACCGGGCAGGCCCCGTTCATGGTTGGTGCACTGGTCTATCGATAGGCCGGTTGCAGTAAGGTATCCATTTTCGGCTGGCAATTTGAGCCAGCGCCTTTGGCACACTGAACGCGACTCTTTACCGGGCCAACCCGGCGGCTTCTCCAAGTGACAAGTAATAACAAGCAAGGGGCACATCTGCACGCGCTGTTGGTCGATGACGACCCGATGGCGCAGGTGTGCCGCGACCTGCCCGAATCGGCGTGCCGCGAGCAGCCGCGCAACTATGGTTTGCATGTCGCGTCGCTGAGTTTGACGAAGATCGGGGAAGGTTTGGCCGATCCCAAGCTTGTGCTTGCCTGGCTGCTCGACGCCATCGGCACGCCAACCTGGGCCTTGGGGCTGCTGGTGCCGGTACGCGAGTCGCTGGCGATGCTGCCGCAACTGGCGATCTCGGCGCGTATCCGTCGGCTTGCCATTCGCAAGACCGTCTATGTGATTGGCTGTGTCGTCCAGGGTGCGGCCATCCTCGGCTTCGGCCTGGCGGGGTGGTTCGCGCAGATGTTGTCCGGCTCTGCCGCAGGCGTTGTCTCGGTCGCGCTGATTGCGGTTTTTGCGCTGGGTCGCAGTCTGTGCTCGATCAGCCACAAAGACGTGCTAGGCAAAACCGTGGACATTGGCCGGCGCGGCACGGTCAGCGGCACGGCAGGGACCATCGCTGCCGTGGCGACGCTTCTGTTGGCGGTGGGCTATTCCATCGGATGGATTCCGCTTACGGTGCCGGTCGTTTCCAGCATGGTCGCGCTCGGCGGCCTGTGCTGGCTGCTCGCCGCATTCGTTTTTGCGTCGATACGCGAAGAGCCAGGCGCCACCAAAGGGGGTATCGACGGTCTGGCGGCGGTCATTGCGCAGCTCAATCTGCTGCGCAGCGATGCGCCTTTGCGTCGGCTCATTGTGACGCGCGGCTTGCTGCTGTCGTCGGCCCTGGCGCCTCCGTTCTACATTGCCCTCAGCGGCGACAACTCCGCCAGCGGCCTTGGCACGCTAGGTCCGTTCATGATCGCGTCGGCAGCCGCGAGTCTGGCCAGCACCTACGTGTGGGGCCGGCTGGCCGACCGATCCAGCCGGCGCGTGCTGATGCTGGCGGCCACACTCGCCGCTCTGGCCAATGCGGCGGCCGCTCTTCTCGCCTTGGCAATGCCGCAACTGCTGGGGCACGCATCCGTACTACCGGCTCTGTTGTTCGTGCTGATGATTGCCCACCAGGGCGTGCGGCTGGGCCGTTCAGTGCATGTCGTCGACATGGCCGACCGCGACAGCCGGGCGACCTACACTGCGCTCAGCAATTCGGTGGTGGGCGTCATTTTGCTTGCTGCCGGGGTTTTCGGTGTCATTGCACAGTGGCTCGGCATCGGGGCCGTGCTGGCGATCTTCACCTTGATGGCCGCATTGGCGATACGTGCGGCGGCCGGGCTGGAAGACGTTCAGGCAGCGTAGTACGACGGCGATGCCAGCACG
Source organism: Simplicispira suum (assembly GCF_003008595.1). Lineage (GTDB taxonomy): Bacteria > Pseudomonadota > Gammaproteobacteria > Burkholderiales > Burkholderiaceae_C > Simplicispira > Simplicispira suum. Next base: position 156,579 of record NZ_CP027669.1, on the reverse strand, counting down.
TTCATCGCCAAGCTTGCCGTCGTGCACCATGGCAATCGCGGTCCATGCGGGTCGAAGGATTTGTCGCGGTCGGCATCTCTGCGCCAAGGATTCGCTCTGCGTTGCAGATGTCTATGCAGCTGCGCCAGACCCTCAGCGCTGCCAGCGCCAAGAGACCTTGCTCGCCCACAATCCCTTCAGGGCAGGAGGGACAGATGACTCGCGCGTATCCGCCCTCGTCGAATCAAGACCTCGTTGGCCTAGATCGCACTATGCGCACCGTGCGGTGCCCCAGGATGACGCCGAATCGCTACAGTAGGCGGCGCAGCGCAACGGCCAGGAGCTTGTGGACGACCACGAGCGCCGGTCGTGCTGTCGGTGCTGCCGATCGAATGGCCGCTTTGGCGACGTCTCGGTGCGGTCGGGTGGCGATGGGTCCGGCGTACTGCCGAGGGCGCGCACTTCAGCCTGCGAGTATGCTCATCCCCATGCCGCTTTTGATGGATTCATTCTGGCGCGCCATGGCGTATTGCGTGTTGCCGCGCGTGCTCATTCTGTCGCTGCTGCCGCTTTTGCTCATGGGACTTGGCGCCTTGTTGCTAGGGCACTTCTACTGGGACGCTGCGGTGGTGGCCGTAGCCGAATGGATCAATTCGTCCGGGCTCATGGGAAGCTTGTGGAGTTGGCTGAGTTCCTGGGGCGCGGGGAATCTGCCGTCCGTATTGGCGCCAATGCTGGTGCTGGCGGTCGTCGTTCCAGTCGTCGTCGTGCTGTCACTTCTGGTGGTGGCAACCATGATGACGCCTGCCTTGGTAGGCTTGGTCGCACAGCGCCGGTTCCCGGAGCTTGAGCGCCGCAAAGGAGCCTCTTTTCTTCACAGCATGGCTTGGTCGCTGGCCTCGATGGCCTTGGCACTCCTCGCTCTGTTTGCTTCGATGCCGCTGTGGCTCATTCCGCCTCTGGTGCTGGTTTTGCCCCCGCTCATCTGGGGTTGGCTGGCCTACCGCGTCATGGCGTTTGACGCATTGGCAGAGCACGCAGATCCGCAAGAGCGTGTACTCATTTTGAAGCGCCACCGGGTCGCATTGTTGGCGATTGGTCTGATTACCGGCTACCTTGGAGCTGCGCCCGCAATTGTCTGGGCGTCGGGTCTGGTATTTGCAGCAGCGTTTTTTGTACTCATTCCTGTCGGGATTTGGATTTACACCTTGGTGTTTGCATTCTCATCCCTGTGGTTCGCGCACTATTGTTTGGCAGCCCTCAATAACCTCCGAGACACCGCTTCGTCGCCAAAGTTGCCGGGGCAGGCGGCTTCGCAAAGTGCGACAACAGCATGAGTTTTCAGTTCGGTCTGATCGTCATTGGCGACGAGATTTTGTCGGGCAAGCGCATCGACAAACACCTCTGCAGAGTGATTGAGCTGCTCAGAGAGCGTGGCCTGAGTTTGGCGTGGTCCGAATATGTGGGTGACGACGCGCAGCGCATTACAGCGACACTGCGGCGGGCGTTTGCTTCGGGCGATGTCGTCTTTTGCACAGGTGGTATCGGCGCGACGCCTGACGACCATACGCGTGAATGTGCAGCGCAGGCCCTGGGTGTACCGGCCGTGCTGCATCCCGAGGCGCAAGTGCTTATCGACGCACGCATTCGGCGCCTGGCTTGCGAAAACGGTGAGCCCTACGAACCCACGCGTGCAGACAATCAGCAGCGATTGAAGATGGGCGTGTTTCCGAGCGGTGCGCACATCATCCCAAATCCTTACAACCAGATCCCTGGCTTTTTTTGTGCGCCACCGGGTTCTCGAGCTGCTGTTTATTTTGTGCCCGGCTTTCCGGTGATGGCGTGGCCGATGATCGCCTGGGTGCTCGATACCTTCTACGCAGATTTTTTTCATCAGGCTGCGCGAACAGAGCATTCGGTGGTCGTTTTCGACAGTCAGGAAGCCCTGCTGACCCCTCTGATGGAAGCCCTGGAGCGCGAGCATCCTGAGATTGCGGTGTTCTGTCTGCCAAGCGTTGACCATCCAATGCATGGTCGCCATATCGAATTGGGAGTGAAGGGCCCAAGCGGCCTCGTAGCACCGGCTTGGGAAGCCCTTCTTTCAGGTTTGCACCAAGTTGGTGCTCGACTTGGCCCCGAAATGGTGCGTTCTGGCTAGGTCGAGCATGTCGACGCAAAATGCACCAAAACGAAGCGTGACAGCTTGTCAGACGCGGGCTGCTGTTTGCAGCGATCTGCTGCAGCACTGGCACACAAACTGCTTTTGTTTTCCAAGATACTTACTTAACCCCGATTTACTCAGGAGATTCGGATGGCCAAGACCGTTGCAGACGTAATGAAGATGGTGAAGGAAAACGAGGTCAAGTTTGTCGACTTCCGGTTCACCGATACCCGTGGCAAGCAGCACCACACCACGGTTCCCGTATCGCACTTTGACGAAGAAAAATTTGCCTCGGGGCATGCGTTTGACGGCTCGTCGATCGCAGGTTGGAAGGGCATCGAAGCGTCCGATATGCAGCTGGTTCCCGATCCCAATTCAGCCAATATTGATCCGTTCTTCGAGGAGACGACGCTGATCATGACTTGCGACGTGATCGAGCCCAGCGATGGCAAGGCCTATGACCGCGATCCGCGCTCCATTGCCAAGCGGGCCGAGGCTTACCTCAAGGCGTCGGGCTTGGGTGACACTGCATTCTTTGGCCCTGAGCCCGAATTTTTCATTTTTGATGGCGTGCGCTGGAGCAACGAGCCCGGCAATGTCAGTGTCGAAATCGACGAGTACGAGGCACCTTGGAATACGGGAGCCAAGCTCGAAGGCGGCAATCGGGGGCACCGCCCCACGGTCAAGGGCGGCTACTTTCCTGTGCCACCGGTTGACAGCACACACGACATGCGCGCTGAAATGTCCCTGATCCTGGAATCGGTCGGCATCCCGGTGGAAGTGTTCCACCACGAGGTGGCCGGTGCCGGCCAGAACGAGATTGGCACCCGGTTCAGCACGCTGGTGGAACGGGCCGACTGGACGCAGCTGCAAAAGTATGTGGTTCACAACGTGGCCAATGCCTATGGAAAGACCGCCACGTTCATGCCCAAGCCCTACGCGGGCGACAACGGCTCGGGCATGCACGTGCATCAGTCGGTCTGGAAGGACGGCAAAAACCTGTTTGCCGGCGACGGCTATGCCGGCCTGTCGGACTTTGCTCTGTATTACATCGGCGGCATCATCAAGCACGCCCGGGCGCTGAACGCGATCACGAACCCCGGTACCAACAGCTACAAACGCCTGGTGCCGCACTTCGAGGCGCCGGTGAAACTGGCTTATTCGGCCAAGAATCGCTCTGCTTCCATCCGTATTCCCTACGTGGCCAACCCCAAGGGTCGCCGTGTGGAGGCGCGCTTCCCCGATCCGCTGATGAACCCCTACCTGGGCTTTGCAGCCCTGTTGATGGCGGGTCTGGATGGTGTGGAAAACAAAATCCACCCCGGTGAAGCCGCCACCAAGGATCTCTACCATCTGCCGCCCGAAGAGGACAAGCTGGTACCTACGGTCTGCCACAGTCTGGATCAGGCGCTGGAGGCGCTGGACGCAGACCGTGCCTTCCTTACCAAGGGCGGTGTTTTCAGTGACTCCATGGTGGACGCATACATTGAGCTCAAGATGGGCGAGGTCACTCGCTTTCGCCAGGCCGTGCACCCCGTGGAATTCGACATGTACTACTCGCTGTAAGCGGCGCGCGAGCCCGCGTAGCGCCGGATTGAGGCGGCTTCGGCCGCCTTTTTCCATTGAAGTGTTGTGGCGCGCCAACTTGCGCGCTGCCAAGGCGCACGCCTGGTAGCGCCCAGCCGTGACCGTCCGCAGGTTGAAGATTCTTGGCGTTTTGGGCGATACTGGCCGCACACTGCGCCCAACGCGCTTCGGTCTGCCTATGAAAAAAATCACTTTCTCCCTGCTTTCGTCCTGCCTTGGCCTGGCATTGGCCGTGCCGGCCGCGTTCGCCCAAAACCGCATCTACCGCTGCGGCAACGAATACACCAACAATGCTGCAGTGGCCAAGGAGCGCAATTGCAAGGTGGTGGAGGGTGGAAACATTACCGTGGTGGAGGGAACGCGTCCGGCTGGGGGAAGCAGTGGTGCAGCACCGAAGGCGGCCGCCTCGCCTCCATCGGCGCCGCGCGTGGACCCCAATGACCAGCGTGCTCGCGACGCGGATGCGCGTGCCATTCTGGAGTCGGAACTAAAGAAGGCGCAGGCGCGTTTGGCCGAAACCAAGCAGGAATACAACGATGGTTCGCCGCAGCGCAATGCCCTCGATTTGCGCAACCCGCAGAAGTACATGGAACGCACCGCAGAGCTGAAGGCCGCGCTGGCGCGTGCCGAAGCCGATGTGGAAGGCATCCGGCGCGAAATCGAGCGCCTCCCTCCGGTGCGCTAAGTGCGGGTCCGTGGGGCCGCGCCGCGCAGCCCCCCATCGTTCCAGGCCTTTGACCTGCTCTCGGTGCTGGTGGCGGTGCTGCATGCCGATGGTTCGGTGTGGTATGTGAATGCAGCGCTGGAGCAAGCCTTGGGTGCATCCCGGCGCAGTCTGGTGGGGGGCGATTTCAGCCAGTTCTTCACCGAGCCCGCACTGATCCAGACTGCGCTGGCCGGTGCGCACAGCAACGATTTTGCGGCCCTGCGCTTTGAGGCACTGCTGCGGCGACCGCACCAGGACAGTGTTCCCGTGCATATGAACCTTGCCACGGGTGAGCTGCGCGGGCATATCGTGGTTGAACTTTGGCCGTTGGAGCAGCAGGTACGCCAGGACCGAGAGGAGCGGTTGCTGGAGCAGGCGCAGGGCCACAAGGAGTTGATTCGCAACCTGGCACACGAAATCAAGAACCCGCTGGGCGGTATCCGCGGCGCTGCGCAGCTGCTTGCGCTTGAATTGCAAAGCCCCGAGCTGAGCGAGTACACCGAGGTCATCGTGCACGAGGCCGACCGACTGCAAAGCCTCGTCGACCGCTTGCTGGCCCCGCACCGGCACCCGCACCAGGTCGGCGACGTCAACATTCACGAGGTGTGTGAACGCGTGCGTTCTCTGATCCTCGTGGAGTATCCCCAGGGTCTGCATATCCAGCGCGACTACGACACCTCCATCCCCGAGTTCCGCGGCGACCGTGCACAGTTGATTCAGGCCGTGCTCAATATTGTGCAGAACGCGGCCCAGGCCTTGTTGCCAGCCATGGCACAAGGCAATGCCTGCATCACCTTGCGCACCCGTGTAGCGCGCCAGGTCACTTTTGGACGGCAGCGCTATCGCCTGGCACTGGAATTGCATGTCATCGACAACGGGCCTGGCGTGCCCGACGCCATCCGGGAAAGAATCTTCTATCCCCTGGTGTCGGGACGCGAGGGCGGCTCGGGGTTGGGGCTGACGCTGGCGCAGACGTTTGTGCAGCAGCACCATGGATTGATTGAATGCGAAAGCGTGCCCGGTTGCACCGACTTTCGTATGCTCATTCCGCTTCCCTGAGGAATGACGACTGCCAACGGGGAATGACTGCTTATGAAGCCGATCTGGATAGTAGATGACGACCCTTCGATCCGCTTCGTGCTGGAAAAGGCCCTTGCGCGCGAGGGTTTGAGCACGCGCAGCTTCAGCCACCCGCGCGAGGTGCTGGATGCGATGGCCGCCATCGCCCAAGGCGTGCAGGCCCAGCCGGGTCCGCAGGTTCTGGTCAGCGACATCCGCATGCCTGGGGGCTCGGGGCTGCAGTTGCTCGAAAGTGTGCAGGCGCTGCAGCCCGGCCTGCCGGTCATCATCATGACGGCGTTTTCAGACCTCGACAGCGCCGTTTCGGCCTTCCAGCGCGGGGCATTCGAATACCTGCCCAAGCCCTTTGATCTGCCCAAGGCGGTCGAACTGATCCGCCGCGCGGTACAAGAGAGCCAGCGCGAGGATGTTGCGCAGGAAACTGCCGAACTGGCGCCCGAGATGCTGGGCCAGGCAAGCGCCATGCAGGACGTGTTTCGCGCCATCGGACGCCTGAGCCAGAGCCAGGTCACGGTGCTGATCACTGGCGAGTCCGGCTCGGGCAAGGAACTCGTGGCGCGCGCCTTGCACAAGCATTCACCCGTTGCGCAAGGCCCGTTCGTTGCCATCAATACGGCGGCGATTCCCAAAGATTTGCTGGAGTCCGAACTCTTTGGCCACGAACGCGGCGCGTTCACAGGGGCCCAGACGCAGCGGCGCGGACGTTTTGAGCAGGCTGAGGGCGGCACCCTGTTTCTCGATGAAATTGGCGATATGCCCTTCGACCTGCAAACGCGCTTGCTGCGCGTGCTCTCAGACGGCCAGTTCTACCGTGTCGGTGGTCACAGCGCGGTAAAGGCCCACGTGCGCGTCGTGGCGGCCACGCACCAGAATCTGGAGCAGCGCGTCAAAGAGGGTGTTTTTCGCGAAGACCTGTTTCACCGCCTCAACGTCATCCGCTTGCGCCTGCCTGCGCTGCGTGAGCGGCGCGAGGACATTCCCATGCTCGCGCGCCATTTTCTGCAGGTGAGCGCACGCCAGCTGGGCGTCGAGCCGAAGCGGATTGCCGAGTCGGCGCTTGCGCGGCTGGCCGACTTTGACTTTCCGGGCAACGTGCGGCAACTGGAGAACATCTGCCATTGGCTCACCGTCATGGCGCCAGCTCAAGTTGTTTCGCTGCAAGACCTGCCGCCCGAGGTGCTTGCCTATCCTGCAACCCCTGCAATGCGTGGCGAGACGCCCGCACCCCCTTCGGGTGCTGCCGTCTCGGCAGACGAAGCCCGACCGGCGGGCCTGCACACCTCAGCGCTCGGCGCGCCGCAGGTGCTTGCTGCCGAGAGCGCAGCTGGCGCGGAAACCCTTCGGTCCGTGTCCGCAGCAAACGCTGCCATGGCAGGCGGCTGGGAGCAGGCCTTGGCTCTGGAAGTACGCGCCTTGCTGGCCGCTGGCGGCAACGAGGTCTGGGATCGTCTGGCGCAGCGCTTTGAGTCCTGCTTGATCTCGGGCGCGCTGGACGCCACGCACGGACGGCGCATGGAAGCTGCGCAGCGCCTGGGCATTGGCCGCAATACCATCACGCGCAAGATTCAGGAGCTAGGCCTTGACGTCAAGAATTTGAATGAAAATGGGCTCTAGCGCTTATTCTGTAAGCACTAAAAGCTATCTTTTCAATAGCGTTTTTATCTGCCTTCGCAAGGCCTGATGTGCGCGCGGGTGGATGCGCAAAAGTCCTACACGCCAGCGCGCGGGGCGCGCACCCAGGCCAGGCAGTGCCACTCCCAGAATGGCTCCATTGATTCAACCAAGGAGCTAGACATGTCCGATCGGAACGATGCGAACCGCGATCCAATTACCAACGAGCCAGGTGCCCACCCCGTGGGCACGGGCTTGGGTGCTGCCGTGGGCGGTGCAGCGGCTGGAGCCGCCACAGGTGCCTTTGGCGGCCCGGTAGGCGCTGCCATCGGTGGCGTGGTGGGTGCCGTGGCGGGTGGCTTGGCAGGCAAGGCCGCGGCCGAGGCCGTTAACCCTACCGCAGAGGAGGCTTACTGGCGCGAGGCGTATCGCGACGAACCCTACGTCACGCCAGAGCGAAGCTACGATGACTACCACCCTGCCTATGCGCTCGGCTGGCAGTCAGTGGGCTTGTACGAAGGGCCTTTTGAAACCGTAGAGCCGAGCTTGCGTGACCGCTGGATCACGGATCGCGGAACGTCGCCGTTGGAATGGCCTGAAGCCCGCCACGCTGCACGGGCAGCGCGGGAGCGCGTCGGGGCAGTGGGCACCGTGACTGGAACCTTGGATAACGACGACGTGGTCGATGTGCTCAACGACCTGCTGGAAACCAGCCGCGACGGGGAATACGGTTTTCGTACCTCGGCTGAACACGCTGATTCCGCAGAGGTGAAGGCGCTCTTGTTGCGCCGCGCTGCGGACTGCGCGTCGGCTGCCACCGAGCTGGAGCAGACCATTCGCCAATACGGCGGCGATCCTGCCGACGGCGGCACCATGGCCGGCGCCATGCACCGGGGCTGGGTCGCGGTGAAGACGGCGCTCTCGACCATGGACGACAAGGCGGTGCTGCAGGAATGCGAACGGGGCGAAGACTCAGCCGTTGCTGCCTACCGCAAGGCTTTGAAGAAACCCCTGCCCGCGACGGTGCGCGATTTGGTGTCGCGCCAGGCGGGCGGCGCCCAGCGCAACCACGACGAAGTCAAAGCCATGCGGGACCGCTTTGCCAATGCCTGATGGCACCCAACCCATAGCGTTGCCGGCCCTGAGGGGCCGGTTTTTTTTAGTTGGGTGCCACCGGAGCGCCCAGGTTGCGCAAGAGGTCACGCACCAGCTGGACACGAGCCGGTGCGTCGGGCAACTCGCGCTCGATGCGCAGCTTTTCGTTGCCAGCCAGCTTGATGTGTCGGTTCTTCTGCACCAGTTCGATCACGCGCATCGGGTCCACTGGCGCGCCTGGCCGGAAACTGATGGTGGTGACCATGGGCGCGGAGTCCACTTTGAGCACGCCGTAAGGTTGCGACAGCACGCGCAAGCGGTGCACATCCAACAAGGTTTGTGCCTGGGGGGGGAGCTTGCCGAAGCGGTCGACGATTTCTTCAAGCAAACCGTCAATCTGTTCGGGCGTGCGCGCAGTAGCCAGCTTCTTGTAGAACGACAGGCGCAGGTGGACATCGCCGCAGTAGTCCTCGGGCAATAAGGCAGGTGCATGCAGGTTGATGTCGGTGGTCACGTTGAGCGGCGCCAACAGATCCGGCTCTTTCCCCGCCTTGAGGCTGCGTACGGCCTCGCCCAGCATTTCGTTGTAGAGCTGAAAGCCGATTTCCATCATGTTTCCGCTCTGGTTCTCTCCCAGCACCTCGCCGGCGCCACGAATTTCCAGGTCGTGCATGGCCAGGTAGAAACCACTGCCCAGCTCCTCCATCGCCTGGATGGCGTCGAGGCGCTGCTGGGCATGTTTGGTGAGGCTTTCCACGTCGGGAACCATCAGGTAGGCATAGGCTTGGTGGTGGCTTCGGCCCACGCGTCCACGCAGTTGGTGCAACTGCGCCAGGCCAAACTTGTCGGCGCGGCTCATGACGATGGTGTTGGCTGTCGGAACGTCGATTCCGGTTTCAATGATGGTTGAGCACAGCAACAGGTTGTAGCGCTGGGCCACAAAATCCCGCATCACGCGTTCAAGTTGCCGCTCAGGCATCTGGCCATGGGCAACGGCAATGCGTGCCTCTGGCAGGATTTCTTCCAGTTTCTGGCGCCGGTTCTCAATGGTTTCGACTTCGTTGTGCAGAAAGTACACCTGACCGCCGCGCTTCAATTCACGCAAGACGGCCTCGCGAATCACCCCCGTGCCTTCGCTGCGCACAAAGGTCTTGATCGCCAGGCGGCGCTGCGGCGCCGTGGCGATCACCGAGAGATCGCGCAGGCCTTCGAGCGCCATGCCCAGAGTGCGCGGAATGGGTGTGGCGGTGAGTGTCAGCACGTCCACCTCGGCGCGCAACTGCTTCATCTGCTCTTTGTGGCGCACGCCAAAGCGGTGCTCTTCGTCAATGATGAGCAGGCCGAGATTGTGGAATTTTGTGGATTCGGAGAGCAGCTTGTGGGTGCCGACGACGATGTCTACCGTGCCATCTGCAATGCCTTTGAGCGCCGCAGTCACTTCCTTGCCGGAACGAAAACGCGAGACTTCCGCCACTTTCACCGGCCATTTGGAAAAACGGTCCACCAGCGTCTGGTAATGCTGCTCTGCCAAGAGAGTCGTCGGCGCAAGGAAGGCCACCTGTTTGCCACCCGTGACGGCGACGAAGGCCGCGCGCAAAGCAACTTCGGTCTTCCCAAAGCCGACATCACCACAGACCAGGCGGTCCATGGGGCGCGGGCTGATCATGTCCTGGATGACAGCGTGGATGGCTGCGTTCTGGTCGGCCGTCTCCTCAAAGCCGAAATCGCTGACAAACTGCTCGTAGTGCTGCGCGTTGTAACGGAAGGCGTGGCCCTCGCGCGCTGCGCGCCGGGCATAGATGTTCAGCAGCTCGGCGGCGCTGTCGCGCACTTGCTCGGCGGCCTTGCGCTTGGCTTTTTCCCACTGGCCGCTGCCCAGCTTGTGCAATGGCGCTTCGTCCGGTGACACGCCGGAATAGCGGCTGATAAGCTGCAATTGGCTCACCGGGACATAGAGCACCGCGTTGGCTGCGTATTCGAGATGCAGGAATTCCTGTAGCGCGGGCGTACCGTCAGGGTTTTGATTGCCCACGTCCATGTTCACCAAGCCGCGGTAGCGGCCGATGCCATGGGCACTGTGCACCACTGGGTCGCCCAGGGTCAGCTCCGACAGATCCTTGATGAGCGACTCGACATCGCTGACCTGCTCTTGTTTGCGCCGACGCCGTGCCGTCGCCGGGGTCGAAAACAGTTCGGTTTCGGTGACGAAATCAATGCCTTGCTCCACCCAGGCAAAGCCTTCGGCCAGGGCTGCGGTGGCAATGCCTAGGGGTTCGCCGACCGCCTGCTCGAATTCGGCAAGTGAATCAAAGCTCGGCAGGTCGATGCCACCGGCGCGCAAGAAGTCGAGCAGGCTCTCGCGCCGGCCGGCACTCTCGGCCAGAACCAGCACCCGGTGCTGGCCGGTCGCTACATGGCTTTGCAGGCGCGCCAGCGGTTCCGGCGCCCCCCGCACCACCGAGATGTCGGGAAGGCGTTGGAAGATGGCGCTGTCCGGTACATCCTCCACTCCGGTGCGCAAGGCCAATTGCGCATATTCGCGTGCCCCGGTGTAGAACTGATCGGCGCTGAGGAACAATGCGTCCGGCGGCAGGGCAGGGCGCTCGGGGTCGCCCTGCACCAGGCGGTAGCGTTCACGCGTGTCTTGCCAAAATCGCTGAAACGCCGGTTCAAGGTCCCCATGCAGGACCACGGTGGCCTTGTCGCCCAGGTAGTCGAACACCGTGGCAGTCTGCTCAAAGAACAACGGCAGGTAGTACTCGATGCCGGCCGTGGCCACGCCCTGGCCAATGTCCTTGTAGATGCGGCTCTTGGTCGGGTCGCCTTCGAGCACTTCGCGCCAGCGACTGCGAAAACGTGCGCGGGCATCGTCGTCCATGGGGAATTCACGCCCCGGAAGCAGGCGCACTTCGGCCACGGGGTAGAGGCTGCGCTGGCTATCGGGGTCGAAAGCGCGCAGCGAGTCGATCTCGTCGTCAAACAGGTCCACCCGGTAGGGCACTGCGGAGCCCATGGGAAACAGGTCGATCAGACCGCCGCGCACCGCATACTCGCCTGGGCTCACCACCTGGCCGACATGGGCGTAGCCGGCCAGCGTCAACTGGGCGCGCAGCTTGGCCTCGTCCAGTTTTTGCCCCAGCTGGAAATGAAAGGTGTAGCCCGCCAAAAACGACGGGGGTGCCAGCCGGTACAGCGCGGTGGTAGCGGGAACCAGCACCACGTCGGCACCGGTGTCGCGGTCGCGTTGGCTGATGCGCCACAGCGTTGCCAGGCGCTCGCTGATCAGGTCCTGGTGTGGCGAAAAGCTGTCGTAAGGCAGGGTTTCCCAGTCGGGAAACAAAGCGCAGCGCAAGTCCGGTGCGAAGAACGCAATTTCATCGAGCAGGCGGCGCGCGTCAGACGCATCGGCCGTGACGATGGCGGTCACGCCACTCTGGCCGCGCTCGCGTTCGGCGAGCCGCGCAAGCAACAGGGCATCAGCGCTGCCGGGAGGTCGGGGCAAGCCGAAGCGCTTGCCAGGAGAGAGTTTGGGGAGTTGCATGCACGCGAGCGAAAGGGCCGCACCGGCGCCCCGATGGCGCCAGGCAGGCAACCACCCGGCGTGGCGGGAAGCGCAATTCTAGAATGCGGCCATGTCCGACGTCTTTTCCTCCCCAGATATGTGGCCTGCGTCGTCTGCTAGCCCCTTGGTGTCGCATGTGCCGTGCAGTTTCTGGGCGCTGCTGCCTTGTGCCGGCACAGGCGCGCGGGCGGGGCTTGGTGGCCACGGCGATGCCGCCCTGCCCAAGCAGTACCGGCTGGTGGCAGGCCGACCCCTGGTGCTGCACACACTGGCAGCCTTTGCGGGGGTTGAACGCTTGCGCAGCACGCTGGTGGCCGTTGCGCCGGGGGATGTATTTTTCGACAGCCACCCGGGCACCGGCTACTTTGCCGTGCCTTGCGGAGGTGCGAGCCGGGCCGACACGGTGCGCGGCGGTCTGCGCGCTCTCGCTGAGCGCGGCGCACAGGAGCGTGACTGGGTGCTGGTGCACGACGCAGCGCGTTGCCTGGTGAGCACCGAGCAGATCAATGCCTTGATAGATGCATGCATGGGCGACCAGGTGGGTGGCCTTCTGGCGCACAAGCTGGCCGATACCCTCAAGACGGCCAGCTCCGGGCCGGGGGGTATCCGGGTGGTTTCAACGGTCAATCGGGGCGATAAATGGCTGGCACAGACGCCGCAGATGTTTCGCCTGGGGCAGCTCGCCAAGGCGCTGGAACAATTCGGCTCGACAGCGACGGATGAAGCCAGCGCCATCGAAGCCATGGGTGAGCACCCCAAGCTGGTGCCTGGCAGTGCGCTGAACTTCAAAGTTACCTTCCCCGAAGATTTTGCTCTGGCCGAAGCCGTACTTGCGCAGCGCATGCACGCAGGCACCTTGGCCCGGTTTGGCGGCATGCAGGGGCATGGCGCTGCGGACGGCGATGTAGCGAGGAGCACCCCATGAGCATGAACATGCGCATTGGAGAAGGCTGGGACGTGCATGCTCTGGTGCCGGGGCGCGCCTTGGTCATTGGCGGTGTCACCATCGAACACCCACTCGGCTTGCTCGGGCATTCGGACGCCGACGTGCTGCTGCATGCGATTACCGATGCGATTCTGGGTGCGGCAGCATTGGGCGATATCGGTACGCATTTTCCCGACACCGACCCCATCTTCGGCGGTGCCGATTCGGGTCGCTTGTTGGCCGAGGCGGTGCGGCGGGTGCGAGCTGCCGGCTACGAGCTGGGCAACATCGACTGCACGGTGATTGCCCAAGCGCCGCGCCTGGCGCCGCACCGGGACGCCATGCGTGAGCGCATTGCTTGCGCCCTGGGCGTATCGGTGGAGCAGGTGAACGTCAAGGCAAAAACCGCCGAGCGACTTGGACCGGTGGGACAGGGCCTGGCGATTGAGGCGCGCGCGGTGGCGCTCGTCTTCAGCTCTTCGCAACGCGCGGCGGAAGCTTGCGCTTGACCAGCGGCCGATGCAGGCGCTGTTGCGCTTCCGTCCCCCCTTGGAGCATGTCTGCACGCTGTAGTTGAACGTGGGCCACGAGTCCGCCCGACGCCGCATTGGCCAGCGCAAAGATGCCTCCCATGCGTTGAATCGTTTTGTCGACGATGGATAGCCCCAAGCCCGCTCCCGCTGCCGCCGTGCGGGCGGAGTCGCCGCGAAAAAACGGTTTGGTCAGGTTGGCCAACTGCTCGGGCGGCACCCCTGCGCCATGGTCGCGTACCTTCAGCAGCACCCACTGCTCGCGCCCTTTGGCCGCAATCTCTACGCGGGCGACTTCGGTTTCCGCGTTTTTTCCGTAGCGGCGCGCGTTTTCCAGCAGATTCGAGAGAATGCGCGCCAACTCCACTTCATCCGCGAGGACGTTGAGGTCGTCGGGCACATCCATGGTGATCTGCAGTTCCCGATGGTCCTGCACGGCGAAGACACACGACGCCACCACACCGCGCAGATTTACCGGCGTCAGCGTGACATGGTCGGGGCGCGCGTAGTCCAGAAACTTGTCGATGGTCGCATCCAGCTGGACGATGTCTGCCACCATGTGCTCGCGCGCAATTTCATCCGACACGCTCATTTCGGTTTCCAGGCGCAGGCGCGCCAAGGGCGTACGCAGGTCGTGCGAAATGCCGGCAAGCATCACTGCACGGTCCTGCTCCAGCTTGGCGAGTTTTTGCGCCATGCGATTGAAGCCGATGTTCACCTCCCGGATCTCACTGGTTACCGCCTCTTCGTCGAGCCGGCTCGCGGCAAAGTCGCCATCGCGCACGCGGTTGGCGGCAAAAGACAGGCGCTTGAGAGGCTGGTTGATCAGCCGGGCAATGGCCGCCGCCCCGGCGAGTGACAAGGCGCCGGCGGTCACCAGCCAGATCAGCCAGGTGCGCCCCCCTGCCGGTGTGAAGCGCGAGCGGTCCATCAGCAGCCAGTTGGCATCGCCATTGATCGTGAAGCCCACCCACAGGCCTTTTTCTCCGTTCACGCTTTGTGCCACGATGGCGCCTTGGCCGAGTCTGCGCGTCAGCTCTTCTGTCAGGCGCAAACCCAGGTCGGAGTTGTCCAGCAGCTCAAACCGGTCGCCGGGCTCGCGCGGCAGAATGCGCACGCCCTCTTGGTCGGCCATGGTCTTGATGAGCGAAACGCGCGCAATGGGGTCGGCATGCACCAAAGCGGCGCGACTCAGGTTCACGAGCGATGCAATTTGCTGGGCGGTGTGCAGGGCACGTGGCTCGAATTCAAGCGCTCGCAGGGTCTGGAGCCAAGCCAGGATGCTGCCGAACAGGAGCACGCTGAGCAAAAAGAAGGTGCGCCAAAACAGATTGAGTTCAACCCGTTTGCGCGGTGCAGACGCGCCCTGTGCCTCCAGTGGCGCAGGGTTTGTGACTTCCGTGTCAGCAGTGTGGGGCATGGACAGTCTCAGAACGGTCGGAGACAAATGCAGGGGTGCTCACGCTGCAGGCGGCGCGGCCCTCAGCCCGCACCATCGGGTACAAAAACGTAGCCCACACCCCAGACGGTCTGGATGTAGCGCGGGGCGGCCGCGTCCTCTTCAATCAGCTTGCGCAAACGCGAGACCTGCACGTCCAGGCTGCGGTCAAAGGGCTCGAACTCGCGGCCACGCGCCAGCACGGCCAGTTTTTCGCGCGAAAGCGGCTGGCGCGGGTGACGTACCAAGGCCTTGAGCATGGCGAACTCGCCCGTGGTCAGCGGCAGCTCTTCCCCATTTTTCTGCAAAGCGCGCGTCCCCAGATCAAACGTGAAGGGCCCGAAGCTGACGGTCTCGTTATCGCCCGACGGTGCACCGGGTGCCTCGTGAGCGGGCCGGCGGCGCAGCACGGCGTGGATGCGCGCCAGCAGCTCGCGCGGGTTGAAGGGCTTGCCCAGATAGTCGTCGGCGCCCACTTCCAGGCCGACAATGCGGTCCACGTCTTCTCCCTTGGCGGTCAGCATGATGATGGGTGTGCGCTCGTTGGCGGCGCGCAGGCGCCGGCAGATCGACAGGCCATCTTCGCCCGGCATCATCAGATCGAGCACGATCAGATCCACGGTGTCGCGCAGCAGGATGCGGTTGAGCGCCTTGCCGTCTTCGGCGAGGACGACTTCAAAGCCCTCCTGAGTGAGATAGCGGCGCAGCAGGTCGCGGATGCGTGCATCGTCATCCACCACCAGCACCTTGTCGGTGCGTGCAGCGTTGGTTGTGGCCATGGTGACTCCTCGGTCCAATTTGTAACAACGGCCATTGTTACCAATTTGTGGCCTGAAAACCGCGCCGTTCGCCAGGGCTTGACCTCCGGTTACATGTTTTTCCCGCGGCGCACAGTTCGCTTGGCGCATGCCAGGCACTGGCGATGTCGGCTGACAAGGGCAGGGCTCCAGCCTGCGCTAAGGTGCAGGCCCCTTTTCACTCCTTGCGTGCGTTGGCACGCCTGCCCATGAAAACCACACGCTCAATGTTCGCTTCCATCTTGTTTTTTCTCGCCGCTTGTGGGGCGGCGCAGGCGCAATCGAGCCTCACCCCCGCGCCTCAGAACGTGATGCAACTCGAGGCCAGCGGTACGGTAGAGGTGCAGCAGGACGTTCTGGTGCTCACCCTCGGGACGGTGAAGGAGGGCAAGGATGCTGCGCTTGTCCAAACCCAGCTGCGCCAGGCACTGGATGCGGCGTTGCAGGAAGCGCGCCGCAGCGCCGAGCCGCAAAAGATGGAGGTGCGCACCGGCAATTTTTCGCTCTCGCCGCGTTATGGACAAAACCAGCAGATCACGGGCTGGCAGGGCAGCGCTGAATTGATCCTGGAGGGGCGCGACTTTCCCCGCATCACCACCGCTGCAGCGCGTGTGAGCAGCATGACGGTCAGCCGTGTCGCCTTTGACTTGAGCCGCGAGCAGCGCGAAACGGTGGAGCGGGACGCGCAACAGCAGGCCATCGCGCGCTTCAAGGCGCAGGCGCAGCAGCTGAGCGCCGGATTCGGATTTGGCGGCTACGGCCTGCGCGAAGTGGCCGTGCACAGCAACAGCTCGGCTCCGGGCCCGCGTCCGCGCATGATGGCAATGGAAGCGCGCGGCGCCAGCGTTTCGTCCGACGCGCAACTGCCCGTGGAGGCTGGCAAGGCCAGCGTCACGGTGACCGTCTCGGGCAGTGTCCAGATGCGCTGAAATTTCGATAAAAATCGGGCTCTAGCGCTTATCCCATAAGCGCTACAAGCTCTTATTTTTATAGTAAAAGCGGCGCCAAAAACCTATTGCGCTGCCCAGCCGCCATCCATGTTCCAGGCCACGCCGCGAACGTTGTTGCCTGCAGGGGAGCAGAAGAACAGCGCCAATTCGGCCAGTTCTTCGGGGGTGGTGAACTGCATCGAGGGTTCTTTCTCGCCCAGCAGCAGCTTTTTCGCATCTTCATTGGACAGGCCGTGCTCGCTTGCCTTTGCGTCCACCTGCTTTTGCACCAGCGGCGTCAGCACCCAACCTGGGCAGATGGCGTTGCAGGTGACCCCGGTGGTGGCGGTCTCCAGCGCGGTGACTTTGGTAAGGCCCACGATGCCGTGTTTGGCCGCCACGTAGGCTGATTTTTGCGCAGACGCCACCAGCCCGTGGACTGAGGCGAGGTTGATGATGCGTCCCCAGTTGGCCGCTTTCATGGCGGGCAGCGCGAGTCGCGTGGTGTGGAATGCGCTGGTGAGGTTGATGGCAATCACCGCGTCCCAGCGTTCGACGGCGAAGTCCTCAATGTTCGCCACATGCTGGATGCCGGCGTTGTTCACCAGGATGTCCACGGCGCCGAGTTCGCGTTGGCAAGTGGCCATCATGTCTTCGATGTCGGCTACCCGCGACATATCGGCCCCGTGGTAGGCGACGCGCGCGCCTGCCTGTGCGCCGGCGGCCTGCACTTGCGCGCGTGCGCCTTCGCTGTCGCCAAAGCCGTTGAGCATGACATGGGCGCCCTGGCGCGCGAACGCCTTGGCGATCCCCAGGCCAATTCCACTGGTAGAGCCTGTGACGAGAGCAGTCTTTCCTTGAAGCATTGTTTTCTCCGGATGATTTACGATGCAATGAAGCAATTATTGTGCGAACTGACGCAGGCTACCTCCATGATTGAACCTAGGCTGAACTACGTATCCTGTGCCGGCGCCGCAGCAGGCACGGGGCAGGACAGCCACCGCATGGCGTACTGGGAATGGAATGCCACGGGCAACCCGCAGCACCCGCATGTGGTGGTTTGTGTGCACGGCCTCTCTCGCCAGGGACGCGATTTCGATACTCTGGCGCGCACGCTGGCTCCGCATGCCCGCGTCATTTGCCCCGACGTGGTGGGGCGCGGTGAGAGCGACTGGCTCGCCGATCCCATGCAGTACGAGGTGCAGCACTATGCAGGTGACATGCTGGCCATGCTCCAGCAACTGCAGCAACAGGCCCCCATCGAGTCCCTCGATTGGGTCGGCACCAGCATGGGTGGACTGATTGGAATGGTGGTGTCCAGCTTGCCGCCGGGGGTGTTGCCGGTGTCGGTACGCCGTCTGGTGCTCAACGACGTCGGGCCTGCGATCGAATGGTCAGCGCTGGAGCGCATTGGCGAGTACCTGGGCGCGCCGCTGCGCTTTGAATCGATCGAGCAGGCAGCCGCGCAGTTGTGGGCCATGTCCACCAGCTTCGGTCCGCACACGCCCGAGCAGTGGCTGGCGCTGACGCGCCCCATGCTGCGCAAAACCCCAGAGGGGCCGTACCGCCTGCACTACGACCCGGCCATCGCCCAGCCCTTTGGCGCTCTGACACGCGAGGCAGCCGAACAGGGCGAAGCACTGCTGTGGCAGCTTTATGACGCCATCCGTGCGCAGACCCTGGTGCTGCGTGGCGCGCAGTCCGACTTGCTCTCCGTTGCCACGGCGCAGGCCATGGCTGGGCGTGGCCCCAAAGCGCGCTGTGTCGAGTTCGCTGGCGTCGGACATGCGCCCACCTTGGTCGCTGCCGATCAGGTGGAAGTGGTTCGTGAATTTTTGCTGGCACCGCCGCAGCAAGGCCGTGCATGAAAAATTCGGTGGCTGTCACGCAGCGGGGTGCGTCCGGCGAGTCGACCGTGCCCGTGCTGGTTGCGGCCACGGCGGGTGCGGTTCCAGAGCAAGCGAACGCGCTGGCGCGTGCGCGCGTTTTTGCTGAACCGCTGATCGGTGGCGAACTGCTGGGTACCGGCGAAAACGCGCTGGACCATGCCGATGCCGTCGCCGCAATTCTCAAGGGAATTGGCGGCTCGGAGGCGATGCAGGCGGCAGCCTACCTGGTCCACACCTGTCCGCACCTCAACCGCCCGCGCGAGGTGATCGCCAAGGCCTTTGGCGACAACTTTGCCACCTTGGCGGTGGAAACCACGCAGCTCATGCATTTGCAGGAGCAGGCGCGCGAGGCGCGGGCACCCGACGATCCCGGCGAGCAGACCGAGAGCGTGCGCAAGATGCTGCTGGCATTCTCCCGCGACCTGCGCGTGGTGATGCTGCGCCTGGCTTCGCGCCTGCAGACGCTGCGCTTTTATGCCGTGAGCAAACGACCTGTGTCGCCGGCCATCGCGCACGAAGCGCTGCATGTCTTCGCCCCCTTGGCGAACCGGCTGGGAATCTGGCAGTTCAAGTGGGAGCTGGAAGATCTGGCGTTCCGCTTTCTCGAACCCGACACCTACAGGGAAGTAGCGCAGCTGCTGGACGAAAAGCGCATTGAGCGCGAGCTCTACATGGAGCAGCTGCGCACCAGTGTCGAAGCGGCTCTGCACGCCCAAGGCATCACCGCCACGGTGCAGGGCAGGCCCAAACACATCTACAGCATCGTCAAAAAGATGCGCGGCAAGTCGCTGGCCTTCGAGCAGCTGTTTGATCTGCGGGCCCTGCGCGTCATCGTGCCGAACGTCAAAGACTGCTACCAGGCACTGAGTTGGGTGCATAGCCATTTCACCCCCTTGGTTGAGGAATTCGACGACTACATCGCCAAACCCAAGCCCAATGGCTACCAGTCGCTGCACACCATCGTGCGCGACGACTCTGGCAAGGCCATCGAGATTCAGATCCGCAGCCAAGACATGCACGCGCATGCTGAGAGCGGCGTCGCAGCACACTGGGCCTACAAAGAGGCGGGCAGCAAGGGTTATGCGGGCGTGTCGGCCAGTAGCGAATACGACGCCAAAATCGCGGTGCTGCGCCAGCTGCTGGCGTGGGAACGTGATTTCTCCGGGGCGCCCCAGCACCGCAATCTGTTTGATGACCGCATCTATGTGCTGACGCCCAACGCAGCCATTGTTGAACTGCCGCAGGGCGCTACGCCGGTGGACTTTGCCTACGCTGTACACACCAGCGTCGGTCACCGCTGCCGCGGCGCACGCGTCGATGGTGCCATGGTGCCGCTCAACACCCCTTTGCAAAATGGCCAGACGGTGGAAGTGAGCACCGCCAAGGAGGGTGGACCGTCGCGCGACTGGCTCAATGCGGACCTCGGCTACCTCACCAGCCACCGTGCACGCACCAAGGCACGTGCCTGGTTCAACGCGCTGGCGCAGAACGAGACCATTGCACGCGGCCGTGAGGCCGTTGAGAAGCTGCTGCAGCGAGAAGGCAAGACCGCGATGCGGCTCGAAGAGCTTGCCAGCCAACTGGGCTTCCGTTCGGCCGACGCCTTGTTTGAAGTGGTGGGCAAGGACGAATTCTCGCTGCGCAATATCGAGGTGCTGCTGCGTCCTTCCGAGCCTGCGCCGACACCTGACGACTACTTGTTGCTGAAAAAGGCGCGTGCGCCCGATAAAGATCCTAAGGGCGGTGTTCTGGTGGTCGGCATGGATTCGCTGATGACGCAGCTGGCTCGCTGCTGCAAGCCCGCGCCGCCCGACGACATCCGCGGCTTCGTCACGCGCGGCAAGGGGGTGAGCATTCACCGCGCCGATTGCCGCAATTTTCGCGAACTGGCGGCCCGCAGCAGCGAGCGCGTGATTCCCGTCGAGTGGGGCGCCCCTCGACCAAGTGCAAATGCAGCCTTCTATCCCGTCGATGTGGCTGTCGAGGCCAGCGACCGCCATGGCTTGCTGCGCGACATTTCCGAGGTGTTCGCCAAAGAAAAAATGAACGTGATCGGCGTGCAAACCCAGAGCATCAAGGGCACGGCCTGGATGACGTTCACGGTGGAAGTATCTGACTCGGCGCGCTTGTCCAAAGTCTTGTCCGTTGTGGCCCAGGTGGGCGGCGTGCATTCGGCACGCAGACGCTAAAACACCCCGCCAGTGGGCCGGAAGCGGAACTTTTTGCTGCTACAATTTCATCTTTCGAAGACACTCAGGCGCGTAGCTCAGCTGGTTAGAGCACCACCTTGACATGGTGGGGGTCGTTGGTTCGAGTCCAATCGCGCCTACCAAACATTGCAAGCTAAACCAGGGCTTGCAGCAGAAGTGTCCGCTAACAAGCGGGCATTTTTGTTTACCCATACGGAAAAAGTACGGAAACAAGAATGGCCTTGCGAGGGGCTTTTGTGTTCGTGTTTCTGGTGCCTTCATGGCACTAGAGTGCTTTGCCTACTGGCTCTGTCGGCGCGGGCATTTGTGTGGGTTTGTGGTTCACACGCCCTCGTTTCGGCTTCCTAGCGCGGCGGTGAGCTGACATGGTGCGGGCATTCGACAGCCCGTTGGCCGCAGTTCGTATTCCCGATGCGTCATCTGCCGATCTATAAAGCTGAGGCCCGTACCGCGAAAGGCTGGATTGAGAGCCGTTGCTGATGATGGAGCATGACGAGGAAGAGGTAAACATCGCGATATGGCTGCCGGCGGACTTTCTGATGGATGATCTGCAACTGGTTTGCGGCCTGCTCACGGAGGCAGATTTTTGCGTTCCAGGCTACATCCCAGCGCCTGTTGGCCTCTACCACCGAGATGGATTCTTCTACGAACACCACGTTGAGGGCATCAAAACCGTCGTGCTGCCTGACCGCAACGTAGTCTCAAGGCTTGCGCAACTGGCTCAGGGCAAAGTTGTGCGCCAAGATGAGCAACTCAGGCTATCTGCTGCCCTGCTGGCATTCGCTCAATGTCTGGATATAGACGTTGAGCCATCTATTGCGTTCCATGAACTGGCCCACAAACAAGGCAACGAGGAGGCATGGTCCGAGTTGGCGTGGTTTCGTGCTGCTGACAACGCCAGACCCCAGGACCTGCTTGATCTCGCGCTCAGTCGGCAGAATGCGCTCGCAGGCCAATACAGCGCCCATAAAGATGTGCCCAGACACGACATGGGTAAGCCCATCAAGCGCTGGAATCGAAACTACATCATTGCGCTCAAGATGGTGGAGTTGGAACAGCAGGCTCAACTTCGACCAGTGGATCGCGCCCTCCGTCTCTTCGACTGGATGCGGGATGAGTTCATGTTTGGTGGCCCGGCGGCCTTGATGGCGAGCGTGTACTTCGCGCCGAACTCGCCCCCTAAGCGGCGAGTATTCAAGGATAAAAACTCCCTGGATCGGGAGGCCGCCATAGCAGGGGTGCGCAATGCCGCTTGGGATCTAACGCACCTGAGCGAATTTGTGCGACGGGTTGCCGAGGAAGGCCACGAAGGGAAAACGCGGTATCTGTTCGCCAGCTTCGATAGGCATCTGCGCAGCATCGCGAAGCTCCTGATTGACTACGGTACTGATCGGGCAGCAGACGACGCATTGCCGCAGGCGCTCTCTCAGTGGTGGGGACGGACTGACGCGGAGCGGATCGTTGCCAGCTTGCGTGCGAATCTTGAACGCATTCAATCGCCTGCTTGGAAGGCGAAAGTCTTTCCGCGGCCTGATTTCATTGGTGAGTTGATTCGTGAAGGTGAACAGCGCGTTCGGGATGCGTCTCCGGGCAAGGCTGTGTAGCGCTGCACGGCAACTGATGGGTGTGCAGCCCATTCCCAAACGTACATTGGTCGACGCGATGGTTCAGGGAATAGGCAGGGCGATACGCCAGTCGGATATCGACGCATTTTTGATGTGTTGGTACCTGTACTGCCATGAGTGACGTGCTACTTCAAATACATTGCGCTCCAATATTTTCCTGGCGTCTCCGGCCAGATCTGGCCGACCGCGCTGTCGTGCTTGCGCATCGAGCCACCCTTGGCGTCTCGCCCCTTCGGGCCTCCATCGTTCCCTCGCCTTGCTCGGCTGACGCCTTCGGCCCGGCTCGTTGAGCCGGGCCTGCGCACTGCGCTTGCCTCCAGGGGATCGGCTGTGCAGCCCATCCCCGCCGCGCTGTGCTTGGCGCCCCTTTGATACCGCCGAACCGGCCTTGCCGGATCGGCCTTCGCGCCTGCGGCGCTGCGCGCTTTCGCTTGCGTGGGGTCGGCGTGAAGAGCGGGCTGTTGCCTGTCCAGCCATCTTTCCTGAATCCATCACCTTGCTCGCGACTGTAGCCCGCGGCCGGGTGCCGTCAAGGCGCGCAGGGCCGTGTCCTCGGCTGCGCCTGCGGGCCGCACCCACCCTGCGCTTGTTTCCTTGACGGCACCCATCCGCGCGCTCCTGACCGTCGCGGGCGATGAACTCAGGAAAGACGGTGGCAACGAGGCCAACCGGGTTCTTCGTGCCGCCCCCACCGGAAGCCCGAAGAGGGCTCTGAATCTAGGAATCCGGTGAGGCTTTTTCAACAGCCAACTTCGTCAGGAGAAATCACCATGCAACTCGCATCCCGTTTCGCGCCGCAATCACCGGTGCTGCGTTCCGAGCATCCTTTGTCGGACGACCAGATCAGGGCCGTGGCCCCGTCCATCTTTGCGCAGGCCCCGCACGGCAGCCGGTCCGAGCGCTACAGCTACATCCCCACGGCGACCGTGCTGCAGGAGCTGAGAGGGGAGGGCTTCCAACCCTTCATGGTCTGCCAGACCCGTGTGCGCCAGGAGGGCCGGCGCGACTTCACCAAACACATGATCCGGCTGCGCCACGCCAGCCAGATCAATGGCCGCGAGGCCAACGAAATCATCCTGCTCAACTCCCATGACGGCACCAGCAGCTACCAGATGCTGGCGGGTATGTTCCGCTTCGTCTGCCAGAACGGGCTGGTGTGCGGCGACACCGTGGCCGATGTGCGCGTGCCCCACAAGGGCGATGTGGCTGGGCAGGTGATCGAGGGCGCCTATGAAGTCCTGAATGGCTTCGGTCAGGCCCAGCAATCCCGCGAATCCATGCAGGCCATCACCCTGGATGCAGGGGAGTCGGAGGTGTTCGCCCGCGCCGCGCTGACCCTCAAGTACGACGACCCGGCCAAACCAGCACCCATCACGGAAACGCAAATCCTGATGCCCCGCCGCACGGATGACGACCGCCGCGACCTGTGGAGCGTGTTCAACTGCACCCAAGAAAACCTCGTCAAGGGCGGCCTGCGCGCCCGCGCTGCCAACGGACGCCGCCAGAGCACCCGGCCCGTGCAGGGCATTGACCAGAACCTGCGCCTGAACCGCGCCCTGTGGCTGTTGGCCGATGGCATGCGCCAGCTCAAGGCCTGAGCTTCGTTCTGAGGGGCGCAGCCCCTCCTGCCATCCCTTGTTTGTCTTGTTTTCCTTTTTTTGTCCGATAGGAGCTTCATCATGAACACCGCTACCTTTCAGGAAACCCAAGCTGTCGCCACGGGCAGCACCGCCGCCGCCATGGCGGCTTCGCAGGAACTGCTGCTCATTCCGCTGTCCAAGCTGCGACCCTCCAGCCGCAACGTGCGCAAGAGCGGCGGCACGTCGATTCCCGAACTCGCGTCCAGCATCGCACGTGTGGGCCTGCTGCAAAACCTCACCGTGGTGGCCGCGCCCGATGGGGAGCACTACGAGGTGGTGGCTGGGCGGCGGCGCCTTGCAGCGTTGAAGCTGATGGTCAAGCGCCGCAAGCTGACGAAGGACCATGAAGTCCATTGCCTGCTGGTGCAGGATGATGCGGCGCGCACCGTGAGCCTGACCGAGAACGTCCAGCGCGAGGCCATGTCGCCCATCGAGGAACTGTTCGCCTGGAAAGACCTTGTGGCCGAAGGCCGCCCCGTGGAGGACATTGCTGCAGATTTCGGTGTGACGCCGTTGGTAGTGCAGCGGCGTTTGAAGCTTGCCAACGTCTCGCCCCGGCTGCTGGCGGACTTCGGTAAGCAGATCGTGACGCTGGAGCAATTGATGGCTCTGGCCATCACCGATGACCATGCAGCGCAGGAGGCGGCGTTCTACGAATCACCGCAATGGCAGCGCAACCCGGACGCGCTGCGCGACCACCTGACCAGTGAAGAGATCGACGCCAGCCGCGATGCGGTGGCGCGCTTTGTCGGGCTGGAGGCGTACGAACAGGCAGGCGGCGGCGTGCGCCGCGACCTGTTCGCGGATGATCACAACGGCATCTTCCTGACTGATGGCGCGCTGCTGGACACCTTGGCGCGAGACAAGCTCGTTCCACTGGCCGAGCAGGTGCGTGCCGAAGGCTGGGCCTGGGTGGATGCCGCTCCGCGTGCCACAGCATCGGACCTGTACCAATTCCAGCGGGCGCGCAGCACACGGCGGGAACCCACCAAGACCGAGGCCAAGCGCATTGCCAAACTGGAAGACCAGCAGGTGAAGCTGCAGGAGCAACTGGACGATGACAACGAAGACATGACCGACGAGCAGGCGCAGGCGCTGCGCGACGCCATGGACGCACTTGGCAACGAACTGGAGGCCGTGGAACGCAAGCTGGTCGAATACCCGGCTGCCGTGGTGGCGCTAGCCGGTGCCATCGTGTCGGTCGATTCCATGGGCGGCATGGTGGTGCACCGTGGTCTGCTGCGCGAAGAACAGGCCAAGGCACTGCGGGATCAGGCGCGGCAGGAAGAGGGTGGGGCGGGCATGGCCTCGGACGCCAGAACCGGCACCGACGAGTCTGCCAAGTCAGGAATCTCGGAGAAGCTGGCCAAGCGCCTCAGCGCGCACCGCACGGCAGCGCTGCAGGCCGAGGTGGCGCGGCATCCCCACGTTGCACTGGTCGCCTTGGTGCACCGCCTTGCGCTGCGGATTATCGTGGAGAGCTATGGGGCGGGAGATTCGGCGGTCAACATTTCTGCGACGCCCCAGGATGGGCTTGGACTGCATGCGCCCGACATGGCAGATGCCCCCGCAGCCGTGGGCATGCGCAAGGTGTGGGAGGCCTGGGCCCATCGCCTGTCCAACGATTCGGACGCGCTGTTCGCCGAACTGCTGGCTTTCCCGCAACAGGAGCTGCTGTCCTTGCTGGCGGTGTGTGTGGCTTCCACGGTCAGCGCGCTGGCTTCGCAGGAAGGAGAAATCCCCGCCACTGCGTTGGCGCAGGCCGTGAACCTCGACATGCACGACTGGTGGACCCCGACCGCCGCAGGCTACTTCGAGCATGTCTCGAAAGCCAAGGCGCTGGAGGCGGTGCAGGTGTTTGCTCCCGATCAGGTGAACCGGCTGGGCAAGCTCAAGAAGGCTGAGATTGCGAGCGAGGCTGAGCGGCTGGCTGCGGGGAGGGGGTGGCTGCCGGTGATGTTCAGGGGCCAGGAAGCGGCTGTCGAAGTCGAAACAGAAGCGGGGCGCGAGGTCGGGGGTGATGCCGATGTCAGCGCCGAAACCAGTGGCAGCGCCGATTCGGAGGTCCACGAAGACGCACACGCTGTGGCGTGAGCATGAAGCCCCGGCCGTTGGGTCGGGGCTTTTTGCATGGGCGCGACGCGCGCGGCAGGTCTGCCGCGCGCGTTGGGACTTCCAGGGCGTGAAGGCCTCCTCACCCTTGCTTGAGTAGTCGCTGCATGACGTGTGCAAGACCGCGATGCTCACGAAGTTGCGCACGATATCAGGCCGACCGCCCGGTCCGCCGCCGTTGCTGCCGCTGGTAAGTTCGAGCCGAGCACCCTGTGCTTGTCACTGAGCAGTCACAGCACATAGTCGCGTCGGAATGTGTGCGCGTTCTTGTCTAGGCCTCCTATCTGGTAATCAGGCTGAACGAGACATGCATTCCGAACGAATGCAAGGCTACGCCGCTAGAGGTTCTACTGACATGTGATTCTGAGCAGCACGGACCAGCGCCGCAGTCAAATGGTCCAGTACTTCAGACTCAAGCGTCCAACAGTGCCAGTACATCGGCACCGCCCGTGACGTGCCCGGGGCAATGTCGCAAAGCCTGCCTTCCCGCAACATTCCTTGCACAAGTAGTCGGGGAAACACACCGGCTCCCCACCCGTCCAGCACGGCCTCCAGGCGCCCCTCGGCGCTGGGCACGAACAGTTGGTTGAGGCGCACTTGGGGAAGCCCTAGCGCCGCCGCAACAAACTGCGCCTGCGTGTCATCTTTGCGATTGAACGCCACGAACGGTATCTCTCGAAAGTTGTCCATCCCCAGGCCTCGTGGGCAATGGCGGCCTGTGTAGGCCCTTTGGGCCACAGCAACATAGTCCATCTGCCCAACGGCCACCACTTTGCAGCCCTTCAAGCCCTGCGCCTGCGTTGTGACGCACCCCTGCACCAAGCCCTCCCTCAGCCATTGGTGTGTGAGTGTGTGATCGTCCGCAATGATTTCCAGCGGATGGCCGTGGTGTGCAAGCTCGCGCAGCGCAGGCAGCACCCAGGTGGCCAGGCAGTCCGCGTTCACGGCAATGGATATTCGCTCATCGTCGAATGCACGCCTGGTGCTCCCTGGCACCAGGGTCCGCAGATCTCGCCCGAAGTCAGCCCGGAGCACACGCAATTGCTTCACGTGCTTGAGCAGCAGTTGCCCTGCAGTGGCGAGCTTGACAGGCCGGCTTCGAACGACAAGAGCGACTCCAATCTGCGCCTCCAGCCCCATGAGCCGCTGCGACACAGCGGACTGGGAGATCAGCTGCCGCTGCGCCGCCCGTTCAAAACTCCCTTCCTCCACCACAGCGGCCAGGCATTCCAATGCATCAGGATCAAATGCGCCCATGACTGAGGGTCCTACCGGGGATGTTACGGAACAGCTGACCTATCGGTTCCAGAATCCAGAGATCCGATCACAGAGTGACGGTGGCAAGCCTTCCGATCGACGACCAAATGCGCTTTGCATAGCTGGGATCAAACACCGCGTGATATCCGCCCGTGTGCCAGAAGACAACTGGCCCCTTCAATTCATTCTTCGACGCGAGATCGACGATGGCAGCCACGGCTTTGCCGCTGTAGATTGGGTCTACAACCACGCCTTCCTTGGAGGCCAGCAAATCGATCGCTTCGTAAACGCCGGCCAGGGGCAGTCCATATCCTTCCCCCAGATAGTCCTCGGTGATGTTGATATGGTCCCGAGTCAACGCCACCTGTGCGCCCAGCAGGCGCGCACCTCCTTGGGCAAACGAGAGATAGGTACCCACCACATCGGAGTACACATCTTCGGCCACCACAATGCCACGGATCTCGCTTTCGAAGCCATGCAGCGCGTTTCCAAGGACCAGGCCAGCGTGGGTTCCGCCAGAGGAACTGGCATGCACGATTGTCCTGGCGGTGCGGCCCTGCTGGCTCATCTGCTGGCGAAGTTCGCCATAGGCAAGGGCAAAGCCGAGGCAGCTGCGTTCTGAAGCACAGCCGATTGGAAGCCGATAGACCTTTTCTCCGGCTTGCTCCAGCTCGCTGACAAGTGACTCCGCGCGCTGGCCCAGCTCATGCCAGCTGATGTCTCCAACAAACCGCATGTCCGCGCCAAAAAGGCCATCGAGCATCAAGTTTCCCACAGGCTCGTTGGGCGCATCATGGCAAAGCAGCAACGTGCATTTCAAGCCGAGGGCAGCACTGGCGGCCGCCACCGCGCGCGTGGCATTCGACAGGCGTGAGCCCTCTGCAACCAGATGCGTAGCGCCGTTTGCCAGCGCGTAAGCCAGCTCCACCTCAAGCTTTCGGACCTTGTTGCCCGCGAGTCCCACGGTGCCGATGTCGTCCCGCTTGCACCAGACCTCAACGCCAATTTCCTGGCTGAATCGCTCCAAAAGTTGTACAGGGGAAGCGAATCCTCGCAGGTCCAGGCGAGGGATTTGTCCAAGCGTTTCCAAGGCAGTCATACCAAAATACTCCAAGCAACATCAGGTGAAGAAACTGTAGTTGGCAGGCATACTGAATGCAGGACAACGCATACGCCACTTCCGACAAAATGACCATGGGCTCAGACACCGGCCAGCGCACGCCATCGCTTCCGGATTCCGTGACGGTGAAAGTCGTGCAACTGCCCGAGGGCGCGGACTTTCCGATAGAGCAGCACCCTTGGGGACAATTCGTCTATCCCCGTGCTGGTGTCATCGAGTTGACCGTCAAGAGCAACCGCTATGCAGCCCCGCCAGACTTTGGAGTGTGGCTGCCGCCCGGGACTGAACACGTAGCGCGGGCTGATGGCGAGACCTCCTACTTTGTCTTGGACATCGACGCCGACCTGTGCACTCGCCTTCCACAGCGCGCCAGTGTTCTTTCTGTGGGCGCTATTGCAAAGGCGATATTTCTGGACTTGCAGAAGCGGCAAGTGCGCAAGCCCCAAAGCCCGGAAGATGTCCGGTTGATGGAGGTGCTGATCGATCAATTGAGCGTCAGCGCACCCGTGGACAGCTTCCTCCCGATGTCGAGCGATGCCGCACTCCGGAAGGTGCTGGAAGCACTCTGCAAGAATCCTGGCGACAGCCGGACGCTTGTTGAATGGGCCAGGTATGTCCACAGCACAGAGCGAACGTTAGCGCGCCGATGTACCCGCGACCTCGGCATGACCTTCCTGGAATGGCGGCAGCGACTTCGGTTGTCGCGGGCATTTGCCATGCTGGCAGACGGCCTTGCGGTTCAAGTGGTGGCCCAAAAGTTGGGATATGGCACCACCTCCGCATTTATTGCGATGTTTCAGAAAACGATAGGCACCACGCCGAATGCGTTCCGGGCCCAGGTGCGGGATAGTGCGGAGCTTGGCTGAAGGGATGCGTCAGAGCGCTGCGGTGGCGGTTTGGTGCTGCAGCCGGGCCATAGGTCCTTTCGGACAGGTGCGCATCCACAGCAGCCTTGTTTTACCGTGAATCCTGGCTCAGGCACGGCAGTGCTGCACTTCGTTGGCGCCGCCTCGGGCTTGTTCGCCGCAACCGTCCGGCCCGACAAATTTCCCCTCCGCTGCGCAGATTCCTCGCGCGGCAAATTTCTCGGGCCTCCCGGTCCTTCGCTGCGCTGCGGCCCCGCTTCGCTGGGGTGCGGCGCGCCCGACCCTCGCCCATCGGATCACGCCAAGGCCGCGATGGGCGCGACCTGGATAACCTCGAAAGGACTTCATCATGGCCAACATCGGCACCTTCACCGCACAGAACGGCAACTACACCGGCACGGTTCGCACCCTGACGCTCAACGTCAAGGTCCGGCTCGTGCCTAGCGACAAGGCAAGCGAGAACGCTCCGGACTACCGCGTCGTCGCTGGCAACGGGCTGGAGATCGGCGCGGCGTGGAAGAAACTCAGCAAGGCGGAGCGCCCCTACCTGTCCGTGACCCTGGATGACCCGTCGTTCCCTGCCACCCTCTATGCCCGCCTGGTCGAAGGCGAGGACGGTGCGCACAACCTGATCTGGTCGCGCAGCAAGGGCGACTGACGTCGCCCTCGGCGCCCCGCTGGAGTGGGGCGCTTTTGTCCCATGGCTTCGGTGGTGAGGGCGGTGTGCGAGTTGTTTCGCCCTGTAGTGCGGAAATACGAGAAAGCGTTCATCCGTGTTTGCGGATGGGCGTATTTTTGGATCTGTGGATTTGCTGGTCTGTGGGTTTCTGCAAACCCGTCGCGATGGGTCCACGAGTCTGCGGTTTTCCGTCAATGTGTCTTTGCGGATTTACGGATGTGTGCGTCTCCGGCCTGGCCGGACCGCGCTGGCGTGCCGTGCACCGAGCCGCCGATAGCGTCTCGTCCCTGCGGGCTTTCATCGCTGACGCCTTCGCCCCTGCGGTGCTGCGCGCTGCGCTTGCCTCCTGGGAATCGACCTGCGGCCCATCCCCGCCGCGCTGGGCTTGACGTCCCCTTCGATACCGCCGAACCGGCTTGCCGGATCGGCAGGGAGGGCTGTGTCTCCGAGGACCGACTTATTTGGTGGGCGGGGCTGGCTTGCTGTTCCCTTCACCGTATCACGCCGTCGGGTAGCAGCGGCGCATTACTGCGCCGCCGCCCCCTAAGAACCGGACGTGCGAGTCACCCCGCATCCGGCTCAAGCCATTCTTCAGCACCACAGGCTGGCACCGAACAGTTTGACGGAACGTTTCGAGGCTCGACGGCGGTCCAAGTATTCAGTCCATGCCGGGTCGAACGGGTTGGCGGCTGCAGGGATTTTGACGTGGCGCGTGATTGCCACCGTCATCGCACGAAAGAGCTGGATACCAACAGTTTTGCCGTCGGCAGAGCCCCTTGTTGCGAAGTCCCCGTTCCGATTCCCGATCGTCCGGAAGTACCGCTTCTTGATCCACCATGCACTTTTGGCGGGATGCCTGCGCTTTGCCCACCTCCAAAGCATGTGCCAGATGAAGTCATCGACTCTATTAAAGGTTGTTTTCGCGGCAGCGTGGCGGTGGTACATGGCCCAACCACGGATCACCGGGTTGAGCAGTCGTATCACTGCCGCTTGCGTGGCGGTTGCATTCCCTTTAATGATTGCCCTCACCTTGTCCAGCAGCGACTTGATGCTCTTCTTTGCTGGCTTGGTCAGGCACTGGCGACCGTACTTGCGCACGTTCTGACCCAGGAAGTCGAACCCTTGCTCGATATGCGTGATCCGGGTCTTCTCCTCCGACAGTTCCAGTCCGCGTTCCGCCATGAAGCGGCGGATAGCAGGCAGAACCTGGGATTCGAGCACGTCTTTCGACGCGCCTGTGACCACGAAGTCATCGGCGTAGCGGATGACGTTGAACTTGGCCCTGCGATGTGC
Organism: Simplicispira suum; assembly: GCF_003008595.1. Taxonomy (GTDB): domain Bacteria; phylum Pseudomonadota; class Gammaproteobacteria; order Burkholderiales; family Burkholderiaceae_C; genus Simplicispira; species Simplicispira suum. The sequence continues at coordinate 125,488 of NZ_CP027669.1, read as the reverse complement.
GCGCTCCGATCCTCCGGCGCTCGCGAGAACCGCAGCCTCCAGGCCGTCCAACGCCATGTTCGCGAGCACGGGCGAGATGATCCCTCCCTGGGGTGTGCCAGCCCGACTCTCGAACAGGGCCCCTTCATCGACATAGCCAGCTTCCAGCCATTGGCGCAGGATCGCCTTGTCCATCGGTATGTGCTTCAGGAGCCAGGCATGGCTGAAGTTGTCGAAACAACCTCGAATATCGCCTTCCAGAACCCACTCTGCCGACGTGCGATGCGACAGGCAGTTGAAACACTGTTCGATGGCATCAGCGGTCGAACGTCCTGGCCGGAAGCCATAGGAGTTCAGGTCCGCTCGCGTCTCCGCGATGGGTTCCAGGGCGAGCTTCCACAAAGCCTGCATCGCCCGGCACCGCATACATGGAATTCCCAACGGACGCATCTTCCCATTGCTCTTGGGGATGTAGACCCGTCTCAGCGGCATCGGGCGGTAGCCACGATGCCGCATCGACAGCATCCCTTTCCATCTGGCCGCCGGGGTCAGCCAGACCTTCCCGTCTACCCCCGGCGTTCTCTTGCCTCTGTTTTCCGTCACTCGCTTGACGGCAAGCAGCTTGCCGCTGTGCGAGCGGGTCAGCAGACGCTGCAGGGCTTTCGCCTTGCCCCACCTGCCTTCCCGAACTGCCTTGGCGATACGCATCTGAAGCCGTTTCACCTCTGCCTCGATGCGGTTCCAGTTCACCAGATCCCACATCAATGCATCGGGCAAGGACGCACCAGCGCCTGACACCGGAATGTCGTTTGCCGTCATCTGCTTTTCCTCGTACAACGGTTTGTCAAGACTCTCTCGCCATGAATGACCTCGCGGAAGTCTGCCCGCTTTCGCGTCGGGCGATGTCGCAGCCCGTATCCCGGCCATTACAGCCGGGCATTCGCTTTCTCCGCGTTCCTTTACCCACCACGCCCACAGCGTCCCTCGCGGTTCGCCTGCCGTTGCCGGCAGCGTGATGGGCTTACCCTGTTCCGCATGAATTTCCGGATGGTGCGGACCCGTCCTGTGCGCCGGCGGCATTCCTGTCCATGATGGTCCAGAGAACGAAGACCATGCCTTGCCGCGTACCTTTTGGTTCGAGCCTGTCAGCACATTTGGCTCGATAGACGTTACGGCGCTTTTGCGGACGTTCACATGTGTTGGTCGTACCCATCCATCCCTTGCTCCGATCCGCATTTGTGCTAGCAGATTCCACCTTGCCTCGCGGCTCGGCGTACCGGTTAGACCGGCGGCTACGTTGTCCCCGGAGCTTCACACCGAGCCGTTGCCAGCTCCGCATGTCCGGGTAGGGAACAGCTGATGGAACAGCCGGTTTCATCAAGTCATTTCTTCCTCCTGAAACAGAAATTCAAGCGACCTCAGGTCGCACGTTCTCGCCGTCAAGGTCTGCGCGTGCGGTGCACGCTGGCGTCCTGGCGGCCGTCTGCGAACCCTGACGGCTGCGCTGCGCCGTGCTGCTTCCGGTCTCGGGCAATTCCGCCCTGATTCCTTCCAAGGAGAAGACCATGAAGAAGCTCATCACGGACGAACAACGCGGGCAACTGCTGGCCAATGGCCGACAGTCTCTCGAACAAGACAACTTCGACCCCGCTCCGGTGGTCAAGTTGTTCACCCCGGACGCTGGTGCGACTTGGCTGCTGAGCGAGATGGACCCGGACGATCACGACAACGTGTTTGGGCTGTGCGACCTGGGTCTGGGCTATCCCGAGTTGGGCTGGGTCAGTCTGGCAGAACTTGCGACTGTGCGCGGCCGGCTGGGACTTCCGGTGGAACGGGACCTGTACTTCACTCCGCAGAAGCGGCTGAGTGCCTACGCGCGTGAGGCGCGCCTTGCGGGGAGGATTGTGGCGTAACCGCAGCGCGTTGGCCGTCAGTATTTACCGACGGCCAACATAGCGTCATCCCTCGCTCTTGGGCAACCGGGCCTCGGTTTCCAGCATCAGTTCGCAGGCGCTGCGGCCCAATGCCCGTGCGATCTTCAGGATCAACGCCAGCGTCGGCATGTGCTCTCCACGTTCGATCTTGCCCATGTGCGAGCGCTCGCCTTGAGCAGAGGCTCGGGGATGAACGTCAGATTGCCCTTTGCCTTGGAGCATGCAACGTAGAGTTTGTTGCGTGTCACCCCGTTGATATCTCGAAAGCTTCCATTCTGCTCAGTTTCAGCCCCAAGCAGCATGGTGCTCCGTCGGCAGCGCATCAGGTGCTTTGAATTCGGTGATCATGAAGGCTGACGGCAGTCTTTCCTAACAAGCCGTACTTCATGCGGTGGTCAGGGAGGATGGTGGCGCGACCAGGGACGGTACCGGGTGTTCGAAACGGCTTTGCTTGCATGCGCTCCGCTGCGCTGCTGTGAGTGGATGTGGTTGGGCTTCCTTGGCACCCTTCGAGGGTCGCGGCGACTTGCCGCATGATCAGGAGTGCAGGCTATGAATGCCTACGAACAGGCCAAAGGAGCAATGCGTCCTTGGCAGGGCTGCGAGGAAGAAACGTTGAATCGCGCCGCAAGCCTTCTGCAAGAGGCACTTTCTTTGTTGAGCGGTAGTGGTCCTGGGTTGTTGCCTGCCGTCAGTGACGAGGACCGCCTCATCCGACTTCCCGAGGTCCTCCGTCTGACTGGCATGTGTCGTTCTGCTCTATATGAACAGATGTCTCGGGGGCAGTTTCCGCGTTCGGTCAAGATAGGGCCACGGGCAGCTTCATGGTCTGCTCGAGCGGTGCGTAGCTGGATATCGGATCGAATTGCGGAATAGTTTGCCGGTATGAACAATCAAAGTAGGGGACATGCTTCTGACCCCCGAAATGAGGCCAGAAGTTGGCTCCACGGCCAAAGGACTTGACTGTAGTTGTCCGGTCTTTTTCAATCAGACTCTTTTGTTGTGGGGGGCTCGGGCGTGTCCGAATTTTTGTGTAAACGGTTCGGACTTCAGTTGACGGAGATGCGGTCACCGAACTGAATGGTAAAGCGGGTCAGCGCAGCCTTCCAATCGCGGATGGGCATGGTCCACTTCTGGCTGATGTTGCGCAGGGCCAGGTAGAACAGCTTGGTCAGCGCCTCGTCGCTGGGAAACGACCCTCGGTTCTTGCTCAGCTTCCTCAGCCCCATGTTCACCGACTCGATGGCGTTGGTCGTGTAGATGACCTTTCGGATTTCCGCCGGGTAGTCAAAGAACCGCGTCAGCCGGCTCCAGTTCCTGCGCCAGGACTGGCCAATGGGCAGGTAGTCCGAGTCCCACTTGGCTTCGAACTCGCCCAGGCGCAGCTCGGCCTCTTCGGCGGTGGCAGCCTGGTAGATGTGGCGCAGGTCCGCCGCAACATCTTTTCTGCGCTTCCACGAGACGTAGTTCAGGCTGTGACGCACCATGTGCACGATGCACAGCTGAACCACAGCCTTGGGGAACACCGCCTCAATGGCATCGGGGAAGCCCTTGAGCCCGTCAACGCAGGCGATGAAGATGTCCTGTACGCCCCGGTTGCGCAGCTCGGTGACCACCTGCAGCCAAAACTTGGCACCCTCGGTCTGCGCCAGCCACAGGCCTAGCACCTCCTTCTCGCCATTCATGCTGATGCCGATGGCCAGGTACACCGCCTTGACCCGCACCGCGCCCTCGCGCACCTTCACATGGATGCAGTCCAGGTAGACGATGGGGTAGATGGCGTCCAGCGGGCGGGCCTGCCAGACCTTGACCTCTTCGCTGACGGCGTCCGTCACTAATGAAATCAGGCTGGGCGAGACCTCGGCGCCGTACATCTCCTGCAGGTGGCTCTGAATCTCGCGCACCGTCATGCCACGGGCGTACAGGGAGATGATTTTGTCGTCCAAGCCGTTCCAGCGGGTCTGGTGCTTGGGGATGAGCTGGGGCTCAAAGCTGCCGTGGCGGTCGCGTGGCACTTCGATGGGAAGCTCGCCGAACTCGCCCTTGAGGGTCTTCTTGCTCTTGCCGTTGCGGGTGTTACCACTGGCATTGGCCACGGCCTCGTGGCGTTCGTGACCGAGGTGTTCGGTCAGTTCGGCGTCCAGCGCCTTCTCCACCAGCAGTTTGGTCAGCTGCTTGAGCAGCCCGTTCTCGCCAAACAGGTCTTCAGGCTTCTTGTAGTCGGCCAGCAGGCTGGCCAACAGTTCTTGCGGTACTTCGTGCTTCTTGGTTGTCATTGTGTTTGCGGACAAGCAGGCTCTCGCCTGCGGTGGATTGTCCGTTTACACAAAATTCTGCACACCCTCGGTATAGGCTCGTCGGGCATCGGCAAGTGCAAGGTCAGGGCGCTGAGGGGCTCCTGTTGTGATCTGGGACTTTGTTTGTAGCGCGGCAGCCCTCTGACGGGCCGTCTCACGAGCGGGCTGAAGGATGTGGCAATTCGTGCTTTGTGCTCTGCGCAAGTTGAGTCAGAAACTCTTGATCTCCGGAGCATGTTGTGCCACATCTTGGTTCAAGGTGTGCGCTAGGCGCTCATGATGTACAGGATCTTTGGTGGACATGGCATCGCCGATGTGCTGTTCGATTTCGACCAAAGGGATGGTCCACATGTGATCGAAGAAGGCTTTCTCGATCGCTCGAGCGGTGTGCTTGTCGAACATGCCGACAGGTGGGCTGAAGTAGTCCAGCGCATAGCTGAGCTTGGTCCAGACGAGCTGGTCCAGCGGAAAAACCTGCTCCGGCGTGCGTGCGGCATGCAACAGGTGGGCGATCTCGTTCCCGACGCGCAGTTCAAAGGGAATGATCGTGACGCCGAGGCTCAATTCGTCGATAAGCGCGGCCGTCTTGCGTCGCGTGGCTGAGTCCGACTGCTTGAAAACCTCCAGGAAGCAACTGTCTGAGATGGGGCAGAAGGCACGATGCTCGGTGACAGTCCGCCGTAGTGCCGCCAAGAGGTCGCTGTAGGGGTGAGGCGTGTGGCCGCTGGTGGCCTCCGCATCCCGCAGCCCGATCCAGAACTTGAGGTCCAGGTAGATGGCGCGTCGCCCTTGGAGGCTTTTTGCCAGTTCTATCTGTCTATTGCGAGCATGCCGCCGGAGATCCACCTCTGGGTGGGCTCGATGGGCGTCAATGGACGCGGCGACCGCTATGGAGTCCGCTGGCGTTGGTGCGGCGCGACGTACCGGGTTGTCGTTCATCGTTGGGCTTGTCGATGGCGTTGGCAGCCGCTATTCGGGTTACGGCCGGGGAGGGTGGAGACGAGTGTCGAGGACGAAGGGAGCCTGCGAGTGCGAGCGGTAGCGACTTTTGGCGATGCCCGGTTCGATCACCAGGTTCCAGCTGAAGCGGGACACGGCGCAGGGGAAAAGCACGAGTCCGTGCTGCGCCAGGAGTTGGCTTCCGAAAGCTTGTTGGCCGGCGCTGGGCTTGCCGGGGATCAGCCAGGCGGGGTTGGGCACGTCCTCTGGCTGCACGATGTGAATGGGTTCTTTCGTGATCTCGATGCAGGTGAGTACATGCGGCTGGGTGTCCAGTACCGGAAAACCTGCATGGACCGCAACTTCCAGGATTGCAGTGCTGGGGTCCACCGAGCAGTACACGGCGCGCTGTCCTTTGGCGTTCCAGCGGCCGCCCAGCTTTTCGGCGCCGATGCCGCTGTCCCAGGTGGAGGCGTAGTGCTGCCGGTCCAGGCGCCACGCGAGCATAGGATCGCCCGCCCCAAGCTTTGGGACAGGCATCATCGGGTGCTCGCGCTTCAAGCGTAGACCCCGTACTCGATGCGATCCAGAAGTTCTTCGACGAGCTGAGTGCCTACGGGTGTCGCCAGCAGATCGATTGGCTTTTGCTGATCCAAGCCTATCGCAGGCGATGTCAGCCATTGCACAGCAGTTTCTCGACTGCCGAGGACTACCGTGGCCTTGGCGACCACTTCCGCAAATTTGAAGGCACGCCCACCTTGCGCCACGCTGAGTGTGTCGCTTTGGGCGCCCTTCTTACGATGAAGTGTGCGCAGGCTGATGCCGAGCGCTTCACTCAGCGTATTGGAGGGAAGGGGCTCAATCGCCTGCGCCAAGTGGGTGATAGAAGCACTGGGAATGCCATGCGAGACCCAGAGGTGGACGTCCAGAAGGTTTTCGGGGCGGCGAGAGAAAACTTCGTCCCCACCCAGCATTTCGAGTGCTATTACTACGTGCGTGCCATTGGCGTCAATCAGCGCGCTGTAGCGTTTTCTCAACTCGGCCGAGATGTGAGGTTGATGGTCATGGGCCAGCACCCAGGATCCCGTGGTTTCTGGGCTGCGCGAGTGGGACTGTTTGGTCTTCATGGAAACACCTGTTATGCCATTTGGCACTTGTAGTGTGCCATAAGGCAATGCGTCGTGGTGTTTTCTTGCGATGGAGGAGGAGGGCATGAGGGACTTTCGTCAGAGCGCGAGTGTGGCCAGGGCGTTTTTCGCGTGCTCGCGGGTCAGGTGGCCGTAGTACAGCTCGATCATTCGCACGGAAGTACCCGAGATTTGGGCTACGGTCAGGGTGTCCAGCCCGGTCTGCACTAGGTCGGTGATGGTGCTGTGGCGCAAGGTGTACATGGTGGTACCTGCGGGCAGGTCTGCGGCGGTCACGGCATCGCTGACCGGGTGTTTCCAGGCGTCCTTGTTCCAAGCCTTGCCATTGGCTCGACGGAAAATCGGCGCTGTTCCTGGCTGGTCCCTGCAGAGCTCTTCGAAAAGCTTGGCTGTTGTTTGCGGTAAGGCGATGCGCCGACCCTGGCCGGCTTTGTCGCTGCCGACGGAGAGGGTTTGAAGGCGCGGGTCGTATTGGGCGACCTGTAATTTCGCCAATGCACCCGGTCGCAAGGGCACCAGGGACATGCCCCGGAGAAACTGAGCAAGATCATCAGCCGCGTGCGCGATGAAGGTGCGACGCTGCTCGATGTTGAGATACAGCTCGCGTCGGCGGTCCACACCCTTCAGGGGTTTGAGCTTGCTACGCCATGCGAAGTTGGTGGTGACGAAGCCATCTTCCAGGGCGAGGTTGAGTGCAGCCCGGAAACATGTCATGTCCCGATTGAAGGAACTGTTCGAGCGAGGTTTGCCGTTCTTCTTGGGCTTGTCCTGCAGCGCTTTGCGCCACGCTGCGATGTGGCTGGGCGTTAGCTTCGCCAAATCCATCGCTGCCAGCTTGGGATCATTCAGGACGTAGTTTTTGAAGCGCTGTTCCGCGTCATGTGCGGCTTTCTCAGAGCGCATGCGGCGCTGGTGGGTCACGTAGTGGTCGCAAGCGTCCTTGACCGTAGTGACGGTGGTCAGGCCGCCTCTAGATATGTGCTCAAACCACTGCGCAGCAGCGCGGGTTGCTAGGTCGTAGCGCTGGTGATCTGGCTGCAGTGAGAAGTCGCCGAGGGCCTTGTAGGTCTTCTTGCGAGTTCCCTCGTCGTAGTAGCGTGCGACCCAGGTGCCTGCGCCGCCCGACATCTTGCGGTAGCCCACGTGGCGCCCCTTGCTGAGGGGGGCCCAGTAAGGTTCTCGTCGAGGTGCGAGACGAGCGCGCTGAGTGACTTGGTGGATGTGCTGCATAACCCATCTCCCGATCCAGGCAGACCTTAATGAAGTACGGAGGCTGTGCGGAAATTGTACGGAAAAAATGGGTGGAAATGTCTGGAGATTGTTGGATAAAAAATCAAAAATTGTTAATGAAATCAAGTCCTTAGATTTCCATGGAGGTCCTTGATTTTTGCGTTGACATGGTGGGGGTCGTTGGTTCGAGTCCAATCGCGCCTACCAAAAATGGTAGTGAAATCAAGGGTTCGCAGACATGCGGGCCTTTTTTTTCGTCCAATCTGACCCGTCGCGAGCAGCAGCGGGTGCAGACAGGGCCTGCCGTCTCAGGTTGTGCGTGACCAATTGCGTGTTGATCGTGGCTGGACCTGTATATCCACGGCCTTGAGCACCTCGGGGCGCCCGGTGACTGGGTTGGTATCGACAACATCCTCCAGCGCGATGCGGCTCACATCGGAGTGTGTCTCGGCCTCCAGTTCGTCGAGCACCGAAGCCACTTTTTTCTCTGCCTGCGTGATTTCTTTGGATTCGGACGGGGGCATTGGCGGGCTCCATAGGGCGGGGTGGAGTTGAGTGTGCAGGCGCTTGCCGCGCTGCACCTGTCAGCCAATGGCCTTTGGCGGCGTGCGAACTTGCCGCTCTGCTCAGGGTATTCCTGCGCGTCGCCTGGCCGGGGGCTGCCTAGAATGTGTTGCAGTGCAATAGCGGGCCGGAGGCCTAAGGAATGTCTGAAATGCCCGAACAAAAAGCTGCCCCCGTTAGCAAAGCGGCGGCGCGTGTCATCAAGAAATATCCTAACCGGCGCCTGTACGACACCAATACGTCAAGCTACATCACACTCTCGGAAGTGAAGCATTTGGTGATGGAGCGCCAGCCGCTCGTGGTGCGCGATGCGAAGTCGGGCGAAGACATCACGCGCAGCATCTTCCTGCAAATCATTCTTGAAGAAGAGGCGGGCGGGCGTCCCATGTTCACCGAGGCGGCGCTTGCCAACATCATCCGTTTTTACGGCCATGCCATGCAGGGTTTCATGGGTAGCTACCTGGAGAACAACGTGCAGGCGTTCACCGACATCCAGGCGAAGCTTGCGGAGCAGGCGCATGGCATGACGCCCGAGGCCTGGACGCAGTTCATGGGAGGCCAGGCGCCTATGGTGCCGGGCCTGATGGGCAACTACGCCGAGCAGTCGCGCACACTGTTTTCTCAAATGCAGGAGCAGATGCAAAAGCAGACCGAGCAGATGCTCGGCGCCATGGGTTTGAAACGCTGACGCGCATGTCCTCCGCCATTTTCTGGCGGTACAGGACAATACGGGGATGAACGACGTTGTTTCCCCACCCAAAATTCCCAAAATCGGCTTCGCCAGCTTGGGCTGCCCCAAGAACCTGACCGACTCCGAGCTGATCCTCACGCAACTGAGCGCCGAGGGCTACGAGACCTCCAAGACCTTCGAGGGCGCAGATCTGGTCATCGTCAATACCTGCGGTTTTATTGACGATGCCGTGCGCGAGAGCCTCAACACCATTGGCGAGGCGCTGGCTGAAAACGGCAAGGTCATCGTCACGGGCTGTCTGGGCGCGCGCCAAGGTGAGAGCGGCGGCAACTATGTGCAGCAGATGCACCCCAGCGTGCTCGCAGTGACGGGTGCGCAAGCGACGCAGGAAGTGATGGATGCGGTGCACCGCAACCTGCCCAAGCCGCATGACCCCTTTGTGGATCTGGTCCCCGGCGCGTTTGGCGTCGCGGGCATCAAGCTCACGCCGCGCCACTACGCTTATTTGAAAATCAGCGAGGGCTGCAACCACCGCTGCACCTTCTGCATCATCCCCTCGATGCGTGGCGACCTGGTCTCGCGTCCGGTGGGCGATGTACTGGCGGAGGCGAAAGCGCTGTTTGCTGGCGGCGTCAAAGAGCTGCTGGTGATCAGTCAGGATACCTCGGCCTACGGCGTGGATGTCAAGTACCGGACTGGTTTCTGGGATGGTCAGCCGGTGAAGACCCGCATGCTGGAGTTGGTGCAAAAGCTGGGGGAAATCGCCGAGCCCTATGGCGCCTGGGTGCGTTTGCACTATGTGTACCCGTATCCGAGCGTGGACGAGGTGATTCCACTCATGGCCACGGGAAGAATACTGCCGTATCTGGACGTGCCATTCCAGCACAGCCATCCCGACGTCCTCAAGCGCATGAAGCGACCGGCCAGCGGCGAGAAAAATCTGGAACGCATCGAGCGCTGGCGCGCGGCCTGCCCCGAAATCGTCATCCGCAGCACCTTTATCGCCGGCTTCCCCGGCGAGACGGAAGAAGAATTCCAGCATCTGCTGGACTTCCTGCGCGAGGCTGAGATCGACCGCGCAGGTTGCTTTGCCTATAGCGACGTGACGGGCGCTGCTGCCAACCAACTGCCGGGCATGCTCCCGATCGAGCTGCGTGAAGAACGCCGCGCGCGTTTCATGGCGGTGGCCGAAGAGGTGTCGATTGCCAAGCTGCGGCGCCGCGTGGGTGCAACCATGCAGGTGTTGATAGACCACGCGCCCGGCTTAGGGCGCAAGGGCGGTGTGGGCCGCAGCTACGCCGATGCGCCCGAGATCGACGGCGTAGTGCAGTTGCTGCCGCCGGAGAAAATCAGCAAGCAGCTTAAAGTGGGCGAATTCACCCGCGCCCGCATTGTGGGCGTACAGGGGCACGACCTGGTGGCACAGCCCATCTGAGCGGGGCAGACCGCGCAGCAAGAAAAAAGGCTTCCCGAAGGAAGCCTTTTTGTTGCGCTCGTCATGCCCTAGACGCGCTTGCGGTATTCGCCGGTACGGGTGTCGATTTCAATCTTGTCGCCTTGCGAGACAAACAGCGGCACCGGCACTTCAAAACCAGTGGCAATCTTGGCAGGCTTCAGGACCTTGCCAGAGGTGTCGCCCTTGACGGCGGGCTCAGTCCAGGTAACTTCGCGCTCGACGCCGGTGGGCAGCTCGACCGAAATGGCTTTGCCGTCGTAGAACACCACTTCGGCGGTCATGCCGTCTTCGAGGTAGTTCAGGGCGTCGCCCATGTTCTCTGATTCCACTTCGTACTGGTTGTAGTCCGGGTCCATCCAGACGTACATGGGATCGGCAAAGTAGGAGTAGGTGCAATCCTTCTTGTCCAGAATGACCTGGTCCATTTTGTCGTCGGCCTTGAAGACGACTTCGGTGCCGAAGTTGCCGATGAGGCTTTTGAGCTTCATGCGCACCGTGGCCGAGTTGCGGCCGCCGCGGGAGTATTCGGTCTTGAGGACGACCATGGGGTCCTTGCCATGCATGATGACGTTGCCGGCGCGGATTTCTTGAGCGATTTTCATAGCGTATTGCTGGGTTTGGGCCGCTCAATGCGAAGCGCCAGCGTGCCGGTGGGCAGCCGCGCCGGAGCATATTCCGCGGCGGAGAATGCGCGGTGCCGGAGCAAAATGCGGCCGGCCCGATTGCGCAAAGCCTGCCATTTTAGCGTTTGCTCTCGCAAAAACCCAGTAGCTGAGTCAACAAATCGTTTTGCAGGAGCAAACGGGTGCGCGCTGCGCGCATGCAAGCGCCCCAGTTTTGCAGCACCTCAGCGTTTACCACCGGGAGCGGTCCAGGTGCCAGGCCATTCCATACGGCATGGAAGTGGCGCAGGCCGGGGGGCGCCTGCAGCCAGTCAAGAAAGGCCTCCAGTTTGGGCCCATGCGCGCCATCGTCCTGGGGGTAGATATGCCAGACCAGCGGCTCGCCCGCCCACAATGCGCGCACCAGCGAATCTTCGCCGCGCACAAAATTCAGATCGCAGGCCCAGAGCAGCTCGTCGTAGGCTGGCTGTGGGCGTGCATCAAGATTCAAAATATGTAGCTGCTCAGGCTTACCAGATAAGCGCTGGGGGCCAATTTGGCCCAAAATTTTCTGTCTGGCAGCGCATACGGCGCGCTGGGCGCGGCCGGCTGTGACCAGCAGGCGGGTCGGCTCGGCCACGGCTTGTTCGCATTGCTGCAGCCAGTCGACCAGCGCAGGTGGTTCGTAGCAAAACAGCGAAACCCAGCGCTCCCCTTGGGTTGGTGCATCTCCCCCTTGTTGGCGTCGCCAGACATCGCGATCGAATGCCTGGACGCATTCCATCAAACCGCGTTCACGCAGCAAGCCACCAGTGTCCTCACCAAAGCCGGGGTAATAAAACCACTTCGTCCAGCCGGCTGCCGGCCCATGCAGCACGGGGCTGGGCAGGCCATGGTGGCGGCCCACCCATGGTTCGGCCGAAAGGTATTCGAGGTTGATCCATACGGGTTTCTTGGCTCCAGCGCTTACCTGATTTACGCACGCAGCTATAAATTCAGGAGCGATCTCGCAGCCGAAGGCTTCCACCAGAACGTCGCTCGCAGGTTCGTGCGCAGCAGGCAGTGCGCCCCAGCGGCGCACATCAACGCCCGCTGCCCCCTCAGGCGCCATCCAGGTCAGCGCGGATGCGTCGTCCACCCACAAGCGCACGCGCTGGCCATTGGCAGCCAGCTGGCTGGCGAGGCGCCAGCACACGCCGATGTCACCAAAATTGTCGACGACGCGGCAGAACACATCCCATTGCCGATGAGGGAATTTTTGGGAGGGCAGGGCGCTCATGCGTCAATTGTCCACAGCTTGCGTAGGCTGCAAGCCAAGTTTGCACAATAGCGCCATGTCCGAAATGCATTCCGAAGAATTGCTCGCCCAGGTGGCGGCGCTGCCCCCGCTGCCCGGTGTGTACCGCTATTTCGACTCGGGCGACGTGCTGCTGTACGTGGGCAAGGCGCGGAACCTGAAAAAGCGGGTGTCTAGCTATTTCACCCGGCAGCAAGACGGTACGCGCATTGGCCACATGGTGGGGCGCATCGTCCGCCTGGAGACCACGGTGGTGCGCTCGGAAGCCGAAGCGCTGCTGCTGGAAAACAACCTCATCAAGACGCTCCAACCTAAGTACAACATCCTTTTTCGCGACGACAAGAGCTACCCCTACCTGAAGATCACTGGCGTATCAGCGAAAGATGGCACGGGGGACGACCCAAGCCAGCGTTTTCCGCGCCTTGCGTATTACCGCGGCAAAACCGACAAGAAACACCGCTATTTCGGGCCCTACCCGAGTGGCTGGGCAGTGAAGGAAACCATTTTGCTGCTGCAAAAGGTGTTTCGCCTGCGTACCTGTGAAGACACGGTGTTTGCCAACCGCACGCGTCCCTGTCTTCTCTATCAGATCAAGCGCTGCAGCGCGCCATGCGTGGGTCTGATTTCGCCCGAAGCCTATGCTGTGGATGTGGCGCATGCCGAAGCCCTGCTTCGCGGTGAGGCGGGAGCGGTGATGGAGGCTTTGCAGCAGAGCATGCTGGCGCACGCCGAACGCCTCGAATTTGAGCAGGCGGCCGAGGTGCGCAACCAGATCACCGCACTCTCGCGTGTGCTGCACCAGCAATCGGTGGAGACGACGAGCGACAAGGATGTGGACATCCTCGCCGTGCGCGTGCAGGGTGGGCGTGCCTGCGTCAACCTGGCCATGGTGCGTGGGGGCCGGCACCTGGGTGACCGGGCCTATTTTCCCGTGCATGTGGACGACGCGGTAGCCCTGCAGGATGTGCGTGCAGATGAACCTGACGCAGAGCAGGGCCAAGGAGTATCGGGCACCGACGACGAAGCCAGCCCAGTCTTGCGTGTGGAGGCGTTGGTGCTTCATGCCTTTGTCGCCCAGCACTACCTCGACGTACCGGTACCGCCAGTGCTCGTCACCAGTGAACCGGTAGAGCGCAGCCTGCTCGACGCGCTGGGTGTGCAAGCGGGCGTGCGCATTGCTGCGGTGCATCAGCCGCGCGAGCAGCGCCGCGCCTGGTTGGACATGGCGCAGAACAACGCGCAGCTGCAGCTCACCCGCCTGCTTGCCGAAGAAGGCTCGCAGCAGGCTCGCACCCGCGCGCTGGCGCAGGCGCTGGATGTGTCACAGGATGATCTGGACATTCTCCGAATCGAGTGTTTCGACATCTCGCACACGGCGGGCGAATCGACTCAAGCATCGTGCGTGGTGTTTCAGAACCACAAGATGCAAAGCAGCGAGTACCGGCGTTTCAACATTGATGGCATCACCGGCGGCGACGATTACGCCGCCATGCGCCAAGTGCTGCTGCGGCGCTACAGCAAGGTGGCCGAAGCGCAGCGCGAAGCGGGCGGCGCAGAGCCCGCGCGGGGAAGTGCGCGCCTGCCCGATCTGGTGCTGATCGATGGCGGGAAGGGGCAGGTAGGTGTGGCACGCGAGGTGTTTCAGGAGCTGGGCCTGGATATCGCGCGCATCGTCGGCGTCGAGAAAGGCGAGGCTCGCAAGGTGGGCCTGGAAGAGCTGGTGTTTGCCGACGGGCGTGAGAAGGTTTACCTCGGCAAGGACTCGGCTGCGCTGATGCTGGTGGCGCAGATCCGCGACGAAGCCCACCGCTTTGCCATTACCGGCATGCGCGCGGCCCGGGCTCGCGTGCGCACGGGGGGCAGCCGGCTGGAAGACATCGCTGGCGTCGGCCCCAAGAAGCGCGCGCGCCTGCTGCAGCGTTTTGGTGGGGTGCGCGGGGTGGCAGAGGCGAGCGTGGCAGACCTGTGCACGGTGGATGGCATTTCACTCGAACTGGCACAGGAAATCTACCGCGCGCTGCGATGAGGTCCGGTCCAAATTGACCAGGCTTTCACGCAAGGTGGAGTCCGTTGACAGTCCCTGCGCGTGACACAATCAGCGCCATGTTCTGGACTATCCCCACCATCATGACCTGGACGCGTATTGTCGCGATACCGTTGATCGTCGGGGTCTTCTACCTGCCACTGACCGAAGAGTCGCGCAACCTGATTGCCACGGTGATGTTCGTGGTGTTCGCCGCCACCGACTGGCTCGATGGCTTTTTGGCACGGCGTTTGAACCAGACTTCGTCGTTTGGCGCCTTCCTGGACCCTGTGGCCGACAAGTTTCTGGTGGCCGCGTCGCTGCTTGTGCTGGTGCATCTGCAGCGCACCGACGTGTTCGTTGCGCTCATCATCATCGGGCGCGAGATCGCCATCTCGGCACTGCGCGAATGGATGGCGCAGATTGGAGCTTCGCGCAGCGTGGCCGTGCACATGCTGGGAAAACTCAAGACCACAGCGCAGATGGTGGCGATTCCGTTTCTTCTCTACGACGGGCCACTCCCTGCAGGGCTGGATTCCGGCGTGGTGGGGCTGTGGCTGATCTGGATTGCGGCCGTGCTCACCGTCTGGTCCATGGTGTACTACCTGCAAAAAGCATTGCCCGAAATCCGCGCTCGCGTGAAGTAAAAGTTTTTCTTCAATTGGCTCCCAGCGCTTATTGAGTAAACTTTTTTCGCTATAAATTTAGGAGTTTAAACACCGAGTGCAGTATCGTTTGCATTCCCGTCAGCGGAGTAAGGCAGGGCGTTGCGGAGCGCTTGACTGTCCGCATGGGTTTTGGGTCGCACATTCTTCAATGTCATCTGACGCAAGCCCTCAATGTCAATCAGGGAAGTCGCGCATATGTGGCCAATTGCGCTCGCAGTCGCGGAGCCGCCAGACAGACGCCCGAATACGAATAGAATTCAAGCTCTTTGCGGGTTGCTTGCGGCCCGTCTTGACACCGTGAATCCCGGTGGTTTTAATCTGAATCGGCAGCACCGCGTGTGCTCAACCTGCCTCTCAAGCCGTCGCGCCCTGGCCGACGAATCTGGAGACCCGAGGCAGGCAACGGCCAGAAAACCAAGAGACAATCACCCCTAATTCCCCGAGAGGCTTCTTGTGAACAAAACCGAACTGATCGAGCACATCGCAAACAATGCTGACCTGTCCAAAGCTGCTGCCGCGCGCGCGCTGGAGTCGACCATCGAGGCGGTCAAGAAAACCTTGAAGAAGGGCGGCACGGTTTCACTCGTCGGTTTCGGCACTTTTGCTGTCGGCAAGCGCGCCGCGCGCACCGGGCGCAATCCTCGCACTGGCGCTGCGATTAAAATCAAGGCTGCAAAGGTTCCAAAGTTTCGTCCAGGCAAGGCGTTGAAAGACGCTTTGAACTGACGCACAGATCAAGGTGGGGTGCTTAGCTCAGTTGGTAGAGCGGCGCCCTTACAAGGCGTAGGTCGGCGGTTCGACCCCGTCAGCACCCACCACTGATACAAAGGCGAACGCAAGTTCGCCTTTTCTTTTTGTCATTGAAAGACTGGCCCATGTTTGAATCCATCCGCAAGCACTCGAAAATTGCGATGCTCGTGATGTTCTTGCTGATCATTCCGTCGTTTGTCCTTGTTGGCATTGATTCCAGCTACTTCTCAGGCAGCAGCCCCGTTGTCGCGCGCGTCGACGGTCAGGACATCACCCAGGCCGAATGGGACAACGCCCATCGCATTGAGTCCGACCGGTTGCGTGCACAGCAGCCGGGTATCGACGGCGCGCTGCTCGATTCGCCGCAGGCGCGCTATGGCACCTTGGAGCGCATGGTCCGTGATCGCGTTCTGCAGTCCGCAGCGAATAAATTCCATCTCCAGCCCAGCAACGCCCGTCTTGCGAGCGCATTGCAGGAGATTCCCGAGATCGCCGCATTGCGCCGGCCCGACGGCAGCCTGGACGCGGAGGCTTATCGCAAGCTGGTCGCTACGCAGGGACTGACCCCGGAAGGTTTTGAGTCCCGCATGCGCTATGACCTGGCGGTCAACCAAGTTCTGGGCGCCGTGGTCAATACGAGCTTCGCTACGCCCGCACAGGCTGATGTGACACTCGCTCCGCTGTTTCAGCAGCGGCAAATTCGGGTGGCTCACTTCAAGCCAACAGACTTTGCTTCTAAAGTGCAGGTCTCAGATGCGGATCTCGAAACCTACTACAAAGCGAACGCCGACCAGTTCAAGCAACCCGAGCGCGCGGACGTGGAATACGTGGTGCTGGATCTCGACGCAGTGCGTGCAAGCATCGCATTGAACGAAGACGATCTCCAAACTTATTACAAGGAAAATGCTGCGCAGTTTGCCGGCAAAGAAGAGCGCAAGGCCAGCCACATTCTGATCGCGGCAGCCAAGGGTGCGCCGGCCGCACAGCGTGCTGCGGCAAAAGCACGCGCTGAGGAGTTGTTGGCGCAAGTGCGCAAAGCCCCCGAGACGTTTGCCGAAGTGGCCAAGAAAAACTCACAGGACCCCGGCTCCGCCGGTCAAGGCGGAGATCTGGGATTCTTTGGTCGTGGTGCCATGGTCAAACCCTTTGAGGACGCCGCTTTTGGCTTGGAAAAAAATGCCATCAGTGATGTGGTTGAGAGCGATTTCGGATACCACATCATCAAGCTCACGGATATCAAGGCTGCGCGTACTCCCAGTTTCGAGGAAAAGCGTGCCGACATCGAAAATCAGCTCCGTCAACAGCAATCTCAGCGAAAGTTCGCTGAGATTGCCGAAACCTTCACTAATATGGTTTACGAGCAGTCGGACAGTCTGGCCCCCGTGGTGGAGAAGCTCAAGCTCAAGCTGCACACGGCGACCGGAGTCACCCGCGAAATGAGTGCAGAAGACAAAGGTGTGCTTGCCAGCGCCAAGTTGCGGGCTGCGCTTTTCTCTAGCGACTCGGTTGAGAACAAGCGCAACACGGAGGCAATAGAAGTTGGCCCCAATCAGTTGGCGTCTGCCCGCATCACGCGTTACACGCCGGCCCGGACACTCAGCTTTGAAGAGGCACGCGACAAAGTCAGGCGTTTGTTCATCGCGAAAAAATCGCAAGAGCTCGCTCGCAGCGAGGGGGAAGCCAAGCGGGCCGAGTGGACCAAGAATCCTGCCTCCGCTGGCAAGACGCTCTCTGCGCCAGTGGTGGTCTCAAGACAGGACGTCCACGATCAAGCGCCCGCATTGGTGGACAAGGTGCTAAGCGAAGACCCCTCGCATCTCCCGGCTTGGATAGGTGTCGACCTGGGAACGCAAGGCTATGCAGTGGCAGAGATCGCCCGCATCGTCGACACGCAGACCCCCGCTGAAGCCGTCGCAGCGCAGCGCCGCGAGCAATACGCGCAGTGGCTGACGAAGGCGGAAGCGCTCGCTTACTACGATTGGCTGAAGCAGCGCTTCAAAGCGCAGATCAAAGTGCCTAAGCCCAGTACGGAGTTAGTGAGCGCTGTCGGATAAAACCAGAAAAATTCATCGTATACTTCAAGGCTCTGCGGTGGCTGTAGCTCAGTTGGTAGAGTCCAGGATTGTGATTCCTGTTGTCGTGGGTTCGAGCCCCATCAGCCACCCCAAGTACACATTGAAAACCCTGCTATCTAATCGATAGCGGGGTTTTTTATTGTTGACCTGTAGTGACCTGGGATCTTCTCTTACTGGATTCCACAGCATGCAGAGAGCGTCAGCACTGCCGACGCAAAAATTTCCTCTGATTTGATCATTCCTATCGAAAACCCGTACTACAATGCGAGGCTCAGCTGGATGTGGTGAAGATCTGAAGGGGTCTAGTCGGTGCGGCTGTGGTGGTGGGGAGGTATGGAGGCGGATTGGGGTTGGCGAAAAATTCTTTCGTTGACTTTGACAGGAGCCAAGAAATCCTGCTATAATTCAAGGCTTCGCTGATCGCAGCGGGGCAGGCTGGCAAGAAGGGGTTAAGACTCTCGGATGCTGGCGCGGAACATTAAAAACATACAGCCGATAAGCGTGGGCGTTTGAGGCATTAGGCCTAAAGTTCTTTGGAACAAAAGAAGTCTTCATTGGCTTCGCAAACGCTCATGAGAGAGAAGTGAAGTTCACTTCAATTCTTAATTTTGAGTGTGCCTCGAGAGAGGCAAAAAAACACAAGATCGAACTGTAGAGTTTGATCCTGGCTCAGATTGAACGCTGGCGGCATGCCTTACACATGCAAGTCGAACGGTAACAGCACTTCGGTGGCTGACGAGTGGCGAACGGGTGAGTAATACATCGGAACGTGCCCGAGAGTGGGGGATAACGCAGCGAAAGCTGTGCTAATACCGCATACGATCTACGGATGAAAGCAGGGGATTCGCAAGGACCTTGCGCTCATGGAGCGGCCGATGGCAGATTAGGTAGTTGGTGGGATAAAAGCTTACCAAGCCGACGATCTGTAGCTGGTCTGAGAGGACGACCAGCCACACTGGGACTGAGACACGGCCCAGACTCCTACGGGAGGCAGCAGTGGGGAATTTTGGACAATGGGCGAAAGCCTGATCCAGCCATGCCGCGTGCAGGATGAAGGCCTTCGGGTTGTAAACTGCTTTTGTACGGAACGAAAAGATCTCTTCTAATAAAGGGGGTCCATGACGGTACCGTAAGAATAAGCACCGGCTAACTACGTGCCAGCAGCCGCGGTAATACGTAGGGTGCAAGCGTTAATCGGAATTACTGGGCGTAAAGCGTGCGCAGGCGGTTATATAAGACAGATGTGAAATCCCCGGGCTCAACCTGGGAACTGCATTAGTGACTGTATAGCTAGAGTGCGGCAGAGGGGGATGGAATTCCGCGTGTAGCAGTGAAATGCGTAGATATGCGGAGGAACACCGATGGCGAAGGCAATCCCCTGGGCCTGCACTGACGCTCATGCACGAAAGCGTGGGGAGCAAACAGGATTAGATACCCTGGTAGTCCACGCCCTAAACGATGTCAACTGGTTGTTGGGAATTTACTTTCTCAGTAACGAAGCTAACGCGTGAAGTTGACCGCCTGGGGAGTACGGCCGCAAGGTTAAAACTCAAAGGAATTGACGGGGACCCGCACAAGCGGTGGATGATGTGGTTTAATTCGATGCAACGCGAAAAACCTTACCCACCTTTGACATGTATGGAAGACTGCAGAGACGCAGTTGTGCTCGAAAGAGAGCCATAACACAGGTGCTGCATGGCTGTCGTCAGCTCGTGTCGTGAGATGTTGGGTTAAGTCCCGCAACGAGCGCAACCCTTGTCATTAGTTGCTACATTTAGTTGGGCACTCTAATGAGACTGCCGGTGACAAACCGGAGGAAGGTGGGGATGACGTCAAGTCCTCATGGCCCTTATAGGTGGGGCTACACACGTCATACAATGGCTGGTACAAAGGGTTGCCAACCCGCGAGGGGGAGCCAATCCCACAAAGCCAGTCGTAGTCCGGATCGCAGTCTGCAACTCGACTGCGTGAAGTCGGAATCGCTAGTAATCGTGGATCAGAATGTCACGGTGAATACGTTCCCGGGTCTTGTACACACCGCCCGTCACACCATGGGAGCGGGTTCTGCCAGAAGTAGGTAGCCTAACCGCAAGGAGGGCGCTTACCACGGCAGGGTTCGTGACTGGGGTGAAGTCGTAACAAGGTAGCCGTATCGGAAGGTGCGGCTGGATCACCTCCTTTCTGGAAAACTGGCCAAAGGCCTTGAACGTCCACACTTATCGGTTGTTGGAAGAAGTCGCTGGAGTGGCGCGCAGCGACAGTTGCGCGGTGCTTTGACAGAGGCCGACTTGGGTCTGTAGCTCAGTTGGTTAGAGCACCGTCTTGATAAGGCGGGGGTCGGTGGTTCGAGACCACCCAGACCCACCAAGTGCTGCAGGCCTGGTCAGTCAGAAGCGATACGACAATAATGCGATTCCTGGGGGATTAGCTCAGCTGGGAGAGCACCTGCTTTGCAAGCAGGGGGTCGTCGGTTCGATCCCGTCATCCTCCACCAACCAAAAACGAATCGGGCATTCAACACCAAAGCGGCTTTGCGAAAGGCTGCTTTGTTGTTGATCGATATTGATCGATCAATCGGCTGTTCTTTAAAAATTCATAGAGTCGAATCAGAGTTGTCGACGGAAAGTATCGCAAGATGCACCGTGCCGTCGGCAACAAGAATTTTTGATTGCGTCAAAACGAATATTCAAACTTTGGTTTAGAAATAAATCTGGGTTAGAAATTCAAATGTAATTACGATGAGAGCTCGAAAGAGCTGGAGTCGATTACGGCATAACGCGCAAGGTGAAAGACCTTGCAAGTCAGGCGCTGTGATGGAGATAACTTCGCAAGGAGTTGTCAAAGTTATAGGGTCAAGTGACTAAGAGCATGTGGTGGATGCCTTGGCGATGATAGGCGACGAAAGACGTGATAGCCTGCGAAAAGCTTCGGGGAGCTGGCAAATAAGCATTGATCCGGAGATATCTGAATGGGGAAACCCACCTAGCAATAGGTATCGCATGATGAATACATAGTCATGCGAGGCGAACCGGGTGAACTGAAACATCTCAGTAGCTCGAGGAAAAGACATCAACCGAGATTGCGAAAGTAGTGGCGAGCGAAATCGCAAGAGCCTTGCAGTGATAGCACGACAGCTAGCAAAACGGGATGGAAAGCCCGGCCATAGCAGGTGATAGCCCTGTATGCGAAAGTTGACGTGTGGTACTAGGCTGCAGACAAGTAGGGCGGGGCACGAGAAACCTTGTCTGAATATGGGGGGACCATCCTCCAAGGCTAAATACTCATCATCGACCGATAGTGAACCAGTACCGTGAGGGAAAGGCGAAAAGAACCCCGGGAGGGGAGTGAAATAGATCCTGAAACCGCATGCTTACAAAAAGTAGGAGCCTCGCAAGGGGTGACTGCGTACCTTTTGTATAATGGGTCAGCGACTTACATTCAGTGGCAAGGTTAACCGAATAGGGAAGCCGTAGAGAAATCGAGTCCGAATAGGGCGAACATAGTCGCTGGGTGTAGACCCGAAACCAAGTGATCTATCCATGGCCAGGATGAAGGTGCCGTAACAGGTACTGGAGGTCCGAACCGACTAATGTTGCAAAATTAGCGGATGAGCTGTGGATAGGGGCGAAAGGCTAAACAAACTTGGAAATAGCTGGTTCTCTCCGAAAACTATTTAGGTAGTGCCTCAAGTATTACCGTCGGGGGTAGAGCACTGTTTAGGCTAGGGGGTCATGGCGACTTACCAAACCTATGCAAACTCCGAATACCGACGAGTACAGCTTGGGAGACAGAGCACCGGGTGCTAACGTCCGGACTCAAGAGGGAAACAACCCAGACCGCCAGCTAAGGTCCCTAAAATTGGCTAAGTGGGAAACGAAGTGGGAAGGCTAAAACAGTCAGGATGTTGGCTTAGAAGCAGCCATCATTTAAAGAAAGCGTAATAGCTCACTGATCGAGTCGTCCTGCGCGGAAGATGTAACGGGGCTAAGCCAGTTACCGAAGCTGCGGATGTGCAATTTATTGCACGTGGTAGGAGAGCGTTCTGTAGGCCTGTGAAGGTGCCTGGTAATGGGTGCTGGAGGTATCAGAAGTGCGAATGCTGACATGAGTAGCGTTAAAGGGGGTGAAAAGCCCCCTCGCCGTAAGCGCAAGGTTTTCTACGCAACGTTCATCGGCGTAGAGTGAGTCGGCCCCTAAGGCGAGGCAGAGATGCGTAGCTGATGGGAAACAGGTCAATATTCCTGTACCGATCAATAGTGCGATGTGGGGACGGAGAAGGTTAGCTCAGCCAACTGTTGGATATGTTGGTTCAAGCCTGTAGTCGTGCCCGGTAGGCAAATCCGCCGGGCTTAGATGAGGGGTGATAACGAGTGTGCTTGCACACGAAGTGAGTGATACCCTGCTTCCAGGAAAAGCCACTAAGCTTCAGCTATTGACGACCGTACCGCAAACCGACACTGGTGCGCGAGATGAGTATTCTAAGGCGCTTGAGAGAACTCTGGAGAAGGAACTCGGCAAATTGATACCGTAACTTCGGGAGAAGGTATGCCCCAAGTAGGTGAACCTGTACAAGGCGAGCCCAAAGGGGTTGCAAAAAATCGGTGGCTGCGACTGTTTAATAAAAACACAGCACTCTGCAAACACGAAAGTGGACGTATAGGGTGTGACGCCTGCCCGGTGCTGGAAGATTAAATGATGGGGTGCAAGCTCTTGATTGAAGTCCCAGTAAACGGCGGCCGTAACTATAACGGTCCTAAGGTAGCGAAATTCCTTGTCGGGTAAGTTCCGACCTGCACGAATGGCGTAACGATGGCCACACTGTCTCCTCCAGAGACTCAGCGAAGTTGAAATGTTTGTGATGATGCAATCTACCCGCGGAAAGACGGAAAGACCCCATGAACCTTTACTGTAGCTTTGTATTGGACTTTGAACAGATCTGTGTAGGATAGGTGGGAGGCTTTGAAGCGTGGTCGCTAGATCATGTGGAGCCAACGTTGAAATACCACCCTGGTGTGTTTGAGGTTCTAACCTAGGTCCCTTATCGGGATCGGGGACAGTGCATGGTAGGCAGTTTGACTGGGGCGGTCTCCTCCCAAAGCGTAACGGAGGAGTTCGAAGGTACGCTAGTTACGGTCGGACATCGTGACGATAGTGCAATGGCATAAGCGTGCTTAACTGCGAGACTGACAAGTCGAGCAGATGCGAAAGCAGGACATAGTGATCCGGTGGTTCTGTATGGAAGGGCCATCGCTCAACGGATAAAAGGTACTCTGGGGATAACAGGCTGATACCGCCCAAGAGTTCATATCGACGGCGGTGTTTGGCACCTCGATGTCGGCTCATCTCATCCTGGGGCTGTAGCCGGTCCCAAGGGTATGGCTGTTCGCCATTTAAAGAGGTACGTGAGCTGGGTTTAAAACGTCGTGAGACAGTTTGGTCCCTATCTTCCGTGGGCGCTGCAGATTTGAGGAAGCCTGCTCCTAGTACGAGAGGACCGGAGTGGACACACCTCTGGTGTACCGGTTGTCACGCCAGTGGCATCGCCGGGTAGCTAAGTGTGGAAGAGATAACCGCTGAAAGCATCTAAGCGGGAAACTCGTTTCAAGATGAGATCTGCCGGGGGCTCGACCCCCCTGAAGAGTCGTTCTAGACCAGGACGTTGATAGGCTGGGTGTGGAAGCGCAGCAATGCGTTAAGCTAACCAGTACTAATTGCTCGTGCGGCTTGACCCTATAACTTTGATAAAATCCGATTCACATCGGGTCCATCAGAGCTGATTTGTTATGCCAACAGACGCAAACCAAAAATTCCCCTGATTCCATACTCTATGAATTCGCCTTGTTGAACACATCAGTTCAGCAAAGCTCAAAAGTTATGCTTGACGACCATAGCAAGTTGGTCCCACTCCTTCCCATCCCGAACAGGACAGTGAAACGACTTCGCGCCAATGATAGTGCGGGTTCCCGTGTGAAAGTAGGTCATCGTCAGGCTCTTACAGCCCTGCCACACCCCCTTGAATCCCTCAGGTTCAAGGGGGTTTCGGCTTTTGCAGAACACAAAAATCATCCTCCGTTTGCACTACGCAGAAAATCATCGCGTACGTTAATGAACACCAATGACCGACCGTCTCGCCATAATGAAGCATCCCCAGGATTCGGGTGAACGTCGAGTTCGAATCTATAGTGCAAGTTGGGCTCGGGCAAAAAAAAGACCACCTGGTAGGTGGTCTTTTCGCTTGGTCTGATCCCTCATGCGAGGGACAGTCAAGTTCAGTGGAACTGCTCTTCTTCGGTGGAACCCGTCAGCGCCTTCACGCTGGAGGTGCCGCCCTGGATCACCGTGGTCACGTCGTCAAAGTAGCCCGCGCCCACTTCCTGCTGGTGCGAAACAAACGTGTAGCCCTGCTCGCGCGCTGCAAATTCTGGCTCTTGCACCATGTTGACGTAGTGCTTCATGCCTTCGCCGCCCGCATAGGCGTTGGCGAACTTGAAGGTGTTGAACCAGTTGATGTGGATGCCGGCCAGCGTGATGAACTGGAACTTGTAGCCCAGCGCGGAGAGGTCTTCCTGGAACGAGGCAATCTGCTTGTCGTTGAGGTTTTTCTTCCAGTTGAAAGACGGCGAGCAGTTGTACGACAGCAGCTTGCCAGGGCAGGCGCCCAACACCGCTTGGGCGAATTCGCGGGCGAAGCCGATATCGGGTACGCCGGTTTCGCACCACACCAGGTCAGCGTAGGGAGCGTAAGCAACGCCGCGGCTGATGGATTGCTCAAGGCCGTTCTTGACGCGATAGAAACCCTCTTGAGTGCGCTCGCCAGTCAGGAATGGCTTGTCGTTGGCGTCGTGGTCCGACGTGATCAGATTGGCGGCCTCAGCGTCGGTGCGAGCCAGGATGATGGTGGAGACGCCCATCACGTCGGCAGCGAAACGTGCCGAAATCAGCTTTTCGCAAGCTTCCTGCGTAGGAACCAGCACTTTGCCACCCATATGGCCGCACTTCTTTACGGCAGCCAGTTGGTCTTCGAAGTGCACGCCGGCAGCGCCTGCGGCAATCATGTTTTTCATCAACTCGAAGGCGTTGAGCACGCCGCCGAAACCGGCTTCCGCATCGGCCACGATAGGCAGGAAGTAGTCGATGAACTCCTGGTCGCCGGGATTGATGCCGCGGGCCCACTGAATCTCGTCTGCACGCTTGAAGGTGTTGTTGATACGGCGCACCATAGTGGGTACCGAGTCATAGGCATACAGTGACTGGTCGGGATACATGGTTTCCGACGTGTTGCCGTCAGCAGCCACTTGCCAGCCCGACAGGTACACGGCCTCCAGACCGGCCTTGGCCTGCTGCATGGCCTGGCCGGCAGAGATGGCCCCGAACGCATTGACGTAGCCCTTCTTGGCCCCGCCATTGATCTTTTCCCACAGATTCTCTGCACCTCGTTGGGCCAGCGTGTGCTGGGGCTGCAGGCTGCCGCGCAGGCGAACGACGTCGGCTGCGGTGTAGCCGCGCTTCACGCCCTTCCAGCGCGGATCTTGCGCCCACTCTTTTTCGAGGGCTGCAATTTGCTGCTCGCGGCTCAGTTGTTGGGTCAGGGATTGGGGCATAAAGACTCCGTGAGGGTGTTGAAATGACGGGAGCGCCAGCGGCGCGACATGGAGATCACTTTAAGTCTTCTACAAGACCCATGCAAGCTCTTATGTCTTATATAAGACTTATATTTATTCTTTTGAAATCAACAACATATCGCTCAGTTCTCTCTATATGAAATTTGGTAGACTTCTCTAGCCAGCGAAAATGATGCAGTGCATCAACTAATATTTCACATTAAGAAATGCCTGTTCTGTAATGTGGAAAACTGCATCGCTCTGCGGAGCCTGGAGATTGCGTCACGCAAGCTACGCGTCGTTGCCTTGCAAGCCGGCCCGCCTGTGTGGGGCGCTGCGTGCGGCTTACACGCCCAGCAACCTCTGCAATCGCGCACTGCTGGTGGTGTACTCCAATGGAATTTTCTGCCCCGCCAACCATTCAGCGGCGCCGAAGGCGGCGAGTGTGGCTTCGTGGAAACCGCTGACGATCAGTTTGCGTTTCCCCGGATAAGCAACGGTGTCACCAACGGCGTAGACGCCGGGGGCGCTCGTGGCGAACGTGGCGGGGTCGACCACGAGCTGCTTGCGCTCCAGGGCCATGCCCCAATCCGCAATGGGTCCAAGGCGCGGTACCAAGCCCAGGCGGACCAGAAGTAGTTCCATCGGCAGGCGCAGCAGCGCACCCTCGGGTGTGGTCAGCAGCAGCGCGCTCAGGCGGCCTTGCGCTTGTTCGATGTCGCTCGGTACGCCGATCGCCACCTGGATGAGCCCCGCTGCACGCAGTGCACGCAGTTGCTCCAAAACGGCGGGGGGCGCATCAAAGACATCGCGGCGGTGCTGCAAAATGGTGCGGGCAGGGCGCAGATGCTCGGGCGCTCCGGCGCAGCGAATGGCAGTGACCACAGCATCTTCACCGCCGCCATGCACCACCAGGCTCTGGCCGGCAAGGCTTTCGCCATCGTCGAGTCGGTAGCGCAATTGGGTGCCCTCAAATGGCTCCAGTCCGGGGAGCTTGAGAGTGCGAGGCAGGAATGCGCCGACGCCGGCAGCAATGAAGACCGCGCGAGCGTGCAGTTGGGTGCCACGGTTGGTTTGCACCAGGAAGCCGCCGCCGAGTTGTGGCTCCAGCATCGAGGCCTGCTGGCCCAGGTGCCAGTGCGGCGCGAAGGGGGTGATTTGGTCCAGCAGGCGGTCGGTCAACTCGTGGCCGGTACAGACCTTGATCCCCGGAATGTCATAAATGGGTTTGTCGCCGTACAACTCGGCGCACTGACCGCCCGCCTGCGGCAGGGCGTCGATGACGTGGCAGGCAAGGCCTTGTAGCCCGAGCTGAAAGACCTGGAACAGACCGACGGGGCCTGCGCCGATGACGACTGCGTCTGTCTTTTCCATCCGCTCCTCCAGACCTTAAAGAGAGCACCAGAGTACCAAGTCATACTTGGCTGAGCGAGTGCCACCGTGGATCTGGCTTTGCCAGTCCACTGGAGGTGTCCCCCTCAGGAGGGTGCTGCGAAGTGGCGCAGGGGGAGCCTACTTCACTATTTCCGTGCGCTTGCCTGGCTTGCCGTTCCACTCGTCGGCATCGGGCAGCGCCCCCTTGCGCTTGGTGATGACTTTCCATCCGGGGGCGTTGGTCAGCTCGGCGTTGATCTTGATAAACGCCAGCTCGTCGGGCGGCAGGTCTTCTTCGGCAAAGATGGCGTTGGCCGGGCATTCGGGCACGCAGACCGCGCAGTCGATGCACTCGTCGGGGTTGATGACGAGCATGTTCGGGCCTTCAACAAAGCAGTCCACGGGACACACGTCCACACAATCGGTGTATTTGCACTTGATGCAGTTCTCGGAGACGACGTGGGTCATGGCTGGCTCGTTGTTCGGAAACGTAAGGTGGGTATTTTAAGGGTTAGCACTGAGACGTCAGTGGCTAACCCTGCTGGTCTTGCGGCCTCAAGGAGGCACTAGTTTTCTGGCCCGGGCGGGTATAGCAGCGCAGTGCGCGGCGGTGGGCCTGGAAGAGTGGTCGGTTCGGCGCCCGGCGTCATGCTGGCGGGCTCGGCGCGCGCCTTGCCCAGGATGTGGCGCACCTCGCGGCCTTGCAGCAGCAGGTAGTCGGTGATGATGCGGCGGTGGCAACGCCACCAGACGGCTTCGGCGCACATGAGGGCGCAGCGTGTGGCCTGGCTGGAGTCGTGCAACTGCGCCATTCCCTGCGCGAAATCGTCGGTGAGGGCGTAGTCGGCGTAGCGGCGGAAGCTGTCGTTGGTCCAATAGCCATTGGGCGAGGGCTCGCCTTTGGCAAGACTGCGCCCGCGCCGGCCACCGAGCGCCGCGATGTGCTGGTAGCCAATGCCCACGCCAGCGAGCGCAGGCGCCAGAGCGTCGGCATTGAACTGCGGAAAGCGGCGCGAGCCGGTGAGCTTGCGTACATCGACAATGCGCTGCACGCCCTCTTGCGCGAGCAGTGCGGCGAATTCGTCGAAGCTGTGCGTCGAGTGGCCGATGGTGAAAACCGGCGGCAAAGCAGGGGTCTGATCGGGCATGCCATCAGCGTAGCAGCACAGCGCCAGCGGTGCGGTTGCTGGCGGTGTCCACCAAAATCATGGCGCCCAGCTGGCGCGAGCGCGCATAGGGTGCGACCGGCAGGGGCGATTGCAGTTGCAGTTCAACATGGCCAATGGCGTTGGGCGCCAACTCGCTCGCCGGGTGCTCGGCCAGGGTATGGATGTCGAGCCCGTGCACGATGCGCTGCACCCGCGCCTTGACCCAGCGGTGACCGTGCAGCAACTGATAGACGCGGCCAGCCACCAGGGGTTGCTCGTCCAGCCAGGTGATGGTGCAGCTGAGCAGCGTTTGCGCAGGCCAGGGCGATGCTGGCTCGGGCGCGTCGAAATCGTCACCTTGAGGGTCGCTTTGTATTGGCGGTGCAGTGGCCAAAATCCAGTCGCCGCGCGAGATGTCGATTTCGCGGTCGAGCACCACGCCGGCGCTCTGGCCTGCTGCCACGTCGCCCGGCTGGCGGGTGCGGTCCAGCACCTGGGCCACGCGGGCGCGCTGGCCGCTGGGGAACACCTGGACCTCGGCGCCCGGCTGCGCCAGGCCTGCGGCAATGCGGCCCCAGAACGCACGGCGACCTTGGGTCGTGTCGGACGAGTTTGAGAATTTCTCCACCCACTGCACCGGGAAGGCCAGCGGCAGATCGGTCTCCGGTGCGGTGTTGGGCAACTGCTCTAGGATGTGCAGCAGACTCGGGCCGATGTAGTCGCACCAGCCGGCGCGCCCGTCGACCACGTTCCAGCCCTTGAGTGCCGAGATGGGCACCGTGGCTCGGACGGTGATGCCGGCTTCTTTCGCGAATGCAGCGAGCGCGGCGCTGATGTGGGTGAAGGCAAGCGCAGGGTCGGCCACGGCGTCGAGCTTGTTGACGGCAAACACCAGCGAGGGCACGCGCAGCAGGTGCACCAGCAGGCTGTGGCGGCGGGTCTGCGGCAGCAGCGTGGGAAGCGCGCTTTGCCAGTCAAGCTTGGTGGCGTCCACCAGCACCACGGCGGCGTCGGCTTGCGAAGCGGCGGTGACCATGTTGCGCGTGTACTGCTCGTGGCCCGGCGCGTCGCCAATGATGAACTTGCGCGCTTCGGTGGCGAAGTAGCGGTAGGCGACGTCGATGGTGATGCCCTGCTCGCGCTCGGCGGAGAGGCCATCGGTCAACAAGGCCAGATCGGTCTCGCCCTGGCGCTGCACGCCGGCGAGGTGATCCTGCAAAACTGCTTTGGTATCGACCAGCAGGCGCCCGATGAGGGTGCTCTTGCCGTCGTCCACGCTGCCGCAGGTGATGAAGCGCAGCGCAGCGTCGTGGTCGGTGGGAGGAGCGTTCACGATTTTTAAGTCTTTTTGGCTACGGCCGGACTCTTGTGAGTCCTTAACTTCGCTGTTCGCGAAGTTAGCCTCCGCCGAAATTCCTGCGGAATTTTGGCCGCTAGCGCTTGGTGCATAAGCGCTGGCAGCTACTGAATTGATAGTTGTCATAAAAAAACCTGCTGACGTATAACAAGCACGTCCTGTGCAAACTGGCTACCAGTGGCCGCGCGGAACCGGCTTTGCCGGGCCGCTGGGGCCGCCCCTGGAAGGGGGAGGCGCACAAAGTGCGCCACGGGGTGAACTAGAAATACCCATCCTTCTTGCGCTTCTCCATCGAGGCTTCGCTGGTCTGGTCGTCCATGCGGGTGGCGCCGCGCTCGCTCATGTCGGCGGCCAGGGTTTCGATGACGATGTCGGCGGCGGTGGCGGCGAGGCTTGCCACCGGGCAGGTGCAGGTCACGTCGCCCAGGGTGCGAAAGCGCACGTCGCGCTCTTGCACCTGCTCGCCGTCGCGCGGCGGTGTAAGCGGAGTGACCGGCACCAGCATGCCGCGCCGGTCCACCACCTGGCGGCGGTGCGAATAGTAGAGCGAGGGCAGGGCGATCTGCTCGCGCTCGATGTACTGCCAGACGTCGAGCTCGGTCCAGTTGCTGATGGGGAAGACACGAAAGTGCTCGCCGGCGGCCAGGCGCGTGTTGAACAGCGTCCACAGCTCGGGCCGCTGGTCTTTGGGCTGCCATTGGCCGAAGCTGTCGCGGTGCGAAAAGATGCGCTCCTTGGCGCGCGCCTTTTCTTCGTCGCGGCGGGCGCCGCCAATCAGGGCGTCGAAGCGGAATTCTTCAATCGCTTCAAGCAGCGTCACCGACTGGTGCACGTTGCGTGGCTCGCCGGGGTGCGCCAACCGAACCGTGCCGCGCGCCATCGAATCTTCCACGCTGCGCACGATGAGTTCGGCGCCCAGCTCCTTGGCGCGCAGATCGCGAAACGCCGTCACTTCCGGAAAGTTGTGGCCGGTGTCGATCATCAAGAGCGGGTAGGGAATGCGGCCCGCGCCAAAAGCTTTTTCAGCGCAGCGGAGCATCACCAGCGAATCCTTGCCGCCCGAGAACAGCAGTGTGGGGCGCTCGAACGCGGCGGCGACTTCGCGCAGCAGGTAGATGGTTTCTTCCTCCAGCGCGTCGAGGTGGCGGTTGCTGAGCTGGCTCAGCGTGATGGTGTCGATGCGAGCATTCATGGTTGGATGGGGTCGTCTGTTCGGTTCAATGGCCGTATCGGCTGAGACTGGCGTGCTCCTGGCGAGGGTAGCCGCGCAAGGGCCGCCCCGCCGCGCTGGCTGCGTCCCCCTGCCCGGGTTGCGCAGCAATCCGAGAGCGGGGGGAAGGCGCGAAGCGACTCAGGGGGGTGTTCATTTCAGTGCGCGATATGCAGCCCGCATTCGCGGTTGTCTTCGCCCTTGGTCGGGTCGACGTAGTCAAAGTTGTTGGGCAGGCCGTGCGCCTTGCAGTATTCGTGCAGGTCCTTGGAGGACCAGTGCAGCAGCGGCGCCACCTTGATCAGGCCGTCGGGGTTGAGGCTGACCGGCTCCATCTGCGCGCGCACAGCGGTGTCGGTGGCGCGCAGGGCGGTGAACCAGACCTTGGGCGCTGTCTCTCGGAGGGCACGGGAAAACGGCTCGAGCTTGACCTCTTCAGTGAAGGCGGCGTGGCGCGGGTCGTCCAGGGCAGGTGTCAGACCTTCCACGGCCTCGCGGTGCGCGCGGGAGCGCAGCGGCAGGTAAATCTGCAGCTTCAGCCCGAGCTGCTTCGTC
The DNA here is from genome assembly GCF_003008595.1 of Simplicispira suum. GTDB lineage: Bacteria > Pseudomonadota > Gammaproteobacteria > Burkholderiales > Burkholderiaceae_C > Simplicispira > Simplicispira suum. The sequence goes on along the minus strand of NZ_CP027669.1, from coordinate 94,590 downwards.
ACCTCGTCGGCAAAGCGGTAGGTGGCTTCGGTGTTGTAGCCGTTGTCCATCCAGACGACCGGCACGTTGGGGTTCACTTGCGTGACCAGGTGCAGGATGACGGCCTCGAAGGGGCGGAAGTTGGTGGTGACGATGGATCGCTCGCCCAGGCCCAGCGCCCATGCGACCAGGGCGGGCGCGTCGCGGCCGAGCGTGGCGTTGGCGTGCGCCAGGTCGAGCGCGCTGTTGGCGGCGCGGCCGGGCATGGGTTCAACATTGCGTGCCGCGCTCATACCGACTCCAGCGCCGCATCGCGGGCAAACAAGGGGCGCGGCTCGTGCACGTCGCCCTGGTAGAACGCGCTGAAGCGCGCAAACTGGCGCTCGGCGGCTGCGGCGTCCACGCCTTCGGCCAGCACGGCGCTGGTGAAGCCGCTGCGGTGCATGTGCACCAGCTGGTCGATCAGCACATCGCCGGTGGCGCGGATGTCGCCCGCAAAGCGGTAGCGCCGGCGCAGCAGCAGGGCCTGGCTGTAGGCGCGGCCGTCGGTGAATTTGGGGAACTGCAGCTCCACGCGCTCGATGCCTTCGAGCGCGCCGCTCGCCACCAGCTCGGCAATCTCTGCGTCGTTGGTGATCTGCAAGGTTTTTTCGGCCCCAGCGCTTGTCTGCTGTGCGTCATTAGCTATTATTTTCATAGTGAATTCGGCTTTCAATCTTGCTCGGCCAGGGCTTCCTGGTCGGCCTTGGGGCGGCGGGCGGCGTTGGCGGCCTGTTTGAACGGGTCGTGGCCAATGCGGCGCAGCGCGTCGATGAAAAACTCGCCCGGTTTGCGCAGTTCGCGGAAGGTGGTCAGCAGCGCCTCGATGACGTCCGGCACTTCGGCCGCAGTGAACGAGGGGCCAACCACCTTGCCGCCAATGGCGGGGCCCGACAGCGTGGAGCCGTCGGCGCCGCCCAGCGTGATCTGGTACCACTCCTTGCCGTCCTTGTCGACGCCCAGAATGCCGATGTGGCCGCTGTGGTGGTGCCCGCAGGAGTTGATGCAGCCGCTCATGTGCAGGTCGATCGGGCCAAGGTCGAACAATTCGTCCAGGTCCTGGTAGCGCTCGGTGACGGCGGCGCCGATGTGCAGCGAGCGGGCGTTGGCCAGCGAGCAAAAGTCACCGCCGGGGCAGATGATCATGTCGGTCAGCAGACCAATGTTCGGTTGTGCCAGACCGAGCGCGCGGGCGGCGTCGTACAGCGCTGGCAGGTCGCTCTCGTGCACCCAGGGCAGCACCAGGTTTTGCTCGTGCGTCAGGCGTGCCTCGGCCGCACTGAACTGCTCGGCCAGCTGCGCCAGGGCGTTCAGCGTGTCGGCGTCGGCGTCGCCGGTGTTGAACCCGGGGCGCTTGAACGACAGGGTGACGGTCTTGAGCCCCGGCAGCTTGTGGCCGCCCACGTTCTGCTTGAGCCAGCGTTGGTACAGCTGGCCTTCGGGGTTGACCTTGGAAGGCAGCTTGGCCGCCTTGAGTTCCGGCACCACAAAGTGGCTGCTGACGCGGTCGAGCTCGGCCTGGGTGATGGTGTGCGGCGCGCCGTCGAGTTCGACAATGTTCTTGTATTCCTGCTCGACCGCATCGATGAATTTCTGGCCTTCGCTCTTGACCAGAATCTTGATGCGCGCCTTCCACTTGTTGTCGCGCCGGCCGTAGCTGTTGTAGGTGCGCACCACGGCTTCGATGTAGTTGAGCAACTGGTCCCAGGGCAGAAATTCGCGCACCACGCTGCCAATGATGGGTGTGCGGCCCATGCCGCCGCCCACTTTCATGGTGAAGCCCACGCTGCCGTCTTCGGCCCGGCGTGCCTGCAGGCCAATGTCGTACCAGCCAATCGCGGCGCGGTCTTCTTCGGCGCCGTTGAAGGCGATCTTGAACTTGCGCGGCAAAAAGGAAAACTCGGGGTGCAGCGAACTCCACTGGCGCGTGATTTCGGCAAACGGGCGGGTGTCGAAAATGCCGTCTTCGGCAATGCCTTCCAGCGCGTCGCAGGTGATGTTGCGGATGTCGTTGCCGCTGGTCTGGATGCCGTGCATGCTGACACTGGCCAGCAGGTCCATCACGTCGGCGGCGCGGGACAGCGGAATCCAGTTGAACTGCACATTGGTGCGCGTGGTGAAGTGGCCGTAGCCGTAGCGCAGCGGCGGTGCGGGCAGGGTGGCGCCGGGCTGGGCGTCCTGCAAGGCATCCTGTGTCGCTTGGGCGTGCGCCAGCAGTTCAGGGTCGGGCCGGTCGTACTCGCGGGCAATGTGGGCCAGCGTGCGCAATTGCTCGCTGCTGATTTCGCCGTACGGCACCGCAATGCGCGCCATCGGGGCGTAGCGCTGGATGTACCAGCCGTTTTGCAGCCGCAGCGGGAGCAGTTGCTCTTCGCTCAGCTCGCCGCGCTCCCAGCGCTCGAGTTGGTCGCGGAACTGCTGGGCGCGCAGTTTGACGAATTGCTTGTCGAAGTCGGTGTATTGGTACATGGGGCAAACAATCTCTTAAATCAAAACCAGTTTGGCGCCGGCATAGGCGAGCAGCAGCGAGAGGCCGGAGCGAATGAGGCGCTCAGGTGTGCGCGACACCAGCCGCGAGCCGAGCCAGATGCCGGGGAGCGAGCCGGCCAGCAACTGCGCCAGCAAGGCCCAGTCCACCGAGCCCAGCGAGGCGTGGCCCAGGCCTGCCACCAGCGTGAGCGGCACGGCATAGGCGATGTCGGCGGCCACGATGCGCGGCAGCGGCAGGTGCGGGAAGACAAGCAGCAGCACCGTGACGCCGATGGCGCCCGCGCCGACCGAAGTGAAAGTGACGAGGGTCCCGATCACGGCGCCGAGCAGGATAGGCAGGCTCCAATGGCGCGGCTGGGCAGCTGCGGCGCCGCTGTTCTGGCGCGCGGCCTGCTCTGCAGCCTGGCGCTGCGCCGAGAAGGCCAGCACCTTGTAGAGCATGGCGGCAGCGGTCAGCAGCAGGGCAAAGCCCAGGGTGCTGGTCATGAGGTGCTGCACATGCTCGCTGGTGGGCCCCAGGCGTCTCAGCATCCACAGCGAGCCAAGTGCAGCAGGAATGCTGCCAGCGCACAGCAATGCCACCACCTTCCATGGAACCAGACGTTGGCGCGCCATGCTCACCGTGCCGCCCAGTTTGGTGAATGCGGCAAACAACAAGTCGGTGCCAATGGCCAGATGCGGCTTGAAGCCAAAGAAAAAGATCAGCACCGGCGTCATCAGCGAGCCCCCACCCACACCCGTCAGGCCGACGATGAGGCCAACCAGGAAGCCAGCAAGAATGAACGCGAAATCGGGCATGGACGCCACTCTAGGGGGCGTTCATATAAAACCAAACGACTGTTTGGTGCTTCTTATATTCCAATAAGCTTATGTGAATTTCAGTGGAAGGGAATCTGGGCTCCCTTGGGCAGACACCGCTCACTGGACATCGCCCGTGCCAGCCGCGACTCCACCGGCAGCGGTTCGCCGTGCAGTCGCGCCGCCAGCAGCTCGCCGCACAGGACGGCCCGCGTCAGCCCACGCGCGCCCATGGCAGTGCAGACCCACAGGCCGGGCAGGTTCGTGGGATTGAGTGGCCCTACGATGGGCAGGCGGTCGCGCGCCGTGCAGCGCACGCTGGCCCAGGCCTGCACGCTGTGCACAGCAGCGGAGTCTGCAGGGTCAAACGCCGACTGCAGTGCGGTGGCTGCCTGGGGCAGCAAGGCGTGCAAATGCTGCCAGTTGCTGACATGGGCGGCGGCACGCTCATCCTCCGTCAAGGGCAAATGCGCCACGTCGCGCTCGAAAGTGGAGCCCATGTGCCAGGCGTGGCCTCCGCCCTCCATGGGCACATGCGCCACCAGGCCGCCGTTGCCGTTCACAGGAAAAGGCGGCAGCCAGGCGCTTTGGGCATTCTGCCGACCCCAGGACATTTGGCCGCGCACGGGCTGCAGGGGCAGGAGAGGCACTGCCATGTCCGCCAGCAGCGCGTTGCTGGCGGCCCCGGCTGCCAGCACCACCAGTTCGGCTTCGGCCACGGCTTGGCCCTGGGTGTCCAGCAGTTGCCAGACGGGGGCCGCATCGCCGGCTTGGCCGGTCACGCGTTGCAGATGTGCCACTTGCGCCTCAGCGCGCCAGGCAATGCCGGGTTGCGTCAGCAAGGCTGCCACCAGTCGCGCGGGCCGCGCCCAGCCGGCGCGCGCATGCCAACAAGCGGAATCTTCCTGCGGCAGTCCTGCGGCGAGCAGGGTTTCGGCGCTGGCTTTTTGGCTCCAGTCGGCACCGGGGCTGGCGCCCCAATCGGCCGGCAAGCCCAGGTGGCCTGCGGGTCGGCGCTCCAGCACGCCGCTGGCGCACCAGTCCACGCCCGCCCGCAGCAACTCGGCACATTGCTGCAGCATGGCCCGCACTCCGCTGCGCGAGAGGCGTGAAAAAAGGTTGTCGTCTGGCGAGAGGTGCGGAGCAAACACGCCCACGGGCAGGCTGGAAGCGCCTGCGGCGGGTGTGGTGCCTGTGTCCAGCACCTGCACCTGCCAGCCTCGCCGTGCCAGACTGGCGGCGCAGGCCGCACCGGCCACACCGGCGCCAATGACAACGCAGCGCATGGGCGGGGTGGGTTGCGCGTTGGCGCGCGGGCCGCGCGGCTCCCAGTCCGGATCGAATCGGGCACTCAGCTGGGCGGGCTTGGGCAAGGTATCTGGCGAGGAATCATGCGCTGCGTCCATCTGAAATCCGTACTGCGCCAGCGCTGCCCCGCCGGTTGAGGGCGCATCGGTTGCCAGGCGCGTACCCCGACGACAGCACCGTGCCAGCGCTTTGAATGCATGGAGGTCTGCCCGCTCCACCCAGTGTTCGGCAACCGAGGCATTGAGGAAAATACTGTCCACCGTCCATGCCTGCTCGCGCAGCAGTGTTGGCGCATCGCCAATTCCTAGTGTGAGCAGCACCCGGCCGCCCTCGAAGCGCAGGCGGTGCACCCCTGGCAGCAAGCCCCAGCATTGCTCGGCCAGGGTTTGCGCCAGCGACTGCAGTTCGGGATGCTGTGCTGCGGCACGCAGGACGGCTTCTGCAGCTACTGCCTCAGCGCTCAGCGCGATGAAATGCAGCATGCGTGGGCGCTTGGCATCGGCGCGCCAGGCTGCCCAGCTGTGAAGAAAGTTCTGTCCATCGCCCCACGCTGTTTCCAGAATGCGCCACTGGTTCTGGTCCGCCCAGGCAGCAGGCAGGCCGCATCCGAGCAATAGATTCGCGCCTGCGCCCGTGGGCGGTGTGTCGTCGGGCCCGTCAAAACCTTCGGCCATGGGATGCAGTCAATAGAGGCACAACAAAAAAGGCGCCTCCGAGGGCGCCTGCGAAATAGAAAGAGCTTGTTCAGGCACTCGGCGGCACGTAGCCCTGCACGGCGTCGGCGCCGCCACCAAAGAAATGCTGCTCCATCTGGCGCGCCAAATACTGGCGGGCGCGGGCGTCGGCCAGGTTCAGGCGGTTCTCGTTGACCAGCATGGTCTGGTGCTTGAGCCACGCAGCCCAGGCTTCCTTGCTGACGCTTTCCCACAGGCGTTTGCCCAGTTCGCCGGGGTAGGGCGGAAAGTCAAGTCCTTCGGCGTCTTTGCCGAGTTTGATGCAGTGGACAGTGCGTGCCATGGAGTTTCCTTGTGCGATCGGGCTTTGAAAGGTGTGGAGTCAGTGAAGCTCCCTTCGACGTGACTTTATCAATTTTCGCTTGCCCTTCAGCCGGATCGGCCTACTTGGGATCCGCGCCACCCTGCAACGCCTCGCAAAGCGCCTGCTCCAGGCCGCTGACGACAGCTTGCGCAGAGACGGGGCGTCGCGCCAATTCTTCGCAGCACACGGTGAGCCGTTGCATTTCGGCGGCGTCTTCCGGGTGGCCCAGCGCATCGCACAGCAGGGGCCAGTCGGGCGCCGTGACCAGCGTGCCGGCCACCAGCAAGATGCCATTGCGTTGGCGGCGCTGCGCCAGGCCTACCAGTTTGCGGTTGCGCACGTCGGTCAGCTCCCAGGGGGCCAGGCTGCCGTAACACGCCCAGTCCACGGCCGGCCCCATGCTGGCATTGGCCTGCGCAACATCCGCAGCAGGCAGGGCCTGCGCCGGGACGCCCAGATCCGCCAGTACCCTGGCGTGCAGCAAGCCCAGTTCGCGGTAGCTGTCCACCAAACCCTGAGATACCCACGGATGGGCCGTGGGAAGCACCACGGACAAGCTGACCAGCCACGGCCCGGCGAGCACAGCGCCGCCGCCGGACGGGCGTTGCACCAGCTCGGTTCCGGGCGGCAGCCGGGCCTCGGCAACAGGCAGCAGTGCGCGTTGCGAGCAGCCGAGCACGATGGCGGGAGCGCGGTAGGTCCAGAGGCGAAAGCTGGGCGCTGTCACGGGTGCGGCGAGCTGCTGGCTGTTCCAGGCTTGTTCCTGGGCGATGGTGCTGTCGTTGCGGGCTTGCATGGAGCGTTGGATGGCGTCGCGAAGCAAGATGCTGCGCAGGGTTCTGAATCTTACGGATTGCGGTTCTGTCTTTGGCAGGCGTGCAGAGTCGTTGTGCCGGCCGCGACAGGAATCCAGTGGTTGAGGGGCAGGCAGCGGCCGGAAATGCACAGATCGTAGTCGCGCACATAGGGAGAGCGTGCCAGCACGATTTCCTTGCGCCAAGGATCGGAGAGACGGTAGTGCCAGACGCCGTGCTCAAGCCACGCCTTGTCCGGCGGGTCCATGCCCGCACCGGAGCCGCGAATGCGAGCGCCGGTGATAGCCAGCCACGGCCCGACCACAGCGTAGTCTTCTTCCCAAGCGATTTTCTCGATGGAGTGCTGCCAGCGCAGAGTGAAATGTTGGGCGGGCAGGCTCACTGTGAGCGCGCCAGCCACCATGCACAGGGCTGCGAGCAAACCGCGTTCTCAGGCGGGCGCTTGGGCGCGATTGGCCTGCCGTACGCGCACGGCATGCCAAAGCGCCAGGACAGCCGCCATACTAAGACCGATCTCGTCGGTCGACGGCAATGCCGCAACCAGAAAACCGGCTGCAACCAAGGCCCAAATGCGCTCCCACCAGGCCAATGGTTTGATCCAATAACCGATGGCAGTGCCCCCCCAAAGCACGATGGCGACGACGGCCTTGAACATCACGTAGAGCGTGGCTGTCCAACCACCATCGCCCTGCAGCATCAGTGCGGGCGCGTATACGGCCATATAGGGAACGACAAACCCGGCAATGGCAATGCGCATGGCTTGAAAGCCAATTTTCAACGGCGATTCCTTCGCAATCGGCGCCGCAGCGAAGGCTGCCAGCGCCACCGGTGGCGTGAGATCGGCCATGATGCCGAAGTAAAAGACGAACATGTGCGAGACGATCAGCGGCACGCCGAGCTCGAGCAGTGCTGGCGCGGCGAGCGAACTGGTGATGATGTAGTTGGGAATGGTCGGAATGCCCATGCCCAGCACCAGGCACACCAGCATGGTCAGCACCAGGCTCAGAAACAGGCTGCTTTGCCCCATCTGGATGATGTAGCCGGCAAACAGCGTTGCGGCGCCCGTGAGGGTGAGCACACCGATGATCACGCCCACCAGCGCGCAGGCGACACCCACGGGCAGCGCATGGCGTGCGCCCTCGGCCAGGGCGTGCAGCGCCATGCGCAAGGTTTCGCGGCCGCCGCGCAGAAACCACAACACCACGGCCATGGCGGCAGCCAAGCCGATGATGGCGCCGATCCCATACTTGAAGAAACTCGACGCGGCCAGGCCAATCAGCACCCAGAAGACGATTTGCAGTGGCCGGGTGCCAAAGCGGGTCGTCATGGCAGCGCCAAAAATGAGCACCACGGTCAGGGCCAGCCCGACCATGCCGGAAAACAGCGGTGTGTAACCCGAGAACAGCAGCCACACCAGCACCGCCAGCGGCAAGATCAAGTACCAGCGCAGCTTGATGGCGGCCCAAGGGTCAGGGCATTCTTCCTTGGGCATGCCCAGGAGGCCGCGCCGGCCGGCTTCCAGGTGCACCATGACAAAGGCGGTAAAGAAGTACAGCAGCGCCGGAATCGAAGCCGCCTTGCAAATCTCCAGATACGGCACGTCGATGGTTTCGGCCATGATGAAGGCCACAGCGCCCATCACCGGCGGCATGATCTGCCCGCCCATGCTGGCGGTGGCTTCCACGCCGCCGGCGAAGTCGGCCCGGTAGCCAAAGCGCTTCATCAGCGGAATGGTGAACTGCCCGGTGGTGACGACGTTGGCCACGCCCGAACCGTTGATGGTGCCCATCAGGCCGGACGACACCACCGACACCTTGGCCGGCCCGCCCTTGGTGTGGCCGAACAGCCCAAGCGCAAAGTCGGTGAACAGCTGGATCATCCCGGCGCGCTCCAGGAAGGCGCCAAACAGGATGAACAGGAAAATATACGAAGACGACACGTAAGTAGGCGTGCCGTAAATGCCTTCGGTGCCAAAACTGAGCTGCCCGACGATCTGGTCCAGCCCGTAGCCCCGGTGGCCCAACACACCGGGCGCATATTGGCCAAACAGCGCATAGACCAGAAAGGTGGCGCAGACCAGCGGCAGTGCCAGCCCCATGATGCGGCGCGCGGCTTCAAAGACCAGCACGATCAATATGAGACCGATCACCATGTCGCTGCGCGTGAGTTCGCCCGCCCGGTGGACCAGGTCGGCCTCGAACACCCACTGGTACAGGCCCGTGACAAAACCTAACGCGCCAAGGCCCCAGCCCAGCCAGCGCTGGCGCGCTGGCGGATACAGCACAAAAGTTACCAACAGAAGAAAGCCAACGTGTACGCCGCGCACCACGCTGCTCGAGAGCGGGCTGAAGGCGGCGGTGACGATCTGAAATACGGAAAACGCCACTGCCACCCAGAACAGAGCGCCGGCGAAGGCCGGCGGTTCTGCGTCTGGGGTCTGCAGCTGCGCGTCGGCCGGGGCCGGAGCAGCGGCTGCGTTCATTTAAGGACGCCAGCCTCGCGGTAGTATTTCTCGGCGCCCGGATGGAAGGTCACGCTCGTGCCCTGCATGGCCGTTTTCAAATCAATGCTCTTGGCAGCATTGTGCGCAGCGACCAGGCTTGGCAAATTCTCGAACATGGACTTGGTCATCAGATAGACCTCGTTGTCGGACACGCCGGTGTGGCTGACCAGGAAATTGCGGATGGCCACCGTGGGCACATCGGCGGTCTGACCTTCGTAGGTGTTGGCGGGAATGGTTGCCGGCTGGTAGGCCGCGTCCCCTACCTTGGCCACGACGTCGGCCGGCACGGACACCACCACAATTTTCACGGCGGTTGCCAGATCGCGAATGGAGGACACGCCCAGGCCTGCAGACTGCAGCGTCACATCCAGCTGGCGGTTCTTCATGAGTTCCACCGATTCGCCGAATGGCAGGTATTCCACCTTGGCGAAATCGCTGTAGGCCAAGCCTGCAGCCTTGAGAATGGCGCGGGCGTTGAGTTCCGTGCCCGATTTGGGCGCGCCAACCGAAATGCGCTTGCCCTTCAGATCGGCCATGGTTTTGATGCCTGCGTCGGCATTGGCCACGATCTGGATGAAATTGGGGTAGATGCCTGCCACTGCGCGCAATTTTTTCAGCGGCGTGGCAAAACCCGATTCCTTGTTGCCGTTCCAGGCGTCGGAGAGGGCGTCACCAAGCGTGAAGGCAATCTCGCCGCGCCCTGCCTGCAGCAGGTTCAGGTTTTCTGCCGAGGCTTTGGTGGATTGCACCGTGACCTTGGCGTCGGGCATGGCCTTGCCGTAAATCTGCGAAAGCGCGACCCCCATGGGGTAGTAGACGCCGCTCTGGCCACCGGTCAGAACGTTGATGAATTTTTGTTGCGCCAGCGCCAAACGCGAAAAAGGCAAAGTGGCGCTTGCCAGCGCTCCGAGCACGAGAGTGCGGCGGGGCAGGGGCAGGGCGGAAATGAGGTGTTTCATCGGTGTCTCCGGATTTGTCGTTCGGGAAGGCAGCGCCGCATCGACGCCACCACGAAGGAGCGACTGTAGCGTCAGCTTGGCAAGCGTGCATTGGTGCGCACCCTAGCGCGCCGCCACGCAGCGGAGGGCGACACAGCAGACATCCGGCCATACTGGGGTCTTGTTTCTCTCTACCAAGGAACGGTTTGCCATGACACTCGCATTTCAGGCTTTGGATTCCGCATTGTTTGCCCGCGCCCAGACCTTGCTCGACGAGGACTGGCTGGCGCGCGATGCCGATCTGGCGCCGATCCTGCCCACCGTGCTGGCACGTGGCGTGGGGCAGGACTGGCACAAGGTGGGCACCTTTCGCCACCACTTGGTGGGCGTAGCGCGCTCGCTGGCTTTGTGGCAGCAGCCGCGTGAGGTGCGGCTTCTGGGTTTGCTGCACAGCGTGTATGGCAACGCTTTTGTTGATCTGGTGAAGTTCGATCCGGCCAGCGAGCGCGCGCGCCTTCGCGAGTTGGTGGGAGAGGAATCGGAAGAACTGGTGTTTTTGTTCTGCCAGCGTCCGCGCGCGCAATTTGTCCAGCGCGTGCTGGAGGGCGCGGTGGCCGCCGACGGCAGCGTGCTGCTTCAGGATGCTTCGGGCGAGCACCGGCTCACCGCCCCACAGGTGGCCGCCTTCATCGTGGTCAGCATGGCCGACACCATCGAGCAGTGGTTCAGCTGGCAGGACGACATCTATTCGCGCTTTCCCAAGGTGGAGCACCGCCCGCAGAACGTGCACTGGGCCGCGTCGCTCTGGCCCGGCCCGATGCGCCCCAGCGGGCGCATGCTGCACCAGATCTCGCTGCTGGGGCGCGCACTGGCGCACCCGGCGCTCAGCGGCCTGCTGCCGACGCCGCCGGTGTTCAACCACTGCCAGCAGGCGCTGGGCGCTGCCGACGAAGCGGCCGCTACCGCGTTGTACTGGTCCGTCATTCAGCAGGATCAGCCGCTGGTCGACCTGGACGTTGCGACTGCGGTGCTGGAGCAGGCCGTGCGCCACAACCCGTATGTGGGCGAGCCGCAAATGGTGCTGGCGCAGCTCTACCTTTCGGCCGGCAGGAATGCCGATGCAGAGCGGGCGGCCGCCAGCGCGCTGCAGCAGTTCAGTGCCTGGGGCAACGCCTGGGACAAGCGCGTGGCCTGGGATGCCTGGGTGGCCTGGACGCGCATCCTGCTCCAGTCGGCGCAGACCGGCCGCTGGCCCGAGCGGTTGGACAAGCTCAACAACCTGGCACTGCGGACGTAGGACAGCGCCGTACTGTGCGCCGATCGATAGGCGCGAAAATTTCAGTCAAAAGTAAGTCCAGCGCTTATTGGGTAATCGCTGGACGCTATATTTTTAATAGCTATTTCCTTCTCTGCCAGGCAGCGCCAGGCTGGCATGCACCCTATCATGCCGGGATTGGGTCGCCACCTCTGGCCGCCTGCTACAAGGAGACATTCCATGAGTGACATCACCATTGCCGTGCTGGTCGGCAGCCTGCGCAAAGAGTCTTTCAACCGCCGTCTGGCCCAGGCGCTGGTCCGCATGGCGCCAGCTGGCTGCAAATTCACGATGCCACGCATCGACGATCTGCCGCTCTACAACCAGGACGACGACGCGCATCAGGCGGAGGCGGTGCTGCGCTTGAAGTCGGAAATCGCAGCCGTGCAGGGAGTGATCTTCGTGAGTCCCGAATACAACCGCTCGGTGCCGGGTGTGCTCAAGAATGCCATTGATCATGCCTCGCGTCCGTATGGCACGAGTGCCTGGGCAGGCAAGCCCGCCGGCGTGATCGGGGTGTCCGGTGGCGCCATTGGTACCGCGCTGGGTCAGCAACACCTGCGCAACATCCTGGCCTACCTGGACATGCCCACGCTGGGCCAGCCCGAGGCCTTCATACAAGCCAAAGATGGTTTGTTTGACGCCAACGGCGGGATTGGTGAGGACAGCCGGAAGTTTGTTCAAGCCTGGCTGGACGCCTATCTGGCCTGGGTGAAGAAGCACAGCTGAGTGTATTGGAAGCTGCATATTGAATAGCGACCAGCGCTTTGTGGGTAAGCGCTGGGGCCATTTTTCATTCAAATTTTGATCAGCGTGTCAGGCGGTCTTCAGTGGCTGTTTGTTCGGGGTGCGCGCGGCTGTCGGCTGGTGTCCTGGCGCGCACCGCTTCGCCGGTGACCGCGCCCACGCCAGGACCCTAGGCGCGCGCAAGTGCAGGTCGGTAGCACCAAAGAATCCCAAGAGAACGATGGATAGAGTTTGCGCGAGAGCGCAATCTTTCAAACGATGGCAGTATCGGCCGAGATCGTTCCATTCACGGGTTCAAAAATGATGCAAGACCTCAACGACATGCTGTATTTCGCCGAGGTGGTCGAGCGCGGCGGTTTTGCTGCAGCGGGGCGGGCGCTGGGTATTCCGAAATCTCGGCTCTCGCGCCGGGTCTCGGAACTGGAAAGTCAGCTGGGCGTACGCCTGCTGCATCGCACCACGCGCAAACTCTCGCTCACCGATGTGGGCGAAGCTTATTTGCGCCACTGCCAGGCGGTGCGCGAATCGGCCCAGGCAGCCGCAGACGCCGTGGCCCAGGTGCAGACCGAGCCGCGCGGCACGCTGCGGGTGAGCTGCCCGGTGACCATTGCGCAATCGGTGCTGGGCGAGTTGATGCCGGCTTTCTTGGCCCGTTATCCCTTGGTGCGGGTAGAGATGCTGGTGAGCAACCGTGTGGTCAATCTGGTGGAGGAGGGTGTCGACGTGGGTCTGCGGGTGCGCGAATCGGTGGAGGGCAGCGCCAGCATGGTGGTCAAACGCCTGGACCGCACCCGCCAGGTGCTTGTCGCCAGCCCGGACCTGTTGGCGCGCCATGGCACGCCGCGCACGCTGGCCGATTTGTCCCGCATCGACAGTGTTGCCATGACAGCCGCCGATGGCAAGGCAGCGTGGAACCTGATTGGTCCCGGCGGCGCGCGCGAGACGGTGCAGCACCAGCCGCGCTACGTGGCCGACGACCTGCTCACGCTCAAGTTTGCCGTGCTCGCGGGAACGGGGCTGGGTTGGCTTCCCGACTACATGTGTGAAGATGAACTGCGCCAGGGGAGACTGGTGCGCGTGCTGCCGGACTGGACGACGCCGCAGGGCATTTTTCATGCTGTCTTTCCCTCGCGTCGGGGACTGGCGCCGGCAGTGCGAAAATTTCTAGATTTTCTGGAAGAGACAGCGTCGGGCAAGCCCTAGCGAAACACTGCGCTGGGCGTCAGCTCCGAGCGAACGCAACGTTCCAGGTTTGGCGCGCTGCGCCCAGGGCGGCGGCGCTCCAGGCCAGCAGTGCGATGCCGAGAAAGGCGACCGGCAGGGCGCTCAAAAAATCGAAACCCATCGCGAGCCGCATCTCCTGCGTGCAGGCGGCATACATCCCAAGCGGAAACACGGCGCCCCAGTACAGCGGGTCGTAGTGCAGGCCAAAGCGCTTGACGCCGTAACGCCAGACGGCGAGCACCAGCAGCATGGGAATCCACCAGGTCCCCGTCGCCCAATAAAACACCGTAAAGCCTTTCAGAAATGGCAGCAGCGAAGCGAGAAACGGTGCGTCCGGCGTGTTGAGGATCAGCAACGAGCCGGCCAGGGTGGAGATCGCCATCGCGCCCATATTGATCCAGTAGGGAGGCGAGAGATCGCCCGGGCTGAACGGGAAGAAGGTGTAGCGGTAAAAGATGAGCGACATCATCCAGATGTAGAGCATGCCGCCCCACAGCCACATCGAGAGCGCAAAAAAGTTCAGCTCCAGCCGGTAGGGCTGGCCGATATGGGTGGCCAGCAGCGCACTCAGCACCGCCACCGACTGCGTGGCCACCACCGCTAGCAGCCAGCCGCCGCTGATGCCTCGGTCCAGCGTGGGCTTGTCCTCCTTGATGGTCAGCGCCGTGAAAATGGTGTAGGTCAGCAGCAGCCACAGCGCCAGTCCCGCGCCCCAAAGCGCCAAGCCGGCACCGGTCCAGCGCATCAGCACCAAGCACTGGCTGCCCAGAACGTTCGTGGCTGCCACGGCGGTAAAGAACGCCGGGCCGCGCAGATGGCTCAGCAGATCGGCAAGAAAGCGCTCGCGAAACAGAGCCAGACGGGCCAGATAAAGCCCCCACATCAGCACGTACAAAAACAGATTCAGCGCAAACAGGCCGAGCGCGAGTGTGCGCAGACCCAGCATGTGCGCGGCGATCGACACGATGCCCGTGGCCATCACCATGCCGAAGTTGGCGGGCGACATAGCGGCCAGCGCGTTGCGCCAGGCGGGAGCGGGCAGGGAAGACGGCGATGGAGTTACGGGCATGGGGCTCTGCGCGCACAAGGGTGGGGTCCGATGATAGAACCCTCCGTGAGGCCAGAGCGCGTTCGCTTATGCATTTTTAAGCATGAATTTAGAAATAACTATTCGTTTGAGTTTTAAAGCGTCCTCTTCACAATCGCGCCATTCCTGTTTTTTCGCGCGCCGCGCCGTCTGCTCTTATGAAAATCCGCCTTCTTCTCGCCGCCCTGGCCCTGGGTACAAGCTCTATCGCTTCGGCCCAGACATCGCTGCTCAACGTCTCCTATGACGTGGCGCGCGAGTTCTACAAGGAATACAACCCGGCCTTCGTCGCTCACTACAAGAAAACCACCGGCAAGGACGTGAAAATCGATCAGTCCCACGCCGGCTCCAGTGCCCAGGCGCGCGCCGTGAACGACGGACTGGCAGCCGACGTGGTCACCATGAACACCACCACCGACGTGCAGTTCCTGGCCGACAACGGCGTGGTGGCGAAAGACTGGCAAACGAAGTTCCCGAACGATGCTTCGCCCACGACCTCCACCATGCTTTTCATGGTGCGCAGCGGCAACCCTAAAGGCATCAAGGACTGGAGCGACCTCATCAAGCCCGATGTGAAGGTCATCGTCGTCAATCCCAAGACCGGCGGCAACGGCCGCTATGCCTACCTGGCGGCCTGGGGCTCGGTGCGCGAGAAGGGCGGCACCGACGCGGAGGCTGCGGATTTCGTCGCCAAGCTCTACAAGAATGTGCCCATCCTCGCCAAGGGCGGGCGCGATGCCACGGCCACCTTCGTGCAGCGCGGCATTGGCGACGTGTTGATCACGTTTGAGTCCGAAGTGGTCTCCATTGAGCGGGAATTCGGCAAGGGCAAGATCGACGCGGTTTACCCGTCGGTCAGCATCACCGCCGAAAACCCGGTGGCGGTGGTGGAGCGCACCGTGGCCAAGAAGGGCACCGCCGAGCTGGCCAAGGCCTACCTTGATTACCTCTATTCCGACGAAGCCCAGGAAATCGCCGCAAGGCACGCGGTGCGCCCACGCTCGGAAAAAGTGCTGGCCCGGCATGCCGATGTGTTCAAGCCGATCAAGCAGTTCACCGTGGCCAAGTACTTTGGCAGCCTGACCGAAGCGCAAAAAGTGCACTTCAACGACGGCGGCCAGTTCGACAAGCTGTACACGCCCGGCAAGTAAGCCATGGCGCAAGCGATTGCCGCGCCGGCGCAGGTCGCGCGCCCGGCGAAGCGCGCCAGCCGACGCGTGCTGCCCGGTTTCGGGCTGACGCTCGGCTACACGCTTTTCTACCTCAGCGTGATCGTCCTGATCCCGCTCTCGGCGCTGGTGTTCAGCAGCTTCACCCTGACCTGGGAGCAGTTCTGGACGGCAGTGGCGTCGCCGCGCGTACTGGCCTCGTACCGGCTGACGTTCGGGGCCTCGTTCCTGGCGGCCTCGGTCAATCTCTTTTTTGGTCTGTTGATTGCCTGGGTGCTGGTGCGCTACCGCTTTCCGGGAAAACGCATCGTCGACGCGCTGGTCGATTTGCCGTTTGCGCTACCGACCGCCGTGGCCGGTATTGCACTGACGTCGCTGCTCGCGGGCAATGGCTGGATTGGCAGTCTGCTGGAACCGCTCGGTATTCAACTTGCCTTCAAACCGGCGGGCATCGTCGTGGCGCTGATCTTCATCAGCTTGCCGTTTGTCGTGCGCACGGTGCAGCCGGTGCTTGAAGATGCCGAGCGCGAGCTGGAAGAAGCCGCGACCAGCCTGGGCGCCACGCGCTGGCAGGTGTTTACCAAAGTGCTGCTGCCGTCCATCACGCCGGCGCTGCTCACGGGTTTTGCCATGGCGTTTGCGCGCGCGGTGGGTGAATACGGCTCCGTCATTTTCATTGCCGGCAACATGCCCATGGTGTCCGAGATCACGCCGCTCATCATCATCGGCAAGCTCGAGCAGTACGACACGGCGGGCGCCACGGCGGTGGCTGTGGTCATGCTGGTGATCTCGTTTGTGCTGCTGCTGCTGATCAACGCCTTGCAAACCTGGCAAAGACGTCGCGCAGGAGCATCGTCATGAGCGCCGTGATGCGCAACAAGGCCGCCGCACGTTCCGGCACCACCGAAGCGCCGTGGGTGCGCGCGTTGCTGATTGCGCTCGCGCTCGGCTTCATGGTGCTGTTCCTGGTGCTGCCGCTGGCCGCTGTGTTTGCCGAAGCGCTGCGACAAGGTTTTGCTGCCTATCTGGCGGGGCTACGCGAACCCGATGCCTGGGCCGCGATTCGCCTCACCTTGCTGACCGCCTTGATTGCCGTGCCGCTGAATCTGGTGTTCGGTATTGCGGCTGCGTGGTGCATTGCCAAATACGAGTTCAAGGGCAAGGCGTTTTTGACGACGCTGGTGGATCTGCCCTTTTCCGTCTCGCCGGTGGTCGCCGGCCTGACCTATGTGCTGATCTTTGGCGCCAATGGCTGGATCGGCCCTTGGCTGATGGCGCACGACATCAAGATCATTTTTGCTGTACCCGGCATCGTGCTGGCGACCGTGTTCGTCACGGTGCCGTTCATTGCCCGCGAACTGATCCCGCTGATGCAGGCCCAGGGCAACGACGAGGAGCAGGCCGCCATCGTGCTGGGCGCGAGCGGCTGGCAGACCTTCTGGCATGTCACGCTGCCCAATATCAAGTGGGGCCTGGTCTACGGCGTCATTCTGTGCAATGCACGGGCCATGGGCGAGTTCGGCGCAGTGTCGGTGGTCTCGGGCCACATTCGCGGCCAGACCAACACCATGCCGTTGCATGTGGAAATTTTGTACAACGAATACCAGTCGGTTGCGGCCTTTGCCGTTGCTTCGCTGCTGGCGCTGCTGGCTTTGGTCACGCTGGTCATCAAAAGCATTGCTGAGTGGCGGCAAGAAAAGCAGTTGCGTGAAGCGGCCGAGCTGCCGCCAGAGCGCCCGCACGCCAGCGCCGCAGGAACCCCATCATGAGCATTGAAATCCGCAACGTCTCCAAGCAGTTCGGGACCTTTCGCGCGCTGGACGACGTCAACCTTGACATCAACTCGGGCGAACTCATCGCCTTGCTTGGGCCCTCGGGCTGCGGCAAGACGACGCTGCTGCGCATCATTGCCGGGCTGGAAACGCCGGATACCGGCAGCATCCTTTTCAGTGGTGAAGACACCACCGACGTGCACGTGCGCGAGCGCGGCGTTGGCTTTGTGTTCCAGCACTACGCGCTGTTTCGCCACATGACGGTGTTTGAGAACGTCGCCTTCGGCCTGCGCATGAAGCCCAAGAAGCTGCGCCCGAGCGAAGCGCAGATCAAGAAAAAAGTGACGGAGCTGCTGGCGCTGGTGCAGCTCGACTGGCTGGCCGAGCGCCACCCCTCACAGCTCTCTGGCGGGCAGCGCCAGCGCATTGCCCTGGCACGCGCGCTGGCGGTGGAGCCCAAGGTGCTGCTGCTCGACGAGCCTTTTGGCGCGCTTGATGCGAAGGTGCGCAAGGAACTGCGCCGCTGGCTGCGCCGCCTGCACGACGAGCTGCACGTGACCAGCATCTTCGTTACCCACGACCAGGAGGAGGCGCTGGAGGTGGCCGACCGCGTGGTGGTCATCAACCACGGGCGCATCGAGCAAAGCGGCTCGCCACAAGAGGTGTGGGACCACCCGGCGAGCCCGTTCGTGTATGGGTTTCTCGGCGACGTGAACCTGTTTCATGGCCGCGCGCACGAAGGGCTGGCAGAGGTCGGCGGCATGCTGTTGCCCGCGCCTGAGCAGGGCGCAGCGCAGAACGAAAAGGTGCTGGCCTATGTGCGTCCGCACGACCTCGACGTGGAGCGCCCTGGCGTGGGCGCGGCGGTGCCTGCCAACGCGCTTCTGGCGCAACTGACCCGGGCCATTGTGGTGGGGCCGATTGCACGGCTGGAACTCATTGCCCAAAATGCAACCCAAAGCCCTGACAATGCAGGCCCCGAGACCGTCATAGAGGCACAGATTGCCGCGCAGCAGTTTCGGGACATGGCGTTTCGCGAAGGCGAGATGTTGCTGGTCACTCCGCGCCGCGCCAAGGTCTTTCTGGATCAGGCGGCGGGCATTTAGGGCGCTCTTTGCCAGAGAGCCGCCTTCTTCTTGACGTTCTGGGGTTTCGATGATTCTCGATTGGTTCACCACGGCCCCGCGCCGCATTCTGGCGCTGATGTGCCTTGCCTGCATTGGTTTGCTGGCCTTCGGGCTGTATCTGCAGCATGTGGTGGGCCTGGAGCCATGCCCGATGTGCATCGTGCAGCGATACGCTCTTGTTTTGGTAGCTGTATTCACAGGACTGGCGTGCGCCAGGGGCTCAAAAGGCTGGATAACTTCTTGGTCGGTGCTGGCGCTGCTTGCCAGCGGCTTTGGCGCCTTTACGGCGGCTCGCCAGAGCTGGCTGCAGTGGTATCCGCCCGAGTTTGCGATGTGCGGGCGTGACTTCTACGGAATGATCGAGAACTACTCCATCAGCCGTGCCATTCCAATGATCTTCCGGGGCTCGGGCGATTGCGCAGCGGTGGACTGGACCTTCCTGGGCGGCTCCATTGCCAACTGGTCTTTCGTCTGCTTTGTTGGGTTTGCACTTTTGCTGCTGGTATTGCTCGCCCGCAGTCGGCGCTACGTTGCAGACTGAGCGCTTCCGGCGACGTTGCAAGAGAGGCGCACCGGGGCATCGCCTTCGCTCCAAGGCAGGTGCTTTTCCATCACTGCCGCAAAGAGGTCGCTCGCCAGCCAGGCAGCGAGCCATGTGTGCAGCCTGGGCAAGGGCATGGCGGCCCAGCGCCCCGGTTCAATGGCGGCAAACTGGCGCACGAACGGGAAGATTGCTGCGTCCGCGAGCGATCGGCTCGATCCGCACAACTGCCCTTGCTGCAGGCGGTCCTCCCACCGATCCAGGCAGCGTTGCGCGGCGCTCCAGGACGCCTCGCAGTTCCCATCGGGAAAGCGCTCTGGATATTTGCAGCGGTCCAGCGCATGCTTGAACGGGCCGTCGCACAGGGCGATCAAGGAGTCGGTCTCGGGCCCGGCGTGCCCGAGCCAGCCTTCCGGGTCGCATTGCGCGAGCGCCCAATGCATGATGGACAGGCTCTCGTCGATCACGCTTGCGTCCGCCAGCACCAGCACCGGCACGGTGGCTTTGGGCGATGCAGCCAGGAGGGCATCGGGCTTGTGCCGCAGCACCACTTCGCGCAGAGCGACCGGGGTGCCTGCCACAGCGAGCGCGAGGCGGGCACGGATGGCGTAGGGGCAACGGCGAAACGAATACAGCACGGGCAGCGAAGGCATGACCCATGGTAGACCGGGTTTCCGTGCTTTCGCTACCATGCACAGCGGGAGCCAGAAACAAGGGAGCGATGATGGAAAAGCAATCTGCGATGAACCTCTTCGCCCGGTTGGACCAACTCAACCGCATTGGGGCGGCGCTGTCCCGCGAGCGCAACATCGAGCGCCTGCTGGAGAACATTCTGGAAGCGGCCAGGGCGCTGACCGGCGCCGACGGCGGCACGCTCTACAGCGTGACGGAAGACCACAGCGCGCTGCGCTTTGAGATCATGCGCACCGACTCGCTGGGCATTCGTCAGGGCGGCACCACGGGCCAGAAAATCGATCTGCCCGAACTGCCGCTGCGCCGCGCCGATGGTTCGCCCAACGACGCGCTGGTGGCCGCGCACGCAGCGCTGCACGGGCGCACGGTGAACATCGTCGATGCCTATGCGCAAGAGGGCTTTGATTTTTCTGGCACGCGCGACTTTGACCAGCGCACCGGCTACCGCTCACAATCGTTTTTGACGGTGCCGATGACGGACCACCAGGGCGAGTTGATCGGCGTGCTGCAACTGCTCAATGCGCTCGACCCGGCCACAGGCCAGGTGGTGGCTTTCTCCGATGCCGACCAGAGCCTGACCGAATCGCTGGCCTCGCAGGCGGCGATTGCGCTGTCCAACCGCCTGCTGATCACCCAGCTTGAGCGTCTGTTCGAATCCTTCGTCAAGCTCATCAACATCGCCATCGACGAAAAATCGCCCTACACCGGCGGCCACTGCGAGCGCGTGCCCGAGCTCACCATGATGCTGGCCGAAGCGGCCGATGCCACGACCACAGGGCCGCTCGCAGAGTTCCGCATGAGCGATCGCGACCGCTACGAACTGAAGATGGCCGGCTTGCTGCACGACTGCGGCAAGATCACGACGCCGGTGCACGTGGTGGACAAGGCCACCAAGCTGCAAACGCTCTACGACCGCATCGGCCTGATCGACACCCGCTTCGAAGTGGCCAAACGCGACGCCGAGCTGGCCGCCCTGCGCGCCCAACTGGCCTTGCGCCCCGCCGTGGACCCTGGTGCCGAAGCCGTGGCCCTGGCCGGCCTGCAGCGAGAGATGCAGGCCATTGACGACGACCGGGCGTTCCTGCGCCATTGCAACCGCGGTGTCGAGGCCATGCAGCCGGCCGATCAGCTCCGGGTGCGCAGCCTGTCCGCACAGCGCCAGTGGCGCAATGTCGATGGGGTGCAGACGGCGTTTCTGACGGCCGAGGAAATCGAGAACCTCACCATCCGCTCGGGCACGCTGACCCAGGCCGAGCGCGACACCATCAATTACCACATCGTTGCCACGATCAAGATGCTCGAAGCCTTGCCCTGGCCCCAGCACCTGAAGAACGTGCCCGAATACGCAGGCGGGCACCATGAGCGCATGGACGGCAAGGGCTATCCGCGCGGCCTGACGCGCGATCAGATGTCGGTGCAGGCCCGCATGATGGGCATTGCCGACATTTTCGAGGCCCTGACGGCGGCCGACCGGCCCTACAAAAGCGGCATGAAGCTGTCGCAGGCTGTAGCCATCATGGAGCGCATGAAGCACGGCGGCCACATCGACCCCGATCTGTTCGAGGTGTTTCTGCGCGAGCGCGTCTATTTGCGCTACGCCGAACGCTTTCTGGATGCCGAGCAGATTGACGCGGTGGACGTGGCGGGCTTTGTCCCGGCAGTGCAAGCGTAGGCGCTATTCAAAATATAGCTGTTGGCGCTTGCTGAATAAGCGCTAGAGCCTATTTTTACCTAAAGTTTACGCACCAGCACCTGGCTGCGCCGGTCCCAGTTGTATTTGCGCTTGCGTGCCTCGGGAAGCCATTCCGGATCGACGAGCTTGAAGCCGCGCTTCAAGAACCAGTGCACGGTCCGCGTGGTGAGCACAAAGATGCTGTCCAGCCCCAGCAGGCGCGCGCGCTGCTCGATGCGGCGCAAAAGCTTTTCGCCATCGCCCGTGCCCTGGCTCTGCGGCGAGACCGTGAGCGCGGCCATCTCGGCGGTGCGTGCCTCGGGGTAGGGGTAGAGGGCGGCGCAGCCAAAAATCACGCCGTCGTGCTCAACGATGGTGTAGTTCGATGCGTCGCGCTCGATCTCGGTGCGGTCGCGCTTGACGAGCGTGCCGTCTTTCTCGAACGGTTCAATCAGCTGCAGGATGCCGGCAACGTCGTCTGCCGTGGCCTCGCGCACTTCTTCGAGTTTTTCGTCCACGATCATGGTGCCGATGCCGTCGTGCACGTAAATCTCCAGCAGCAGCGCGCCGTCCACGGCAAACGGAATGATGTGGCTGCGCTCCACGCCGCCCTGGCAGGCCTTGACACAGTGCTGCAGGTAGAACGCGGTGTCCGACGGTTGCTGGCTCGCCGGCATGCGGGCCAGCAGCTGGCGCGCCTGGGCGAGCGGCAGTTCGGTGTCGATGGGGTTGTCTTCGCTGGCGGGTTCGTCCGGGTTTTGCAAAATGCCCGGCACTTCGGAGACGAACACCAGCTTGTCGGCCTTGAGCGCAATCGCCACCGACGTCGCCACCTCTTCCATGCTCAGGTTGAATGCTTCGCCCGTGGGCGAGAAGCCAAAGGGCGAGATGAGCACCAGCGCGTCCATATCGAGCGAGCGCTGGATGCCCGCCACGTCGACCTTGCGCACCAGGCCGGAATGCTGGAAGTCCACCCCATCGACGATGCCTACTGGGCGCGCGGTGATGAAGTTGCCCGAAATCACCCGCACCGTGGAGCCCGCCATCGGCGTGTTCGGCAGGCCCTGGCTGAACGCGGCTTCGATCTCATAGCGCAACTGGCCGGCGGCCTCCTGCGCGCTGTCGAGCGCGATGGAGTCGGTAATGCGGATGCCGTGCGAGTAGCGTCCCTCATGGCCCTTGGCGGCGAGCTGCTCGTTCACCTGCGGGCGAAAGCCGTGCACCAGAACGATCTTCACGCCCATCGCCTGAATCATGGCGAGGTCCTGCGCAATGCTGTAGAGCTTGCCCGCAGCAATGGCCTCGCCCGGCAGCCCGATCACAAAGGTCTGGTGCCGGAATTTGTGGATGTAGGGCGCCACGGAGCGGAACCAGGGCACAAAAGTGAAGTTGAAGACGGTGGACATGCGCGTGGGCGGTGCCGCAGGGCGGCGGTAGGCTGGGTGGGAGTCGTCCAGAAAATGGAGCGGGCCGGGGATAATTCGCGATTCTCTACGAAGTTGCCACCTTGTCCGACGCCGCCGCCCGTTCTCTGCAGATCACGTTTCCCGAATCTTTGCCGGTCTCTGCCCGGCGCGCCGAGATTGCAGAGGCCCTCAAGCAGCACCAGGTCATCATCGTCTGCGGCGAAACCGGCTCGGGCAAGACCACCCAGTTGCCCAAGATTGCGCTCACCCTGGGGCGCGGAAAACTAAATACCCGCCCCGGCGAGCGCGGCCAGTTCATCGGCCACACCCAGCCGCGCCGCATTGCGGCCAGCAGCGTGGCCAAGCGCATCGCCGAAGAATTGAAGACGCCGCTGGGTGAAGTGGTGGGCTACAAGGTGCGTTTCCAGGACCGCCTGAGCCAGGGTGCCTCGGTGAAACTGATGACGGACGGCATCTTGCTGGCCGAGACGCAGACCGACCCGCTCCTTAAAGCCTACGACACCCTGATCATTGACGAGGCGCACGAGCGCAGCCTGAACATCGATTTTCTGCTGGGCTACATCCGCGAGATCCTGCCCAAGCGACCGGACTTGAAAGTGGTGGTCACGTCCGCCACCATCGACGCCGACCGCTTTGCCAAGCATTTTGAAAGTAAAAACGGCCCGGCGCCGGTGCTGATGGTCTCGGGCCGCATGTTCCCGGTGGAGCAGCGCTGGCGCCCGTTTGAAGAGTCGCGCGACTATGGGCTGAACGAAGCGATTGCCGATGGCGTGGATGAGTTGTGGCAAGGCAATGCGGGTGGCGATATTTTGGTGTTTCTGCCGGGCGAGCGTGAAATCCGCGAGGCCGCCGACCATCTGCGCAAGCACCTGGCGCACAACGTGGTGACGCGCAATGCCGAGGTGCTGCCGCTGTTCGCACGCCTCTCGCAGGCCGAGCAGGACCGCATTTTTGACGGCCACACCGGCCGGCGCATCATCCTGGCGACCAACGTGGCGGAGACCTCGCTCACGGTGCCGGGCATCCGCTACGTGATTGATTCGGGCACCGCGCGCGTCAAGCGCTACAGCCTGCGCAGCAAGGTTGAGCAGTTGCTGGTCGAGCCCATCAGCCAGGCAGCAGCCAACCAGCGCGCCGGGCGCTGCGGGCGGGTGGCCAGCGGCATCTGCATTCGGCTGTACGACGAGAAAGACTTTGCCGGGCGCCCGCGCTTTACCGACCCGGAGATTTTGCGCAGCTCGCTGGCCGGGGTGATCCTGCGCATGAAGTCGCTGCACCTGGGCGACGTGGCGCGGTTCCCGTTCATCGATGCGCCGTCGGGCCGCGCCATTGCCGACGGCTACCAGTTGCTGCACGAGCTGGGCGCGGTGGATGAGCAGAACGAACTTACTTCAATAGGCCGCGAGCTTGCGCGCCTGCCGGTGGACCCGCGCGTCGGCCGCATGATTCTGGAGGCGCGCGCGCGCGGCGCCCTGAACGAGGTGCTGGTGATTGCCAGCGCCCTCAGCCTGCAGGACGTGCGCGACCGCCCGATGGAGGCGCAGCAGCAGGCGGATCAGCAGCACGCCAAGTTCGACGACGAGAAGAGTGAGTTCAGCGGCTATTTGACGCTGTGGAACTGGCTGCAGCAGGCGCGCGGCGGCAGCATGCCTACATTGGCATCGGCCCGCGTGCAGCAAGCACAAGCCAAGCAAAAGGGCGGTACGGCGCGACAGGCGTTTTTGCCCATTTCCCAGCGTGCCTCGGGGGCACAGCCCGCGCCACCCGTGCCCGTGGACGCCCTCACGGGCGCCGCCCCCACCCACAAACTCAGCAACCGCCAATACGAACAGCTCCTGCGCCAGAACTTCATCAACGTGCGCCGCGTGCGCGAGTGGCGCGACGTGCACAGCCAGCTCCTCACCGTGGTGGCCGAGCACCGCTGGGAGCTGAACGCAAAGCCCGCCAGCTACGAAGAGCTGCACAAATCCATGCTCGCCGGCCTGCTCGGCAACATCGGCTTCAAGCCGGAAGAAGAGGACATGTACCTGGGCGCGCGAGGCATCAAGTTCCACCGCCACCCCGGTGCCCACCTGCGCAAGAAGCCTGGGCGCTGGATCGTCTGCGCCGAATTGGTGGAAACCACGCGTTTGTTTGGTCGCGGCATCGCCAACATCGACCCGACCTGGCTGGAAGAAGTCGGCAGCCATCTGCTTAAAAAGCAATTGCTCGACCCGCACTGGGAGAAAAAAGCCGCGGAAGTCGTGGCCTTCGAACGCGCCACGCTCTACGGCCTGGTGGTCTACAGCGGGCGGCGCAAACCCTTCGACAAGGTAGACCCGCAGGCCGCACGCGAGATGTTCATCCGCCAGGCGCTGGTGGCGGCCGATGTGCTGCCCGAATGGCACAAGCGGCTGCCGTTCCTGGCGGCCAACGAAAAGCTCATTGCCAAGGTCGAAGAGCTGGAGCACAAATCGCGCAGGCAAGACGTGTTGGTGGACGAAGAACTGATCTACGCCTTCTACGACCAGCAGTTGCCGCAAGACATCACCAGCGGCCGCAGTTTCGAGCAGTGGTACCGGCAAGAGACAGCCAAGCGCCCCGAGCTGCTGCGCCTGACGCGCGACGAATTGATGCGCCATGAGGCGGCTGGCATCACCACGGCTGCGTTCCCCAAAATGATTCGCCTGGGCGGCGTGGACTGCCAGGCCAGCTACCTGCACGAGCCGGGCGATGCGCGCGACGGCGTCACCGTCACCGTGCCCTTGTTTGTGCTCAATCAGGTGAGCGAGGAGCGCTGCGAATGGCTGGTGCCTGGCATGCTCAAGGACAAGATCCAGGCATTGCTCAAAAGCCTGCACCAGCGCCCGCGCAGCCGCTTTGTGCCGCTGCCCGAATCGGCGGCGCGCCTGGCCGAACTGCTGGGCACGCCCGACCGCATCGGGCACCTGGGCCTCGTCGATGCGCTGCTCAAGCAGGTGCGCGATGAAACCTCGCTCGACGTCAAGCGCGCCGACTTCAAGCTCGACATGCTGAGCCCGCATTTGTTCATGAACTTCCGCATCGTGGATGAGCATGGCCGCCAGCTGGGCCAGGGCCGCAACCTCGGCGCCCTCAAGGCCGAGTGGGGCGCGAAGGCGCGTGGGGCGTTCCAGGCCCTGGCGGGGCTGAAGCTGAACAGCAATGCTCAAGTTGCACAAAATTTGGAGCAAAATCAGCCTCTAGCGCACGACCATCAAGCGCAAGCAGCTATCAAAAACAAAGCAAAATCTGCGGCCCCCACAGTGCAGGCGGAAGCTCGCTACATCCACTGGACCTTTGGCGAGCTGCCCGAACTCATGGAAATTGGCCGGGGCGGCCAGCAGTTGATTGGCTTCCCCGCGCTGATTGACGCGGGCGATGCCGTCACCATCGAAGTGTTCGACGAGCCGGGCGTTGCCGCCGCCAAACACCGTGCGGGCTTGCGGCGCCTTTTTGCGCTGCAGATCAAGGATGCGCTCAAGTATCTGGAAAAAAACCTGCCCGAGCTGCAAAAAATGGCCGTGGCCTACATGCCGCTGGGCACGCAGGAAGAGCTGCGCAGCCAGATTCTGGATGTGGCGATGGACCGAGCCTTTCTGCTCGAACCCCTTCCCACCAATGCGCAAGAGTTCGAGCGTCGGGTCCAGGAAGGGCGCGGGCGCCTGACCTTGATCGCCAACGAAGTGGCGCGCCTGGCGGGCACCATCCTCATCGAATATGCAGCAGCGGCGCGCAAGATCAAGGACACCAAAATCGCGCCAGATGCCGTGCAGGACGCGCAGCAGCAATTGCAACGCCTGGTGCCGAAAAACTTCCTCACTGTCGCCCCGTGGCCACAACTGGCGCACTTTGCCCGCTACCTCAAGGCCATCGTGCTGCGCCTGGACAAACTGCGCGCCGACCCGGCCCGCGACGCTGCCAAACTGGCGGAACTGCGCCCGCAAGAGCAGCGCTACTGGCGCCTGGTGGCCGAGCGCAAAGGCGCGGTGGACGCGCGCATGCAAGAGCTGCGCTGGCTGCTCGAAGAGCTGCGCGTGAGCTTCTTCGCGCAGGAGCTGCGCACGCCGCAGCCGGTGAGCGTCAAGCGCCTGGACAAGTTGTGGGCGCAGATTCAGAGTTGAACTCGTGAAACGGCCGCCATGGGAGGCTTTACGTCAGCGGCATTTGCGCCTACCTTGTTGATCAAGCTTGCTGGATCTTTTTTCCCATCCTATGCCGCCCTCATCTGACGCCAACGTTGAACTGGACGCTCTGCGTGCAGCCGTCGAGCGCGCGGAGCAGGCAGAGAAGCTTCAGCATGCCTTGTTTGCCATTTCAAATGCTGCGGATGAGGACGTAGCGCTTCAAGAAATGCTACGGCGCGTGCACGAAATCATCGGGCAGTTGATGTACGCGGGAAACTTTTATGTCGCTTTGTACGACAAGCTCGCCGACGCGATGGATTTTGTGTACTTCGTTGATTCCGTTTCCGCCGACGGACCGGCGCCCGGCACGCGCATCGCCATGCGGGACTATGAAGACTCACTCACCTGGAATCTGATTCGATATGGCAAAGCGCTCAGAGGGTCCCTGGCGGCAATCGCTGGCCAAATTCCTGGAGCATTGCGTGCGCGTGGCGCCGACGCCGTGGATTGGCTGGGCGTCCCCATGCTGGAGCAAGGCGAAGTGAAGGGTGTGCTCGTCGTGCAAAGTTATGAGCAGGTGGGGTGCTTCAGCGAGGGAGACCAAAACCTGCTGACGTTTGTTGGCAGCCATGTTCTTGCTGCCCTGCAGAGACGGCGGCGACGCGAGGATCTTGAAAGAGCGGTGCTCCTTCGAACTGCTGCACTCGACGAAGCAAACCGTGCGCTGACCATCGAGGTCAATGAGCGAGAGCGCGGTGAGCGCCTGCAACGCGCGCTCTACCGCATTGCTGAACTGGCGTCTGCGGCAGAAACGATGGAGGTTTTTTACCGGTCGATTCATGAGATCGTCGGAGACCTCGTCAACGTAGATAACTTTTTCATTGCGCTGCTGAGCAACGATGGCCGCCAGCTTGAGTTCCCGTATTACATCGACGAACAGCACTTGCCGCACCCCAGGCGGGTGCTTGGGAGAGGGATCACAGAATACGTGTTGCGAACGGGCCGGCCATTGTTGGCGAATGGTGGCCAGCTCCAGAGACTGCATGAGGAGCAGGAGATCGAATTGCGAGGCCAGTTGGCCTTGTGGTGGCTCGGCGTACCCATGCGGGTTGATGGCAAGCCTATCGGAGTGCTCGTCGTGCAGAGCTATCGCGACACCGTTCGGTATTCCGAACGCGACCAAGAATTGTTGCAGTTTGCGTCTTCGCAAATTGCCAACAGCTTGGAACGGCGGCGCATGACGGAATCGCTCTATCAGGCCAACGCCGAGCTGGAACAGCGGGTGTTTGAGCGCACCTCCCAGCTGGCGGCGGAGATCGTGGAGCGCAAACGGATCGAAGACCAACTGAAGTACCAGGTGATGCACGATGGCCTTACCGGGCTGCCCAACCGTGCTTACCTTTTCGATCGCCTGGAGCGCATGCTCGCGCGCTATCGCCGAGACCCTTCGCGCCAGTTTGCCGTGATGTTCATGGACATCGATCGATTCAAGCTCATCAATGACACCTTGGGTCACCACGTGGGCGACGCCGTGCTCCAGGAAATGGCGCGCAGGCTCACGAGCCAGCTTCGAGAGCCCGACTTTGTTGCACGACTCGGTGGCGACGAGTTTGCCGTGTTGATCGAAGAGACGGGCGACGTCGAGACGGTAGTGCGGATTGCTGGACGACTCATCAAGGCGCTCGAGCCCGCTGTGCTGGCGGAAGGGCACGAGATTGCGGCTTCAAGCAGCATTGGCATTGCGCTGTGCGATCCGCGTTATCCCAGTGCGGAAGACCTTTTGCGCAATGCAGATGCAGCCATGTACCGCGCGAAGATCAACGGACGCCAGCGCTTCGAGTTGTTTGGCGCGCATCCGGACGACAACCAAGCGTGAGCGTGGGGCGCGAAGCGCAGAGAACTTCCAGCCGCAGCCTGCCGCCCTTGAAATGAGAATAATTCTCATTTAATATGGGGCCAGTCATTTCTTTCGCAGGCCAGCACCATGCACACCATTCCCATTCATCCGCCCGCCACCACCACTCCTGTGCAAGAGCACGTCGCGCTTTGCCGTGCCTATGGTGCGGTACAGGAGCGCTGCAGCCGCGTCATGGCGCAGCAGCAGGCGCAGGTGGCTCGGCTGGAGCGCGAAGTGCTGCGGCTGCGTGCGGCGGTGATGGTGCGCGACACGGCGCTGGCGGTGGAGCGCGAGCGCTTCGCTGCTTTGTCGGCACAATTTCGCGCTGCGGCTTCCCAACACGTGCCGGTGCGCATGCGCGTCTGGCAGTGGCTGCGGCCGGGGCCCGGGCGCAATGCAAGCGCGCCAAGCGCCGCCACTGGCCCGCGCCGAGCCCAGCTCGCGGCGGCCGATTTGCTGGTGGGCCAGGGCGGGTGGCTTAGCCCAGGCGTGGACTGGCCGGGCTGACTTGCATGCGCTGGGCAGCGCGTGGGCGCCGCCCTTTCCAAACTAGCTCTGTCGTTGATGCGATAAACAGTGCCAGCAGTACGCCCAAATGCGGCAACACGTCGGCCAGCGGCGCGCCCAGCTGGTTCAGGCGCAAAGATGCCTGCACGCCCGCTGTGCTGGGAACCAGCCAGCGCAGCCACTGCAGCGGCAAGGGCAGGGCTTCCACGGGCCACGAGAAGCCGGCGAGAAACACCATCGGCAAGGTGGTAAACAACAGCACCTGCAGCGCGCGCTCGCGGTTGCCCATGCACAGGCCCAACAGCAAGCCCAGCGCTGCGTTGGTGGGGACGTAGAACAGCAGCAGCAACAGCGCGCCCCAGGCGTTGCCGCCGCGCGGGTAGTCGTGCCAGACAAAAATCCAGCCGAAATACAGCAGGCCGCTGGCCAGCCCGAGGGTGCACAGTGCCGCGAGGCGCGCAACCCAGACGCCGGGCGACGCGTGGTGCTGCCCGCGCTCTACCCACGTGCCAGCCAGCAGGGCGGCGCCCATCAGCAGCGTTTGCTGCAGGATGAGCAGGGCCACGGCGGGCACGACGTAGCTGCCATAGCCTTCGGTGGGGTTGAACAAGGCAACGGTCTGCAACTGCACCGGGCTGCGGCTGGCGCGGGCTTGGGCGGCGCTTTGGCCTTGCGTCTCCAGTCGGCGGATTTCCACTACCGCCGATGCCGTACCCACGGATTCGGCAAAGCCGCGCTGTACCGCTTTGTTGATGAGGGCGTAGGCAGCGTTGGCTTCCACGTTGACGGCGGCGGCTTCGCTGCGAAAGACCTTGCGTTGCAGATCGGCCGGCAGCACGGCGTAGCCACCGATGGCGCCGCTCCACAATGCCTCGCGTGCCTCTTGCTCGTTGCCCGTGACGAGGGTGACGGCGATGTTCGGGTCGGCCTCGGCCAGCCGGGTGATCTGGCGCGAGAGGCTGGAGTGGTCCAGATCCACCACGGCGACGGGCACCTGGGTGACCACCTCGGTGGCGTAAAACCAGGGGTAGAAGAAGCCGTAGAGCACGGGCGCCGCCACGAGCAGGAGCAAAACGCCTTGGTCGCGCAGCACCACAGCCAGCGCATTGCGAAAGTGGCGCAGGACGTGGTTCAAAGAGTCGGTCATCAAGGTTTCCCCCAGGTGCCGGGTTGGGTGAGCGCGCGTTCCAGCAGCGCAATGCTCAGCAAGAACGCCAGCACCGTGGCGGCCAGCAATCCCGCCATCGCGCCTGCGCTGCTGGCCATGGGCGCGCCCATTTGCAGCTGCCCGGTCTGCAAAGCGATGTAGTGCGTGAAAGGCATGGCCAGCGCCCAGGTGCGCGCGCTGGGCGACATGGCCAAGAGCGGGTAGGCCACGCCACTGAAGGCAAACGCCGGCGCCGAAAAAAAGCCGACACCCGACAACGCCATGCGCAGCGAGCGCGTCAGCGCGGCCAGCAGGGCGCCCGACACCACCGACAGGCCTACCAGCAACGCCAGCGCCGCCGCCACCCAGGCGACGCTGCCCAGCGGGTGCCAGCCGCGCCCCCAGGTGAACCACACCAGCGTAAGCAAGCCGACGAGCGTGAGGCTCAACCAAGGCCAGAGCAGCTTGCCTAGCAGGGCGCCAGCGGTGCGTACGGGGTGGCCGCTTTCGCCGAGCCAGTCGCGCAGGCTGCCATCGCGCAGTTCGCGGCCCACAGCCCAGGCACCGGCCGTCATGGCCAGGATGTGCAGCAGCGCCGGCACCAGGGCCGAGGCCAGGAACTGCTCGTAGTTGCCGGCCACGTTGAAAAGGCCCACCAGCTGCGTGTGGATCGGGTCCATGCTCACGCGCGCGGCCAGCGCGCTCTCGCCCCGCTTGGCGCGGGCCGCCAGCTCGACGCCGGCCGAGAGCGTGCCGACGGCGGCGCGCACGTCGCGCTGGATCAGTCCCGAATGCGTGCCCAGCTGGGCGTTGTGCAAGAGCGTGACCTCACCCACCCGGCCCTGCTTCACGTCGTTGGAGATGCCACGCGGCACCACCACAACGGCGTAAACGTCTGTGCTGCGCAGCGCGGCCTGGGCCTCCAGGCTGCCGTTCACGGGCCGCGCCACGTGCAAGCCGGGCGTGGCGTCCAGCATGCGGGTGAGCTGGCGCGAGAGCGCGGAATGGTCTTCGTCCTGCACGCCGATGGGCAGGTCGTGCGGTACGCCGGCAGAAAAAATCCACCACAGCAGCGCCACGGCCAGCAGCGGCACCCAGGTGATCATGGCCAGGTCCCAGGAGCTTTGGCGCAGGCGCCAGACTTCACGCCGGGCACTGTGTACTATTGAATTCATAGCTATTAGCGCTTATGGAGATTGCGCTAGAGGCCAATTTATTATGTATTTTTGACCAAGACGCTCATGCCGGGGCGTGCGCCCGGCAGGGCGGTTACGGGGCGGGCGCGCACTTCGAAGGTGCGCACGTCAAAGCCCTGGCCGGCGCGTGTGCTGCGCCAGGTGGCAAAGTCGGGCAGCACGCTGTTGGCGTACACCTTGAAGCGCACCGTCTGCTCGCCCAGCGCGGGCAGGGTGGCGTCGAACTCGCTGCCCACGGCAAAGCGCTGCAGCCGGTCTTCGCGCACGTTCAGCACCACCCACTGGTCCGACAGGTCGACCACCGACACCACGGCCACGCCCTGGGGCGAGAGTTCACCCACGCGCGCCAGCACCTTGGCGACTTCGCCGGCCACCGGGCTTTTGAGCTCGGTCTCGGCCTGAGCGGCCTGCACTTCGGCCACCACGCCGGCCACTTGGCGGGCCTGTGCGGCGGCCGCCGCCTGGTCTTCGGGGCGGGCGCCGGCGCGGGCCATGTCGTACTGCGCCTTGGCGGCCAGCGCCTGATCCCGGCTGGCCTTGCGGTTGGCGTCGGCCTCGTCGCGTTTTTGGGCGGCAATCAGGCCTTCTCGAGCCAGGCCTTCCACGCGGCGAAACGAGGTGTCGGCCAACTCAGCGGCCGTCTGGGCGCGCTGCCAGGTCAGGCGGGCCATTTCAATTTCTTGCGGGCGGGCGCCGTGCGCGGCCTTGCTGGCCACCGCCTGCGCTGCCGCCTGGGCGGCCGTGGCCTGGGCCATCTTGGCGGCGACTTCGGGGCTGTCGAGCCGCAGCAGCGGCGTGCCCACGGCGATCTGGTCGCCTTCTTTCACCAGCACTTCGGCAATGCGGGCGCTGAGTTTGGGGGCGATGTCGGCTTCGCGCGCTTCCATCTGGCCCTGGAACACCTCGGGTGCGGGCTGGGCGGCCTGCCACAGGCCGTAGCCGGTGAAGGCCGCCACGGCCAGGCCCAGGGTGACCGCTGCGGCGGCTTTTGTCTTTGCGTTCATCTCAATCCACCTTCACGTCGGCTCGCGCCATGTAGTTTGCAAATTCGTCCGACAAGCCGCTGCTCTCAAGCAGCGCGGCCAGCGCCAGCACGTAGTCGTGCGCGGCCTGGGCGCGCTCGGTCAACACTTTGGCGTTGTTCAGTTGCGCGTCAATCAAGTCCAGCGTGGTGCTGGTGCCTTCGCGCAGGCCGGACTCCCGCAGCCGAAGCACTTCGGCGGACAGATCCACCCCGGCTTGCTGGGCGAAGTATTGGCGGCGGGCTTGCTCCAGTGCCAGCCAGTTTTTTTCTACCAGCAGGGCGATGTCGCTGCGCGCCTGGGCGCCGGTGCGCTCGGCCTGGTCAATCTTGGCTTGTGACGAAGCTTGCAGGGCGTTGCGGTCAATCGAATCCCACAGAGTCCAGCGCACGGCAATGCCGGCGACCCAGTCGGCGTTGCCGCTTTTGAGCTCGCGCTGGCCAAAGGCAAACACCTGGGGGCGGCGCAGCGCTTCTTCGGCGGCGTGCAACTGGCCGGCCTGCGCCTTTTTGGCGGCAACTTTGGCCAAACCGGGGTGGTGCGCCAGCGCGGCGTCGATGAAGTAAGGCAGGGGTTCGACGGCCTGGCTGATGACAAACAGCGGGCTGGTCGGTTCCAGGCGCTCTTCCACGCGGGCCGCGCGCGCAAGGGCGGTGCCGGCCAGGTCGGCGTCGTCGCGGGCCTTTTGCGCGCTTTTGCGCGCGTCTTCCAGGGCCGAGCGGGCTTGCAGGCGCTCGACTTTGGCAATGACGCCGGCGTCCATCATTTTTTGCGCGGCGGCGTCGTGCTGCTCAATGCTGTGCAGCGCGGCTTCGCGCAGCGTCGCGGCGCGGTTGGCCAGTTGGGCGCCAAAGTAGCGCTGTACCAGCAGCGTGGCCAGTTCGTCGTTCACGCGTGTGCTGTCGGCTTGCGCTTCGCGGGTGCGGGCGTCGGCCAGGCCGCGTGCGGCTTCGCTGGCGCCGCCCAGGTAAATCGGCCAGACGGCGTTGACCGAGGCTGTGGCGTCCGTCCGGTGGCGGTTGAGCGTGTAGCTGGCCGGAAGATGGGGCAGCTGCGCCACCATGCCGCCCAGCTGCGGTGGCAGTTGAGCAAGCATGCCCGGCAGCGCCTGGCCCAGCGGGTTCAGGTCCAGGTTCAGGTTGGCGTTGTAGGCGTAGGCAGCGCCGGTCAGGCTCACGCTGGGGCCGCCCAGGCGTTCGATGGCGCGGCGCTGCTGCGCGGCACTGTTCACGGCCAGGTACGAGGCCGCCAAGCGGTCGGACGACGCGTCCATGTGCTGCAGGGCGGTGGCGAAGTCCATGGGCGCGGCACTGGCCGCCTGTGCCAAGAGACACAAAGCAGCTGCGCCAGCAAGAGGGAGCGCGCGGGGCGCGAAAAGTGATTTCATGACAAAGTAACTCGGAGACATGCGCTGGTACCGAAGAGTACCAAACGGCGTGAATCATCGAAGAAAGATGTGGTACTGTCAAGTACCGATTGATCCGGAGAGTGAAATAACCATGCACGAAAACTGCAACGATGCCGTTGGGCACCGGGCCCGCCTGCTGAACGGTATGGCGCGTTGTGTCGCCGACAAGGGCTACGCCGAGACGACGATTGCCGACATCGTCCGCCAGGCCAGCGTCTCACGGCGCACCTTTTACGAGCACTTTGGTGACAAGGCCGAATGCCTGATGGCCTTGTATCTTGCGGCCACCGACGAGGCCACCGCAGCACTTCGCGCCGCGATCAATCCCAGCAGCGACTGGGAGGCGCAGGTGGAGCAGGCCATGGCCGCCTACCTGGCAGCCCTGGCCCGCAACCCGGTGCTGCTGCGCACACTATTTATCGAGATCCTGGGCCTGGGCGCCAGCGGTCTGGCGGTGCGCAGTCGGGTACACCAGCAACTGGCCGCGCTCATGCTCGAAGTGGTCAATCAGCGTCCTGGTGCGCGCATGCGCAAGTCGCCGTTGCAGCCCACCATGGCGCTGGCGGTGGTGGGCGGCATCCACGAACTGGTGTTGCAAGCCATCGAGCAGGAGCGCGTGCATGAGTTGCACACGCTGGTGGCACCCGCCAGTGCTTTGCTCAGGGCGGTGATTTCGTCGGAGCTTTAGGGCGTCCTCGGCTTCAATAGCCTGTGTCGAGGCTGTTGCGCAAGGCCGTTTGCGCCACGGCGTCCAGTGCGCCAGCCACCACGGTTTGCCCGGAAATGATCTGCAGCGTGCCCCGAGCGACCAGCCTGTCGAGCAGTCGCCGCGTCATCGACTGCGTATGGCCGTAGGTGTTGGTGAACAGGAAGAGGTTGCCATGGGAGCCAATCCAGGAGAGCTGTGTGCGCTCCCATTTGCCTTCAACTTGCAGGTTGACCCAGGTGCCTACGGCCATCTCCCGGTGCGGTGCTATCCCGGTAGATATGGGATCGAGCGCCTCGTCGGCGGCGTTGCCGGGTTGCGGGTCAGCCAACGCGTCCATAAATCCCGATTCGACTGCTTCCGACGGCGCAATCCAGGGCTCATCCGTCTCCATGGTGGGCGCCTTGCTTCGCTTTGGGTGGCTGGGTGGGGGGGCTTGTGCAGAGCGGTCGGGCTCAAAGGCCTGCTGATGCAACTGCATCAGCAGTTCGAAGAATCTTTCGGTGTCGGTGGGCGGATAGTCGATGGCGACAAGGCCTGCGTGCAGTCTGGAGAGCAGTTTGGGCACGAGGCGGGCGAGGCGGCCCACGTTGATCCGGGTGAGCTGGGGTTGCGCACTCCAGATCAGTGCATCGACCGCTTCCCGGTAACGGCCCGGATCGTTGCTGCCACTGGTGTCGTCCAGCCGCGCCTGGGCCATTACCTGGGTCCAGGGGCCGAGCAGGAAGCGCGCAACTTCGGCCGGGACCACTTCAATTTGAGGCAGCGAGCGCATCTCTTGCCACATCCTGGCAGCGAGCAGGTTGCGCTGCTCGGCATGGCGCAAGGCGTCGATGGCCCGCAGGCGCTCGTGCTCGCGCTTCTTCTCACGCGTGGCCCAGGCGTCCAGCAACTGGTCCAAGGCATGGCCGAAGGGTTCTTGGTCTTCAATGGACGAGTGGGTCAAAGGGCCCATCACGTCGATCAGTGGTTGCATGAAGCTCTCGAAACCGGGGGTGTCAATGCTCTCAAAGGCCAGGCTTCGGTCCGTCATCTCCTGCAACAGGCGGCGAGCCGGATGGTCCTTGTCACTGAAGAACCGCGGATCTGCCACGGCCAGTTTCAACAAAGCGGGCTCCAGCTTCTTTACGAGTTGCTGCACGGGCCAGAGCAAGCGGCCATCGCGCGCGATGTTGTCCAGCATGAGGGCCACGACTTCCATGCTCAAGGCTTGGCCGAGTGCCGCTTTGGGATTCTGCGGCGCTGTCGCCGCCGCAGCGGTTGTGCCCAGCGGGCCCCGGTTGCCCAGGCGCTCCATCATGTGATCTACCTGCTTCATCTCTTGGAGTGCCTCAAAGGCGGCCGGTACGGTGATGTCGAAGTCGGGCGAGGGCGCCGCCGCGTGGGACGGTGTGCTCTCGAACTCACGTGAAAACCGTTCAGAAAATGGGATTTCGGGCGTTGGACCATCGGCGAGCTCACCCCTGAGCAGACGGCGCAGTTGGTGCAGCGTGAGCAAGGTGTGGTCGGTGCCGGCTGCGGGTTTCGCGGGCGCTTGCGCATCACCCCTGCACCACGGCGCGGCTTCGGGGCCAAACCCTGGAGCGTGGCCTTCTTCGCCTGCAGGCTTCACGTAGACGTAGTTTCCGCCTTGCTGGCGCACCGCATACCCAGCAGGCTTGATGCCGCTTTCCTGCATTTGCGCGATCAGTTGAAGATACAGGGTCCGAAGCTCGGCTCCCATGGCCTCGGCCAGATGGGTCATCCAGTCGCGCCGCACCTCGTCGGACGGCTGCATCTGCCCGACCACGGCTTGCATGGCCTGCAGAAAAAGCTCGGGTTGCAGGGGGTTGTGCCCAGGATCGACGCTCGATTGCCCTTGCGCAGCGCTCATGAGTGCGTTGAGTTCGGCCAGGGGCGCCGTCACGGCTTCGGCGAGCGACTGCCTTGCCCGCGCACGTTCCACGTTCTCGCTGAGTTGCGATTCGTCCATCAGCTCCAGCTCATCAAACTGCACCGAAAAAAGCGAGCGTGTCGCGGTTTGATTCTGATCGGCGCCTTTGGCTACAGCTTGTTCTAGGGCGCCTGCAAATCGTTCGAACAGGACGAAGGCAACGCGCTCAAGGTGCTGGCGCGCATGCATCACGCTGTGGCTCTCGCGGGGAGTGCGCGCCTGGTCTTCGCGGGCTTGCAATGCCCTGCGGCTGACTTCGATGACACGCTCCATCAAATGACCGGAACCTGCCAGCGTGGTGCGAACAATCTCGGTGTAGACCACGACATCGGGGCCAGCGGGGGGCGAGGCAGCGTGATTCATGGGGCCATCTCTCAGTCCTTGCTTCCTCGTGTGCATTGAGAAAGGGGCGCAAAGCCCCTTTCGTCAAAAAGCTGCCTTCAGCGGCGGAGGTGATTCAACCTGCGTGGAATTTCACGACCAGCGGCACGATGAGCAGCGCCACGATGTTGATGATCTTGATCAGTGGGTTCACGGCGGGGCCAGCGGTGTCTTTGTACGGATCGCCCACGGTATCGCCGGTCACAGCGGCCTTGTGCGCCTCAGAACCCTTGCCGCCGTGGTGGCCATCTTCAATGTATTTCTTGGCGTTGTCCCAGGCGCCGCCGCCGGTGCACATGGAGATGGCGACAAACAGCCCGGTGACGATGGTGCCCATCAAGAGGCCGCCGAGCGCTTTCGGGCCGAGCAGCAGACCAACGAGAATCGGAACCACTACCGGCAGCAGGCTGGGTACGATCATTTCCTTGATGGCGGCGCTGGTCAGCATGTCCACGGCCTTGCCGTACTCCGGTTTGCCGCTGCCATCCATGATGCCGGGAATATCGCGGAACTGGCGGCGCACTTCCACCACCACGGCGCCGGCAGCCCGGCCCACGGCTTCCATGGCCATGGCACCGAACAGGTAGGGAATCAGACCGCCAATGAACAAGCCGATGATGACCATCGGATCGCTCAGATTGAAGTCGATTGCCTGCCCGTAGCCCTCCAGCTTGTGGGTGTAGTCGGCAAACAGCACCAGTGCGGCGAGACCCGCCGAGCCAATAGCGTAGCCCTTGGTCACGGCCTTGGTGGTGTTGCCCACGGCGTCCAGCGGATCGGTGATGTCACGCACGCTGCTGGGCATCTCGGCCATTTCGGCAATGCCGCCCGCATTGTCGGTAATCGGTCCATAGGCATCGAGCGCCACCACGATGCCTGCCATGCTGAGCATGGACGTCGCAGCAACGGCAATACCGAACAGCCCGGCGAGCGAATACGACACCAGGATGGCGGCGCAGACACAGATGACTGGCCAGGCGGTGGAGCGCATGGAAACGCCCAGGCCGGCAATGATGTTGGTGCCGTGGCCCGTGGTGGACGCTTGCGCGATGTGCTGTACCGGCTTGTACTGCGTGCCGGTGTAGTACTCGGTGATCCAGACCAGCGCTGCGGTCAGCACGAGACCCGTGGCGCAAGCACCAAACAATTTCATTTGTGCGCCCGTGCCGCCCAGGATGTTGTCAGGAATGATCCAGGCGGTGACAAAGTAGAAGGCGATGAGCGAGAGCACACCGGCAATCGCCAAGCCTTTGTACAGCGCCGGCATCACGTTCTTCATGCCAGGCGAGGCCTTGACGAAAAAGCAGCCAATGATCGAGGCCACGATGGACACGGCGCCCAGCGCCAGCGGGTACATCATGGCGTTGACGGGCGCGGCCGTCAGCATCAGCGCGCCCAGCACCATGGTGGCGATCAGCGTCACAGCGTAGGTTTCGAACAGGTCGGCGGCCATGCCGGCGCAGTCACCCACGTTGTCGCCGACGTTGTCGGCAATCACGGCCGGGTTGCGCGGGTCGTCTTCCGGGATGCCGGCTTCGACCTTGCCCACCAGGTCGGCGCCCACGTCAGCGCCCTTGGTGAAGATGCCGCCGCCCAGGCGTGCGAAGATGGAGATCAGCGACGAGCCAAAGGCAAAACCGATCAGCGGGTCGAGCAGGCCGGCGAGCGACTTGTCCGCCACCGGATTGCTGCCCACCAGGTACCAATAGAAGCCGGTGACGCCCAGCAGCCCCAGGCCCACCACCAGCATGCCGGTAATGGCGCCGCCACGAAATGCGACATCCAGCGCCGGGCCAATGCCTTGGGTTGCCGCTTGCGCCGTGCGCACGTTGGCGCGCACCGACACGTTCATGCCGATGAAGCCGCAGGCGCCAGAGAGCACGGCGCCGATGACGAAGCCCACGGCGGTTTTGCCGTCAAGGAAAACACCGATGAGGATGGCCAGCACCACGCCGACGATGGCAATGGTTTTGTACTGGCGGGCCAGATAGGCGGCAGCGCCGGCCTGGATGGCGGCGGCAATCTCCTGCATGCGGGGGTTGCCGGGGTCTTTGCCCAAAATCCAGCTGCGGGCCCAGAAGCCGTAGGCCACGGCAATCAGGCCACAGACCAGGGCAAGGATGAGGGGGAAATTCGACGCTGTGGTTCCAGCCATTCTTATCGCTCCAGGTGTTGTTTCGCACGGAAGGAGACTCAACGCATGGGGAGGGTCTCCGCTTGCGTTGCTTCCTCGTGCTCCCGTCCCGGAGTCGATTGGCCAACCCCGACAATTTACTCCGAAAAACGCGCCTGCAAGCCGGGCGCAAGGGGTCGACCGGTAAAATCAGGGTTAGTCACTAGTCATCCACCTCGAAAATAAGCAATATGTCCCTCAACAGCGTCACTCCCGGCAAGAACCTCCCCGAATCCTTCAACGTCGTGATCGAAATCCCCATGGATTCGGACCCGATCAAATACGAGGTGGACAAGGAGTCGGGCGCCATCTTTGTTGACCGGTTCATGACCACTGCCATGTACTACCCGTCGAACTACGGCTACGTGCCGCAGACGCTCAGCGGCGACGGCGACCCGGTGGACGTGCTGGTCATTACCCCCTATCCCTTGCACCCAGGCGTCGTGGTTCCCTGCCGCGCCTTGGGCATTTTGAAAATGGAAGACGAAGCCGGCATTGACGGAAAGGTGCTCGCCGTACCGACGAACAAGGTGCTGGCGATGTACTCTGCCTGGAAAAATGTCGAGGATGTCAACCCGGCCCGTCTGCGTGCGCTGAGTCACTTCTTTGAGCATTACAAGGATCTGGAAGACGGCAAATGGGTCAAGGTGCTGGGCTGGGAAGGCATTGAGTCGGCGCACCAAGAGATCATGGACGGGCTGGCCAACTACGCCAAGGCGCAGGGCTGAAAACGCGCAACGATTGACGGGCCCAGTCGGCCCAGGTTCGGAAAAATGCACGCTAACCGTTGGGTGTGCGTGCTTTTTTGATGGATGACCGAGTGCAGCGTGGGCAGAGCGAATTTGCGCTGCGCATGTTGTTGCTTTTCTCGGTTTCCACGCCTGCTGTGGTCCGTTTGCTTCTGCGGGCCGGCCGTTCTTGGAGGACATGCCTGGCGCTTGACTCCACCAAGCACCGTGACATGGTCGTTCGCTGCCCACGACCGTGTTGATGGTCAGAAGCCGGTGAACTTTGCCGCTCAGATGTAGGATTCGCAAGCCCATCTCAGTTGAACCACCGAGGGAGCGACGATGACCGCATTCAAACAGCTCACTATTTCACGACGCCTCTCCGGGCTCGTGGGGCTTGCCTTGCTGGCCATGCTGGTGCTCGCGGGAGTTCTCATGGTGTCGGAGCGCAGTCTGATCATGCAAGAGCGAGAGCGCAGTGTTCGTCAGGCGGTGGAGACCGCGTATGGCGTGATTGCCGATTTTCATGCGCAGGCGAGCAAGGGGGGGATGACCCAAGAGGAGGCCAAGCAGCGTGCCAAGGAAGCGGTGCGCACCCTGCGCTACAGCGACACCGAGTATTTCTGGATCAACGACATGCATCCAACCATGGTGATGCATCCCATCAGCACCAAGTTGGAGGGGCAAGATCTCAGTGGCAATAAGGATCCCACCGGCAAGTTTCTTTTTGTGGAATTTGTCGACACGGTGAAGAAGAACGGCTCCGGTTTTGTCAACTATCTGTGGCCCAAGCCGGGGAGCACGGATCCCGTTGCGAAGGTTTCATTTGTCAAAGGTTTCGCTCCTTGGGGCTGGATTGTGGGTTCCGGGGTCTACGTGGACACGGTGCAGAACACGTTCATGGGTCGTGTTTGGGAGGCTGGGGCCATTGCCCTGGCCCTGGCCCTGGTCCTGGGACTGATCGGTTGGTGGTTCACGCGGGGCATCCTGACCCAATTGGGGGGAGAGCCCGAGCTTCTCAATTCCATCACCAACCGGATCTCGCAGGGCGACCTGGCGGTGGAAATTCCTCCTGCGGATGAGCGCAGCGTCCTGCATGGCATAGAAGCCATGCGGAACAGCGTGGTGCGCATCGTGACCCGGGTGCGCGAAGGCTCTGAGAGCGTGGCAACTGCCAGCGCTGAAATTGCCCAGGGCAACCACGACCTTTCGGCGCGGACCGAGCAGCAGGCCAGTGCCCTTGAGGAAACCGCAGCCTCCATGGAGGAACTGAGCAGCACCGTGCGTCAGAACGCCGACAACGCGCGCCAGGCGAATCAACTGGCCGTCAGCGCCTCGGGCGTTGCGCAGCAGGGCGGCGAGACGGTGGCCCAGGTCGTGGAAACCATGAAGGGCATCAACGAAAGCAGCCGCAAGATTGCCGACATCATTGGGGTGATCGACGGCATTGCTTTCCAGACCAACATCCTGGCGCTGAACGCGGCAGTCGAGGCGGCCCGGGCCGGTGAGCAGGGCCGGGGTTTTGCCGTGGTGGCCAGCGAAGTGCGCAGTCTGGCCGGTCGCAGCGCCGATGCTGCCAAGGAAATCAAGGCGCTGATTTCCGCCAGCGTCGAGCGTGTCGAGCAGGGCAACGACCAGGTAGGCAAGGCCGGGGCCACCATGAATGAGGTCGTGGCCGCTATCCGCCGGGTGACCGATATCGTGGCAGAAATCAGCGCAGCCAGCAGCGAGCAAAGTTCGGGTGTCTCGCAAGTCGGCGAGGCGGTCACGCAAATGGACCAGGCCACACAGCAGAACGCGGCGCTGGTTGAGCAGATGGCGGCAGCCGCCAGCAGTCTCAAGGGACAGGCAGAGGATCTGGTGCAGTCTGTCGCGGTGTTTCGGCTTGCAGGCAGCAACACGGTGTTGCGCGCGCCGGTGGCCGCACCAAAGCGTACGGCAGCAGCGGCCGTGGCAGCGCCCAAGCCGAAGGTTGCTGCACGCATTTCGGCCAAGCCGACTGCTCGGCAAGCCACCCCTGCGGCGCCCGCGCCCAAGCCCGCGAAGGGCGGAGCAGGGGCGAGCGATGACTGGGAATCGTTCTAACTACGGTTTTCCATTAAAAACCGCTTCTAGCGCTTTATAGATATGCGTTGAATGCTATTTAATTAATAGCAATTCAAAGAGGCCTCAACAGCGTCAACCGTGCGCCAGAACGGCCGTCGCAGCTGGGCGCCGCGACAAGCTGATGATGGCTGGAGCGCCCAGCGGCTCTGCAGCACCTTCACCCACCAGATCTGCCAGCGTAGCGGTGTCAAGCTCGCGCAACCAGGACGCCAGAGCGCGCTGGAACAAATTTTTCAGCCGGCAAGCCGCAGTCAATCGGCAGGTGTTGGAGTTTTCGTCGAAACACTCGACCATGCGGAAATCGCTTTCGCACCAACGCACGACTGCGCCAATACCGATCGCCGCTGGTTCGAGAAGCAGCCGCACGCCGCCTCCGCGTCCCCGCGCAGTTTCCAACAGTCCGTGTCGAGCCAAGTCATTGACGATCTTCATCAAATGGTTTTTCGATAAGGAATGGGTTTGCGCGAGTTCGGCAATCGTGACGCGGCGCTCGCGGTGCTGCGCGCAGTACATCAGCACGCGCAGGGTGTAGTCGGTGTAGTTGGCAAGCCGCATGGTGGTGTGCAGTGCACAGTCGATTGATAAAAGTCGATTGGCACTGTAAGATACATATAAAATGCATCTTATAGCTTTGCTCCCCCCAGCGCAAGCGCGCCGGGCCTGATATGGACTCCATGAAAACACCTCTTCCGCCCCTGGTCAGCGCTGGCGCTGCAAAACCTGCAAGCAAAACGCCGCGCGGCTGGCCGGTACTCCGGTTGGGCTTTCGTCCCTTTTATATTGCTGCTGCGGCGCTGGCCTGCGTAGCAGTTCCGTTCTGGGTGGCTGCCATGCTCGGGGCGATTTCACTTGATCTCAGCGTCTCGCCGTTGCTCTGGCATGCGCACGAGATGCTGCTGGGTTTTGCCACCGGCGTGATCATCGGTTTCCTGCTAACGGCGGTCAAAGCCTGGACCGGATTGCAAACACCGCGTGGCGCCGCGCTGGGTGCACTGGTGCTGCTTTGGCTGGCGGCCCGTGTGGCCGCATGGCTTGCGCCTTACCCGGTGTACGCGGCGCTTGACGTCGTGCTGTTGCCAGCCGTGGCCGTGATTTTGCTGCGCATTCTTTTGCGCGCTGGCAACAAGCGCAACTTGCCGCTGGTCGGCATACTGGTGCTGCTGTCGGTGGCCAATCTGGCGTTCCACTTGGCGGTTTTGGGATGGCTTGCGCTGCCGCCCACCAGCGCGCTGTACGCAGCCTTGGGTCTGATCGTAATGGTTGAGTGCGTGATGGCCGGCCGGGTGATACCGGCGTTCACCATGAGCGTCACACCAGGGCTGAAAATCGCCGTGCCGCCCTGGCTCGAACGCAGCGCGCTCGGCAGCACCTTCGTGGCGTTGGCGCTGTGGGTCTTTGCTTCAGGTGGATGGATCACGTTTGCTGCGTTGGCCGCAGCCGCCGTTTTGCAAGCGGCCCGCATGCTGCACTGGCATTCGAAGGTTGCGCTCAAGAAGCCGATCCTCTGGATCTTGCACGCGGCGTACGCATGGATTCCGCTGGGCCTGGCCTTGCTGGCACTCGCGCAGCCCGGTTGGGTGCTGGTCTCGGTGGGTGTCCATGCTCTTGCGGTAGGCGCTACTGGCGGGCTGATCATCGGCATGCTCACGCGTACGGCGCGCGGTCACACCGGCCGGCCGCTGCAGGTGTCGCGCGCCGAAGTGCTGGCCTATGTGCTGGTGATGGCTGCTGCGCTGCTGCGGGTGTTGGTGCCCATGGTGGCACCGCAGTGGTATTCACAGGCCCTCGTGGGCGCCGCCACCGCGTGGACCACGGCATTCCTGATCTATCTCGTGATGTATGTCCCTTGGCTGACGAGCACCCGGCTCGACGGCAAGGATGGCTGACCGTCCGCTGTTTTTGTCGCTGATTTCCCCCCGAAACCCTGAAGAAAGGTTCTCA
Organism: Simplicispira suum; assembly: GCF_003008595.1. Classification (GTDB taxonomy): domain Bacteria; phylum Pseudomonadota; class Gammaproteobacteria; order Burkholderiales; family Burkholderiaceae_C; genus Simplicispira; species Simplicispira suum. The sequence continues at coordinate 50,639 of NZ_CP027669.1, read as the reverse complement.
TGCTTCCTACCCAGTCTCCCGTGATCGACGTGCGCCAGATTCCCCCGCCTCAGCGCCACACCACCATTTTTGGCCAGTTTGACGAGCTGCTTCCCGGAGAGGCCGTCCAAATTGTCAGCGATCACGACCCGCGCCCGCTGCACCACCAGTTCGATGCGCGCTCGCCCGGCCAGTTTCAGTGGGCGTATCTGCAGTCCGGTCCGGACCAGTGGCGCGTGCTGATCAGCAAGCTGGAAATACCCGAAGATGCAGAAGAACACCACTGCTGCTCAGGGGGGCTTGCGGCGGCTGAGCTTCTCCTTGGCACGACAAAAAGGCGCCCACGAGGCGCCTTTTTGTTGGGTGCGGTGATTTACATGCCGAGGGCCAGCATGGCTGACTCAGACATGCGCGAACGGTCCCATGGCGGGTCGAACACCATGTTCACCGTGATCTCGCCGACGCGTGGAATCGCCAATACCTTGTCGCAAACTTCGTCAGCAATGGCCTCGCCCATGCCGCAGCCGGGTGCGGTGAGGGTCATGTCGATCAGAGCGCGCACATCGCCGCCCTCCATGGGCTCCAGATCACAGCGATACACCAGACCCAAGTCAACGATATTGACCGGAATTTCCGGGTCATAGCAGGTTTTGAGCGTGTTCCAGATGAGCTCGCTGACGTCTTCAACTTCAACATTCTCGGGATGCTCGACTTGGGCTGGCGGCTCCTTGCCAATGGCGTCGGCATCGCTGCCCTTAAGCCGCACCAACTGGCCATCTACCACCAAGGTGAAATTGGAGCCCAGGGCCTGGGTCACCTGCGCCCACCCGCCGCCAGGCAAATCCATGGGGGTGCCATCGGGGATGCGCTCGACCGTTACAGGCCGGTTGATCAGCACGTCTTCGCGCATGCGTTTCATCATGATGGGGTTTCTCCTTCCGTCGATACGGGGACGGTGGGCGCGGCTGGGTTGCTGGCAATGGCGTGCATCAGCGCATGCCAGCCCAGCAGTGCGCACTTGATTCGGCTGGGGTAGCGGCTGACGCCGGCCAGGCTGACGAGCTTGCCGAGCGGGGCGGCGTCGGCGCTTTCTTCCCCGGTAAGCACGGCGCGAAAGTGCTGTTGCAGCTTCTGGGCTGCAGCGATCTCCTGGCCTTTGACGGCTTCGCTCATCATCGAGGCGGACGCCATGCAGATGGCGCAGCCCTGGCCGTGAAAACGGATGTCGGCCAGTTTGCCATCGGCAACTGCCAGTTCCACGGACAGGTCGTCTCCGCACGAGGGGTTGGTGCCGCGTGCCTGGTGCGTGGGTGCGGAGAGGTGGCCGAAGTTGCGTGGCGAGCGTTTGTGCTCCAGCACCAGCTCCTGGTACAGGTCGGTTTCGGCGCTGCTCATCGCAACAACTCCAGGGCCTTGGCGACGCCTGCGACCAGGCGCTCGACTTCTTCCGGCGTGTTGTAGAGGGCAAACGAGGCGCGCGTCGTCGGCCCGCAGCCCAGGTGCTCCAGCAGGGGCTGGGCGCAGTGCAGACCCGTGCGCACGGCGATGCCCTGGCCGTCGAGCAGGGTGCCGACATCGTGCGGGTGCGCGCCGTCGGTAACGAAGGAGACGATGGCGGTATCCAGCGTGTCGGCCGACAGAACGCGCAGGCCGGGCAGGGCCGAGAGGCCTTGCACGGCTTGGGCGCGCAGGGCGTGCAAATGCTGGTCAATCGCATCCCGGCCCACGGCGTCAATGAATTTCGCCGCGGCCGCCATGCCGATGGCACCGCCGACATTGGGCGTGCCGGCTTCCAGTCGGGCCGGGAGCGCGGCGTAGCTGGCGTCGGTGAAGCTCACCCATTCCACCATGTCGCCGCCGACGCGAAACGGCGCCAGCAGTTCAAGGGCTTCGCGCCTGCCCACCAGCGCGCCAGTGCCCATGGGGCCATACATCTTGTGGCCGGAGAAGACGAGGAAATCGCAGGGCAGGGTAGAGATGTCGGGCACGGCGTGCGCCGCCACCTGGGCAGCGTCCAGCACGGTCAGGGCGCCGGCTTGATGCGCCATGGCCAAGAGTTCGGCAAAGGGCGGGCGTTCTCCGGTGGCGTTGGCGCAGGCGGTCACGGCGAACACGCGGGTGCGCGGTGTCAGCAGGCGAGCCAGGTCCTCGGCGCGCAGATGGCCTTGGGCGTCGGGCAAGAGGATGCGCAGCAGCGCGCCACTCTCGCGCGCGGCGCGCTGCCAGGGCAGCAGGTTGGCGTGGTGTTCCAGGCCGCTGACGATGATTTCGTCGCCCGGCTGCAAAGGCTTGCTGCCGCCGGCGTGTGCCGACAGGCCATGCGCCACGAGGTTGAGCGACTCGGTGGTGCCCGAGGTGAACACCAGTTCGTGCTCAGATCCTGCACCGACAAAGCGTTTGAGCTGGGCGCGCGCAGCGTCGTAGGCGTCGGTGGCGCGCTGGCTCAGTGCGTGCACGCCGCGGTGGATGTTGGCGCGGTTGTGGCGCTCGAAGTGCTGCAAGGCGTCCAGCACCGGCTGCGGCATCTGCGTGGTGGCGGCGTTGTCCAGATAGGCCAGCGGGTGGCCCTGAATGTGCTGGGAAAGCACCGGAAACAGCGCGCGCAGTCCGGCAACGCCGGACGGGCCGGTGGGAGCTGCGCCGGATGCGCTGAGCCAGCGGGCGGGAAGCATGTCACCCATGGCTTGTCTCCAGCACCTGGCGCAGCACGCCTTGAAGGGCATCGCCCTGGGTCAGGGCATCGAGCGTGGCGGTGTCCGTGAAGCAGCGCGACAGCAGAGCGTTGGCCATGCCTTCGATGATGAGCGAGCGTGCGGCCACCGCGTCCAGTCCGCGCTGGCGTGCGTAGAACAAGGCGTCTTCGGGCAAAGCGCCCCAGGTGGCGCCGTGGGCCGCTTGCACGTTGTCGTGGTAAATCTCCAGGTGCGGGCGCAGGATGAGGCGTGGCTGGCCACCCAGCGGGATGCCCGCGAGCCGCTGGTGCACGTCGGCCTCGTCCGAGCCCGGTGCAATGTGCGTGCTGGCGTTGGCCACCGTGTGCGCCTTGCCGCTGGCCAGTACCAGCGCTTCGCTGTGGCTGGTGGTGTGTGCTGCAGCGTGGCGCATGAAAACCTGCTGCTCGAACTTTGTGTCGGCCGCACAGGTCAGGCCTGCAACATGGGCCGAAGCACCGGCGCCGCTGAGCAGCACGTCGCTGCGCTGCAGGTGGTAGCTGCTGCCGCCGGCGACAAAGGCCTGAACGTAGCGGGCATCCTGGCCGACTTGGGCGTGGACGATGTGTGCGCAGCGGTCGTCCGCGTGCGGTGCCAGGATGCGCAGGTGCTGCAGATTCGCGCCCCGCGCGAGACGCACGTGCAACTGCAGGTTCTGGACCTTGCCGCCAGAGGGGGCTGTGTCGCCCGCCAGATGGAGTTCGCGCAGGACGCAGTGCACTCCTTCGGCGATATCGAGCACCAGCAGGGGCGCCTCCACCTGGCCCGTGGGCTGGTGGCGCAGTTCAAGCTGCGTGGGTTGCTGTGCGGTACCGGCCTCCACCCGCAGACGCAGGCCTGCAGAACACAAGGCGCGGTGCGCCCAGGCAAACGGTGCGGCGTCGCCGTCACCCGGCAAGTCCAGGTCGGCGAACAACTCGGCACGCTGCGCCGTGTCGGTGGCAGATAGCTCGTGCGCGGTGACGCCGCTGGGCGTGCCGCCGGCCAGCGTGGTGAGGGACCAGCCGCTGCTCTCGGTCAATCGGGTTGCGGCAGCATGTTCCAGCCAGTCGGCAGCCGGAGGTGGCGACAGGTGGCGAAACGACTCGTTTTTTTTTCCTATCCAGCCGGTGGCGGCGAGGTGCTCGCGGGCCATGAGCATGGCCTCATGCGCGGTAAAGGGGCGAATGTTCATGGTCTCAAGCCTCTGCCAGCTCGGGGGCCTGGACAAAACCGGTGCGCGCTATGCGCTGCGCCAGGGCGATGTCGCCGCGTTCGGCAATCTGGCCGTTGGCAAGGCGCAGCACCGTATCGGGTTGCAGCGACTCAATCAGCTGCAGGTAGTGCGAGACAACGATGAAGGCCGTGCCTTCGCTGCGCAGGCGCTGCACCAGTTCGACGACGGCGCGCACGCCATCGACGTCCATGCCGGAGTCGATTTCGTCGAGCACCGCCAGGCGCGGGCGCAGCAAGGACAGTTGCAGAAGCTCGTTGCGCTTCCTCTCGCCACCGGAAAAGCCGTCGTTCACCGGACGGCTGAGCATGGTGTCGGGCAGACCAAGCGTCGCCGCGGCGGCCTTGGCGCTGCCGAGAAAGTCGTACGCGTCCTGCGGCTCTTCACCACGGGCTGCGCGTACGGCGTTCATCGCGGTGCGGATGAACAGGTTGTTCTTGACGCCAGGAATCTCGGGCGGCGACTGAAACGACAGAAACAGCCCGGCGCGGGCGCGGTCCTGCGGTTCCATGGCGAGCAGGTCCGCGCCATTCATTCGCGCTGTGCCGTGCGTCACCTGGTAAGCAGGATGGCCAGCCAGCGCCAGGCCCAGCGTGCTCTTGCCGCTGCCGTTGGCGCCCATGAGCACCACGAGTTCGCCGGGGGCCACATCAAGGTTGATCGATTGCAGGATGGTCTTCTCGCCAATGGCAACGCGCAGGGCGTCCAGTTGCAGCAGGGGGGTGGAGGAAGTGGTCATGGGGTGTTTCGATTTTTATGAATGTTGGGCTCAGCCCACCGAGCCTTCGAGCGAGACGGCCAGCAAGGCCTTGGCTTCAAGCGCGAATTCCATCGGCAGCTCTTCGAGCACCGACTGGCAGAAGCCGCCGACGATGAGCGCTGTCGCGTCGTCGGGCGCTATGCCGCGCTGCTGGCAATAGAACAAACGGTCTTGTGAAATGCGCGTGGTGGTGGCTTCGTGCTCCACCACGGCGTCACTGCGGGCGGTGTCGATGTAGGGGAAGGTGTGCGCGCCGCATTTCGGGCCAATCAAGAGCGAATCGCACTGCGTGTGGTTGCGCGCGTTGGCCGCGCCGGGGGAAATGCGCACCAGGCCGCGGTAGCTGTTTTGCGCATTGCCGGCGCTGATGCCCTTGGAGACGATGCGGCTGCTGGTGTTCTTGCCCAGGTGAATCATCTTGGTGCCGGTGTCTGCCTGCTGGAAGTGGTTGGACACCGCAATCGAATGGAACTCGCCGCGCGAATCGTCGCCGCGCAGCACCACGCTGGGGTACTTCCAGGTGATGGCCGAGCCGGTTTCAATCTGCGTCCACGAGATATGCGCGCGCTTGCCGGCGCACAGTCCCCGCTTGGTGACGAAGTTGTAGATGCCGCCCAGGCCGTTTTCGTCGCCGGGGTACCAGTTCTGCACGGTTGAATACTTGATATAGGCGTCGTCGTGCGCCACCAGCTCGACCACTGCGGCGTGCAGCTGGTTCTCGTCGCGCTGCGGCGCCGTGCAGCCTTCCAGGTAGCTCACATGGCTGCCTTCCTCGGCAATGATCAGCGTGCGCTCGAACTGGCCGGTGCCCTTGGCGTTGATGCGGAAGTACGAAGACAGCTCCATCGGGCAGCGCACGCCTTTGGGGATGTAGACGAAGGAGCCGTCGGAAAACACCGCAGAATTGAGCGCGGCGTAGTAGTTGTCACCCACCGGCACCACGCTGCCCATGTAGCGTTCAATCAGCTCCGGGTAATGCTCCACGGCGTGTGAGAACGAGCAAAAGACGACACCGACCTTGTGCAGTTGCTCGCGGAAGGTGGTGCCCACCGAGACCGAATCGAACACCGCATCCACCGCCACACCCGCCAGGCGCGCGCGTTCGTGCAGCGGCACGCCCAATTTTTCGTAGGTCTCCAGCAGTTTGGGGTCTACATCGGCCAGGCTCTTGGGTCCGTCCTTGAGCGATTTGGGCGCCGAGTAGTAACAAAGCGCCTGCAAATCCACCGGCTCCATGTGGACATGCGCCCACTCGGGGGCGGGCATGGTCAGCCAGCGCTCGTAGGCGGCCAGGCGCCACTTGAGCAAGAACTCCGGTTCGCGCTTGCGCAGGGAAATGGCGCGGATCGTGCCTTCGTCGAGGCCTGGCGGCAGCGAGTCGGATTCGATGTCGGTAGTGAAACCGTGCTGATAGGAACGCTCCAGCGCTTGCGCCAGAGGCGCCTCTTGGTCAGACGCGCCCATGGCAGACCTCGGGCGTCGGGGAGCAGAGCAGAGCGGTTGGGGTGGTAACGGGCATCGTGGAAATGGCTGGTTTTATTAGATGTACATGATATGCATCTTTGGACGGGCTGGCAACTGCATGGGACGCACCGCCGCGTTGCAATCAGGGGTTTGGTGCCGGGCGCGTTGCAGTGCGAAAGGGTGTGTGCGCCCGCAGTTCTTCCACATACGCCGCCATGCCGGCATCTTCGCGCTCCAGGAAGCGTTCCACCGCGTCGGCAAAGGCCGGGTGCGCCAGCCAATGGGCGCTGTGCGTGGCCACAGGCATCAGCGCGCGGGCCATTTTGTGCTCACCTTGTGCGCCGCCCTCGAAGGCGCCCAATCCATGCGCAATGCACCAGGCGAGCGGCTGGTAGTAGCAGGCGTCGAAGTGCAGGCTGTCGACGCGCTCCAGCGCTCCCCAGTAGCGTCCGTAGGCTGTTGGCGACGGGAAATTCAATACATTTTGGCCTCCAGCGCTTGATGGGTCTGCGTTGATCGCTATCAAACTGGTAGCTATTGCCTGTCCCCCCCGCTCGGCAATGAACAGCAGCCAGGCGTCCGGCATGTCTTGCGCCATGCGCTCAAAGAAGGTACGGCTGAGGTAGGGCGGGTTGCCGTGCTCCAGATAGGTGCGTTCGTAGCAGCGGTAGAAGAACTCCCAGTCGGCAACTGCAATGTCTGTGCTGCGCGCCCAGCGAAAGCGCACGCCTGCATCCCGCACGCGGCGCTGTTCCTGGCGGATTTTCTTGCGCTTGTCCTGGGTAAGGGCGCCGAGAAAATGCTCGAAATCACGGAATTTTCCACCGTCTGGCGCACGGTTGTTCCAGTGGAATTGCACCGTGGTGCGCTGCATCAGCCCAACATTTCTGCTTGCCGCCATGTCCTCATCGCTGCCAAAAAGCAGGTGCAGGGAAGACAAAGACTGCTCCTTACACCAAGCCACTGCCGCACGAAGGAGGGCCGTGCGCGCAAATTCATCGCGCGCCAGCAGGCGGGTGCCTGGCACCGGGGTGAAGGGCACGGCGATCAGGGCCTTGGGGTAGTAGTGCAGGCCGTGTTCCTGGTAGGCGCGTGCCCAGGCCCAGTCGAATATGTACTCGCCGTAGGAGTGCTCTTTCAGGTACAGCGGGCAGGCGGCAACCAATCGGCCTTCCTGCTCAAGCGTCAGGTAGCGTGCGTGCCAACCAGTCGCAGGCACGGCGCTGTCACTCGTGTGCAGCGCAGCCAGATATTCATGGCGCATAAATGGAGTGACGTGCCCTTGCTGTGCCAGCAACGCGTTCCATTCGGCGGCGTCCAGCGCCAGCGGACTGGTATGTACGCGGGTGATAATCGCTTTTTCAGCCATGCACCGCCCAGGCAACGCGTGCGCATTCCACGGGCGCAGTGACCTGCCAATGGTTTTTGTCCGAACCTCTGGACCCCATGACGCTCTCCATTTGCATAGCGCAACTCAATTTCACGGTGGGTGACCTGCGCGGCAACGCACAGAAAATCATCGATGCAGCGCACGTGGCCCATGCCGGTGGTGCTGTTTTGCTGCTGACCCCCGAACTGGCCTTGTGTGGCTACGCCGCCGAGGATTTGTTCCTGCGGCCGGCGTTTCTCTCGGCCTGTGATGATGCCGTCAAACGCATTGCCGAGGCGACGGCGGGCTTGAAAGACCTCGTCATTGTGCTGGGGCACCCCCAGCGGGCAAGCGGCGCAGGCGCGTTTGCCACCTGTTTCAACGCCGCCAGCGTGCTGCGCGCCGGACAGATCGAGCAGACCTATGCCAAGCGCGAACTCCCCAACTACGAAGTATTTGATGAGCGGCGGTATTTTCGCCCCGGCGCGGCGCCTTGCGTGTTCGAGGTGGCTGGTTTGCGGGTGGGCCTGCTGATTTGCGAGGACGCCTGGCACACCGCCCCGGCGCGCGACGTGGCGGCAGCGGGCGCCCAGCTCATCGCCGTCATCAACGCCTCGCCGTTCCACGGCGGCAAGAGCAGCGCACGCGAGCAGACCATGCGTGCACGGGTGCAGGAAACCGGCCTGCCGCTGGTGTACGCGCACCTGGTGGGCGGGCAGGACGAGGTGGTGTTTGAAGGGCGCTCGTTTGCGCTGGATGCAGACGGTATCGTTGTTGCCCGCGCCCCGGCTTTTGAAGAAAAACTGGTGTTTGCGCAGGTGGAGAAAGCGCAGGCAGCTATCAAAATAAAAGCAGACATCGCGCCGCTGCCAGGCTTGCTGCCCGACTTGTGGCATGCGCTGGTGCTGGGTGTGCGCGACTACATCTCCAAGAACGGCTTCCCAAGCGTGGTGCTGGGGCTCTCGGGCGGAATGGACTCTGCCCTGGTGCTGGCGCTGGCCGTGGATGCGCTCGGCAAAGACCGCGTTCGCACGGTGATGATGCCCTCGCCCTACACGGCAGACATCAGCTGGATTGACGCGCGCGACATGGCGGGGCGCCTGGGCGTGTCGTACGAGGAAATCGACATTCGCCCGGCGTTTGAAGCCTTCAAGGCCTCGCTGGTACCGCAGTTTGCCGGCATGGCCGAGGACACGACGGAAGAGAACCTGCAGGCCCGCATTCGCGGCACGCTGTTGATGGCGCTGTCCAACAAGTTCGCCAGCATCGTGCTGACCACGGGCAACAAGAGCGAATTGGCCACGGGTTACTGCACGCTCTACGGCGACATGGCGGGCGGTTTCGCGCCCATCAAGGATGTCCCCAAGACACAGGTTTTTGCCCTGGCGCGCTGGCGCAACGACAACGATCCGTTTGGCACCGGCGCCAACCCCATTCCCGAGCGAATCATCACGCGCCCGCCGAGTGCTGAACTGCGCCCCAACCAGACCGACCAGGACAGCTTGCCGCCCTACGAGGTACTGGACGCCATCATCGCGCGCTACATGGAAAATGACGAGGCGATCGAATCCATCATTGCAGCCGGCTTCGAGCGCGCCGATGTCGAGCGCGTGACGCGCCTCATCAAGATCAACGAATACAAACGCCGCCAGGCGCCCGTGGGCATCCGCGTGACGCGGCGCAGCTTTGGCAAGGACTGGCGCTACCCGATCACCAACCAGTTCCGCGCCTGACAAGATTTTTTAAAAACAGGAGTCTCCCCATGAAAATGATCACCGCCGTCATCAAGCCCTTCAAGCTCGAAGAAGTGCGCGAAGCGCTGGCCGAATGCGGCGTTACCGGCCTGACGGTCACCGAGGTCAAGGGCTTTGGTCGCCAGAAGGGCCATACCGAGCTGTACCGCGGAGCCGAGTACGTGGTGGACTTCCTGCCCAAGGTGAAGATCGAAGTGGTGGTGCGCACCGAAGACCTGGAGCGCTGCGTCGACGCCATCGTGCAGGTGGCGCGCACGGGGAAGATTGGCGACGGCAAGATCTTCGTTACTGCAGTAGAGCGTGTGGTGCGTATCCGCACCGGAGATCTGGACGACGCGGCGGTGTAGCCAACCCAGGGGGGTCAAATCCTGGCCCGCAGCGCCCCATCTTGCGGGGCGTTGCGCAGCCCCGATTGCACCAACTGCTCCAGCAGGCTCGCCGGCTCCGTGCCAATGCGCACCAGGTCCATTTGCCACGAGCCCATGAAACCCGCCTGAACACTGCCTGCCAGAAATGCCAGCAGGGGTTGGTAATAATCGGCCACGTCGAGCAGGCCAATCGGCTTGTCATGGTAGCCGAGCTGGCTCCAGGTCCAGACTTCAAACAGTTCTTCAAACGTGCCGATGCCGCCCGGCAGCGCCAGGAAGGCGTCGCTGCGCTCGGCCATCAATGCCTTGCGCTCGTGCATGGTCTGCACGATGTGCAACTCGTCGCAGGCGCGGTTGGCATGTTCCTTGTCCACCAGCGACTGGGGAATCACGCCCACCACGCGCCCGCCGGCCTGCGCCGTCGCCTGCGCCACGGTGCCCATCAAGCCGCTGCGGCCACCGCCATAGACGAGTTGACCCCCCTGCGCACCAATCCAGCTGCCCACCGCCTGCGCGGCCTCGGCAAACAGCGGGTTCTCGCCGGGCCGCGAACCGCAGTACACACACACCGAAAAACGTGGCTCAGCCATGAACAATCCTTTGGTAAATGGCGGCGCCCCAGATGCCCATGCACAGCAGCAGGCTGAGCAGTACGGCGGCGCTGCCCATGTCTTTCGCCCGGCCCGAGAGCGCATGCCATTCAGGGCCAATACGGTCGATGGCCGCCTCAATACCTGTGTTGAGCAATTCAACAATCATCAGCAGTACGACTGAACCGGCCAGCAGTGCGACCTCAACCCAGCTGCGCCCCAACCAGAATGCGGCGGGCACCAGCACCAGCGCGGCAAGGACTTCCTGGCGAAATGCAGTTTCCCCCCAGGCGGCGCGCAGCCCAAGCAGGGAATAGCGGGTGGCGTGCAGCATGCGGCTGGCGCCGCGCCGCTCTTTTTGTGGATTGGCGTATTGGGCCTTGGATCCGGGCATATCTGACATGGGCGCATTGTCGCGCGCCTCGAAAGAGCTCACCGCGTGCTTATTGGGCCCGCGGCTGGCTGTTGACGAGGCGCGTGCCGGCCAGGGCGTCGTGCCAGAACTGGCGCTGGGGGTGCAGGCGACTGGCGAGCGCCCAGAAAACAACCCAGCCCACCAGAATCACCACGATCTCGCTGGCAGGAAGTCCGAACGGCGCGAGCACCACCAGAGGCGGCAAAAACCACAGCCAGGCGAGCACGTAGCGGCCCAGTGCGCGAAGCTGCGTCAGCGGTTGTCCGGCGCTGTCTACCACGCGGATATGCCAGGTTTTCATGGCCAGCGTCTGGCCCTTGGCCCAGAACCAGACGAAATAGATGCCGAACACCACAAAGAGAAAGGCCTGCAGCGGGTGCCGGTTGTCCAGTGCATTGCGGGTCTGGCTCAAGGTGCCAAACAGGTAGCCGGCAATGAAGACGACGCCGAACATCAGAATGCCTTCGTAGAGCCAGCACGCCATGCGGCGCGAGAGCGCCGGGGCCACAAGGGAGTCGCCCGGTGAGCGTAGCGAAGCGGAGGAGGGCGTGGGCGTCGGGTTCAAGGCGTTCAATTGATGTAGGGATCAGGCAGCGGGTCTGAGGGGCGCGGAGTTTCGTCGGCGCTGGACTCGCTCGGGACCTCTGTGCCTGCCGCCTGTGAGCTGCTGGACGCGGGTGGCGAGGGAGGCAGTGCGCTGGGTTCAAGCGCGGGCACCACGCGGACCGCAGACGCGGACGGGAACACGATTTTTGGAGGATTGGCCGATTGTGCCCGTGCATCCGGAGCAGCAGGCACATGGGCCAGGCGTTTGGAGGGCACCGGCTTGAGCGCTGTGGCAGCACCGCGCGGTTTCGCGGCATGCGCTGCCAGGCGTTGCTTCTCAGCTTCACTCAGTGCCTGGTAGGCTTCCCATTGCGATTGGATATTTTCCGGCGCCAGAGCGCGTGTGACGGCGAAATTCAGTCGGGCCTGGCTGCGTTGCTGGGCGCTCAAGCTGGCCCAGGCCGTCATGCGCTCATGCAGGCGCACCTGTTCGGGCTCAGACAGTGAGCCAAAATTCTCCGCCAACACCAGCCAGCGGCGCTTTTGTGCTTCGCTCAGGTAAGCCCAGCGTTCGGCAAGTGGATAGAGCGCGAGCTTTTGCGGTGTGGTCATCAGTTCCCAACCTGGCCCCAATGAGCGCGGCGGCTTGCGTGGGCCCGCAGTCAGCGTCTCTGCGCTGCGTTCGCCTGCAGACTCCAGCGCTTGCGCGGGGATGGCTGTGCCGGGTGCCATCGGAACAACATTGAGAATTGCCAGGCCGCCCGCACCGAACACCACCAACAAAACCAACGCCAGCACAAGGGCTGGCGTGGTCCGGGGCGAGCGAGGAACGGACGCGGTGGGTGGATGCATGCACAAAAATTGTTAAAACGCAGCCGGTTCAGTGGCTTTCCTCTGCGCGCGCCTTGAGGAACTGCACAAAGCCAGGATCGGCATAGGCGGCAGGGGGCAGATCGCTGGCGAGCAGCGCGGCATCGACTTCGGCAATTTCCATGACACCGGTCTCATCCTGGGCCGCACCGATGACCATGATGCCCGCAACCAGGGCCAGCATGGGCACCGCTGCCAGCAGCGAGTGCCACCAACTGCCCGAACCGCCGCCCGAACTACCGCCCCATGCCAAACTGGCCCCAAGCCGCGTGAGCACCGGCACCGGTTTGCGCACCGACATCGGTTTTCTGCGATGGGCGAGCGCTTGCACGCGTCCGGCGCGCAGGCGCTCGACGACGTGGTAGTCCAAATGGCCAGTTGCTTCGTCGAGCTGGGCAGTGATGCGCTGCGCAAAGCCTTCCATGGCCCGTTCGGCGCTGCTCTGGGGAAGATTGTTCATAGTTCGATTCCTTTGGCCTTGAGTGCCTTGCCGAGGGTCTGGACCGCTCGAAAGCAGTGGGTTTTTACGCTGCCCTCCGAGCAGCCCATGGCAGCTGCAGTTTCTGCCACGTCCATCTCTTCCCAGTAACGCATCAAGAACGCTTCTCGTTGACGCGGCGGCAAACGCGCAACCTCGTCTTCAATTTGGTGAAAGGTCTGCGCGCGCCGCGCCAGATCTTCTGTACTTTGGGCATGCTCACCGTTGCTGGCAAACGACAGTGCTTCCAAGGCATCAAATTCTGCCCCATCGTCGCCCGTCGCAACGAATTCGCCCATCGAAGAGAACAGCGCCCGGTGGGTTTTTTGGCGGCGAAACCAGTCCAAGGTGCAGTTGCTCAGAATGCGCTGGTACAGCATTGGCAGCTCGCCGGGAGGCTTGTCGCCATAGTGTTGCGCCAGCTTCATCATGCTGTCCTGCACGATGTCGAGAGCGGATTCCTCATTGCGTACGTGGTAGTACGAGCGTTTAAAGGCCCGTTTTTCGACGCTTTTGAGGAAATCAGACAGTTCTTTTTCGGTGGCCAAGAGGGGGACAACGCCGTGGATACAGAGGCCGCGCACCCATTGCAGAGGCGCCGCCGCGCGAATTATTGCATCGCCGCGATTTTTTCGATGCTATGCACACAGTCTGTTTGTTGCAGTGCGATAATCTCAGGCTGCATCATCAAGGCAAACGGGTCAAGGTCCGGCGTGGCAATCATCCCGCCTATGGCCTTGGTCTCAAGTTTCGAGCGGGCTTCACAAGGGCCTTGCAAGAAGCACCCAAGGTTTTTCGTTAGAGAAAATCACAAAGGTTCATCATGGAAATCTCATCAGCCGAACTCGCATCGGCAGCTGCCGCTCAAAAGCAGGGCGCTGCGCCCGCTCCCCAGGAACTCATGGGGGCCGAAATCCTCGTCAAGGCCTTGCAGGCCGAAGGCGTCAAGTACATCTGGGGCTACCCCGGCGGTGCTGTTCTCTACATCTACGACGCGCTGTACAAGCAAGACACCATGCAGCATGTGCTGGTGCGCCACGAGCAGGCGGCTGTCCACGCGGCAGACGGTTATGCCCGCGCCACAGGCGATGTGGGCGTGGCGCTGGTCACTTCGGGCCCTGGCGTGACCAATGCCGTCACCGGGATTGCCACGGCCTACATGGACAGCATCCCGATGGTGATCATCACCGGTCAGGTGCCCACGGCCGCGATCGGCCTGGACGCCTTCCAGGAATGCGACACCGTTGGCATCACGCGCCCCATCGTCAAGCACAACTTCCTGGTCAAGGATCCGCGCGATCTGGCAATCACCTTGAAAAAGGCTTTCCACATTGCCCGCTCGGGCCGTCCAGGGCCCGTGGTGGTCGATATACCCAAGGATGTATCGTTCAAGAAGGCTGCCTACGAGGGCTACCCGCAAACGGTGGAAATGCGTTCCTACAACCCAGTGCGTCGCGGCCACGGCGGGCAGATCCGCAAGGCGCTGCAGCTGTTGCTGACCGCCAAACGCCCCTACATCTACACCGGCGGCGGCGTGTTGCTCGGCAACGCCACGAACGAACTGCGCACATTGGTCGACATGCTGGGCTACCCGGTAACGAACACGCTGATGGGCTTGGGCGCCTACCCTGCGAGCGATCGCAAATTCCTGGGCATGCCCGGCATGCACGGCACGGTGCAAGCCAACAATGCCATGCAAAACTGCGACGTGCTGCTGGCTGTGGGTGCGCGTTTTGACGACCGCGTCATTGGTAACCCCAAACACTTCGCGCAGAACGAACGCAAGATCATCCACGTCGACATTGACCCGTCGAGCATTTCCAAGCGCGTCAAGGTCGATATCCCCATCGTCGGCGATGTCAAGGACGTGCTGACCGAGCTGATCTCCATGATCCGCGAAACCACGACCCGCGCCGACGCTGGAGCCTTGGCGGCGTGGTGGGACACCATCGAAGGCTGGCGCAGCCGCGACTGCCTCAAGTACAGCATGGGTAGCTCGGACGTCATCAAGCCCCAGTATGTGGTCGAGACGCTCTGGAACATGACCAAGGACGCAGACACCTACATCACGTCCGACGTCGGCCAGCACCAGATGTGGGCGGCGCAGTACTACCGCTTCGACGAGCCGCGCCGCTGGATCAACTCCGGGGGGCTCGGCACCATGGGCGTGGGCATTCCCTATGCCATGGGCATCAAGCTGGCCAAGCCGCAAAGCGAGGTATTCTGTATCACCGGCGAAGGCTCGGTGCAGATGAACATCCAGGAGCTCTCCACCTGCCTGCAGTACAACACCCCGATCAAGGTGGTGTCGCTGAACAACCGGTACCTGGGCATGGTGCGCCAGTGGCAGGAGATCGAATACTCCGGCCGCTACAGCCACAGCTACATGGACGCACTGCCCAATTTCGTCAAGCTCGCCGAGGCCTTTGGCCACGTCGGTATGCTGATCGAGCGCCCGCAAGACGTGGAGCCGGCGCTGCGCGAAGCCCGCAAGCTCAAGGACCGTACGGTGTTCATGGACTTCCGCACCGACCCGACCGAGAACGTGTTCCCCATGGTCCAGGCCGGCAAGGGCATCACTGAAATGCTGCTCGGCTCCGAGGATTTATAAGAAAATTGGCTTCCAGCGCTTGCTGTATAAGCCTTAGCAGCTATCATCTCGATAGTATTTTGACGAATCTATTGCCTGCCAAGGTGCGCGCTTACCGGCGCGCGCGGAGGGCAGCAAAAAGAGGAATCCTTTCATGAAACACATCATTGCCGTCCTGCTGGAAAACGAGCCCGGCGCCCTGTCGCGCGTGGTGGGCCTGTTCTCGGCCCGGGGCTACAACATCGAATCGCTGACCGTCGCGCCCACCGAGGACGCATCGCTCTCCCGCATGACCATCCAGACCACGGGTTCGGACGACGTCATTGAGCAGATCACCAAGCACCTCAACCGCCTGATCGAGGTCGTGAAGGTGGTCGACCTGACCGAAGGCGCCTACACCGAACGCGAGCTGATGATGGTCAAGGTGCGCGCCGTGGGCAAGGAGCGCGAGGAGATGAAGCGCATGGCCGACATCTTCCGCGGCCGCATCATCGACGTCACCGAGCGCAGCTACACGCTGGAGCTCACCGGCGACCAGGCCAAGAACGACGCCTTCCTGCAAGCCATCGACCGCACCGCCATCCTGGAGACGGTGCGCACAGGTGCCAGCGGCATTGGCCGGGGCGAACGCGTGCTGCGCGTCTGAGTTTTCCGATCCCTCTACCCAAGGCTCAGCCCCGTCGGCCCGTTCGGGCTGAGCCTGTCGAAGCCCTTCGGGGCGGACGAGCCCTTCGACAGGCTCAGGAAGAACGGCCAAACCCCTTATTTACGGAGAGAAGAGATGAAAGTTTTTTACGACAAGGACTGTGACCTGAGCCTCATCAAGGGCAAGACCGTGGCCATCATCGGCTACGGCAGCCAGGGCCACGCGCACGCGCAAAACCTGAACGAGAGCGGCGTCAAGGTGGTGGTCGGCCTGCGCAAGGGCGGCGCCTCATGGTCCAAGGTCGAGAAGGCCGGCTTGAACGTCATGGAAGTGAATGAGGCCGTCAAGGCAGCCGATGTGGTCATGCTGCTGTTGCCCGATGAGGACATTGCTGCGGTTTACACCAACAACGTCGCACCCAATATCAAGCAGGGCGCTTCGCTCGCCTTTGCCCACGGCTTCAACGTGCACTACAACCAGGTTGTGCCGCGCGCCGATCTCGATGTGTGGATGGTCGCGCCCAAGGCTCCCGGCCATACCGTGCGCAACACCTACACCCAGGGCGGCGGTGTGCCGCACCTGGTGGCGGTGCACCAGGACAAGAGCGGAAAGGCGCGTGACCTGGCACTGTCGTATGCCATGGCCAACGGTGGCGGCAAGGCCGGCATCATCGAGACCAACTTCAAGGAAGAAACCGAGACCGATCTGTTCGGCGAGCAGGCCGTGCTCTGCGGCGGCGCGGTCGAGCTGATCAAGATGGGTTACGAAACCCTGGTCGAAGCTGGCTACGCTCCTGAAATGGCGTATTTCGAATGCCTGCATGAGCTCAAACTCATCGTCGATCTGATCTACGAAGGCGGCATCGCCAACATGAACTACTCGATCTCGAACAACGCCGAGTTTGGCGAGTACGTGACCGGCCCCGAAGTCATCAACGAGCAGTCGCGCGCGGCGATGCGCAATGCCTTGAAGCGCATCCAGAACGGCGACTACGCCAAGATGTTCATTCTGGAAGGCCGCACCGGCTACCCTGGCATGACGGCCCGCCGCCGCAACACCGCCGATCACTCGATCGAAAAGGTCGGCACCCAGCTGCGCGCCATGATGCCCTGGATCGCCAAGAACAAGCTCGTCGACCAGACGCGCAACTGATCGCCCAGCCGTGCGCTGAGCCATGCAAAGGCCACTTCGGTGGCCTTTGCCGTTGGGGGCAGATTGAAAGCCACGACTACACTGCCGCCTGAGTCCTCGGAGAAAATACTATTAAAAGACTAGCTATATGCGCAATAGAATTAAGCGCGGGAGGCCTTTTTGATGCATGAAACCGACGATGGCGGGACGTCCCATGGGGTGTTCGTGCGCAAGCGGCGCAAGGGCATCTACATACTGCCCAACCTGTTCACGCTCGCCGCGTTGTTCGGAGGCTTCTATGCCATCGTCATGGCCATGAACGGCCATTTCGACCTGGCTGGCATTGGTATTTTTTGTGCCATGGTCCTCGACAGCCTGGACGGCCGCGTGGCACGCATGACGAATACGCAAAGTGCTTTCGGCGAACAAATGGACTCGCTATCGGACATGGTGTCCTTCGGCGCCGCCCCTGCGCTAATCGCCTACGAATGGGCTCTGAAAGATCTTGGCCGCTGGGGCTGGATCGCGGCCTTTGTCTACTGTGCCTGCGCTGCCTTGCGGCTCGCCCGTTTCAACGTCAACACCAGCGTGGTCGACAAGCGGTTCTTTCAGGGACTTCCATCGCCGGCCGCTGCCGCGCTGGTCGCGGGGTTCATCTGGTTGCTGACCGAGTTTGGGGTCGCACGCGACCTGCCGGGATGGCTCAGCTGGACCCAGATCACCTGGATCATGTTTGCCCTCACGCTCTATTCCGGGCTCACCATGGTGACCAATGTGCCGTTCTACAGCTTCAAGGACGTGCACATGAAAAAAAGCGTGCCCTTTGCTGTCATCGTGCTGATTGCCCTGGGCTTGGCCATGATCAGCATACGTCCGTCGCTGGTGCTGTTTTTGGTTTTTGTTTGCTACGGGTTCAGCGGCTATGGCGTATACGCATGGCGCAAGGCGAAAGGCCAGCAAACCAGCGTCATCAGCACGTCTACCGATGAACCCGACGAACGTGGGCTGCACAACTAAAAAACCTGTGCTAGAGTCATCTCCCTCATGACCCAGATTTTGCTAGCCCTACTAAACGTTCCTCACGGGCGGATACGGTAGCGCGCAAGCACAATCCTCACTTCGGCCCGTTCGCACCAGCAACGGGCCGTTTTGTTTTTGGGGTTGCTGGTTGATTTACCAACCATGGCAGAGACCACGACATGCTTCAGCAGCCCCACACCAAGTACCGCGCATTCGCCCCAATCGGTCTCAAAGACCGCACCTGGCCCGACGCCGTTCTGACTCGCGCGCCCATCTGGCTGTCGACCGACCTGCGCGATGGCAACCAGGCGCTGGTGGAGCCCATGGACATCGCGCGCAAGATGCGCATGTTCGAGCAGCTCGTGGCGATTGGCTTCAAGGAAATCGAAGTCGGGTTTCCTTCGGCGTCGCAGGTGGAATTCGACTTTGTGCGCAAGCTGATCGAGGAAGACCGGATTCCCGACGACGTCACGATCCAGGTGCTGACGCAGGCACGCGAGCCCCTGATTGCACGCACTTTCGAGTCCTTGCAGGGGGCGCCCCGCGCCATCGTGCACCTCTACAACGCGGTAGCGCCCATCATGCGCACCGTGGTGCTGGGAATGGACGAAGACGAGATCGTGGCGTTGGCCACCAGCCATGCGGCAATGTTCAACGATCTGGCCGCGCGCCAACGGCACACCTGCTGGACGTTCCAGTATTCGCCCGAGATGTTCTCGGGCACCGACCTCGCGTTTTCCAAGCGTGTGGTCGACGCGGTGACCGCCGTGTGGAACGCAAGCCCCGAGCGCAAGTGCATCATCAACCTGCCCTCAACGGTTGAGCACTCCACACCCAATATCTTTGCCGACATGATCGAGTGGATGCACCGCCATCTCGCGCGCCGCGATGGCATCGTGCTCTCGGTGCATCCACACAACGACCGGGGCACCGGCACGGCGGCCGGTGAATTTGCCCTGATGGCGGGTGCCGACCGCATCGAAGGCTGCCTGTTCGGCAATGGCGAGCGCACCGGAAATCTGGACCTTGTGAACGTGGCGCTCAACCTCTACACCCAGGGCGTGTGGCCGGGACTCGATTTCTCAAACATCGACGAAGTCCGGGCGACGGTGGAGCACTGCAACCAGATTGCCGTGCACCCGCGCCACCCGTATGCGGGCGATCTGGTGTACACCTCGTTTTCGGGCTCGCACCAGGACGCCATCAAGAAGGCGTTTGCCGCGCGGCGCGAAGGGGATGTCTGGGACATGCCGTATCTGCCCATCGACCCGAAAGACGTGGGCCGCAGCTATGAGGCGGTTATCCGCGTCAACAGCCAGTCGGGCAAGGGTGGCATGGCCTACCTGCTGGAGAGCGAATACGGCATTGAAATGCCCCGGCGACTGCAAATCGAATTCATGCAGGTGGTGCAGGGTGTGATGGACGTGGCCGGCACAGAGTTGTCGGCAGCCAATATCTATGCCTTGTTCGAGCGGGAGTACGGGCTTGCCACCGTCCAGGCGCTCTCAAACCGGGTGCTTGAGGCGCAGGCCGATGCGTCGGTGCTGCTGCGCGGTCAGTTGCACTGGGAAGGGGCGCTGGTCGACATGCAAGGGCAGGGCAATGGCCCCATAGACGCCTTTATCCAAGCGCTGCAGGAGGCCACGGGACATCGCGTCCGCGTGATCGACTACCACCAGCACGCCATTGGCGCTGGCGCAGATGCCAAGGCCGCCGCCTATCTTGAACTGCGCGTGGACGAGGCCCAAACCCTGTTTGGCGTGGGACTGGACGCCGACGTCATTTCCGCAGCACTCAAGGCCATCGTCTCGGGCCTGGAGCGCGCCACGGCACAGGGGAGGCAAGGTGCACAATGCACGGTTGTGCCCGCCTGACACTGCGCGCCAGAGACCCAAAACATTGACTACCAGCCTTTTTCGGAGAGCACGATGACAGACAAGCTCATCATTTTTGACACCACCTTGCGCGATGGCGAACAGTCGCCCGGCGCCTCCATGACGCGCGACGAAAAACTGCGGATTGCCCGCCAGCTTGAGCGCCTGAAGGTCGACGTGATCGAAGCGGGCTTTGCCGCCAGTTCGAATGGCGACTTCGAAGCGGTGCAGCTGATCGCCAACAGCATTCAGGATTCGACCATATGCTCGCTCTCGCGCGCCAACGACCGCGACATCTCCCGCGCTGCCGAAGCTTTGAAAGGCGCCAACCGCGCGCGTATTCACACCTTTATTGCCACCAGCGCACTGCACATGGAGAAGAAGCTGCGCATGACACCTGAGCAGGTGCTGGAGCAGGCCATACAGTCGGTGCGCTTCGCACGAAATTTGTGCGGCGACATTGAGTTCAGCCCCGAAGACGGCTACCGCAGCGACGTGGACTTTCTTTGCCGCGTGATCGAGGCGGTAATACGCGAGGGGGCAACTACCATCAACGTGCCTGACACTGTGGGCTATGCCATCCCCGAGCTGTACGGCAACTTCATCAAGACGCTGCGCGAGCGCGTGCCCAACAGCGACAAGGCGGTGTGGTCGGTGCATTGCCACAATGACTTGGGCATGGCGGTCGCTAATTCGCTTGCCGGCGTGATGATTGGCGGCGCACGCCAGGTCGAATGCACCATCAATGGTCTGGGCGAGCGCGCTGGCAATTGCTCGCTTGAAGAAGTCGTGATGGCGGTGAAAACGCGCAAGGATTACTTCGGACTCGAAGTGGGAATCGACACGCAGCATATCGTCGCGGCCAGCCGCATGGTGAGCCAGACCACCGGTTTCGTCGTGCAGCCCAACAAGGCTGTTGTCGGGGCGAACGCCTTTGCCCACGCCAGCGGCATCCACCAGGACGGCGTCCTCAAGGCGCGCGACACCTACGAAATCATGCGTGCCGAGGACGTGGGCTGGAGCGCCAACAAAATCGTGCTGGGCAAGCTCAGTGGGCGCAACGCGTTCAAGCAGCGCCTGCAGGACTTGGGCGTAAGCATGGAAAGCGAAGCCGATACCAATGCAGCGTTTGCGCGCTTCAAGGAATTGGCGGATCGCAAGAGCGAGATTTTCGACGAGGATATCCTGGCGCTGGTGAGTGACGAGAGCCTCACAAACCACGGCGAGGAGTACGCCTTTGTCTCGCTCTCGCAACACAGCGAAACCGGCGAACGCCCGCACGCCACAGTGGTTTTTACGGCGTCGGGAAGCGAAATCAAGGGCGAGTCCGATGGCAACGGGCCGGTGGATGCTTCGCTCAAAGCCATTGAGCAGCATGTTCAGAGTGGTGCTGAAATGGTGCTTTATTCGGTGAACGCGATCAGCGGATCCACGGAGAGCCAGGGCGAGGTGACGGTGCGCCTGCAGAGCAGCGGGCGTGTCGTGAATGGAGTTGGCGCCGATCCCGACATCGTCGTGGCGTCTGCAAAAGCCTATCTCAGTGCGCTCAACAAACTCCACAGCAAAGCAGAAAAGGTTCCCGCGCAGGGCTGAGCAAGCCCTGCGTATTGATCTCACGCAGATTCTTCAAAACAACACGCAAGATATTGATCTTGCGTGTCTTTTTTTTATTCTGTACACTGGCACACGTTTGTTGCTATTTGGAGACATGTCGTGACCTTTCGACGCCTGCACGCTGCTTTTTCTCCATTTTTGAAGCTTTTTTCGGTAGTGGTTTTAGGTGCGGCGCTGGCAGCGCCTGCCGCAGATGCAGCGCAGCGAAAACACACATCTTCGAAGAAAACAGTGTCCGTCGCCAAGCGCGCACCGGTCGCGTCCAAGGTAACGCTTCGCAAGCAAAGCACCAAGACAAGGAGTACACGCAAAGTCTCGGCTTCGGCGCGCAAGCCGGTGATTGCCGCAGCAGTGGTGCGAGCGAAACCGTCTTTTGGCGAACTTGCTGGCTTGCATTCCAGCGACGATCTGCTTGACCTCAAGTCGAGCGTGGCACTCGTGATTGACCAGGACACGAATGAAGTGCTGCTCAGCAAGAACGACCACGCTGTTCTGCCGATTGCCTCGCTGACCAAGCTGATGACCGGCCTCATCATCAGCCAAGCCCATCTTCCAATGGACGAGCCGATCACCATTACCGAGGACGACATAGACACTGAGAAGAACAGCCGTTCGCGGCTGGCTGTGGGCACGACCCTGAGCCGCCGCGAGATGCTGCATCTGGCGCTCATGTCCAGCGAAAACCGTGCAGCCCATGCGCTGGGAAGAACCTACCCCGGTGGACTGTCCGCTTTCGTGACGCAAATGAATATCAAAGCCCGGTTGCTCGGAATGAGCGATACCCGGTATGTGGAGCCCACCGGGCTGTCGAGCCAAAACCAGTCCAGCGCACGGGATCTTGCCGCGCTGGTCAACGTGGCTCACACCGACCCCGTGCTGCGTGAATTCACCACGTCTCCGGGCTATGAAGTGGCAGTGGGTCGCCGCACGCTGCAGTACCGAAACACCAATCGCCTCGTGAAGAGTCCCGACTGGGATATTGGTCTGCAGAAGACGGGCTATATTTCGGAAGCCGGGCGATGCCTCGTGATGCAGGCAGAAATCTCCGGGCGCAAGCTCATCATGGTGTTTCTCGACTCTGCGGGCAAACTCAGCCGCATTGCCGATGCCGAGCGGGTGCGCAACTGGGTGGAGTCGAGCGCTGGCCTGGCCTCTGGCGCCCACCATGCGCAAGCCATCAAGGGCTGACGCGGAAGCTTCGGCCAGACAAGCTGCGTCAGCGCAGCGGCAGACCCACCGATCCGGCGTGCAAGGCGTCGTCCTCACCGAGGTAGCCCAAGGCGGCAGAAATGGCGCGCACCGTGGCCTGCAGTTTGGCCAACCAGGCGTTGTCCAGCCGGTCAGCGGGCGCTGAGATGGACAGTCCGGCCACAAGTTTTCCTTGGTCGTCGTGAATGCCCGCAGCCATGCAACGCACCCCGAGTTCCAGTTCTTCGTTGTCGTGTGCGACGCCGCTTTCACGTGCCTGAGCCAGTTCGCGTTCCAGGTCTGCCAGCCGCGTCAGGCTGTTGCGTGTGTGTCCTGAGAGGCCGGTGCGCGTCGCGTAGGCGCGTACGCGTGAAGCTTCTTCGGCAGCCAGGAACAGTTTTCCGGTCGATGTCAGGTGCAGCGGTGCGCGCCCCCCTATGGCACGCACCACCTGCATGCCGGAACGTTCGCTGAATGCGCGCTCGACATAGATGATTTCGTCGCCCTGGCGCATGCTCAGGTTCACGGGCTGCTGCGTCAGTCGGTGCAATTCGCGCATGGGTGCGAGGGCGGCG
Source organism: Simplicispira suum (assembly GCF_003008595.1). GTDB lineage: Bacteria > Pseudomonadota > Gammaproteobacteria > Burkholderiales > Burkholderiaceae_C > Simplicispira > Simplicispira suum. Next base: position 27,484 of record NZ_CP027669.1, on the reverse strand, counting down.
TCTCGCACGCTCAGCCGCCCCTTGACCACATTGCCCAGCTCCAACAAGCGCATACCGAGTCGGTAACTTCCGGCCTCTGGTCGATCCACAAAGCGACCGATGGTCAGGTCATTGAGTATGCGATGTGCAGTGGACGGATGCAGGCCAGTGCGCTCGCTCACGTCCTTGAGTGAGACGGGGTCTGCGCGGGAGGCGAGTACATCCATGATGGCAAACATCCGCTCCAATACCTGGACGCTCGGTTTGGCGGGTGGAAAATCCGGGTGTTTTTTCATGGCAACTTTGCTCCGCAGTGCGGCATGCCATTTTACTTCGTGAAATGGAATCCTGCAGATCAGTCAGGCCGGTGCTCCACTCGCTGCCACTGTTCGTCGACCAAAATCTCGTGTGGGACAAAACGCGCCTTGTAGCGCATCTTTTTGCTTTGCTCGATCCAATAGCCCAGGTAGAGATGCGAGAGTCCGAGGGCGCGCGCTTGCTCAATCTGCCACAACACAGCGTAGGTTCCAAAATGGTTGCCCGGCAGCGGATCGTAGAAGGTATAGACCGCCGAGAGGCCGTCGTCGAGCACGTCAAGAATCGCCACCATCCGCAGGCAGCCCGGGGTTTGTGCATTGCCTGGCTCGCGAAACTCCACCAAGCGTGAATTGACGCGGCTTTGCAGCAAGAACTGCGTGTACTGGTCCACGCTGTCATGGTCCATGCCGCCGCCGCTGTGGCGACCTGTCTGATAGCGCAGATACAGCTGGTAGTGCTCGGCGCTGAAGCTCGGACGCAGCACACGGGCCTGAAGGTCGGCGTGCCGAGCTTGTGCGCGGCGCTGGCTTCGGTTGGGTTTGAAAGACTCTACCAATACCCGCAAGGCAATGCAGGCACGGCAACTGTCGCAATAGGGGCGGTAGGTGAACATGCCGCTGCGTCGAAATCCCTGTGCGACCAGTGCCGAATAACTGTCGCTGCGCACCAGATGACTAGGGGTTGCCACCTGCGAACGAGCCTGGCGACCCGGCAGGTAGCTGCACGCGTAGGGAGCAGTGGCGTAGAACTGCAGGGTCTGGAACGGAAGCTCGTTAAGGTGCGTCATGCGTCGGTGGGCGCAAAGGGCAACAGTTCGCTCCAGTATAGAGGCTCGAATTGCCAAACCAACGGTGCCAGTTGGCAAGCCTGCGCCACCTGTGCGGTGAACTGCGCGCGCGGCACTTCGCGCGCCCCGAGACGCGCCAGATGGGCGGTGTTCTGCTGGCAATCGATCGCGTGGACACCTCCTCTGCGGCACAGCGCCACCAGCGCGGCCAGCGCGATCTTCGAAGCGTCGGGCACATGGGAGAACATTGACTCGCCAAAGACCGCGCGCCCAATGGCAACGCAATACAGACCGCCCACGCGCTCTGCGCCGACCCAGGTTTCCACACTGTGGGCATTGCCGGCCTGGTGCAGGCGGATGTAGGCCTGCACCATGTCCGGCCCGATCCAGGTACCGGGCTGTCCGGCGCGCGGGGCCTGGGCGCAGGCCTGGATCACCCCGGCAAAATCGTGGTCGATGCGAATCTCGCAACGGGCATCGTGGCGAAATTTTTGCAAGGCTTGGCGCAGTGAACGATGCACGCGAAACTGCGCCACCTCCAGGACCATGCGCGGATTCGGAGACCACCACAGGATGGGTTGGCCTTCGGAGTACCACGGGAAAATGCCCGAACGATACGCTGCCTGGAGGCGCTCGACCGATAGAGAACCGCCGACCGCCAGCAAACCGGGAGCGGGCGAGAATTCATCCCAGGCAGTCGATACCGGGGGAAATGGGTCGGTGGATGCCAGCCAGGGAAGATTCACGTGCACCGGTGGTCAGTGGGGATGCTCCATGGTAATCGCGACCCGCCGCAAGATTGGCGGTTTCCCCCGCAAGTGCGCGGGGAATCCATTCACCGGGACCCAGGCCGCAGGCAGCGCACTACGGAGCGGAATCCACAAGCACCAGTTCGGCATCCGACTTGGCGGTGACACGGAACGTCTCCACGTCGCTGATGGCGGCGCCGTCGCGGGCATCCAGATGCACGCCGTCGATCTCGGCCTCGCCGCTGGCCGTCACCAGGTAGCCGCGGCGGTCCGTGCCCAAACGGTACTCGGCAGATTCGCCCGCTTTCAGCGTGGCGCCTGACACTCGGGCGTTGGTTCGGATCGGCAGCGCGTCCTCATCACCCGGCATGCCGCTGGCCAAAGCCACGAATTGACCCGAGCGATCGCTCTTGGGGAAAGGCTTTGCACCCCACGATGGCGGCTGGCCCCGGCGATCCGGGATGATCCATATCTGGAAAATCTTGGTCGTCACCGACTCATGGTTGTATTCCGAGTGGCGCACGCCGCTGCCGGCGCTCATCACTTGCACGTCACCCGCTTCGGTGCGGCCCTTGTTGCCCAGGTTGTCCTGGTGGGTGATGGCGCCCTCGCGGACATAGGTGATGATTTCCATGTCGGCATGGGCATGCGGCGGGAAGCCGGTGCCGGGGGCGATGGTGTCGTCGTTCCAGACCCGCAAGGCGCCCCAACCCATGCGCGCGGCATCGTGGTAGCCAGCAAAAGAAAAATGGTGCTTGGCATCGAGCCAGCCGTGATTGGCACCACCGAGTTCGGCAAAGGGACGGCGTTCGATCATGGTGTTTCTCCTGCGTTTCGGGTTGCGATAAGAGAACTGTAATATTCGGGGATCAACAAGAGAATAGAAAACATGGAAAACCATTCATTCCAAAAAATGCATGAGCTTTAGATCGATATGAGCAAGCTACCCGACCTTGAGGCGTGGGCGGTGTTCGCCAAGGTGGCTGAGACCGGCTCCTTTGCCAAGGCAGCGGCCGACCTCTCCATGTCCCAGTCGACCGTCTCCAAGGCCATTACCCGGCTTGAAGGGAGGCTGCGCATCACGCTCTTTCACCGCACCTCGCGCAAGATGTCGCTCACTGCGAGCGGAGAGGCTTCGCTTGTGCGCGCTGCGCGCATCCTTAGCGAAGGCGAGGCGGTGGAGGCCGAGGTAAGCGAGCAGTCCAAGAGCCTGCGCGGCACCATTCGCGTCACGGCACCCATGTCGTTTGGCGTATCGCACCTGGGACCGGCGCTGCCGCTGTTCATGCAGCGCCATCCCGAGGTGACGCTCGAGGTCAATTTCAGCGACGCGATGACCGACCTGGTGGCGCAGGGCTTTGACGTGGCGCTGCGCATCTCCGCACTGCCCGATTCAAGCCTGCTGGCGCGCCGCCTGTGCACCGTACGCATCCTGCTGGTGGGCGCGCCGGCCTATTTGGAGCAATACGGGCATCCGACCCATCCGCGCGATCTTGTTGCGCACCGCGCGCTGCGATACACGCACGCTCGGGGCGGGGAGGCGTGGCGGTTTCATCACCACAAGCAAGGCGATTTTGCGCAGGTGGTGCCAGACATACTGCAGGTCAACAATGCCGAAGCCTTGATGCCCGCGCTGCGTGCCGGCCTGGGCTTGGCCATGCAGCCCGAATTCCTGGCTTGGGAAGATCTGCGCGCTGGCCGAATCGAGGCCGTGATGGAAGACTGGGCAGCGCCAACGATTGCGCTGTACATCGTGACCTCGCCGGGCCGCGCCAGGCCTGCTCGCGTGCAGGCGCTGATGGCATTCTTGGTGCAGCACTTTGCCGATGCGCCGTGGGCGGTCGACCCAGAGCGCAATGCGGCCGCTGGCGACGATACTCGGTGAGAGCTTGGCTCCTCGACCTGGGCTCGAACCAGGGACCTACGGATTAACAGTCCGGCGCTCTACCAACTGAGCTATCGAGGAAAAATCGGCATGAAAAAGCCCCGCTTGCACACGCAGGGCTCAATGAAATATTCTGGCTCCTCGACCTGGGCTCGAACCAGGGACCTACGGATTAACAGTCCGGCGCTCTACCAACTGAGCTATCGAGGAACAAGCCTTAGATTATATACAAGGAAATGGGCGTTCCCTGGAACTTGTCACGCCTGCGGAGGCTCTGGCCGGAACCACAGCCAGGTCAGCACCACCGCCATATTGGTGCTTGCCAGGATAGGTATCCATAATTTTTGAACCGTCAGAAACAGCACCACCGCGCACAGCGCCATCACAAAGCTGGCATTCCACTTGGCCCGGCGGCTGACCCAGCCACCGCGCGCCCAGTCGCGCAGCATGGGTCCAAAAAAACGGTGGTACCACAGCCATTCATGCAGCCGCGGCGAACTGCGTGCCGCCGCCCAGGCGGCCATGAGGATGAAGACGGTGGTGGGAAGCCCCGGCAGAAAAATGCCGAGCACGCCGAGCGCCAGACACAGCACCGCAAATGCGTGCAACAGCCAGCGCACCGCGCGCGGTACCGGCGAGAGGCTGGGTGGTGGTGGAATACCCGTTGGAATGCTGGGCGGAATGGACGTGTCTTCGGGCATGTCGGTAGAGCGCCGGCGCGGCGACCAGAGAGCGCTATTCTCGCGCCATGGCTGCTGGCCCTTCGGACAGTGCGGCAAAACAAAAGGGGATTTCACGTGGGCATCCAGAGCATTCTCAAAATGGGCGATCCGCGACTGCTGCGCGTCTCGCGTCCGGTAACCGCATTCGGCACCAAGGACTTGCGCGCTCTGGTGGCCGACATGCAGGACAGCATGCTTGCGGCACGGGGTGCCGGTCTGGCCGCGCCGCAGATCGGCGTGGACCTGCAGGTGGTGATCTTTGGCTCGAATGAGTCCAATCCGCGTTACCCAGGCCGGCCCGTGGTTCCACCCACCGTGCTGATCAATCCTGTGGTGACACCTCTGGACGCCGAGCAAGAGAGCGATTGGGAAGGCTGCCTGTCCGTGCCGGGTCTGCGAGGCTGGGTACCGCGATGGCAGCGTGTGCGCTACCAGGGTGTGGACATCGAGGGAGAGCCGATCGATCGCAGCGTGGAGGGCTTTCACGCGCGCGTTGTGCAGCACGAATGCGATCACCTGGCCGGCATGCTGTATCCCATGCGGATGGTGGATTTTTCGCAGTTCGGCTTTACTGAGGTGCTGTTTCCAGACTTGGCGCCCGATGCGGACGACTAGGGCCTGTTAACACTACGTGATCCCCTTGCATAGCGTTTACAGGCCCTAAGTTTCATGGGCTTGCGCGCCTGAAGCACTTCCAGGCTCCGACGGGCAAACTGCCGCTCACTCGGTCTGTCCGCGCCAGACCAGCACCGGAATCTTGCCGTGGGTCAGTACTTTCTGGGTTTCGCTGCCCACCAGCATGCCCTCGATGCCGCGCCGGCCGTGCGATGCCATGAAGATCAGGTCGCAATCGCGGTCGAGCGCCGCCCGCAGGATGGCTTCGTGCGGATGGTCGCTGCTGACCATCACGGTCTGGCACGCCACGCTCTGGGCCTGCGCTGCCTCTTTGACAAAGGCCAGCAGTTCGTCGGCATGCGCGCGTGCCTGCTCCACAAAGCTGTTGCGCGTTTCGGGGGTCAGGCCAGGATGATTGGCCAGCAGCCGCAGTTCGGGCATGGCGTGAAAGGCGGTGATCTTGGCGTCGATGGACTTGGCAAACCGTACGGCCTGCAGTGCGGTGTCGCGTGAAAGGGCCGAGCCGTCGGTGGGAACAAGCAGATGCTGAAACATGCGAGGACTCCTTGCAAAGGGGGGATGGCTTGGTGCTGCGCTCCGGCTGGCAGGCCGGGCGCAGCGCGCGTCAGGCCATGGTAGCGCCAGTGCCGGGCGTGCAGCCTCGGCGAACAGGACGAATTTTTAGTAAAAAATGGCTCTAGCGCTTTATGGGTGTACGCAGGCAGCTATTGTTTGAGTAGTAATCAACTGGCGTCGCCGGCCAGCGCTTGCAGCAACTCGGTTTCGATGCGAATCTGCGCCGCATTCTTTTGCAGTTCGGGCCCCTGCACCAGAAACGTGTCTTCCACGCGCTCGCCCAGGGTGCTGATCTTGGCCAGTTGCACGCTCAGTTGGTGCTTTGCCAGCACCCGGGCAATGCAGTAGAGCAGGCCGGCGCGGTCGCTGGCCGAGACGCCGAGCAGCCAGCGCTGGGCTTTTTCATCCGGGCGCAGGGTCACGCGCGGCGCCATGGGGAAGTTGCGCACCCGGCGTGAAACCCGCTTGCGCCTCGGCTCAGGCAGGGGGTTGGTGTCCTGCAGCGCGTGAATCAGGCCGCTTTCAACCAGGTGCGTCAACTCGCGGTAGTGCCCTGGCAGGTTGTCGCTGACCACCTGAAAGGTGTCAAGCGCAAAGCCGTTCTGGGTGGTGTGAATGCGCGCGTCCAGAATACTGAAGCCCGCTTGATCAAAGTAGCTGCAAATGCGGGCAAACAAGTCGTTTCGGTCGGCGGTGTAGACCATGACCTGCAAGCCTTCGCCCACGGGCGACTGGCGGGCGCTGACAACGGGGCGGCTGCTGCCGACGTGGCGCGAGAGGTGGCGTGTGTGCCAGGCGATGTCGGTGGCCTCGTGGCGCATGAAATAGCCCACGTCCAGCGTGTCCCAAAGTGCCTTGTGTGCTTCGAATGGCAGGGCACTGAGTGCCAGCAGCACCAGGGCGTCGCGCTTGCGGGCCTCGACTTCGGCAGCGGCGTCGGGTGCGCGCCCACCCAGCACACGCAGCGTCGCCCGGTACAGGTCTTCCAGCAATTTGCCTTTCCACGCGTTCCACACTTTGGGGCTGGTGCCGCGAATGTCGGCCACGGTGAGCAGGTAGAGCGCGGTGAGGTAGCGCTCGTTGCCCACGTGCCGCGCGAAGGCAGTGATCACATCCGGGTCGCTCAGATCTTCTTTTTGCGCCACGCGGCTCATCGTGAGGTGCTCGCGCACCAGAAATTCGATCAAACGCGCGTCTGGCCGGTCCACGGCGTGCTGGCGGCAAAAGCGCCGCACCGCCACTGCGCCGATTTGCGAATGGTCGCCGCCGCGCCCCTTGCCGATGTCGTGGAACAGCGCGGCAATGTAGAGCACCCAGGGCTTGTCCCAGCCAGCGGCGAGTTGCGAGCAAAACGGGTACTCGTGCGCATGCTCGGCCATGAAGAAACGCCGCGCATTGCGCAGCACCATCAGGATGTGCTGGTCCACCGTGTAAACGTGGAACAAATCGTGCTGCATTTGTCCCACGATGCGGCGAAACGGCCAGAGGTAGCGCCCCAGCACCGAGGTCTGGTTCATCAGCCGCATGGCGTGGGTGATGCCGGAGGGCTGCTGCAGGATGTGCAAGAAGGCCGCGCGGTTCACCGGGTCGTTGCGAAACGCGCTGTTCATCACGTTGCGCGCAGCGTACAGCGCCCGCAGTGTGCGCGCCGAGAGGTTTTGCAGCGCCGACGAAGATTGGAACAGCAAGAAGGTTTCCAGGATGGCGTGCGGGTCGCGCTGGTACAGATCGTCGCTGGCCACCTCGATCATTCCGCCCTTGTCCAGAAAACGCTCGTCGATGGGAATCGGTGGCGTCTGCGGCGGATTGAGCCGGTCTTCAATGTCGAGCAGCAGGATCTGCGTGAGCTGCGTGACCGCCTTGGCGGCCCAGTAATAGCGCCGCATCAGGGTTTCGCTTGGGCGCAGGGGCAGGTGCGAGCCGCCTTCGGAAGCGCTGCGGTAGCCAAACGCCTCGGCCACGGTGGTTTGCAGATCGAACACCAGCCGGTCTTCGCGCCGCCCGGCCACGGCGTGCAAGCGTGCACGAATCAAGAGCAGCACGGCTTCGTTGCGTTCGAGTTGGTGCATTTCATACACCGTAGCCAGACCGCTGGCTGCGAGCGCGCGCCAGCTCTGGCCCAGGCCGGCCGCGTCGGCCACCCACAAGATGGTTTGCAGGTCGCGCAGGCCGCCGGGCGACTCCTTGGCGTTGGGCTCCAGCGCGTAAGCGGTGTTTTCGTATTTGTTGTGGCGCTGGCGCAGCTCCAGCGTTTTGGCGGTCAGAAAGGCGCGCGGGTCGATGGATGCGCGAAATTCCCGCTCAAAGCGGCCGAACAGCGCGGCGCTGCCGCAGATGCGCCGCGCCTCCAGCAGCGAGGTCTGCACGGTGACGTCATCGGCTGCTTCCTGCAGGCATTCCTGCACCGAGCGCACGCTGGAGCCGATCTCCAGCCCCGCGTCCCAGCAGTTGCGAATGAAGTCTTCAACGCGTGCCCGCGTATCGGTTCCCAGCGCCGCGTGCGAGCCGCCCGGCAGCAGCACCACGACGTCGACATCCGAATAGGGCAGCAATTGCCCACGGCCAAAGCCGCCCACCGCCAGCAGCGCCAGGCCAGGGGGCAGGGCGCTGGCCTTCCACAGGGTGTGCAGCAAACGATCGGCCAGCCGGTTGAACCGGCGCAGCAGGCCATGAATGCCGCGCACGGTAGGCAGCGGCGCAAGCAGTGTGGCGACCAGGGCCGCCTTGTCGCTGCGGTAGGCTTCACGCAGAGCCTGGAGGTTCGGCGTGCTGGCTGCGGGAGGAGGGGTCAGATTCATGCGACAGGCGAAGCAAGAAGCGTGCGCAGACCGCCTCCAAGCGCCTCAGGTGGTGGTGGCCGTGACGAAATCGGGCAGCGCGGGCGAGCCGGCCGAGAGCGTCATCACCTCGTAGCCGGTGGGCGTCACCAGCACCGTGTGCTCCCACTGGGCGGAAAGGCTGTGGTCCTTGGTGACGATGGTCCAGCCGTCGTTGCCGAACTCTTTGATATCGCGCCGGCCGGCGTTGATCATGGGCTCGATGGTGAAGACCATGCCGGGCTCCAGCTTCTCCAGCGTGCCTGGGCGCCCGTAATGCAGCACCTGGGGTTCTTCATGAAAGCGCTTGCCAATGCCGTGGCCGCAGAACTCGCGCACCACCGAAAAACCGTGGCCTTCGGCAAACTTCTGGATCGCGTGGCCGATGTCGCCCAGGTGGGCACCGGGCTTGACCTGCAGGATACCGTGCCACATGGCCTCAAAGGTGATGGCCGAGAGGCGCTTGGCCGCTATCGAGCACTCGCCAATCAGGTACATGCGACTGTTGTCGCCGTACCAGCCGTCTTTGGTGATGACGGTGACGTCCACGTTGACGATGTCGCCTTTTTTGAGCGGCTTGTCGTTGGGTATGCCGTGGCAGACCACATGGTTGACCGAGGTGCAGAGCGACGCCGGGTAGGGCGGGTAGCCCGGCGGCTGGTAGCCAATGGTGGCGGAAATGGTGCCTTGTTCGACCATGCAGGCGGCAGCAATTTCGTCGATTCGGCGCGTCGTGATGCCAGGCTGGATGTGCGGCGCAATGGCGTCCAGCACTTCGGACGCGAGGCGGCAGGCAACGCGCATGCCGGCAATGTCCTCGGCGGTCTTGATGGAGATACTCATGGGGCGAAATTATCCCATTGGGCTCTTTTGCTTGCTGGCACCGGGGTCGGCCTTGGGCCTGCCAACTAAAATGGCAGGCTTTGGCGCCTGCAGATCGCAGTGCGCCGGAGCTGACAGGCTCCGCCCCGCCTCCTTTCCCACTGGAACGCTGCCACCGTGACTTTGCACCTGACCCTGTTTGTGGGCGGCAACGCCCTGAGCCCTTTCCGTGCGCGCCAGTTGTTGCCGCAACTGCAGGCCATTGAACCCCGCATCGATGCGGTGCGCGCGCGCCACGTGCACTGGGTGGCGACACCCAAAGTGCCCACTGCAGCCGAGACCGAGCGGCTGGCGGCGCTGCTGAACTACGGCGAGCCGTTCGAGGGCGGGGACGCCGGACAGGCGATTGTGGTGGCGCCGCGCCTGGGCACTGTGTCGCCCTGGGCTTCGAAGGCCAGCGACATTGCCCACAACTGCGGCCTGGACGTGCGCCGCATCGAGCGCGTGACCGAATACCGCATCAGCCTGCGCTCGGGCCTGCTGGGCGGTGTGAAGTCGCTGGACGCCGGCCAGATCGCCCAGGTGGGCGCGCTGCTGCACGACCGCATGACCGAATCGTGGTTCACCGACGTGGAGGCCGCCCGCGCGCTGTTTACCGAACTGCCGGCCCAGCCGATGGCGCTGGTCGACGTGCTGGCCGGTGGCCGCGCGGCATTGGAGACGGCCAACACGCAGTGGGGCCTGGCGCTGGCCGCCGACGAGATCGACTACCTGGTGCAGGCGTTCACCAGCTTGGGGCGCAACCCCACCGATGTCGAACTGATGATGTTTGCGCAGGCCAACAGCGAGCACTGCCGGCACAAGATCTTCAACGCGCAGTTCACCATCGACGGCGCGCCGCAGGATCTGACCCTGTTCGGCATGATCCGCCACACCCACAAGACGAGCCCGCAGCACACCGTGGTGGCGTACTCGGACAACGCATCGGTGATGGAAGGCGGCGTGGTCGAGAAATTTCAAGCCAAATCGGCCTCCAGCGCAGGTGGGGCAAGCGCTCCCAGCTACGAAAAAGAGAGCTTGCTGCAGCATGTGCTGATGAAGGTGGAAACGCACAACCACCCCACGGCCATCTCGCCCTTCCCTGGCGCTTCGACCGGCGCGGGTGGCGAAATCCGCGACGAAGGCGCCACCGGGCGCGGCTCCAAGCCAAAAGCGGGCCTGACAGGTTTCACGGTGTCCAAGCTCTGGGGCGGCCTGTCGGATGCGGAGGGCGGCAAGCCCGGCCACATTGCCAGCCCCTTGCAAATCATGACCGAAGGGCCGCTGGGTGGCGCGGCGTTCAACAACGAGTTTGGCCGACCGAACCTGCTGGGCTACTTCCGCGAGTACGAAGCCGAGGTTGCCGGCGTGCAGCGCGGCTACCACAAGCCCATCATGATTGCCGGTGGCCTCGGGAGCATAGCCGCGGCGCTGACGCAAAAAATTGAATTCCCCGCTGGCTCGCTGCTGGTGCAGCTGGGCGGCCCCGGCATGCGCATCGGCATGGGCGGCAGCGCCGCCAGCTCCATGGCCACCGGCCAGAACGCAGCCGAGCTGGATTTTGATTCGGTGCAGCGCGGCAACCCCGAGATCGAGCGGCGCGCACAAGAGGTCATCAACCACTGCGCGGCGCTCGGTGCTGACAACCCCATCCTCGCGATCCACGACGTGGGCGCGGGCGGGCTCTCGAACGCCTTCCCCGAGCTGGTGAACGACGCCGGGCGCGGCGCGCGCTTTGACCTGTCCGCCGTGCCGCTGGAAGAATCTGGCATGGCGCCGCGCGAAATCTGGTGCAACGAAAGCCAGGAGCGCTACGTGCTCGCCGTCGCCCCTGAGTCTTTGGAGCTGCTTGAAGCCTTCTGCGAACGCGAGCGCTGCCCGTTTGCGGTGGTGGGCGTGACGACCGAGGCGCGCGAGCTGGTGGTGGGTGCCGGCGTGCCGCTGGCGCCCGGCGCCGCCTTGCCCGAAGGCGATCACGCGGTGCACATGCCGATGGATGTGCTGCTCGGCAAGCCGCCCAAGATGCACCGCGACGTGGCCCGCGTGGCGCGCACCGCCGAGCCCATCGATTTGACAGGCATGGCGCTGCAAAAGGCCGCGCTGGACGTGCTCAGCCACCCCACGGTGGCGTCCAAGCGCTTCCTCATCACCATTGGCGACCGCACGGTGGGTGGCCTCACGCACCGCGACCAGATGGTCGGCCCCTGGCAGGTGCCGGTGGCCGATTGCGCGGTCACCCTGGCCGACTACGCCGGTTTTGCCGGCGAAGCCATGGCCCTGGGCGAGCGCACCCCGCTGGCGTCGCTCGATGGCCCGGCCTCGGGCCGCATGGCCGTGGCCGAAGCCATCACCAACTTGCTGGCCGCGCCGATGGCGCTGGACCGCGTCAAGCTCTCGGCCAACTGGATGGCCGCCTGCGGCGAGGCGGGCGAAGACGCCGCCTTGTACGACACGGTGCACGCGGTCGGCATGGAGCTGTGCCCGGCGCTGGGCATCTCGATTCCGGTCGGCAAGGACAGCCTGTCGATGCGCACCCAGTGGCAGCACGGCGATGAAGCTAAAAAAGTGGTCTCGCCGGTCAGCCTCATCGTCACCGCCTTTGCCACGCTGCCCGACGTGCGCCGCACGCTCACGCCGCAGCTGGCACGCGATGTGGACAGCACATTGATTCTGATCGACCTGGGCAAGGGCCAGGCCCGCATGGGCGGCAGCATCCTGGCGCAGACCTTGAATCAGTCCGGCGGCGCCGTGCCCGACCTGGACGACGCGCAGGACCTGAAAAACCTGGTGGCCGCCGTGAACGCGCTGCGCGCCGACGGCAAAATTCTCGCTTACCACGACCGCAGCGACGGCGGCCTGTTCGCTGCGGCATTCGAGATGGCAATCGCCGGCCAGGTTGGCGTGGCGCTGAACGTCGACATGCTGTTGATCGAAGGCGACGGCGTCAGCGACAGCCGCATGGAGGCGGGCGACGCCAAGAACTGGGCCCAGCAGGTCAGCGCGCGGCGCGAAGAGCTCACACTCAAAGCCTTGTTCAACGAAGAACTCGGCGTGCTGCTGCAAGTGGCCACCAGCGAGCGCGACGCCGCGCTGCAGGTGCTGCGCGCGCACGGCCTCTCGCGCTTCTCGCATGTGGTCGGCAACACGCGGCCAGAGCACTCGGGCATTGACGTGGGCAAGGGCAAGCTCAGCGTCTGGCGCGATACGCGCGAGGTGTTTGCCGCCAGCTTGCACGACCTGCACCAGGTTTGGGACAGCGTGAGCTGGAAGATCTGCCAGCAGCGCGACAACCCTGCCTGCGCCGATGCCGAGCATGCCAGCCGGGGTGAGCCCACCGATCCCGGCCTGCACGTACAACTCAGCTTCGACCCAGGCGAAAACGTGGCCGCGCCTTTCGTGCACAGCGCGCGCCCGCGCGTCGCCGTGCTGCGCGAGCAGGGTGTCAATTCCCATGTGGAAATGGCCTACGCCTTCACCGAAGCCGGTTTTGAGGCGGTGGACGTGCACATGACGGATCTGCAAACCGGTCGCGCCGACCTGCAAACCTTTGCCGGCCTGGTCGCCTGCGGGGGCTTCAGCTACGGCGATACGCTGGGCGCCGGCATCGGCTGGGCGCGCTCAATCACCTTCAACCCGCGCCTGGCCGACCAGTTCGCCGCCTTCTTTGCGCGCGAGGGCACCTTTGGCCTGGGCGTCTGCAACGGCTGCCAGATGTTTGCCGAGCTGGCCGACATCATTCCCGGCGCAGTGCACTGGCCGCGCTTCACCACCAACCAGAGCGAGCGCTTTGAGGCGCGGCTATCGTTGGTGGAGGTACTTGATTCCCCCAGCCTGTTCTTTGCCGGCATGGCGGGCAGCCGCTTGCCGATCGCCGTGGCGCATGGCGAGGGCTATGCCAACTTTGCCCAGCGCGGCGACGCGTCCCAGGCCATCGCCGCGATGCGCTTCGTCGACCACCACGGCGCGGCGACCGAGCAGTACCCCTTCAACCCCAACGGCAGCGCCGGCGGCCTTACGGCGGTGACCACGGCCGACGGGCGCTTCACGGCCATGATGCCGCACCCCGAGCGGGTGTTTCGCAACGTGCAGATGAGCTGGACGGATCTGGCGGCGACCGGTGGCCTGGACGCTGCCAGCCCGTGGATGCGCCTGTGGCGCAACGCGCGGCGCTGGGTGGGCTGAGAGCGACGAACAAAACTCCCCTGGCGTCGTTGTTCCGTCTTGTCGTACTGCCCGTACTGCCTGAGACGGAACGCCTAGCCAGGGCCGCTTCGCTGAGTTTTGTTAGCCGCTATAAGCATCCATTTGAGCTGATTCACTATTAAAAATATAGCTATCAGCGCATGTCCTACAAGCGCTAGAAGCCGGTTTTTATCAAAATCTCTGACCTTAACCTGACCCACAAGGATTCCCATGGCCGGAGCCAGTCTGCTGACGCTGCTTGACGACATCGCCACCATCCTCGACGACGTGGCGCTGATGACCAAGGTGGCCGCCAAGAAAAGCGCCGTGATTGCCGACGACGTCACCATGATGTCCAAAGTCGCCGCACAAAAAACGGCGGGCGTGCTGGGCGACGATCTGGCCTTGAACGCCGAGCAGGTCTCCGGGGTGCGCGCCGATCGCGAGCTGCCCGTGGTCTGGGCGGTGGCAAAGGGCTCGATGATCAACAAGATGATTCTGGTGCCGCTGGCCTTGGTCATCAGCACGTTTGCTCCCTGGGCCGTGACGCCGCTGTTGATGGTGGGCGGCGCCTTCCTGTGCTTTGAGGGCGCCGAGAAACTGGCGCATCGCTTTCTGCACGGTCGGCAAGAAGACGCGGTGGTGCATGAGAGCCGCGTGCGCGCCAACCTGGATCCACAGGTCGATCTGGTGGCGTTTGAGAAGGACAAGATCAAGGGCGCCGTGCGCACCGATTTCATCCTGTCGGCCGAAATCATCATCATTGCCCTGGGCACCGTGGCGGCTGCACCGCTGGCGCAGCGGGTGGGGGTGTTGTCGGCGATCGCGGTCGTCATGACCATTGGCGTCTATGGCCTGGTGGCGGGCATCGTCAAGCTCGACGACCTGGGGCTGTGGCTCAGCCGCAAGTCCAGCAGCCTGGCGCGGGGGCTGGGGGATGCGATCGTGCGCGCCGCCCCCTGGCTGATGAAGTCCTTGTCGGTGATTGGCACAGCGGCCATGTTTCTGGTGGGCGGTGGCATCCTGGTGCACGGCGTGCATGCCGTGGCCGAGACCATCGACGCTCTGGCGGGGCGCGCCGCCATCGGGCCGCTGGGCCATGTGTGGGATGTCCTGGCTGAGCAGCTGCTCAATGCCGGGGTGGGGGTGCTTGCGGGCGCGGTGGTGCTGGTGGGGGTGACGCTGATCCAGCGGCTGCGCAAAGCGGCCGCCTGACGCGGGCGCTGCGCGAGGCGAGCGGGTCGGCCTTCTCCCCGCAGCGGGCAGTGCCGGGGCAATGGCTTACACCGCAGGCCACGGCGGGCCGTCACAATGGACCGGCCACCCTGACGAGAAAGCGCTGTCCAGACATGCATGAGCCCCGCCACGCCGAGATTATTGAAGGCCTCTCCCGCACGCCGGCCCGCATTTCACCGAAGTACTTTTATGACGAGCGCGGCTCCCAACTGTTTGAGGCCATCACACAGCTCCCCGAGTACTACCCGACACGCACCGAGCACGCCATCCTGGAGCAATACGGGCCAGAGATTGCCCGTGCCGTCGGGTCCGGCTGCACCCTGATCGAGCCCGGCGCTGGCAGTTGCGCCAAGGCGGCGGTGCTCTGTGGGCTGATTGCGCCGCGCTGTTTTGTCGGCGTTGATATTTCTGCCGACTACCTCACTGAGTCGGTCCAGCGCCTGGGAGCGCGCTTTCCTGGGATGGACGCGCGCGCGCTGGGCGGCGACATCACACGCGGCATCCACTTGCCCGACGATTTGCCGGTGGCGCCGCGCCTGGTGTTTTATCCCGGCTCGTCGATCGGCAATTTCGATCCACCGAGTGCGCTCGCCTTGCTGCGCCAGATGCGTGCCTTGGCGCGCAGCGATGGCGGCCTGCTCATCGGCATTGACCTGCCCAAAGAGGTGTCGGTGCTCGAAGCCGCCTACGACGATGCGCAGGGCGTGACGGCGCAGTTCAACATCAACGTGCTGGCACACATCAACCGCCTGATCGGCAGCGACTTTGAGGCCGACGACTGGCAGCACCGCGCCTTCTTCAACACCGAGGAATCGCGCATCGAGATGCACCTGGAAGCCTGCGCGCCGGTTCAGGTGCGCTGGCCGGGCGGCGCGAGGACGTTTGCCGCAGGCGAGCGCATCCATACCGAAAACAGCTACAAGTACCCGTTGGACCGCTTTTGCGATCTGTTGGCGCAAGCCGGATTTTCCCGTGCGCGCGCCTGGCAGGATGCGCGCGGGTGGTTTGCCGTGGTGCACGCCCAGCCATGAAAGCCAAGCCCGAATGAACGATCTTCTGATCCGTTTTGCAGCGGTTCGCCACCACACCGCCGTGCTGGCCGAGCCCCTGTCTGCCGAAGATTGCAGCGCCCAGTCCATGCCCGACGCCAGCCCCGTCAAGTGGCACCTGGCGCACACCACCTGGTTCTTTGAGACTTTTGTGCTGGAGCCGAATGAACCGGGTTTTCAGCCGTTCCACCCGGCCTTTCGGGTGCTGTTCAATTCCTACTACAACGGTGTGGGCGCCAAACACCCGCGCCCACAGCGCGGCTTGCTTACCCGGCCGGCATTGTCCGAGGTGCTTGCTTACCGCAGCAACGTAGAACAGCGCATGCACGCCTTGCTGGCGCAGCAAGACGGCAACGCGGCACTGCGCGCCTTGGTGGAGCTGGGCATGCAGCACGAACAGCAGCACCAGGAATTGTTGCTGACCGATGTGCTGCATTTGCTCTCCTGCAACCCCACCGCGCCGGCCTACCGCGATGCCGCGCCGCTGCAGGGTACGGCGCCTGTGCAGCCGATGGCTTGGCTGGAGTTCCCCGGTGGCTTGGCAGATGTGGGCCACCTTGGCACCGGGTTTTGCTTTGACAACGAGCTGCCGCGCCATGCCAGCTTCCTCGCGCCCTATGCCCTGGGGGAGCGGCTGGTGAACCAGTCCGAGTTCGCTGCCTTCATTGCCGATGGCGGCTACCTGCGGCCCGAGCTGTGGCTGGCCGAGGGCTGGGACTGGCTCGCGGCGCAGCAGCTTGCCCATCCGCTGTACTGGCGCCAGGCAGAGCAGGGCGGCTGGAACCGGTTTGGCCTGCACGGCGAGCAGCCGATCGCGCCACAGGCCCCAGTGGCGCATCTGTCGTACTTTGAAGCCGATGCCTACGCGCGCTGGGCGGGTGCCCGCCTGCCCACCGAGGCGGAGTGGGAAGCGGCCGCCGCATCCGCAATGTCTCTTGCGCCCGCCATGCTGGCCCAAGCCGGCGCGCCGCGCGAGCGCATCGAGCCCGAGGCCGCAGGCGGCAAGGGCCTGCGCGAGCTGTTTGGCGAAGTCTGGCAGTGGACGCAGTCGAGCTACGCGCCGTACCCTGGCTTTCGCGCTGCCAAAGGGGCGGTGGGCGAATACAACGGCAAATTCATGGTCAACCAGTACGTGCTGCGCGGAAGCTCCTGCGCCACGCCGCCGGGGCATGCGCGGCTTTCGTACCGCAACTTCTTTCCTACCACGGCGCGCTGGCAGTTCAGCGGACTGCGGCTGGCGCAGAGTCTCTAGTTTGCTATTGATTTAAGAGCTATCAGGGCTTGCTGAATAAGCGCCAGAGGCAATTTTTCTATAGATTGCAATCATGCAAGCACCACCCGGTTGCGCCCCGTGGCCTTGGCCTGGTACAGCGCCTGGTCTGCGGCTGCCACCAGGCTTTCGGGTGTTTCACCCGCCTGGGCAATGTGTGCTGCGACGCCGGCACTGAGCGTGACGCAGCCGCTCGGTGTGGTGGGATGGGGCAGCGCCAGGGCGGCCAGCGCCTGCTGGACTTCCAGTGCCAAGGCCTGCATCTGCGCCGCCGTGGTTCCGGGGGCGACGATGGTGAATTCCTCTCCACCATAGCGCGCCACCAGGTCGGTGCTGCGTACTGCGCAATTCGCCAGCACGCCTGCCACGGTGCGCAGGCAGTCGTCGCCCGCCAGGTGACCGTAGTGATCGTTGTAGGCCTTGAACCAGTCGATATCAAGCATGGCCAGCGCCAAGGGTTCGCCGGTTCGCTGTGAGCGCGCCCATTCGTTGGCCAGCACCTCGTCAAACCGGCGTCGGTTCGCGATGGCCGTGAGGCCATCGGTACGGCTCAGGGCTCTGAGCCGGTGGTTGGCCGTCTCCAGAGCGGCAGTGCGTTCGGTGACGCGCGCTTCCAGGCGTAGCTCGTTGTCCTTCAGCGTGTCGATCAAGGCCTTTTGCGTGGCCAGCAGCTCTGCCTGCATGATCGCTTTCTCGCGGCGCATCTGGTTGAAGCGGTCGGCCAGCGCCAGCGCCAGCAAGATCATCTCCAGTGCCGAGCCGAACTGCATGGCATTGGCGGTAAAAACGTTGCTGGGCACCTGCCCCATGGCGCGCAACGCATTGGTAACCGCGCCCAAGCCCAGCAGCGCGAACGCTGCCAAAAAGAAATACGCGCTGCGTTGGCGCCGCCAGGCGGCGTAGATCGCGACGCCCATCAGGGTGACCATGGCCAGCAGATAGGTCAGGGCGGCAGCCTTGATCAGCGCCTGACCTGTCACCAGAAACAGCAAGGGACTGATAAGGAAAAATGCGATGAAACCCTGCAACCATGGCTCCAGGCGAGGCAGCAGGCGCCGCGTCTCCACCATGCGGCGCAGGAACAGCATGCCGCTGGCCAGCGCAAACGAATAGCCAAAGCTGGTGCACACATCGGACCACAGGGCGGATTCGAGCCGGAAGGCTTCTTTCACCAGGCCGTTTTGCGCCGCCAGGGCGAAGGCCATTGAGAGCGCGAAGCCCACGTACTGCAGGTACAGCCAGTCCTTGAGGCGCACGAACAAGAGCAGGTTGAACAGCACCATGGCCGCCGCCATGCCGAAGTACCACGCTTGCACCGTGTAGTCGCTGCGCTCGTAGGCGTGAAAAGCAGTGGGTTCCCAGAGCCGGGCCGGCACGATGAATGCCGTGGTCGAGGCCACCCGCAGGTACAGGGTTTGTTCGGTCTGGGGAGGCAGGATGACGGGGAAGACGAAATTGCGGTTCAGGTAGCCACGGCTCTCAAACGGTGCAGTGGTGCCGGTCTCAATGGTGCGAACATGGCCGCCGGCCTCCGGCGCGTAGAAGTTCAGGTGGGACAGGCGCGCGTACGCGACTTCCAGCAGGCGCTCAACGCCAGTGCTGCTCCCGTTCGCCAGCCGCAGGCGCAGCCACCAGGTGGAGGGGGTGATGCCAAAGTTCAGCGCTTCGCCGCTGTCCCTGCTGGGGATGAACCGGGCACGGTATTCGGGCGAGCGGACTTGCTCCAGGGTGAGCGTGCCCTTGGGATCTTCCAGCAACTCGAACCAGGCGGTCAGGGGGGTAGGCGATGCGCCTGTCGCAGCCGCATCCAGCACGGGGCCGGGAGCAGCATTTGCCCACGCCGCCGCGAGCAGACACCACGCTGTCACGAGGAAGCGAAGCGACAAACACCAGGACCGATACAGGAGACAGCGCATGAAGGGCAGGGACCAAATGCCGACGGCAAGGCGCGCATGATGGCAGAGCTACACCGCCACAGGCCAGAATCGCGTTATCTCCGTAGCAAGTGCAATGGTTTATTGCTATTAAAACAAGAGCAATCGACACCTGCTACAGAACGGTTTTCGTTAAAATCCAGGATCTTTTCTCAAGCAAGCACCACCCCATTGCGCCCTGCGACCTTGGCCTGGTAGAGCGCCTGATCGGCCGCTGCCACCAGGGCTTCGGGCGCTTCACCTGGCTGGGCTATTTGCGCAGCGACACCCGCACAGAGCGTGACGCAGCAGCTTGGTGTAGTGGGGTGCGGCAGCGCCAGAGCCGCCAGGGATTGCTGAAGTGCCAGTACCAAGGCCTGCATCTGCGCCGCCGTGGTATGCGGTGAAATGATGGCAAATTCCTCTCCGCCGTAACGTGCCACCAGATCGGTGCTGCGCGCTGCGCAGTTCGCCAGCACGCCCGCAACACTGCGCAGGCAGTCGTCGCCCGCCAGATGTCCGTAGTGGTCGTTGTAGGCCTTGAACCAGTCGATGTCGATCATGGCCAGCGCCAGCGGTTCGCCGCTGCGTTGCGAGCGTGCCCATTCGCTGGCCAGTACCTCGTCGAATCGGCGCCGGTTGGCGATGCCGGTGAGGCCATCGGTGCGGCTCAAGGCCTCAAGCCGGCGATTAGCCGCTTCCAGGGCCACGGTGCGCTCAGCCACATGCTCTTCCAGGCGCTGCTCATTGTGGCGAAGGGTATCAATCAAGGTTTTTTGCGTGGCAAGCAACTGCGCTTGCATGGCCGCTCGCTCGCGCCGCATCTGGATAAAACGGTCGGCCAGCGCCAGTGCCAGCAGAATCATCTCCAGGGTCGATCCAAGCTGAATGGCGTTGGCCGTCAGCACATTGGTAGGCATCAGGCCTATTGCATGCAGTGCGTAGATGGCCGCACCCAGGCACACCAGCGTGAAGGCGGCCAGAAAGAAATACGCGCTGCGCTGGCGCAGCCAGGCGCTGTATGCGGCCACCGACAGGACGACGGCGATGGCCAGTATGTAGCCCACAGCCATTGCCTTGATCAAGGTCTGGCCCGGCACCAGGAACAAAAAGGGACTGAGAAAATAAAAGCTGATGAAGCCCTTCAGCCATGGGTCCAGACGGGGCAGCAAGCGCGGTACTTCCACCATGCGGCGCATGAAGAGCGTGCCGCTGGCGATCGAAAAACAGTAGCCAAAGCTGGTGCACAGGTCGGACCACAGGGGCGATTCGAGCCGGAACACCTCTTTCACCAGACCGTTTTGCGCCGCCATCGCAAAGGCCACCGAGAGCGCAAAGCCGACGTATTGCAGGTACAGCCAGTCCTTGAGGCGCACGAACAGGAGCAGATTGAACAGCACCATGGCGGCCACCATGCCGAAGTACCAGGCCTGTGCGGCGTAGTCGCTGCGCTCAAAGGCATGAAACGCTGCGGGCTCCCACAGGCGGGTCGGCACGACGAAGGCGGTGGTGGACGCAATGCGCAAATAAATCGTTGGTTCGGCGTGCGCCGGCAGGGCGATGCCAAAGACGAAGTTGCGGTGCGCGTAGCCCCGGCTGTCAAAGGGCTGGGTGGTGCCGGTGTGCAGCTGCTGCCAGGTGCCGTCGCTTTGCGGCGCGTAGAAGTCCAGGTGGGACAGGCGCGCGTAGGCCACTTCGAGCAAGCGGTCCAGCGCACCGTCGCCGGGGTTGGCCAGCCGCAGCCGCAGCCACCAGGCGGAGGGAGTGATGCCAAAGTTCAGGGCCGTGCCGGAACGGCCACTGGGAGTGAAGCGTGCAGCGATGTCCGGGGAGCGGATCTGCTCGAAACTGAGTGCGCCGGAGGGGTCTTCCAGCACATCGAACCACGGTGTGAGGGTCAGCGGCCCTGCCGAAGCATGGGTCACGTCCAGCGTTCTGTTCGCTGGCGCAGCGGGGTCGCCACTGCTGGCGAGCGCTACAGATGCGCCTGCCAGAGCCAGCACGCAAAGCAGCCAGCGCAGCGCGCAATGCGGATGGAAAAAGAGACGCCGATGCACCAAGGCACGGACTGCGCTCAAGGCGCAGGAGCTGGTGAGGCGCCTATCATCGCAGGCCGCAGACCAGCTCCTTCTGACGCAGCACATACTGGCTGCCGTCAGTTGCGTGATTGCTATTTAATATGTAGCAAACTATCTATATATAGCAAGCGACAGGGGCAAAAAACAACAAATTTTTCACCTGGTTTCGACTTAGACCTTGTCCAGCGCCTGCGCCAGGTCGGCCTGCAGGTCGTCGATGTGCTCAATGCCCACCGACAGGCGCACCATGTTCTCGCTCACGCCGGCCTTTTCCATCTCGGCAGCGTCGAGCTGGCGGTGCGTGGTGGAGGCCGGGTGCGTCGCCAGCGACTTGGCATCGCCAATATTGACCAGGCGTGTGAACAGGCCGAGCGCGTCAAGGAAGCGGGCGCCCGCGGCACGGGGGTCGGCGCCGCTGCCCTTGAGGCCGAAGGACAGAATGCCTGACGCCCGCCCGCCCATCTGGCGCTGGGCCAGCGCGTGGTCGGGGTGGTCGGGAAGGCCCGCGTAGCGCACCCATTCGACCTTGGGGTGGCTTTGCAGGAACTTGGCCAGGGCCAGGCTGTTCTCGCAGGTGCGGTCCATGCGCAGCGGCAGGGTTTCAATGCCTTGCAGCGTCAGCCAGGCGTTGAAGGGCGAAATGGCGGCGCCCATGTTGCGCAGCGGCACCACGCGGGCACGGCCAATGTAGGCGGCAGCGCCCAGGGCTTCGGTGTAAACCACGCCGTGGTAGCTGACGTCAGGCTCGTTCAGGCGCTTGAAGCGCTCTTTGTGCTCGGCCCAGGGGAACTTGCCGCTGTCCACGATGATGCCGCCAATGCTGTTGCCGTGGCCGTTCATGTATTTCGTCAAAGCGTGCACCACGATGTCCGCGCCGTGCTCGAAGGGGCGGCACAGATAAGGGCTGGGCACGGTGTTGTCCACGATGAGCGGCACGCCAGCATCGTGCGCCACCTTGGCGAGCGCAGCGATGTCGGTGACGTTGCCCAACGGGTTGCCAATCGATTCGCAGAACACTGCCTTGGTGCGCTCGTCAATCAGCGCAGCAAAGCTGGCAGGTTTGGCCGGGTCGGCAAAGCGTACTTCCAGGCCCTGCTGCGGGAAGGTGTGGGCGAAAAGGTTGTAGGTGCCGCCGTAGAGCGTGCTGGCCGAGATGATGTTGTCGCCGGCCTCCGCAATGGTCTGAATGGCCGCCGTGATCGCCGCCATCCCCGAGGCCATGGCCAGGGCCGCCACGCCGCCTTCGAGCGCTGCCACGCGCTGTTCCAGCACGTCGGTGGTCGGATTCATGATGCGGGTGTAGATGTTGCCCGCCACCTTGAGGTCGAACAGATCGGCGCCGTGCTGGGCGTTGTCGAAGGCGTAGGCCGTCGTCTGGTACAGCGGAACGGCGGCGGATTTGGTCGTCGGGTCGGGCGAGTAGCCGGCGTGGACGGCAAGGGTTTCGAGCTTCATTCAGGTTCTCCGGGGGTTTGCGAAATGGGGGGGCGGCAAGCCGCCATTGTTGCAGCGCAGTCCATCGGCGCGAACGACATCCTCGCTATAAGGTCATACCGCGTTCGCTGAAGTGGTAGCGGCCGATCGGCACGCGCACTTCGTCTTTGTTCACTCTCTATATACCTCGCAGGGCTTGCATTCAGGAACTGATGCCGGTGGTCGCACTGCGCTCGGCCATGGCTTGTCCCAGGCGCACTGCGCCCCCGCTTTCCCAGTGGGAGCTGAAGTGCAGCGGTCCCTGTGGAAACAGCAGAACGACGGTGGAGCCAAGTTGAAAGCGGCCCATTTCTTCGCCCTTTTGCAACACAATTTTTCCTTCGGGGTAATCCCAGTGCCGAAGCACCCCCGTGCGCGGCGGGTTGACCAGGCCGTGCCATACCGTGGCCATGCTGCCCACAATGGTTGCCCCTACCAGCACCATGACAAAGGGCCTTGCGCTCCCTCGAAGATACAGACCACCCGTTCGTTGCGCGCAAACAGGCCCGGCACGCCACGTGCGGTGGCTGGGTTGACCGAGAACAAGTCACCTGGCACATGCACCATGCGGACGAGCCTGCCAGCGCACGGCATGTGGATGCGGTGGTAGTCGCGCGGGCTCAGGTAGAGGGTGGCGAAGTGGCCATTGGTGAAACGCGCGGCCAGCGCCGCATCGCCGCCCAGCAGCGCGGTGGTGGAGTAGTGGTGGCCCTTGGCCTGGAAGATCTGATCTTGCTCAATGGCGCCGAACTGGCTGATGGAGCCATCCACCGGGCAGGCCCATTCGGCGGCCGAAATCGGGCGTGCGCCTGCTTGCAATGCGCGGGTGAAAAAGGCGTTGAAACTGGGGTAGGCAGACGGGTCCGCATGCTCGGCCTCGGTCATGTCCACGTCGTAATGTGAGATGAAGGCACGCACCAGGGCGGTGGTGAACCAACCCGCGCGGGCCGAGGCCATCTTGCCGGCCAGCACGGTCAGCGCCTGCTTGGGCAGCAGGTACTGGAGAGAAACAGCAAACGAATCGGACATGGCAAGGAGTCAAGTGCAGGTATGGCGGGCCATTCTATAGAGCGGTGCGGCACGCCATGTAGTCAAGGCGAGCGTGTCACGCTACAATTGACTGGCTAAGGGCCTGCGCCCCCGCCTGTCCATTGAAGCCGTCACGCCGGCCTTCCTACCGAGCTGCGCTGCGGGTGCAGCAACCCCCCGACCGCAATGCACAGCGCGTCTGTTCTTACCGAACGGACAGTGCACGCTGTAGCAGCCCGCTCCTGGCAATGACGCTGGGGACCATGCCAGCGGGCGGATTGAATCGTTTACCAGAGATTGAAAATGGCCAAAGAAGAACTGATCGAAATGCAGGGCAGTGTGACCGAGGTGTTGCCCGATTCGCGCTTTCGCGTGACGCTGGAGAACGGGCACCAACTGATCGCCTACACCGGCGGCAAGATGCGCAAGCACCATATTCGCATCCTCGCGGGCGACAAGGTGTCGCTTGAACTCTCGCCCTACGACTTGACCAAGGGCCGCATCACGTTCCGCCATCTCGCGGGCCGGGGTCCGGGCCCGTCGCGCTAGCAAACCAGTATTTGCTGCCTGAATTTCTTTTCATGTACTGGCCGTTTGCGGCAATTTGAAAGAAATCTGCAGGTTAGAATACTAGCTGTCGGAGCGTAGCGCAGCCTGGTAGCGCATCTGCTTTGGGAGCAGAGGGTCGCGAGTTCGAATCCCGCCGCTCCGACCACCGAACCGAGGACTTGCAGCACGCGCTGCAAGTCCTTTTTTCATGGCTGCGCGAGAATCGTTGTCCCAATGCCACGCCAAGACTGAGCCTGCCCTGCATGCCCGAACGTTCTGCCAGCCACCTCCAGCGCTACGCCGCCATCGACGCCTTGCGTGGCCTGGCCATGGTGTGGATGACGGTGTTTCATTTCTGCTTTGATCTGAGCCATTTTGGCTGGTGGCCACAGAATTTTCTGGGCGACCCGTTCTGGACCTGGCAGCGCACCGCCATCGTCACGCTGTTCCTCCTGTGCGCTGGCTTGGGGCAGGCGGTGGCGCAGGCGCATGGCATCGGCTGGCGCCGGTTTTCGCGCCGCTGGCTGCAGGTGCTGGCCGCCGCCATGCTGGTCAGTTTCGGCTCCTGGCTGATGTTTCCGCACAGCTTCATTTACTTTGGCGTCCTGCATGGCATGGCGGTGATGCTGTTGCTGGCCCGCCTGACGGCCGGATGGGGGCGCTGGTTGTGGCCGGCAGGCGTGCTCGCACTGCTCCTGCCCTGGCTGGCGCAGGAGCTGCTCGGCGGGCCGCTCGCGCACTGGGCTGCGCTCATGGACGGGCGGGCGCTCAACTGGTTGGGCTTGATTTCGCGCAAACCATTCACCGAAGACTATGTGCCCGTGCTGCCCTGGCTGGGCGTGATGTGGTGGGGCCTGGCTGCCGGGCAATGGCTTGTTGCGCAGCGGCCCCGGTGGCTCACGGCGCCCGTGCCGCGCGCTGCCCGGCCGCTGGCCCGGCTCGGACGCTGGAGCCTGTCGTACTACTTGCTGCACCAGCCCGTGATGCTCGGCGCGCTGACGGCGCTGGCCTGGCTGATCGCGGCCAAGGGAGCATAAAAAAACGCGGCCGAGGCCGCGTTGGGATGCACCGAAAAATTCGGTGGTATTCGATGCGAGGCTATTCGATCTTTGCCTTGGCGCGCAGGTCTTCCTGGAACTTCGCCAGTTTTTGCTGCTGCAGCTGCTGCGCCACCTGGGCCTTGACGTCTTCGAGCTTGGGGAGTTCGGCCTGGCGCACATCGTCCAGGCGAATCACGTGCCAGCCAAACTGGCTTTTCACCGGGGTCTGCGTCATCTTGCCTTTTTCGAGCTTGATCAGCGCTTCGGTGAACTCGGCCACGTAGCTGCTTGGGTTGGCCCAATCAAGGTTGCCGCCCTTGGCGCCCGAACCTGGATCTTTGGACTGCTTCTTGGCGATGTCTTCAAACTTGGCGCCCTTCTTGATGGAAGCGATGATGGCCTTGGCCTCGTCTTCTTTTTCCACCAGGATGTGGCTGGCCTTGTATTCCTTGCCGCTGTTGGCGGCAACGAACTTGTCGTATTCGGCCTTGATTTCGGCGTCGGTCACCGGGTTGTTCTTCTGGAAATCAGCAAACAACTCGCGAATCAGGATGGTCTGGCGCGCCAGCTCCATCTGCACCTTGAAATCGGGGTCTTTTTCGAGGTTGCGCTTGGCGGCTTCCTGCAGGAAGATTTCGCGCGCAATCACTTCGTCCTTGATCTGTTTTTCGATCTCGGGCGTGACGGGGCGGCCCGAGCGCTCCACCTGCTGGCGCAGGATGTCGGCGCGCTCTTTGGGGATGGCCTTGCCGTTGACCACGGCAATGTTCTGGGCGGCCACAGGCAATGCCACGGTGCCCAGCAAGGCGGCGGCCACAAGGCCGGACAAAAGCTGTTTCTTCATTCGAAATCCAAAAGGTGGAAAAGGTGCCAGCAGATTGCCGGCGAGCCGCACCGCGTTGCCGGGTGGGATCAAAGAACCTCAATGGCGATGGCGTGAGCGCCTTCGTCGATAAATTCTTGCAGCGCATCATACACAAGCCGGTGCTGTTTGACGCGGGGCAGACCTGTAAGCGCTGGTGACGCGATGCGCACCCGGAAATGGGTGCCAAAGCCCGTACCGTTGGCGCCGGCATGGCCTTCGTGCTGGTAGCTTTCGTCCAACACCTCAAGCTGTGTCGGTGTGAGTGCCGTGCGCAGGGCGGCGTCCATGGCGGGAGCGGTGATGGCCAACGGGATGGTCATGGCTGTGGGTCCTTTTCGGGTTCGGTGTCTTTGACATAGCGGCTGAGGAAAACCGCCTGCGCCAGCACAAAGGCCAGCATCAGTCCGAGTCCGCCAAAGAGCTTGAAGTTCACCCAAGTATCGGTGTCGAAGTTGAAAGCCACCCACAGATTGAGCAAGCCCATCGCAGCGAAAAATCCGCTCCATGCCCAGTTGAGCGCGTTCCAGGCGGGTTCCGGAAGTTCCATTTGCGCACCCATCAGGCTTTTGATGAGGTTGCGGCGAAACACCCATTGCCCCACCAGCAGGGCGCCGCCCATCAGCCAGTACAGCACCGTGGGCTTCCATTTGATGAAGGTGTCGCTGTGCGCCAGCAGCGTGGCGCCGCCAAACACCACGATGACGCCCAGGCTCACCCATTGCATGGCTTCCACCTTGCCGTGCCTGTAGCGCAGGTAGGCTATTTGCAGCACGGTTGCAGCAATTGCCACGCCGGTTGCCACGTAGATGCCCCAGACCTTGAAGGCCACAAAGAACAGGATGATGGGGAAAAAGTCGATCAGAAGTTTCATGAAGGGGCGCTTTGGCAGCGGCTGGGTCAGGAGGCCTTCGCGTCGAAATCGAGCGAGGCGGAATTCATGCAATAGCGCAGTCCGGTCGGAGCGGGGCCGTCCTCGAACACATGGCCCAGATGCGAGCCGCATTGTGCACAAACGGTTTCCACCCGCCGCATGCCGTGGCTGAGGTCCACGTTTTCCTTAATGGCGCCGGGCACGGCCTGCGAGAAGCTGGGCCAGCCGCAGCCGGCGTCGAACTTGGTCCCCGCGTCGAAGAGCAGGTTGCCGCAGCAGATGCAGTGGTAGCTGCCATCCTGCCAATGCGCTTCATATTTACCAGTAAAAGGGCGCTCGGTGGCTGCGTGGCGCGTGACCTGCAGCGCGCCGGGTTCGGCGCCTTTTTCTTTCAATACCGACTGCCACTCGGCTTCGGATTTCTGAACAGGAAAGGTCATGATGAACAACTGATGGATAGGTGCGACGCCCAGTCGGGCGGGGGCGCCGCATAGGCGGCGTGACCGGGGCTCTCGGTGAAAGGATGGGCAAGCAAAGCCAGCAAGCGGTGCACTTCGCTGAAATCGCCAGCGCCTGCTGTTCGGATGGCTTGTTCGGCCAGGTAGTTCCGCAGCACGATCC